>JBKJIQ010000038.1:0-39763 GCA_046598395.1 Acidimicrobiia bacterium
CACCGATCTCTGCTGCCAATGGCGCACCATCGCGCAGGGCGCCAGACACCATCGAACCGTGACGGACAATCGGACCGCCCACCAACTCGGAGATCAAGATCAACGCTCTCGATCCAGGTCATTTCATTGTCTCGATTGTGTCGAGAATGCCCCATGACGGCAACCAGTTCCCGTGCCCAAGTGCGGGCCGAGATCACCCAGGAGATCCTTGACGCCGCGGTGGAGCAGGCGGAAGCCGCGTCAAGCCTCCCATCCGGCCCGCAACCCCGCCACAAGCGTCCCGCCACCTAGGGTTCCGTTCGGAGGCGAGCGCAACGTGGATCGACGGTCGGCTCCGTAGACTGTCTCCTTCATGATTGGCGTCATCGACTATCGAGCGGGCAACGCGCCGAGCGTGCTGTACGCGCTCACCCGGCAAGGCATCGCGGCCACCCTCGTGGGTACGGCAGCGGAAATCGAAACTGTCGACCGCATCATTCTCCCAGGAGTTGGAGCGGCCGCCGCCACGATCGCATCACTCGAGGAATCAGCGATCGTCGAGGCGCTGCACGCGCGGGTGGTGATCGACGCGGTGCCGTTCCTCGGCATTTGCATCGGATTGCAGGTGCTCTTCGAACACAGCGAAGAGGGTTCGGTCGATTGCCTCGGATGGGTTCCCGGAACCGTTCGGCGATTCCCCTCCACTGATCGCATCCCTCAGATCGGCTGGAACGAGGTCGTGGCCACGCGAAATCACCCGCTTGTCGCCGGCCTCCCCGCGAATCCCTATTGCTACTTCGTCAACAGCTACTACGCGGTGCCGTCGGACCCTGATGCGGTCTTGGCCACCACCGAATACAGCATTGGGTTCTGTTCGATGATCGCCGCGGGCAACATCGCGGCTACGCAGTTTCACGCCGAGAAGAGCGGCGAGATCGGGTTGGGGATCCTCACCAACTTCTCCACCTGGGACGGTGGCGAATGCTGACGAAACGGCTGATCGCGTGCTTCGATGTGATCGACGGTCGCGTGACCAAGGCCCAGAACTTCCAAGACAACATCGACGTCGCGCCCGCCGCGGAACTCGCAGCACAGCTGTACGCCGACCAGATCGACGAGATCGTGTTCTACGACATCACCGCGAGCGCACAGCGTCGCCAAATCGACCTCGACACCGTGCGCACCGTCGCGGAGCACGTGTTCGTCCCCTTCACCGTGGGTGGCGGTATCCGCAACCTCGATGACATGTTTGCGGTCCTCAAGGCCGGCGCGGAGAAGATCAGTGTCGATTCGATGGCGGTGCGGAGCCCCGACATCATCCGCGCGGGCGCCGAAGCCTTCGGCAACCAGTGCATCGTGCTCTCCACCCAGGTCAAGCACGTCGGCGTGACCGACGCGATCCCGAGCGGCTACGAGGTCTTCATCGACGGTGCTCGTGAAGCCACCGGGTTGGATGCGATCGAGTGGGTGAAGCAAGGCGCCGACCTCGGTGCCGGCGAGATCGTCGTCAACAGCATCGACGGCGACGGCCGCGCGAACGGCTACGACCTCGCCATCACCCGAGCAGTGGCCGATGCGGTCACCGTGCCGGTCATCGCGTCGGGCGGAGCGGGCACCGTTGCGCACATCGCCGATGGCCTCACTGAGGGTGGCGCGTCGGCGGCCATTATTAGTTCGATCCTGTATTCGCCACGCCTGGTGCGCAACGTTGGCGTTCAGGAACTCAAGGCAGGACTCGTCGAGCTCGGCGTCCACATGCGCCCGTGGATTCCCTGACTCTGTCGTGTCTTCAGACCGGCAGTTCAGACCGGCAGTTCAGACCGCGGCGCGTTCGTCCGGTTCCCAGTTGATACGCGGCGCGTCGGACCACAGCCGCTCCAGGTCATAGAACTCACGCGTCTCGGTCAGAAAAACATGCACGATGATGTCGCCGTAGTCCACGAGAACCCAGGACGCGTCGGCGAGGCCTTCGGTGCTGCGAGGCGAAACATCGGCTTCGATCTTCAGTGCGAGTTCGACCTCGTCACAGATCGATCGGACCTGGCGGGTACTCGTACCCGACGCGAGCACAAATGCTTCGGTGATCCCGATGATGTCGCCGACGTCGAGCACCACGACATCGGTGGCGATCTTTTCGGCTGCAGCGCGAGCCGCAGTGGTTGCCTTCTCGAGCGCGTTCACGTGCCATCTCCTGGTCGGCCGTAGGCCGGACAATCAGATCCGACCAAGATGGTCACATCCGCGATTCCAACTTCTTTCCCTGCTTTTCGCAGTGACCCGCAGCCCATCGCGCTCAACAGCCGCTGGGCCGCCGACTGCCACTGGTCCGAGTAGTACACCACCTGGGTGGTCGGAACCCCGAAACCCGGGAAGTTCTCGGTCAAGGTGACCTTGCCGCCCGCGGGCACAACCTTGTCGGCGACCGCTTGCGCGACCCCTAACGCCCCCGTTCCGTTGAGGATCTCGACCCGCGGACGAACGCCGGCCGCACCGAGCCGAGCCTGGGGAAATGCGCGTTTCGTATAGTCGGCCAGGTCGGCCTCGCGAACCGCGAATCGCTCCCCCCCACCGGTCGAGATCGAATCCACGGCCAAGGTGTCGAGGCGATGTTCGGGCGCCGCGGCCGTGGCAACCAACGGTGCCAGGTCAGGCTGCAGCGCCAGCGTGGCCTTCCCAATCGCAGGGTCGTGGAGCCGTTCCAGCCAGCCGCTCATGACTGCCGATGCCGTGACCAACCGGTCGAGTTCGTTCACCGCCTGGAGACCGCTCAACAGCTCCGAAGCTTGGGCTGCCGAAACCGCTTGACCACCCGCCTGATACTTCACCGGGTGATCGAGCAGCTCGACCGGAGCCGAGAGCGTGATGGCAATCGGCGCCGCGGGCCCCAGGATGGCCGTCAACCCGGCATCGTCGACGAACACCGTTCGACTCACCTTCACTCCGAGCACGTTCTCCACGCTGTTCGCCAAGCGGGCACCGTTGTCATCGACGGGAACTTCGTTCAGAGTTCCAACTCCAAGCGACGGGACATCGAGTTGTGTTGCACCGGGAATCAATAGCACCGACCCCCGCGACCCTTCGCGGCCGGTCAACGCAATGAAGTCGTTTCCGAAGATAGGACGGTGATGGACAATGAGCACCGTCTCCCGCTGGGACGCTCGGG
Source organism: Acidimicrobiia bacterium (assembly GCA_046598395.1). Lineage (GTDB taxonomy): Bacteria > Actinomycetota > Acidimicrobiia > IMCC26256 > JAENVU01 > JAENVU01. The sequence continues at coordinate 3,143 of JBKJIQ010000038.1, forward strand.
CGCCGTCCGGTCCCGCGGCCTTGGAGGTGTCCTCGTCGCCGAGCGCTCGAAGCACCACTCCGACTCCGGCGGTGAGCATGAGCATTAAGGCGATCGCCGGCATCGTGCGCTTCCAGAACCGTGCGCGCGCCGCACTCGACGGGCGCGGCGCTCGGGGCGGGCGAGTTCTGCTCGAGCCGCCCCCTCTCGGCGATCGGCCGCCGGTCAAGGGCGCAGCCAATGCTCGTTCAGTCTCGGGTTGGGCTCCCGCCACGGCGTCCGGCACACCATCGGGGCTCGCGTCGACGGCCCGTCGCGACGCGGCCTGGCGTTGTCGCTTCCTTCGACTCATCTGACGCCGGTCACGGCGAGACGCGGGCAAGTCAGTCACCCGTTCGGTCGCGGCATCCACCTCGATGGCAGGAGTATCGATTCCGGACGATTCCAAGGTGGGTTCTGACGGCACCTCGGGATCAGGTTCGGGATCAGGTTCGGGAGAAGGCGGGTCGGCCCGCCGAGCCTGCTTCCGACCGGACCGGCTCTGGAGTTGGCGACGTTGCGCTCGACTCAGCGACGGCGCGACGCCATCTTCGGGCGGCTCCGTCATAGCCCAGCAGTGTAGATCTGGTGTTGCCGAATCAAGCGCGCGACCGTCTCGGGCACGAGCCCGTCGATCGGCCTCCCCGCCGCGACTCGCTCCCGGATCATCGACGAAGAGACGTCGAGACGAGGGATCGGGACGTGGACAAAACGCCATCCCACGGCGGGAGGATCCGCGTGTTCGCCGTCGCGCTCGACAACAACCACGGTGGCGAGGTCTCGAGTCTCCGCCAGCCGGCGCCAGGTCCCCATGTTGGCGGCCGCGTCGGCCCCGAGTACCAGGAAGAGCTCCCGATCTGGTTCGGCCAGTGCTTCGAGGGTATCGGCGGTGACCGACGGCCCCACGCGGTCCACTTCGAGACTGCATGCCTCGAGTCCTTCGATACCGTCCACGGCCGCCGCCACCATTTCGAGCCGTTGCGCTTTCGATGCCACCACGCGCCCGGCCTTCTGCCAGGGATCACCGGCGGGGACCAGCAACACCGCGTCGAGCCCGAGGACGTGCTGCACCTCGGTGGCAACGACGAGGTGAGCGACGTGCACCGGGTCGAAGGTCCCTCCGTACACTCCGAGTCGCGTCACCCGACTGATTCTACGGGAGGGACTCCGATCGCGGGCGTCGCGCTGACGAACTCCGTCGCTAGTGTGAGCTGGTGACCGGCTGTCTCGCACTCGTTCGGGTTCGAATCCCCGATAGGCCCGGCGCCCTCGGCCTCGTGGCTTCGCGCATCGGAGCACTCAAAGGCGACATCGTCGGGATCGAAGTCCTTGATCGCAGTGATGGCTCGGCGCTCGACGAGCTCGCGGTCGTTCTGCCCGACGAAAACCTGATCCCCGCACTCACCCGAGAAATTGCCGAAGTGGACGGGACGATCACCGAATCCGTGGTGGTACTCGACGCGTTTCCGGAGCCCCGGCTCGACGCGCTCCAGAGCGCGGCCGCGTTGTGCGGCACACCCAGCATCGCCACCCTCGCTGAGCAGCTCGTCATCGCAACCGCCAACGCAGTCCGCGCCGATTGGGGCGTCGTCATCGGTCCCAACCTGCGAGCCGCTTCTCCCGGTGCCCCATCAGAGGAACCAAGCGGCTCGGACACGGCCGGGTGTTCCCAAACCCCGCTCGGCACGCGAGGTGTGACGCTCCATCTGGCACGCGATCACGCGCTGAGCGCCGGCGAACAGGCCATCATCGAGGCGTACTGCACGATCGCCGACCGCCTCTGGGATCACCACTCGGGTTGAATCGGACGGTTCGATCGGACGGTTGGATCGGACTGAGAAGACCTGACCCAGCGCGGGTCTAGAGCTCGATCACTGCGGCAACAAAGCGTTCGAGTTGGCGAAGATTACGACACTCGTACACGCCATCGCAGTGGACGCCGTACTCGGAAACGACGGAGTCGCCGGTGTCCCAATATCCGCGCGGTTCGGGGTTCAACCAGTAGACACGACGTGCTTTTTCCCGGAGTTCTTTGAGGACCCACGCCTGCGTTGCGTGGTAGTTATTGCGCGCATCACCGAGAAAGATGATCGCCGTCTTCGATGTGACCTCGTGCAGATGGCGTTGGTGAAAGACCTCGATGGCGTGGCCGTAGTCGGAGTGGCCGTCGACCCACACGACATCGGCTTCGGTGTTGACTCGGTGCACCGCTTCGGTGAGTTCCTTCGACTCTTCGAAGAAGCGCGTGACTTCGTCGATACCGTCGATGAAGACCCACGAGCGCACCTTGGAGAACTGGCCCGCCATCGCGTACACGAACTGGAGCGTGAATCGGGCGAAGCTCGCCACCGAACCCGAAATGTCGGCGACCACCATGATCTCGGGCTTCGACGGGCGCGGATGTTTGAACTTCGGTTCCGCCGGGACGCCGCCGTAGGCGAGTGAGTGACGCACAGTGGCGCGGAAGTCGAGCTGCCCGCGGTTACGCCGACGCCGTCGTTGCGCGAGCCTCGCCGCGAGCGCCCGCGTGAGCGGTTCGATCGCCCGTTGGAGTTGCTGCATCTCCTCGCGCGATGCATGCATGAAGTCGACGTCTTCCGGCAAGGGTTTCCGCAACGTACGCGCCATTGCCTCGACGCCGCGGTCGGCCACCAGCTGACGTCGGATCTCGGATTCCACCAACTCGCGGAACTCGCGCAGACGGGCTTCGAACTCTTCTTTCTGAAATCGCGAGGCGAGGTCGTCTTCAGGCTCGGCCCCGGTGCCTTGGGCCGCGCTGCGCTCCATCATCCGCTCGGACAGGCCATCGAAGTCGAGCTGACGAAGGGTGCGATACAGGTAGTACGTCCCGCCGACGGGCCGCCCCGGTTCCATCCCCGCGAAGCGCGCCACTGCCATCGCGGCGAGTTGACGCAGCTGGTCCTTGTCGGCATTCATCAGCGCCGAGAGGAGCATCTCCGCGAGTTGCTCGGTGCTGAGCCCTTCGCCGGAGCCGCCGCTGCCCTGCTGGCCCGGCACTCCCCCGGCTTCCTCGGACTCACCCGTCTGATCCGATTCGCCACTGTCAGCACCCTCGCCGATCCCACCGGAGTAGTAGGCGAAGTAGACGTCGAACACCGTGTCGAACGCGCGGCGATGCCGGAAGTGCTTCACCAACGTGGCCGCAAGCACTTCGCGGAACGCGTCACGGTCGGTGAGCGGAATGTGTTCCACTCCGCGCATCGCGTCGAGGTTCTCCGTCATCGAAACGGGAAGACCCGCCGCGCGAAGCTCATGCACGAAGCCCTGAAGGACGTCGAGCATGACCCCGGAACCGACGCCGGACGGCACTTCCACTTGATTGCGCGTCATGACGTCCTGAAGCGCCGAGAAGTGCATTCCCACACGTCAGCTCCGGCCCATCACCGGTTTGGTGTCGACGAGTTCCTTGCGGGCCTTGGCGATGTCGGTTTGATACTTGAGCAACACGTGGAGCGTTTCGCCCAACACCTGCTGATCCACTGACTTGTGGCCGAGGAAGAGGAGCGTGCGCGCCCAATCGATCGTCTCCGAGATCGAGGGTGCCTTCTTGATGTCAAGACCGCGAATCGAACGAACGACCTGGGCGATCTGCTCCGCCAGTTCGTCTTCGATCTCCGGCACCCGAACGCGCACGATCTCCTTCTCGCGTTCGAGTTCCGGATAGTCGATGTGCAAATACAAACAACGACGCTTCAACGCCTCGGACAGCTCACGCGTGTTGTTCGAGGTGAGAATCACAATCGGCCGTTGCCGCCCCACGATGGTTCCGAGCTCGGGAATCGAAACTTGGAAGTCCGAGAGCACTTCCAAGAGCAACGCCTCAGTCTCGATCTCCACGCGGTCGACCTCATCGATCAGCAACACAATCGGCTCTTCGGCGCGAATCGCCTCGAGCAGCGGACGGGTGAGCAGGAACTCGTCCGAGAAGATGTCGGACTCGACGGTGTCCCAGTCGGTTTCGTGCTCACGATCGGCTTGAATCCGAAGGAGCTGCTTCTTGTAGTTCCATTCGTAGAGCGCCTTGGACTCGTCCAAGCCTTCGTAACACTGCAGCCGGATCAATCGAGAGCCGGTAATGGCCGCGACCGCCTTCGCGAGCTCGGTCTTGCCCACTCCTGCGGGACCCTCGACGAGGACCGGCTTCTCCAGTCGATCAGCCAGGTACACCACACCCGCAATACCGGTGTCGGCCAGATAGTCGACACCGCGCAGGCGATCGACCACCTCGTCGACCGATGAAAATCGTTCCGCCACTAGCCCCTCACCTGTCCCTCTCCCCAGACCACGTATTTCGCGGTCGTCAACTGCCGGAGCCCCATTGGCCCCCTGGCATGAAGCTTCTGTGTCGAGATACCGATCTCGGCACCGAACCCAAACTCCTCGCCGTCGGTAAAGCGCGTGGAGGCATTCACCACGACCGCAGCCGCGTCGACCTCGTGGGTGAAGCGACGCGCCGCACCCAGATCAGTCGTCAAAATCGCTTCGGTATGACCACTGCTGAAGCGGTTGACATGCGCGATGGCGGCGTCGAGGGACGCCACCGTACCGACGCTCATCTTCAGCCCCAGGAACTCGGTGCCGAAATCATCCTCGGTCGCGATGCCCATGCCGGCAACGCGTGCCCGCGCTCCCTCGTCGCCCACCAGCGCAACGCCCTCAGCCTCGAGTGCCGCGCACACTTTTGGCAAGAAAGCGTCGGCGATGGCTTCGTGGACGAGCAAGGTCTCGGCCGCGTTACAGACGCCGGGCCGCTGGGTCTTGGCGTTCAGAACGATGTCGATGGCTCGATCCAAGTCGGCCGACTCATCCACGTAGATCTGACAGTTCCCGTCACCGTCGATGATGACCGGAACCGTGGCGTTGGCGCGGATGCTGGCAATCAACGCTGCTCCACCGCGCGGGATCAAGCAGTCGACAAAGTCGGTGAGCTGCATGACTTCGATCGCGACCTCATACGACGGATCCTCCACCAGGATGAGCGCATCCTCGGGGAGTCCGGATTCCGCAAAGCCCGAACGAAGGGCGGCGGCAATCGCGATATTGGAACGCAAAGCGGTGCCACTCCCGCGCAGCAGTGCCGCATTCCCGGACTTGAGGCACAGTCCAGCCGCGTCGGAGGTCACGTTGGGTCGGTTCTCGTAGATGATCGCGACCACTCCGAGCGGGACGCGCACTTGTTGGATCTCGAGACCGTTGGGCCGCACCCAACCGTCGATGATCTCTCCAACAGGATCGGGCAAGCCGGCGACGTTGCGCAGGCCGGCAGCCATCGCGTCGATACGGGCGTTCGTGAGGCGCAGCCGGTCCAATGGGCCGGGTTCCATGCCTCCGGCCTCTGCTGCCTCGAGGTCGATCACATTCGCAGCCAGGATCTCGTCGGCTCGCTCTGCAAGGACGCCCGCCGCCGCACACAGTGCCTCGTTCTTGGCCTCGGTCCCCGTAGTCGCCAAGACCCGCGATGCCGCTTTCGCCCGTCGCCCGAGCTCAACCACCGCGTCGGAAAGGGCCACCAACCGAGCATAACTGCCCGACCCACCGGTCAAGTTTGGAGTAACGCGGAAGCCACCCCACGCTTGTCGCATTGTGCGCACATACCGCCACCTCACCGACAAACGCCGGAAGACAAGGCGAGTGGAAGCCAAGAGAGGGGCCGCCGGATTTCTCCGACGGCCCCGGTCTCCTCGTCTGCCGTGGGCCCGTGTACCGAAGCATTCGGGCCCTCCCCCCGTACCGGCAGGCGAGCAACATGATCAGTGTGACCGGTGCCACATGCCCAATGCAAGGTTTGCCCCGAATTCCTTCGCGTGCCCGCTCGGAGTCCCGAGCGCCTCAGCCCGCCGGCAGCACCACAAGGTCATCCCGGTGAATCACTTCGGCCGCAACCCCCACCGGCAACTCGCCCGATCGCTTCCCTGCAATCGAACGCAACGTGGCCGCGTCCGACCGCACGAGGCCTTTGGCGAAGACCAAGCCGTCCTCGTCCACTACCTCGACGGCACTCTCCGCACCGAAGTTACCGACCACGGCACGAACACCCGCTGCAAGCAACGATCGGCCCTGAGTCATGAGCGCGGTGCGAGCCCCAGCATCCACGACCACTCGCCCGGAGGCACCAATCGCGAACGCGATCCATAGCTTGCGACCGGCGAGCCGTTCAGCGTGTGGTTGGATGACCGTACCGACCGACCGCCCGGCGATGGCGTCGCCCATCACCCCCGGGGCGTCAGCCGCAGCGATCACCGCGCGCACACCTGACCACGAGGCGATCCGTGCGGCCGAAAGCTTGGTGGCCATTCCCCCGCTCCCGCGAGCGGAGCCGGCGCCGCCCACCATGGCGTCGAACGCTTCGTCGACCGCCGTGATCTCCTCGATCAGCGACGCGTCCGCATCGATACGCGGATCGGCGGTGAAGAGACCTTCCGTGTCCGTGAGCATGACGAGCACGTCGGCGTCGATCAGGTTCGCGACCAACGCCGCGATCCGATCGTTGTCGCCAAACCGCACCTCGTCGTCGGCGACGGTGTCATTTTCGTTGACGATCGGGACCACGCCCAGGTCGAGCAACTTCGCCAGCGTCTCGCGGGCGTGGAGATACTGAGCGCGATGGAGGAAGTCGTACGGGGTCAGCAGCACCTGTCCGGCGACCACGTTGTGTTCGGCAAACCGGGCGTTGATCCGCTCCATGAGTCGAGGTTGCCCGACCGCGGCGATGGCCTGCAGCGTGCCAATGTCGATGGGCCGACGGCTCAACCCGAGCGCCGGCATTCCCGCTGCAATCGCGCCGGAACACACCACCGTGATCGTGTGACCGTCGAGCCGAGCGGCCACAACCTCTTCGCAGAGTTTGCCGAGGGCAATCTCGTCGAGCTCACCCACCGCGTTCGTGATCGACGAAGTGCCGATCTTGACCACCGCGCGCATCACATACCTTCGATGTATTCGAGTTCGACAGTTCCGATCCGTACGAGGTCGCCTTCGCTGGCGCCAGCCCGGGCCAGTGCGCGCTCCACCCCCATAGTGCGGAACCGATGGTGGATGTACTCGAGCGCCTCGACGTTCGTGAGGTCGGCCATCGCGACCACCCGCTCCGCGGAACGACCGCTGATACGGAACGCGCCGTCGGAATCGCGGCTGACTTCGAATCCCTCTTCGATCGGCCGGTGCACGACGTAGGTCTCGGCCACTGGTTCGGTTCCGCGTGCACCATCGATCAAGGTACCGAGCTGACCGAGCAGCTCGTCGAGGCCTTGATGGGTCACCGCGGAGATGGTGAGACCATCGAAGTCGAACTGCGCCACGTCGGACTTCGTCCCGATGATGATCCGTGGGCGCTCCAACAACTCTGGCCGATAACGGCGAAGTTCATCGAGCAGGATCCGTTCCTGGTCCTCGGGACTGCGTTCATCCATCGGTGCCAGATCGATCAGCACCACCAGCACCCGAGTGCGCTCCACGTGGCGAAGAAACCGGTGCCCCAGCCCGCGCCCTTCGGCGGCCCCTTCGATCAACCCAGGAATATCCGCAACCACAAACTCGTGATCTTGGAATCGGACGACGCCGAGGTTCGGTACGAGTGTGGTGAACGGGTAGTTGGCGATCTTCGGCTTCGCGGCGCTGACCGACGCAATCAGGGTGGACTTGCCCGAGTTGGGAAAGCCGACGAGCGCGGCATCGGCCATCAAACGGAGTTCGAGGGCGGCCCATCGTTCCTCGCCGTACTCGCCCTGTTCGGCGAAGCTCGGTGCGCGCCGAGCGTTGGAGAGGAACCGGGCATTGCCCCGACCACCCCGACCGCCGTGCGCGGCCAACCAACGATCACCATGGGAAATGAGATCCGCGATGAGATCGCCGGTCTTGTGATCGCGGATCGTGGTCCCCTCGGGGACGTACACGGTGAGATCCGATCCCGACGCGCCATGGCGTTGATTCCCGGAACCGTGCGTACCCGATGCGGCGCGCCGGTGCGGATGGTCACGAAACGCCAAGAGTGACGCAACGTTGCGATCGGCTTGCAGCCAGACGTCGCCACCCGTTCCACCATCGCCGCCGTCAGGTCCACCCTTGGGGACGTGAGACTCGCGCCGGAATGAAATACAGCCGGCGCCGCCATCGCCGCCGCGCACATTCAACTGCGCTTCGTCGACAAAGTTCGACATTGCGGGGACCTCGTGGTGCGAAAGAGTGGCGAACAGCGAGCTCGCGGTCGACGGTGCTAGCCGACGAGGACGTCGACGAGCTTGCGCCCGCGACGGTGACCGAACTTCACGATGCCATTGGCCGTCGCGAACAGCGTATCGTCGCCACCGCGGCCGACGTTCTCGCCGGGGTGGAAGTGCGTGCCGCGCTGGCGCACGATGATCGTGCCCGCGGTGATCACGGTGCCGCTATAGACCTTGACCCCAAGGCGTTGCGCCGAGGAATCGCGCCCGTTTCGGGAAGACGCTGCACCCTTCTTCTTCGACATCGCTCAGCCCTTCGTGATCGCGGTGATCTCGATTGTGGTGTAGTGCTGCCGGTGACCCCACCGGCGCCGGTTGTTCGACTTCGGCTTGTAGGTAAAGCCATCGATCTTCGGTCCCTTGGCCGTGCCCACCACCTTGGCGGTCACGGTGGCACCACCAAGCTCGCTGGGCGTGGCCAGAACGGTCGCGCCGTCGACGAGGAGAACGGGCCGCAGCGCGACCTCCCCTTCATCGACTCCGAGCCGCTCGACATCGAGCTTCTGGCCGGACTCCACTTTGTACTGTTTGCCGCCGGTGGCGATCACTGCATACATGGCGCGAAAAAACCTCGAAATCCCTCGTGAGAACCCCATGACCTTACAGCATCGCTTCATCAACCACGAAACCTCGGCCCCCGCAGACCGAACACGTCTCGGAGAAGGCCTCCACCAGCCCTTCGGAAATCCGTTTTCGGGTCATCTCCACGAGTCCCAGCTCCGAGATGTCGAACACTTGGGTCCGAGTCTTGTCTCGGGCGAGCGCATCGCGAAGGCCGCGGCCCACGGCTTCACGGTTCTTCTTGATCTCCATATCGATGAAGTCGATGACAATGATCCCGCCGATATCGCGTAGCCGCAGTTGGCGGGCGATTTCCTCAGCCGCTTCCAAGTTGTTCTGGAACACCGTCTCCTCGAGGTTGTCGCGCCCCACGTTCTTGCCCGTGTTGACGTCCACCACGGTGAGGGCCTCGGTGCGTTCGATGATGAGCGAGCCACCCGACCGCAGCCACACCTTGCGGTCAAGGGCCTTATGCAACTGCTCGTGGATGTGGAATCGCTCGAAGATCGGGAGCGCGGGGTCTTCGTAGCGCTCCACGCGTTCGGAGAGCTCGGGTGCGATCGCATCGACGTAGGCCTTGACCTCCTCGAAGAGCGCATCATCATCGATCACCACGGACCGGTACTCCTTGGTGAACTCCTCACGGATGACCCGCACCACCAGCGGCGGCTCGCGGTACAACATCGCGCCGGCCTTGGAACGAGCCGCGAGCGCCGAGATTTGCTTCCATTGATCCTGCAGGCGCGCCAGGTCGCGGGTGAGTTCTTCGGGGGTCGCACCCTCGGCAGCAGTCCGCACGATGAGTCCGGCATCTTCGGGCCGGATGCCTTCGAGCACCTTGCGCAGGCGCTTGCGTTCGTCGTCGGGAAGGCGCTTCGAGATGCCGTAGGTCTTGGGCTGACCCGGGACCATCACCACGAATCGTCCGGCCAGGCTCACGTCTTGGGTGAGACGCGCACCCTTCGCTCCGATGGGGTTCTTCGTGACCTGCACCAAAATCGACTGGCCGTTCTTCAGCACCGACTCAATTTTCGGAGCCCCCCGATTGCCCTCTTCATCGTTGTCGCTGGCATCGAACTGCACGTCGCGCTGGTAGATCACACCATTCTTCGGAGTGCCGATGTCGATGAATGCAGCTTCCATGCCGGGCAGAACGTTCTGGACCTTGCCCAGGTAGATATTGCCGTCAATCGACGTGGATCCGTCTTCGGGACGACTCACGTAATGCTCGACCAGCGAGCGGCCTTCGAGCACACCCATCTGGATCGTGCGGTCTTCGCCGACATGAACGATCATCTGATACCGACCGGTGGGGCGGCCGTGACGGGTCCGGCCGCGTCGACGTTCGAGGGTTTCGTCGTCGAGGTCGTCGAGGACCGAACTCTCGTCGTCGCCAATCGAACTCGTGACGACCACTCCCGCGTTCGAGCCTCGACCACTCGCGCGCCCACTTCCACCGCTGCCCCGATTTCCACCGCTTGCGCCGGTCGTGGCACCACCATTCCCGCGGCCTCCGGTCGTGGCAGTGCCGTCACCGCCACCCGTCGTCGAGCGAGACCGACCGCGCCCACCGCGCCGGCGACGACGCTTCGGCGCGCTTGAACCGGTACCCGCCTCTCCGTCACTCGCTTCATTTCGATCCGGGCCTTCGTCGCTGCCACTGCTTGTGGGAGCCACCACCGGCGCCGGTCGAGAGTCGCCGATCTTGGGACGCGTGACCGCGGCCGCAGACGGCCTCATCAAGCCGGCTTCTTCGGCGGCTTCGGCCGCAACATCCTCGGTTGTCAGTCCGCGGTCTTCCGCGGCCCGATCGTTACGCGAGCCCCTACCGGTTTCTCGCTCCTGCGACTGCCTTCCATCCCGCTCATCCGACTCCGTCGGGGGCCGCTCGGGCCCCGGCTCGGATGTGGATTTCGTAGCTCGCCGCGTCGCGGGCTGCAGATCCGACGTGGATTTCGTTGGTCGCCGCGTCGGGGGCCGCTCGGACCCCAGATCAGACGTGGATTTCACCGGCCGCGGCGTTGCAGATCCTCGCGTCACATCTGGCGTTTCACCCTCCGGCGATTCGTCCTCATCTCCATCGGCGGATTGGCCAGAGGCTCCGGGACCGCCGGGGCGGCTGCGGTTCCGGCCGCCACGCGAGCCGCGACGGCGTCGGGGTCCAGTGGTTCCATCGGCACGGGGTTCGCCGGTTCGCGGTTGACCGGAGCGCGGTTCACCAGAACCTGGCTGCTCGTCGCCAGCCCCGCCGCTCGTCCCGTCATCACTCGCGTCGGGGCTGCCCGGCTGCGACACGTGTCGATCTGCTCGATCGGTGCGCGGCTCGGGGTCGGGTTGGGAGCTCGGGGTCGAGCTCTCAGAAGTCGGAGCGGAGCTCCCGGGCAGGTCAGGAACCGGTGCGGTTCCAGGAGTCTCGTCGGACATTGAAGCCTTCTCTCATGACGCGCGCGCCTCGACGGCGATGCGCGGGTCGGCGGTGAGCGGTTCCAACCGCTCCTCGCCGCGCTCGATCCATTGCCCCGTCCGGCGGACGCGGCCCTCGCAAAAATCTGGGCTGAGTACTGCGACCAGCTCGGCCGGCCGCACACTCGTCGGCCGAGTTGCCAACTCGACCCCAATCAGCGTGCCGCGCTCGGTAGGGCCAAGCACGGTGATCCGGCGCAACACCGGACGAATGTCTTCACTGCCAGTACGGCCCTTCCGTACCCGCTCGACCACCAAGGTCATAGATTGCATCACCGCATCGACTCGGCCGCGGACCACATCCGGAGATGCGTCCACACCGGCCCGTGCGGGGATCACTTCGATCTCCCACTCGACGGCGCTCACTGCCTCCTGCAACGCGGGCGCCCGATCCGCCAGCGCTTGCACCGCCCGCACTTCGATACCTTCCGGCAACGCCCGCGAGAGCTTGGCCGGCAGCTCGTCCAGGCCGATCGGTTCGGCCAACTCGACGTCGAGAAACTCGACGTCGGATTCATGTCCCACCGAGAGCGCGAGCCCAAAGCTCACTTTCGGGCGCGGCGAGAACCCTTGGGTAAACGACAGTGGCAATGTCTCGATCCGAAACGCCCGCTCGAATGCCCGCGCCACATCACGATGCGAGATGAACCGGACCTTGCCCTGCTTGGTGAAACACACCCGCACCGGAAATCCGACCTCGCCTCTCATGCGACGACCGGCGAGCGAGTCGGCCCGAGCGAGATCGGCACTGCGCCACCCCAACTCAAATCCTGGCCTGTGCCTTGGCTGCCACCGGCGGGAGCGACTGACGACGCCACCACGTGTTCCAGTGCGTAGTCGGTGCACACCCCGCAGTCGTAGCACGGAGTCCACCGACAATCGGGGAGCCCATGGGCGGCGAGCGACGCTTGCCAGTCCTGCCACAAGAAATCGCGGTGCAATCCAGCGGCGATGTGATCCCACGGCAACACTTCATCCTCAGTGCGATGCCGAGTGACGTACCAATCGGGGTCCAGACCCTCGGCAGCCATCGCATCGAGCCAACGATCAAGCTGGAAATGCTCGGACCATTCCTGGAACGTCCCGCCCGCGCGCCACACGCGCTCGATCACTGCGCCGATCCGCCGGTCACCTCGGGACGCGATGCCTTCGACAAAGGTGGCCTGGGGCTCGTGCCACTTGACGTTGGCCGCCGACTTGCGCAATGAATCGCGCAACATGTTGATCTTGCGCCGCAGTTCGTCCACACCGTTCTGACCGAACCACTGGAACGGGGTGTGCGCCTTCGGGACGAACCCACCTACCGAAACCGTGGCGCTCGCTTGTTTCGTGTGTTGCTTGCCGATCTTGACCACGTTGCGCGCCAACTCCGCGATGCCGAGCGTGTCCTCGTCCATCTCGGTCGGTAGCCCCACGAGAAAATACAACTTCACTCGACGCCAACCCTGCGAGTACGCGCCCTCGACCGCCGCGTAGAGATCCTCTTCGGTGATCAGTTTGTTGATCACTTGCCGCAGGCGCCACGACCCGCCTTCAGGGGCGAAGGTGAGGCCCGTGCGGCGAACTTTCTGAATCTCGCTGGCGATGCCAACCGTGAATGCGTCGACCCGAAGCGACGGCAACGACACGCCAACATTGCCACAACCCACCTGGTCCGAAACGAGACCCGCCACGAGAGAGTCGATGCCGGAGAAATCGGCAGACGACAACGAGGTGAGCGCGACTTCGTCGTAGCCGGTGCGCGCCAGGCCCTGTTCGACCATCGCCCGCACTTGTTCCGCCGGTCGTTCCCGCACGGGTCGCGTGATCATCCCGGCCTGACAGAACCGACACCCGCGCGTGCAACCCCGGAAGATCTCCACGTTGAGGCGATCGTGAACGACTTCGATGAGGGGCACGAGCTGCTCGCGGGGATACGGCCAATCCGCGAGGTCGGCAACCGTGCGTTTATCGACGACCGCAGGAACCTCTGAAAATCGCGGTGTGGTGGCGACGATCGCGGGTCCGTCGTAGGTGACCTCATACATCGAGGGCACATACACCCCCACTACCGACGCGAGTTCGCGCAGCACCGCTTCGCGCCCACCGGGGCGACCGGCCCGCTTCCACGCGCCCAGGACCTCGGTCATCTCCCCGACCGGCTCTTCGCCATCACCAATCACGAAGGCGTCAACGAAATCGGCCATCGGTTCGGGGTTGAACACACAGTGTCCACCCGCGACCACGATCGGGTCTTCGGAGGCCCGCTGGTTGGCGCGCACCGGGATACCGGCGAGGTCCAGGCATTCCAGCAAGTTCGTGTACACCAGCTCGGCCGACAGGTTGAAGGCCACCACGTCGAAATCGGCGGCGGCACGGTGCGTATCGACCGAAAACAGTGGAACTGCGTGCTCGCGCAGCGCCGCAGCCATATCGAGCCAGGGTGCGTAGGAACGCTCCGCGGCGGCGTCGGGGCGTTCGTTCAGAATCTCGTACAGAATCTGGAGCCCTTGGTTGGGCAATCCGATTTCGTAGGTGTCCGGGTAGACGAGAAGCCAGGAAACTGAGCCCGGGCGATGGTTCGGAACCCGGCTGCCGCGCTCCATCCCGATATAGCGGGCGGGCTTTTCGACCCCGGCCAAGAGCGGTTCGATCCGCGGCCAGAGGGTTGTCATGACCAGTTGAGCCTACTCGCCGACACCCCCTGGACTGTTGTTGTTCACGGGCCCGGAACCGTGGTCGTCGTGGTCGTCGTGGTCGTCGTGGTCGTGCTGGTGGTTGATGTGGTCGTCGTCGACGGAACCGTTGGCGCAACGGTGGGCGGCAGGGTTGGAACCGGCGGGGGGTCGGAAAATGGTGGCGGTACGTGCGGACCGTTCAATACGTAGACCGGTGTTCCCACGGAAAGTGAGGCGTAGATCCAGTCGGCCGAGTTCATCGGGACCCGCACGCACCCGTGCGATGCCGGGCCACCTGGAACCGAGAGTGCTCCGTGGATCGCGATGTTGCCGTTGAAGTACGACGGCTTATACAGCCGCCCAAGGCGCCCGGTTTGCCAACCGCCGACCTTTCCACCGACCCGGAACGAGCCGCCCGGCGTCACCGCAGTTGCGCAGCTCCCGTCGACACAAAAGCGCTCACCGCTTCCGGTCGAGACCGAGACGATACGAAAGAGCGTGTTGTTCTTGTAGAAGAACAACACCTGGCGGTCCACATCCACTTCGACGCGCGTCGATCCCCCACCGGGCACCGCGGCACTGGGCACCACCGGTGCTGCCAGCTGCGCGAGCGTCAGGTCACCGGCCACCCCATCGCGCCCAAGGCCGTTGATCTTCTGAAACGCCATGACCGCGTGCGCGGTGGCGGCGCTGTACTGACCATCCGCGCTCGCAACGTCGTAGCTCAATGCCGCCAGCCGCGTTTGGAGCTCGACGACACGCGGCCCGGAGTCACCCGGTCGCAGGCCGGAGAAGGGAACGGTGGTGCTGGTCGAGGACGTGGTCGACGTTGTGGTGGATGACGACGTGGTCGTGGAACGCGGTGGCCGTGAATGTGGCTTCACGGCGGCGTGCTGAGCACCATCGCCAGAGCAGCCGCTGACGCCGACGAGCGCCGCGACGACTGCGACCCCAAACGTGGCGACACTGCTCCGGGCATGACTCAACTGAATCTCCTCATCTGCACATTGGCCACCAGGCCAATGCACGCGAACGACACCACGATGGAGGATCCGCCGTAGCTCATGAACGGCAACGGGATTCCGGTGATCGGCATGATGCCCATCGTCATCCCGACGTTCTCGAAGACCTGCGCGACGAACATCGCAAGGACTCCCATACAGCACAGTGTCCCGAACGGGTCGTGAGCAAGCCGGGCGGCCCGCAATATTCGCATGATGATCAACGCAAACAGCAACAGGACCAACGCACCGCCCACGAAGCCGAGTTCCTCGCCCACCACCGTGAAGATGAAGTCGGTGTGCTGCTCGGGAACGAATGACCCCTTGGTCTGAGATCCTTCGAAGAGACCTTGGCCGGAGACACCGCCGGTGGCGATGGCGATTTGGGACTGTTCCTGATTGAGTCCCGAGGTCTTCAGGTTGGCACCCGAATCCGCGAAGTTCGTCAGCCGGTCGATCTGGTACTGATCTAATACACCCGCTTGGACTGCACCCACCGCGAAGGTGATGCCCAGGAGAAACAACACCACGAGGTGACGAGCGCGTGCTCCGGCGATCATCACGATGGTGAACACCATCGCCATGAGTACCAATGCAGTCCCGAGGTCGGGCTGCAACATGATCAGCCCGAGCGGCACGCCCGCGATCAACAACGCGGCGACGAGTCGGCGCCCACTCAACGCTTCGCGATGACGTGCGCAATAGCCGGCGATCAAGAGCGTGAGGAACAGCTTTGCGAACTCCGCGGGCTGGATTTGGAAGGGCCCGATATCGAACCGCGCTTGCGCACCCTTCACGTTGGCGCCGAACTTGAGGACCGCGACCAAGAGCAGGACCGTGCCGAGGTATCCGAGCATGGCGAGCTCGCGTAGGCGCCGGTAGTCGATCGACGTCAACACGAGCATCACCACCACGCCCGCCGCGATCGCGAGGCCTTGGCGCTTCACGTAGTCGTAGGGGTCGATCCCCGCTTCCTCCAACTTTCGGTGGGTGGAGGAATACACCATCAGCAGCCCGATGCCCGAGAGCACGATCGGGGCGCCGAACAACAGCAGATCCAGGTGGCGCAAGGGCGATGCTTGGAGGCGCGACCGCCGCTCCGAGACGATGACCGCCATCGTCAGTTCCCCCTCGGTGGCGCCACGTTGAGCACCGGACCCACGGGCATGTGGTTCAGCTGTTCCATGACCGCCCGCACGATCGGGGCCGCGGTCTGTGCGCCGTAGCCGCCTTCTTCCACCATTGCGAGGACCACGTACTTCGGATTGGCCGCGGGGGTCATCCCCACGAACCATGACGTGTTCTGCTTAGGCGCGGCCTGCGCCGTCCCGGTCTTGCCGGCCGCGAGGCCCTTCGGGAACCCCGCGAACGCGCCGGCCGCCGTCCCCTTCGGATCTTCGACCACGCCGGTAAACCCCGCGAGAAGCGTGTCGCGGTTCGGGATCTGAACCGTGCTCAGCGTGATCGGTTGAAGGTTCCGCACCTTGTGCCCGCGAACGTCGAAGACCGCATTGGCGAGGCGCGGCGAGAACCGCGTGCCGCCGTTCGCGAAGGTCGCGTAGGCCGATGCGAGCTGTATCGGCGTCACGAGGATGTCGCCCTGGCCTATCGCGGATTGGATGTTGTCGCCCGGCAACCAATCCGGATACGGGAACGCGACGGGATTCGCAGCATTGATCTGGGCCTTCCATGCCGCGTCCGGAACGCGTCCTTTCGATTCGTTCGGAAGCGCGATCCCGGTCGGTGCACCGAACCCGAACGTGCGGCCGACGGTCTGAAGTGCGTCACCGTCGGGTTGTTGGCGCCGCTGCCGGGAATACAGGTCGCCTCCGATCGAATAGAAGTACACGTCACTCGACACTGTGAGTGCGCGGGCGAGATCGACCTTGCCGTTGGCGCCTTCGCCGCTGAACGGGTGATCCGGGTCGGTGGGGTAGGCATATTTGCCGGTGTCGTTCATGGTCCGACCGGGCGAGATGATGCCGCTCTCCAGACCCGCAATCGCGGTGACCAGCTTGTAGGTCGAGCCGGGCGCATATTGCCCCGCGGTGGCCCGGTTGAGCAGCGGATAGGAGTTCGCCTTGTCGTTCAACCAATCCCAGGTGGACTTCGGGATCCCGCTCGAGAAGCTGTTGGCATCGAAGTCCGGTTGCGAGGTGGACGCGACGACGGAACCTGTAGTCGAGTCCAGTACGACAACCGCACCCGCGGGCGCGTTGAGGGTCCGGAAACCCGTCTTCTTGTAGGCGATGTCTTGCTGAGTTCGAGCCGCGACCATCCCCTGCTTCAGTGCATCCTCCGCCACCCGTTGGACGTCGATATCAAGCGTGAGTCGAACATCCCGGCCGGGCCTCGACGGCGTGGTGTCCACTCTGCGCAACACTCGATCTGCGCTGTCCACCTCCACCCGGGTGGTGCCGGGTCGACCGTGAAGATCGGATTCGTAGGTGAGCTCAACGCCGTCCTTGCCGATCTTGTCGCCCAGCTGGTAGAGCCCCTTGTTGATCTGGGCGTTGAGTTCGCCCTGGTTGATCTCACCCAGATACCCCAGCACATGGAATCCCAGCGAACCGTTCGGATACCGGCGGATCGGTACGGCCTCGGCCCGCACACCGGGAAACTCGGAGTGGTGCTCGGACACGTACGCCAGCTTGTCGAAATCCACGTCGGTAGCAACGGGCACCGCGGTGTACAGCGAGATACGCGGATCACTCAGCCGAGCCTTGAGGTCCTTGGCGGGGGTCTTCAACACGATCGAAAGCTTCTCGATCACCGGTTTCAGATCGGCGGCGCTGATCTTGCGATCCACCGTGATCACGTTGGCCACGCGATTGTCCACTAACACTCGACCCTGGGCGTCGAGTATCCGTCCTCGCACGCCGGGTTCGCGGATTTCTCGCAGCGTGTTACTGGCCGCCGCGACGTGGTACTGATCCGCGACTGCAACCTGGAGGTACCACAACCGAGCAAACAGCGCGCCAAACAGCGCGAGTGCGACCACACCCACGATGCTCGTTCGAACGCGCGCTTGACTCACACCTTCACCAACCTGACACCTTCACCAGCCCATTGAGGATCAATATCCTGGTGCACGGAGCGTTGCCGGGGACCGCGGGTCGGGCCGGGCCGCGGCGATCGCCAACGGGAACAGGACAACCGCCACAATGCCGTCATAGACCGCGGCGAGCAGAATCGTGCGGATCGAGTGCAGCACGAAGAGCTGATCCTGGCCCACGAGCGCGCCGATGCCCACGAAGAACAGCCCGGCCAATACCCCCGCGGCGGCGGCGAGCACCGGCGCGACCCACCATGCGGGGCGCATCAAGCGATTCTGCAACACACCCGCCACGTAAGCGGTCAATGCAAACGCGAGCGCGGAAAGCCCCAACGGTGTCTGGAGAAAGAGATCGCTCGCCAGCCCGGCAACAAATCCGAAGGACGCGCCGATCTCGGGCCCGTAATGAACGCTGATTGCGACGGCGGCCACGAGGCCGAGCTCGGGCACAACGCCAGCTATGCGAAGGTGCGGAAAGACGCTCGTCTGCAACACCACCAACAAGACCAAGAGCAGCCCCATGCGAAACAAGCGTGCAATCACTACGGCACCGGCCAGACGAGGACGCGCACGAACTCGGTACGGCTGGCGTCGGCATGGAGCGCAACCTTGATCCGCGGGTTCAGGTCGCCGGGTCGTTTCTGTACCGAGACGATCCGCCCGACTGGTATCCCGGAGGGAAATGGGCTGCCTTCGCTGCCCGCGGTCACGAGCTCGTCGCCTGGCTTCACATCGTCGTCAGCCTTCACAAAATCCAAGAACTGGTCGGCACCTTCGGGTCGACCGTTCAGTACGCCGACCGCATTCGATCGCACATCGCGCAGGCTCACCCCCGAGTCGCGGTCGGTGAGCAGGAGCACCGTCGACCGCAACTTCGATGCACGCGAAACCCGCCCGAGCAAACCTCGACCAGATACCACCGGCATGTTGTCGCCGATGCCCGCGTCCATACCCCGGTTGAGTCCCACCGTCGCTTCGAAGTTTCCCGGCGAACCCAGGATGATCTCGGAATCGATGGCCTGAATCGATCCGTTGATCGGAAGCTTCGCGAGCCTCTTCAACTCTCGATTTTCCGCCGCGGCAGCTTTCGCTCGGTCCGCCGCCCCTCGCGCCGCCTGGAGTTGGCGACGCAGCTTTCGGTTTTCATCCTTGATGTCACCCGATCGGGTGACACCATCCCACCAGTCCTGCACCGGGCTGAGGATCCCGTCGATCCCGTCCTGGACCGGTGCGAACGCGTCGCGAGCCACTCCCCGAACGGACCCGCCCACGCCGCTCCCACCACCGCGACTGTCGAGCGTGATCAAGGTGATTGAGCTGAGGATCAACAGGATCAAGATCGTGCGCCGTCGATTCGATCGGTATTCCGCCACCGTTCCTGCTCAGACCCAGGACCGCTTCAGCGGGATTTCTGCGAGATCAGGTTTCGGAACGCGGCCTCTTCGAGGTATTGCCCCGAGCCGATAACCACGGAGAACAGCGGGTTGTCCGCGACCACAATCGGCATTCCGGTCTCGGCTTCCAGCCGCCGATCAAGACCGTGGAGCAACGCGCCCCCACCGGTGATGATGATGCCGCGCTCCATGATGTCGGCGGCGAGTTCCGGTGGCGTCTTATCGAGGGTGACCTTCACCGAATCGACGATCGCCGAGACGGGTTCTTCAATCGCTTCGCGGATCTCTTCGGTGGAGACGACGATGGTCTTGGGCAGCCCGGTCACGAGGTCGCGGCCGCGCACCTCGGCGTAGAGCTCCTCTTCGAGCGGAAACGCACTTGCGAGTGCGATTTTGATTTCTTCGGCGGTGCGTTCGCCCAGCGCGAGCGAGTACTCCTTCTTCACGTAGTTGATGATCGACTCGTCGAGCTCGTCACCCGCGATGCGAATCGATTCACTGGCGACGATGCCACCGAGCGAGATCACCGCAACTTCCGTGGTGCCACCACCGATATCCACCACCATGTTGCCCGCCGGTTCATGCACAGGAAGGCCGGCGCCGATCGCGGCGGCCATCGGTTCTTCAATCACCGAGGCAGGCTTGCGGGCACCGGCGTGCTCGGCGGCATCGACCACGGCGCGTTGCTCCACGCCGGTGACCCCCGACGGAACACAGATGACCATGCGCGGCCGCGCCCACCGACGCGTGTGCACTCGTTGGATGAAGTAGCGAAGCATCTTTTCGCAGATGTCGAAATCGGCGATCACGCCATCTTTGAGCGGTCGAATCGCCTGGATATGACTCGGCGTACGCCCGATCATCCGCTTCGCTTCGGCGCCCACCGCGAGGGGTCGGCCGTCTTTGGTGTTGATCGCGACGACGGACGGCTCGTTCAGCACGACGCCGCGACCGCGCACGTAAATCAGCGTATTCGCCGTGCCGAGATCAACGGCCATGTCACGGCCGACGAGAGATGAGAACCAAGGATCGGACACGTTGCAACAGCCTCCGGGGGCGTGCCGGGGATCCTCAGGCTACGAGGTTGGCCCGAAGTTCTCCACTCAGCCTCCAGACGAGCAGGTCCGCTCAGGCGAGACCAGGGAAGAAGAGCGCGATTTCTCGGGCCGCCGACTCGGGTGAATCGGAACCATGCGCGAGGTTCTCCCCCATCTCAATGGCCAGATCGCCGCGAATCGTCCCCGGCGCGGCTTCGCGCGGGTTGGTGGCACCCATCAGGGTGCGCCAGACCTTGAATGCCTCGGGACCCTCCGCCACAATCGCCACGAGGGGACTACGAGTGATGAACGTCACCAGCTCGTCGAAGAACGGTTTTTCAGCATGCTCGGCATAATGCGCCTCCGCGGTCGCACGATCGAGCAGCCGCAATTCCATGGCCACGATCGTGAGCTTCTTGGCTTCGATTCGCCGGACGATCTCGCCTACCAGGTGGCGTTCGACGGCGTCGGGCTTACACAGAACGAGCGTGCGATCAGTCATCAGCGCAGGGTAGGGCCCAGCCGCTGCCGGGCTCACCATCGGAGACACCGGGACAACGACATCCCCCCATTCGCGCAGACATTCGTCTCGCCCAGGGGCTCGTCGAAACTCGCTCGGTGGCGGGCCATCGCAGCCCCGGCGCCAGGTAGAGCACGAAGGGCCACGCTGCACCGGTGACGCGATCGCCGCCGCCGGAAATTTCGAACTCGGGAAGGCCGTCGGTCACCCTTGACGGCCCGGAGCTTCACCGATTCTCGCTGCGGAACTAACCCCGGCGTGATCCGCGCGGCGAGTTCGCGAGCAACGCGGTGCGGGCCGCGCCCACCACGTACAACGAACCGGTGACCACGATCTGGCCATCCGCCGGAGTCAGATCCTGCGCCCGGGCAACGGCGCGGGCCACGTCATCGAACACGTCGATCCGATCGGGGTCCACGCCCAAGCCAATCGCTGCCTCCGCGACCGCGGCCGGCGCCAATGCCCGCGGTGACGGCGGCCGGGTGCATACCAGGTGTTCGACGTCCCCGACATCGAGCGCGCGCAACATCTCCGTCGCGTCCTTTTCCTGCAAGAGCCCCACGACGAGTGTGCGCGGTGCAACGGCGAACTCGTCGGTCAAGGCGGTGCGTAACACTTCCGCGCCCGCAGCATTATGGGCGCCGTCGATGATCACCAGCGGTTGGGTCCCCACCACCTCCAACCGGCCCGGTGACCGGACCCCGGCAAACCCGGCGTGCACGAGATCTTCACCCAGGGGCGCACCGCGCGCAGCCTCGACCGCGACGAGCGCGGTCACTGCGTTCCGTGATTGATGCGCACCGTGGAGCGGGAGGAACACATCGGAGTACCGCCCGTTCATCGTCCGAAGATCAACCAGCCGCCCGCCGTGAGCGAGACGGTCCGAGAGGATCTCGAAGTCACGGCCGTACAACACAATCTGTTCGGGCTCGCGCGCCGCGAAGATCGGGTACAGGTCCGGGTCCGTTTCGCCGAGCACGAGACAAGCACCGGGGTGGACGATGCCGGCTTTGTTGGTCGCGATCTCGGCGCGTGTGGTGCCGAGAAACTCGGCATGATCGACCGCGATATTCGTGACGACGGCCACGCCGGCGTTGATCACGTTGGTGGCATCCCACGTTCCCCCCATGCCGACCTCCACAACCGCGATGTCCACTGCCACGTCGGCAAAATAGGTGAACGCCAACGCGATCATGATCTCGAAATAGCTGGGAGGCTCGGCGAGGAACTCCTCGATCGCGCTGATCTGGCTGAGGATACGGGCAACGTCGACGTCGCCGATGGGTTCGTCGTTCCAGGTCACCCGTTCGTTGAGCCGTTCCAGGTGCGGACTGGTAGTGAGGCCGGTCGAGGCCCCCGCGGTATCGAGCAACGCCGCGGCAATGCGGGCAGTGGAGGTCTTGCCATTCGTCCCCGTGATGTGGATCGCCGGGAACTCCGCCTGCGGCGTGCCGAGCAGGTCGGTGAGTTCACGTATGCGCGCCAACGTGGGCGCGCCGCGCTTGCGGTCGGGGGTGAAACCCACACCGGTCTCGAGGTTCACATGCCCATCGAGCCAGGCCAACGCTTCCGACAGGTTCACGTCGATGACGCGGCGAGGGTGACCACAACCGCGAACTCTTCGCCGACGTCGGTGGACAGGTCCGTGACGACGCCCGCGTTGCGGACATCCCCCACACCGGCATCGAGCGCGGCGAGCCGCACCAGAGTGTCGGTCACCATCACGGTCGCGACCTCGGCTCGCATCGAGACCTTCGCGTCCGACTTCGCCCGACGGATCACCGTGAGGACTGCGGCCGCCGCGCTGAACACGAGCGGATCGCCAACCGCGGCGTGGGGGGCGAGCTCGCCCGAGGTGGGCCACGGCGCCCGATGGATCGAGCCTTCCTGCCACCAGGACCACACCTCTTCGGTGACGTAGACGAGGAACGGGGCAAACAGGCGTTGCAGAACTGAGAGTGCGAGCGTCAACGCCGCGCGCGCCGAACCCGCGGCCGGGTCGTCGGCTTCGCCGTAGGCCCGAAACTTCACGAGTTCCACGTAGTCGTCACAGAAGTCCCAGAAGAACCGCTCGGCTCGTTCCAGCGCCCGGGCGTAGTCGTAGACCGCAAACGCGTCGGTGCACTCCGAGACCGTCTGGTCGAGCGCGTGCAACATCGACTGATCGAGGGCCGAGATGATCGCTCCCGGTGGGCCTTCGCCCAATACTCCGAGCACGAACTTCGACACGTTCAGCAACTTGATCGCCAGGCGGCGGCCGACCTTCATCTGGCCTTCGTCGACCGCAGTGTCGGTCCCCGGTCGTCCGGAGGCGGCCCAGTAGCGAATCGCGTCGGAGCCGTGTTTCTCCAACAAGGGCATGGGCGTGACCACGTTGCCCTTGCTCTTCGACATCTTCTTACGGTCGGGGTCGAGCACCCAACCATTGATCGCGGTGTCGCGCCACGGCAGGCTGTCGTGTTCGAAGTGCGCGCGCACGATGGTGTCGAACAGCCAGGTACGGATGATCTCGGGACCTTGCGGGCGAAGGTCCATCGGGAACGTACGGGCGAAGAGGTCATCGTCGTCGCCCCACCCGGTAGCGATCTGCGGGGTGAGCGACGATGTCGCCCAGGTGTCCATCACATCCGGATCCGCGATGAATCCGTTGGGCGCGCCACGCTGATCGGCGGAGTACCCCTCCGGCAGATCGCTCGCGGGGTCGACCGGGAGCCGCGCTTCGTCCGACACCATTGGCGCATCCCACCGCGGTTCACCGGCCGCGTCGAGCGGATACCACACCGGGATCGGCACCCCGAAGAAACGCTGGCGACTGACCAGCCAATCGGTGTTGAGCCCTCCCACCCACGAGTCGTACCGTTGGCGCATGTGGGCCGGATGCCAGGCCAACTCCGCACCACGAGCGAGGAAGGTGGCGCGCAAATCGGCGTCACGACCACCGTTGCGGAAGTACCACTGACGCGACGTCACGATCTCGAGCGGGCGTGATCCCCGCTCGTAGAACTTCACCGGGTGAGTGATCGCTTTGGGTTCACCGACCAACTCGCCCGACTCGCCGAGCAGCTCGACGATTCGCTTCTGTGCTTGCTTCGCGTTCTTCCCGGCCAGCTCCGCGTACTGGTCGCCCGCCTGCGGACCTGCGTCGCCCCACTCCGGGGGTGTGGTGATCATCCGACCGTCGCGGCCCAACACGTTGCGCAAGGGAAGTTGCAGTTCACGCCACCACACAACGTCGGAGGTGTCACCGAACGTGCAGATCATTGCAATGCCGGAACCCTTCTCCGGATCCGCGAGCGGATGGGCGAGAATCGGGACCGACACTCCGAAGAGCGGTGTGCGTACCCGCTGGCCGAACCGATCCCGGAACCGTTCGTCCTCGGGGTGGGCGACGAGCGCAACACATGCCGGCAGCAACTCGGGGCGGGTGGTTTCAATCACGATGTCGACGCCACCGTCGACCCCGTGGAAGGTGAGCGCGTGATACGCGCCCGGCATCTCGCGGTCTTCGAGTTCGGCCTGCGCGACGGCGGTGCGATCGTCCACGTCCCACAGCGTGGGGGCCTCGGCCGAGTACGCCTCGTCACGCGCCAACATGCGCAGGAACGCGCGCTGAGATGCGCGGCGCGAGCGCTCGCCGATGGTGGTGTAGGTCATCGACCAGTCGACCGAGAGGCCGAGCATGCGCCACAGTTCTTCGAACTTCTTCTCGTCCTCCACTACCAGCTGATCGCAGAGATCCACGAACGTCTGGCGAGCGATCGGGATCTCGCGATCACTGGGCTTTGCGGGCGGCACGAAGTCGGGATCGATGGGCAAGGTGGGGTCGCAGCGCACACCGAAGTAGTTCTGCACCCGCCGCTCGGTGGCGAGGCCGTTGTCGTCCCAACCCATCGGGTAGAAGAGTTCGAGGCCGAGCATCCGCCGTTGCCGGGCGATCGTATCGGTCTGCGCGTAGCCGAACACCGAACCCATGTGCAGCGAGCCGCTCACGGTGGGCGGCGGCGTATCAATCGAGAAGATCTCGTCACGGCCCTTCGTACGGTCGAACGAGTAGATGCCATCCGCTTCCCAGCGTGCACCCCACTTCTGCTCTAACCCATCAAGTGACGGCTTCTCGGGAACGACCATTCCCGGATCTTACGGAGCCGGTACACCGAGACCCGTGGTCGGACGCTCCGGGTCGTCAGCCACCGTCGATCATTGTCGCCACTCCGACGGACCGACCGATCGCCGCGCCGGCCGCATCATGGATGACGATGTAGAGCTGCCGATCTGGCGCGATGCCCACCTTTGAGCGAATGGAGAGCGTCACCGAGCGCGCGGTCGCGCCGGCCGGTATCACCAGGACCCCGGACAGAGGTGTTGTCACGAATGCCACGCTCGGGTCGGCGAAGACGGTCCATTGGAGAAGTACCGGCGCGGACGAGGTCGACGACAAGGTCACGGGTACCTGCAACGTCCGGAAGTCGCGTGTCCCCTCCACGGCGGAGGCATCACCGATCGAGACCTCCAGGCCGGCCAGAACTTGGTCATCCTCGATCACCGTCGCCTGCCCGACTGCGCGTGCGGGATTCGCACTTCCCATGACGCCAAGCAAATCGATCGGTAGTACCCGGTCGCGTCGTCGGGCGGTGTCGCCGTTGACGTTGAGGGTCGCCGCGCGACTGGTCTCGCCGGGCAGGAGGAGGACGCTTCCCTGAGTGAGCGTGACATTCGGGTCACCCGGGCCGCGCAGCGCGACAAATGCAACTACCGGCGTCGGCGACACCGCCGACATCGTCACGTTGACCGCACCTTGGCGCGTCCACTGGTCCCCTTCGACCACCGAGACATCTCCCACCGAGACGGTCGGACGGATCACTGGCCGGGGAGAGTCCATGCGTCCCACTGCCGCCGGTCCCGCAAACCACACGCCGCCGTCGGCGCCCGCCGCGATGTACCTCGGACCACCGATCGGAACCGGGTAGCGGGTGACCACGCCACTCGGGCTGACGCGACCGATCACGTTGTCGTATTGCGAGGTGAACCAGATCGCGCCGTCGGGGCCGACGCTGACGTGGTCCTGGTTCGAAACATGCGCGACCGCGAGGTGCGAGAGGGTTCCATCGGTGCCGATGCGCCCTAGCGCATCCACATCGGTGAACCACACCACACCGTCCAGACCGCGAGCCATCGGCCCCGGCGTTCCATTGGCCAGATCCGTGCGCTCGCTCACCTGCCCCGCGGGGCTGATCCGGCCGATCGTGTGAGTCGTGGTGAACCAAACCGACCCGTCGGCACCGGCGGCGAGCCCGTTCGGGATCGCCGAGATGCCAAACCGAGTGACCGAACCGTCACCGTTGAGTCGACCGATCGACCGATTCGAGTTCGCGAACCAGATTCGCCGGTCCGGCCCCGTGATGAGCTCAGTGGGCGCGGCAATGTTCGGATTCGTCAGCACCTTGACATGGCCTCGGTCCAACTTGGCGAGTTCGTGCCCACCGTTGCCGAACCAGTACGACAGGTCGGAGCCAGTCACGCCCCCCTGCGGCGCAACCAAGTTGAGCGGGTGATACGTGCCGACGGCGGGGCTGAGTTCGGTGATGGCGCCACCTCGGCCGGTAACGAACATCTCTCCGAAAGGTCCGCTTGCCAGACCCGCGGGATTGCTGACCTCGGGAACCAGTGTCATCGTCACCCCGACGGCGTCGACTCGCAGGAGCAGATCCGTACCGGCGAGCCAGATCTGGTTATCGGATCCGACCACCAGATCGGATGTCCGGCGGTTGCCGAGAGGGACCACGGTGACCACACCCGCGGTCGTGATTCGGCCGTACGCGAGGTATCCCGTAAACCAGAGGGCTCCGTCGGGACCACCAACGATCGACGAGATGCCGTACAGATTGACCGGGAAGTTGGTGAGGGTCCCGCCCGTGGTCATCCGGTCGATCCCGTTGCCGACGGGGAACCACAACGAACCATCAGGACCCTCGGTGATGTTCCCGCTCGGAGCGAATCCGGCGACCGGAAGGCTCGTGATCGTTCCGTCGGTCGCGATGCGGCCTACGGAGGCGGGGGTGGTGAACCAGAGTGCGCCGTCCGAACCCGCAGTGATAGATGACGAGATCCCCACACCGGCGGCGTAAGCGCTCACCGAACCCGCGGTGGTAATCCGACCAATCTTGCCGGTGTTGGCATCGACGAACCAAAGCGCGCCGTCCGAGCCCGAAGCGATCGAGATCGGGAACTGAATCTCGGGATCCGTGAATCTGGTGAACGCTCCAGCCGTCGTCACCCGGCCGATCGAGCCGGGTCCAGGCACACCATCATCCCCGCCATTCACGAACCAGAGCGCTCCATCAGAACCGGTCGTGATGTCGCGAGCGTCGTTGATCATCAGATCGGGATAGCGGCTCATGGTGCCGTCGATGGTTGAACGACCGATGGACGCCCCCGTGGTGTCGTTCTTGTTGGTGAACCAGAACGCGCCGTCCGGGCCGAGAGCGATTGCCGACGGGTAGTACAGCGATGCCGGCCAGACGGTGATGTTCGGAGTCGCCGCCCCCGCGACGGTCGCCGGACGCGATCCGACCATCACACCGGATCCGAGCGCGAGCGCGAGTAGCAGTACAAGGAGCCGACGCTTGGCCATATGCGCTGGCACCCTGTCCACCGATCTCACCCCGCGATCTTGAGGGCACGCCGCGGCACGCACATCATCTGTACTGGGGAATTTCGACCGCGCCGGTCGTGCTCTGAAGCCCGCCGCTGGGAATTGCTCCGAACGAACTACGCGCTCTTGAGCTCGGTTTCGTCGGTGGTAACGAGGGTGGGGTGCACCTTCTCCAGAACCACCGCTCGATCGATGATGCACTGCTTCACATCGCCGCGGCTCGGGAGGTCGTACATCACCTCGAGCAGAACCTCTTCGAGGATCGCACGGAGTCCCCGGGCGCCGGTGCCGCGAGCGAGGGCCTGCTCGGCCACCGCTTCGAGGGCATCGTCGGTGAAGTGCAGGTCCACGTCGTCGAACAGGAAGAACTTCTGGTACTGCTTGAGCAGCGCGTTCTTCGGCTGAATGAGGATCTGCATGAGCGCTTCATGATCCAAGTTGTGGACCGCGCCAATGACCGGCAAGCGGCCCACGAACTCGGGAATGAGACCGAACTTCAAGAGATCCTCGGGCATCACACCCGCCAGCACCCGCTCGGCCTCGCGCTCGGCCTTGCCGCGCACTTCGCCGCGAAAACCGATGCCCTTGCTGCCGTTGCGCCGTTCGATGATCTGGTCGACGCCGGCGAAGGCGCCACCGACGATGAACAAGATGTTGGTGGTATCGATCTGGATGAACTCTTGGTGGGGATGCTTGCGTCCACCTTGGGGCGGCACCGCGGCGGTGGTGCCTTCGAGGATCTTGAGCAACGCCTGCTGCACACCTTCGCCGGAAACATCGCGGGTGATCGACGGGTTCTCGGCCTTGCGCGCGATCTTGTCGATCTCGTCGATGTAGATGATCCCGGTCTCGGCCTTCTTCACGTCGTAATCGGCCGCTTGGATCAGCTTCAGGAGGATGTTCTCGACGTCCTCACCGACATAACCCGCCTCGGTGAGCGCGGTGGCATCCGCAATCGCGAAGGGAACCTTCAGCAACCGGGCAAGCGTCTGAGCCAACAACGTCTTGCCGCAGCCGGTGGGGCCGATGAGCATGATGTTGGACTTTTGGAGTTCCACATCAGGGTCGCCGTACGCGCCGGCCTGGACCCGCTTGTAGTGGTTGTAGACCGCGACCGACAGGATCTTCTTCGCCTGCTCCTGGCCAATGACGTAATCGTTCAGGTACTCGTAGATCTCTCGCGGCTTGGGGAGCTCATCGAACTTGACCTCAGTAGTGGACGAGAGCTCTTCCTCGATGATCTCGTTGCAGAGATCGATGCACTCATCACAGATGTAGACCCCAGGGCCCGCGATGAGCTTCTTGACCTGCTTCTGACTCTTCCCGCAGAACGAGCACTTGAGGAGGTCGCCTCCATCACCGAACTTCGCCACGTCGTCTCCCCCCGGAGTCTTCCCGGTTCTCGATTGGCCGAGATCGGCGAATCAGCTCACGCCCGCAGGCACGCCAACGGCGGCGAGCTCACGGTTGGTAATGACCTCATCGACGATGCCGTATTCCTTGGCCTCGTTGGCACCCATGATGAAGTCACGGTCGGTGTCCTTGGACACTTTCTCCACGGTCTGGCCGGAGTGGTGCGCCAGGATCTCGTCGAGCGTCTCACGCATGCGCGTGATTTCCTTGGCTTGGATCTGGATGTCGACGGCCTGGCCCTGCGCGCCACCGTGCGGCTGATGAATCAGCACCCGAGCGTGGGGAAGGATGAAACGCTTGCCCTTCTCCCCTGCCGCGAGAATGACGGCGGCGGCAGAAGCAGCCTGACCCATACAGATCGTGGAGATGTCCGGCTTGATGAACTGCATCGTGTCGTAGATCGCGAACAGTCCGGTGATCTCGCCACCCGGCGAGTTGATGTAGAGCGAGATGTCCTTGTCCGGGTCTTCGCTCTCGAGGTGCAACAGCTGCGCCATGATGATGTTGGCAACGTGCTCATCGACCGCGGTACCGAGCAGGATGATCCGCTCCTTCAGGAGCTTGCCCAGGAGGCTCGTGGTGCGCTCGCCGCCGTACGGAGTCTTCTCCCAGACCTCAGGAACATAGAACGAGTTGTACACGGGCTGCATCACGCTTGGGACTCCTCTTCGGTCTTCGTAGTTTCGACTTCGGGGGTTTCGACTTCGTCTACTGCGGTTGGTTCTGGCGCCGGGATTTCGACGTCAACCTCGTTGCCTTCAGAATCGAGTGCGACCGCGGCTTCGATCACAAACTGCAGGGCCTTGCCGCGGGCGATGTCAAAGCGTACCGCCTCCAGGAGCCCCCGCCGGTCGAGATCACGGCGCAACTTTTGGGGCTTTTCACCGTTCTGCTGCGCGAGCCGAGCAATCTCCGCGTCCACTTCTTCATCGGAGGCCGAGATCTCTTCGTGGGTGACCACCGCTCGCAACGCGAGATCGGCGAGCACGGCTTTGCGAGCGCCTTCCCGGACCTGTTCGATGAACTCGTTCTGGTCTTGACCGGTCGCGGCCAGCCACTGCGGAATCGTCATCCCCTGTTGCTCGATGCGGTGCATGAGGTCGTGGAGCCGCTGCTCCACTTCCTGGCCGATCAGGGACTCGGGGGCCTCGACCGGCACCAGCTCGGCCAGCTCGTCCAGCACGTTCTGACGCAGCCCCATCTGAGCTTGGAGTTTGCCCATGAGCTCAATGCGCCGACGGGTCTCGGCGCGGAAGGCCTCGACGCTTTCGGAATCGGTGTTCTCGGCGATCCACTCGTCGGTGAGCTCCGGAAGCACCTTGCGCTTGTTTTCTTTGATGGTGGCCACGAACTCGACTTCGTCACCCGCGTGCTCGCCGAAACGGTCGGGCAGCGTGTCGGAGAACTCGAGCACCGCGCCGGGAACCGCGCCGCGCAGCTGCTCATCGAGCGAGGGCACAAGACCGTCGGAGCCCACTTCGTAGAGCAGGTCACTGGCACTCAGCGCGTCGACGATTTCACCGTCGGCCGTGGTCGTGAGATCCATGGACGCGAAGAAACCGTCGGCCAATGGATCCTCGGTGTCTTCGAGATCCGCGAAACGGTCGCGCAGCGCGTCGATCTGACGATCGACATCGTCATCGGCGATCGGCGTGTAATCGATCGGGACCCGCAGCTCGTCGTAACCGGTGAGGCGCACCACCGGACGGGTCTCCACGACCGCCTCGAACGCAACCGGCCCGGATTCTTCACCCTCGGTGATCTCGATCTGGGGTGGCGCGATGACGTCGATGGACTCGGCGGT
The DNA here is from genome assembly GCA_046598395.1 of Acidimicrobiia bacterium. Lineage (GTDB taxonomy): Bacteria > Actinomycetota > Acidimicrobiia > IMCC26256 > JAENVU01 > JAENVU01. Next base: position 33,958 of record JBKJIQ010000038.1, read on the forward strand.
CAACGCGTCGGAGTAGAACTGCGACAAGCCGTCTTTGAGTGCCTGCTCCCGAGCAACCTCGGCGCCGAAGCGGGCCTCGAGGAGGCGCCGCGGGGCCTTGCCGGGACGGAACCCGGGGATGCGCACCTCGTGCGCGAGTTTGCGGAATGCGGCATCAATCGCGGGCTCGAACTCGAGCTCCGACACTGCGATGTGCAGCTTGACCAGATTGCCTTCGAGGGGTTCTACCGAGGTGTCCATAAGGGTCGGTCACCTTACCCGCAGCCTCCCCGGTTCCCGGGAAACAGGAGCATCGAATCCGGCTTGGCGCCAAGGCACTTCCGTGGATGACGCCGCCGCGATCGACGCCTGCGGCGTCCCCCGCGAAGAACTCGCCCGGCGGCTGCTCCGTTGCTGTCCCGTTCGCTCATCACCCTGAAAGGAACCCTCGGGGTCATCTGTCCCGGATTCGATTTCGCGCAAGCAGGCCAAGAGCTTGCGCGGGCCGACGCGACGGCCATGATCGGGCCACCCAAGCCTCGTTGCGTTCATCGGCGGCGCCGGCGCTCTCGCGTCGGCCCTGTTGTTGGTGGGCGCCGGGTCGACGCACAACGAAGGGTTGCGCGAGACCATGTGGGTGTTGGGATTCGGTGGGCTGACCTTCGCGACCACACTGCTCATGCGCACCGCCGCGCAGGCATTGCATCGACTCCCGTTGCGCGACGATTGATCGACCGCGGCTGAGGCTCCGCCCGATCAGCCGGCGACCACGTATCCCCCGTTGACGAGGGCAACGCCGCCGGCGTGATCCCAGCGGGCGTAGGCCCAGTTCGCGCCGACCCGCGGCGCGCTGCCCGTTCGATGGACACCGCCGAACGCGTCGACCACTGCGTAGCCCGCGTTGTCGGGCGCGATCACGATGTCACGGGCGAAGTCACGACCGGCCCACGTCCGAGTGCGGAGCGTGACCGCATCACCGCCAACGTGCACCCCACCAAACCCGTCGAGCAGGTACGCGCCGGTACCGGACGGTGAGTACGCGAACGCTCGGGCGATGTCCCAACCCGGCCAGTAGGCGAGGGGGAAGCGGGGCGCGGTGCCCCCGGTGTGCAGTCCGCCGTAGCCGTCGAGCACCGTGTAGCCGCGGCCGTTCGGCGTGAGCGTGATTTCACGGGCGATGTCGAAGCCGAAGTAGTCGGTGGTGCGGCGGCCGATTGCGCCTCTCGCCGCGCTTCCGAACTTGTGAACGCCGCCGAAACCGTCGAGCACCAGATAGCCAAGCCCGTCGGGCGTGACGGCGAGACCGCGAGCGAGCCCTCCCGAGAACGCAGTCGAACCGAGGTATGGCGCGCCGTCGAACGCGGTGACCGCGCCATCGGGCGCGAGTGTGTAGAAGCCGCCGCGCGGGTTGCTCGCGACTCGGCGGCCTGGATACGGGACCGTCAAGCCGGTGAGATCCTGCGGAGTCGAGCTCACGCCGCTCCCCATCACCTGCTGGTACGCGGCGTATGCAGGCTTCGGTGTGCGGTCGAGGCGTTGCAGGCCGAGGTTGTCCCAACGGTTCGCGATGTTGGTGCCTTCGTCGTGAAGTTCGAACCACACCAGCGGCCCCGTGAATGCGCGGAACGTGGTGTTCCAACCGCGGTAGTAATCTTGGACCCACTGAATTTGCTGGGTCTCCGTGATCGCCTCAGGGTCAGTTCCCGTGGGTGCCCCCATCTCGGTCCCCCACACCTTCTTGGCACCGTCACCGTTCGCGACCATCACGTCGTAAAGGGTTTGGGTCTGCGTGAACGCGTTCCACCAATGTGCGTCGAGCGGGTTCACGGGGAACATGTAGGGGTGATGTCCCACCGCATCGAAGTAGCCCCTGGCGCCTCGCGCGTACAAGCCGCGCAACCACGTCTCGGGTGTGTACTCCGTACCGTCGGCCGCGTTCGGCGCCGGCGCGGTCCCACCGGTCACCACTGTGGCGTTCGGATCGACGGCTTTGATTGCTGTGTACGAGGCCTTGAGCATCGCCGCGTAGCGGTCCGGATCGGGTTTCGGAATCGAGAACTCTTGGTGATTCGGTTCGTTCCAAATCGACCACACATTCACCGATCCGCGCAATCGGTCAATGGGCGACTGCGATCCGTACCTCGCGGCAGCCGCGTTCATGAACCGCGCGTAGTCATTCGGATTCGCGGGAAGACAATGCAACTCACCCTGCGGACACTCGGCACCGCGCGCCCACGGTGGGCTGTAAGCGGCAACCGCGATCAAGTTCAGTCCCCGTTGCCGAGCATTGAGTACGACACGATCTGTGGCGGCATTCCAGCGCCACGTGTCGGGACCGTCGTACTGGATGTGATTCCAGTCGAGGTCGAACGTGAGCCAGGTGGCACCCGAGGCCTTGACCGCGTCGAGATCCGCGGCCTGCTGCGCATCGGACTCCCAGAGGATCGTGGGACCGACTGACATACCGGCGCGCGCCGCAACGTCGCTCGGCGCCACCACCGTGGCAGCACTGGCATGGTTCGTCGCGACGAACGCGACCGGTACTCCCGCCCCAACCAGGATGACAGAAACCACCGCGCTCGCGACGCGGCGGCGTGCGTGACGGCGCATGCCAGAGACCCTTCATCGACCAAAGATTCCCCGTGAGCGTCGACCACTGAACGTGAGATCTTGAGTCCGATGGCTCACTCAGCGTGAGTATCGGTTGAGGTTCGCCCTCCCGGGCCCCGTATGGTGGGACGCACACGGGGTGTAGCGCAGCTTGGTAGCGCGCCTGCTTTGGGAGCAGGAGGCCGGGGGTTCAAGTCCCCCCTCCCCGACCATATGACCATTGGTAACGAGCTGACGAGCGTCGGCGCCATGGTGGATGCGTGTACATCAGGTGCGATCAGCGCACACGAACTACTGACCTCATGGTTGGAGCGCCTGCACGAGGTGCACCACCGCACGAACTGCGTCGCAGCCTGGAACGACACTGCCGCGCTCGCCGAAGCGTCGATACTCGACGATCAGCTCCGACGTTCCGGCCCGGTCGGCCCGCTTCACGGCGTGCCCATCACCGTGAAGGACTGGATCGATGTCGCCGGATTGCCATGCAGCGGCGGATGGATCGAGAGCCGTGACCGAATGCCCACGAGCGACGCGACGGTGGTGGCGCGCCTCCGTGCTGCCGGTGCGCTCATCATGGCCAAGACCACGGTGCAGGTCGACTCCCCCCTATTCGGCCCGGTATTTCACCCACTCGACCCGAGTCGCTCGCCCGGCGGTTCGAGCAGCGGCGAATCGGCCGCAGTGGCGGGCGGCGGATCGCCAATCGGGATCGCCAGCGACTCCGGCGGCAGCATCAGACTTCCCGCAGCATGGTGCGGTGCCGCGGGGTTCAAGCCCACCTTTGGTCGCGTTCCGACTACCGGCCATTTTCCTCGGGTCGGCGAACGCGGTGACGGGCGTACCCAGATCGGGCCGATCGGACGAAGCGTTGCCGACTTGGTCACGGTCTTGTCGGTGATCGCCGGACCCGATGGTCACGATGCCGGCGTACCTCCCGTGGATCTCGCCCATCCCGACGATGTTGATCTCCGCGAACTCCGGATCGGGTGGAACGTCGGCGAGGATTCGTGGATCCCGAGCGACGCCATCGGCACTGCCGTGACCGAAGCGGTCGCAACGCTCGTCGACCGAGGCGCAATCGCGGTTGGCGAACAACCGCAACACATCGGACAAGCATTTGAGATCACCGGTCGATATTGGCAACGCCGTTCGCTCGACGGTGCCGAGGCCGACCGCCAACTCTCCGATTGGGACCGCTACCGCACCCGCGCGCTCGGAATGTGGCGCGACGTCGACGTGCTCATCTCGCCCGCGGCGATGACCGTGGCGCCACCGCATCGTGAAATGGATTGGGCCGACTACGTCTTCACGGTGCCCGTGAGCCTGACCGGTTCGCCCGCCGTAGTGATCCCAGTCGGCGAGTCCGACGGGCTCCCGCTTTCGGTACAGATCGCTGCTGCCCCCTGGGCCGATCACATCGCACTCCGAGTCGCCGCGGCACTCGAAGCTCGCGCCTGACGCGCACCCGCCCGCGGCCGACGGCTCGCTCAGGTCTCTGCGCTCCGGCGGCCGAGTGGGGTGAGTGCGTAGCCCACGAGAAGCGACTCCGTGAGACCGAGGGCTTTGAGCTTGCGCACGTCGGTCTTGAACTCCAGGCGCGGTCGTCCAACTCGCTCGGCGAGCTCGGTGGAGACCGTCCCCTCGTTCGCACCGATCAGTCGGAGGACTTCACGCGTCCAGGGGCCGTTTGTGGAACGCGCGTCCATACGGTCGAGCTTGGTGATCACCGTCGCAACGTGTACGTCATCGACGGGTGCGGCGTCCGGCTCGGGTTTCGCGCCCTGCACATGGAACTCGATGCGGTACAACAGCGTGTCGTCGTCGATCGGCCCGGCGTGCGCGGCGCGCGCTCGCAGTGCATCGCGGTCTTTCGCGCCCGCCCGCCGCACGTCGGCCTTCGTGATCGCATGGAACGGCAGCATCTCGATTGTGTCGACCTCGATCACGACCCCGCCCACCGTGTACTGCCCGCCGACCTTGGCGTGCGGCCGTTTCCACAGCCGGAACGTCACCGTGATCGCGCCGCTTGCGATGGCGGCGTGCGAGTCCTGCGTGAACTGCATCCGCCAACGTTAGGTGAGCACTGCAAAACTCGAGTCATGACCACAAGTGGCGACATCGTGCGCACGTATACCGACGCGTGGCTGGCTGGCGACATCGGCCGCGTCCTCGATCTCTACCACCCTGATCTCGTGTTGCACTACGGCGGCGCGAATCCCTTGTCTGGCGATCACCGCGGCAAGGACGCCGCCATCACGGCACTCCTCGCGGTGCAAGAAGCCACCCAGCGAGTGCCGATCGTGGTGCTCGACATCATGGAGAGCGATCGGCACGCCACAGCGTGGGTGCGAGAGCGCTGGACTGTCGGCGGCAACACCGTTGAGCTCGACCGTCTCCTCGTGTACCGAACCCTCGACGGCATGCTGGCCGAATGTTGGCTCTACGACCAAGACCAAGCATTCGTGGACCGAGTGCTTTCCGGCTGAGTGCCGCCGTGGCCGGCGGTGGTCAGAGATCGAGTTGCATGCACACGCGTTGCGTGAGGTCGAGTCCGTGGTCCGCCTCTTCGTGGCGAATCGCCCGCAACTCGGGAGTCAACTCCGCATCGGCGAGGATTCGAAATCCAAGGTGGTCATACAGCGGGGCGTTCCACAAAACCTCACGAAATGACGTGAGGGTCAGCGCGCTCAATCCGTTCTCCACGGCCCACTCGCGAACGCGATCGACGAGCAGCCGCCCGATCCCCCGCCCCTGCGCTTCGGGCACCACGCTCACCTGTTCAATGTGCGCCGCAGTTCCGACACGATCGATGACCACATAGCCAACGATGTGCCCACCGTCCACCGCCGCCCAGCTGCGGCCACCGTCGGCATACGCGCCGAGTTCTTTGACCGTGAACGGATCGTGATCAGCGACGTCTGACAAACCGACCGAGCGGAACTGCTCGCCAGCCGAGACTTCAATCTCTTGCAGCCGCAGACTGTCAGCCTGGGTTGCGGCGCGGAGTTCGATCGTCATCAACCGAGTCTGTACCCGCCTCGGTGCCGAGTATCGGTTCATTTCCCGAGCCTCCAAGGCGGCCGGCCGCTCCGGGGTCAAACAGTCCAACACGAAGGGCGCTGCTACCCTCGCTGGCCTCGCGGGTGTAGCTCAATGGTAGAGCCCCAGCCTTCCAAGCTGGCCATGCCGGTTCGATCCCGGTCACCCGCTCCACTCT
>JBKJIQ010000006.1:0-78132 GCA_046598395.1 Acidimicrobiia bacterium
CACGCATCCCGCTCGCACCACACCCAGCGCGGTCCGAGCACTCCGACCCATACCCAACGCGCTCAAGACGGCGTGGTCGGTCGAGTCCAAGTACGTCTGGCGCACGAGTAACTGGCCGAGCACGACTGCACCGGCGAGCGCGGCGAGCGCGGCGAACAGCGCGAGTGCCACCGCCTGGGGACGGACGCCGCGATCGATCGCCTCGGAGAGATCATCGAGATCGATAGCCACGAACGACGAGATTCCCAATCGCCGCGCCTGCGTCCGCAGGTCGGCCTTCGTTGCGGGTTCGCGCAGACGAACCGCAAGTGCTGATCCTTGGTCGGTCTCCGCCTCACGCGCGACAAATGCCGGTGTCACGTGGACGAACGCGAAGTAGAACCCGGATGCCGGCGGCACCTCACCAGGAGCGATCCCGACTCCGACCACCCGGACGGTGATCGGCGCTCGCCATTTCTTGGGACTTTCCTGGCAGTCGACGCCATCGAACATGGAGATCCGGAGCCGGCTCCCGGGCGAAATCCCGAGCCGGTCGGCCATCGAGGCCGTCACCACAACCTCATCAACGCGCGATGGGTCGGCAGAGCGGCCTGCGACGATTCGGATCCGGTTGAGTGTCGTTCCGAACCGGCCGGCAGCGTCACCCGCCACGACCACCTCCCCGGGCCCCGAGAAGCACGGATCCGTCGCCTCAGGTTGCACCGAACGCCCGCGTTCCGTAGCAACAAATGCAGCGAAGGTGGCGATCCTCGCCGAATCGGCCACCGCGGGCAGGGTGGCGACCGTGCGCACGCAGTCGCGCGGGTTCTGGCGCTTGGCGGCCTCGTCGCAGTTCGGCTGCAGCACGAAGTCGTAGCTGTGCAGTTCGTCACGGAACCGCTCGTTCGCGCTCGCAGTGCGGCGGGCACCCGCAGCCGCGACGATGACGCCGCCCGCGACGATGCCGATCAGGAGGCCCAGTCCGACCCACGCGACCCAGCGGGCCCGCAGCTCACAGCGGAACTTCATCCAAACGGCTGACGCCATGCTCATCTCAGGCCACCGCCGATTTCGCTATTCGCCCGGCGTTCGGAGCTCGCGTTGGTGGCCGGTGGCCAGGTCCTCGAGCGCGCCCTGTTCGATGCGATCGGCCGGGACGACGGCAACACGGCACTTCGTCACAGCACGTAGGGTCGAGGTGCGCGTCCCGCCTTCGAGCGCCGCGCGCTCGCCGAGGACCGCCCCGGGACCCAGTTCCGCGAGCGGATTGCCGTCGTGCTCGACTGAGAGCACACCATCGAGCACCAGGAACAACTCGTGGCCGGGCTCACCCTGGCGGACCAACTCCTTGCCCGCCTTCACCGTGCGGACCTCGGGCTTCTCGCCGCCGCGCATGATCGTGGTCGAGAGTTGACGTTCGAGCGCGGTCTCCACCGCGGTCACCAGCGCCGGCGAGTCCTCGTCGCCCCACGGTGTGCGCTTGCCGAACGACGTGCGATACCACTCCTTGAAATCGGCGAGGCCGACCTTCTCGGTGAGTACCAGCGCGTCGTCGTAGATCCAATGGCGCGGGAACTTGCTCGCGCCCACCACCTCTCGGTCGACCGAACCGTCGGCATGGAGGGTGAGGGCCAACGTGGTCCACACCGTGGGCGCCCGGAACTGCACGAACGGCGGACGGTTCACGTGTCGAGGTGCCGGCAGAGCAGTACGCCCGCCAGTGGTCTGGGTGAACCGAACCGAGTTCCCGATCCGCACGGGATCGGTCTGGACGTCGTCGAGCGACACGGCCTCGAACGTCGCGGCCTTCGGACCGAGGTTGATCGTCGTGGCACCCATCAAACCGCCACCCTCATATCCGAAGTCGACGATCTGACCGTCGGCCACCTCGATGAAGGCGGCCAGACGATTCGCGAACCGGAACCCGTCGGCATCCCGCAGCGCCGGGAGATCCGCGATGTGATCGGGAGGCGGGTCGTCGTAGTGGGTAAATCCTGATTCAAACGCCCCCTTGTTCATGCCCGTCACTGCCTCCGACGGGATCCAGGACACCGAGGTGACTGAACCGCTGATCCTCATATCGAAACTCCTTCTTCCGGTCGCATCGAACCTACGGATCCATGGCCGCCACGCCCAGGGGGCCACCCGGGCAACCTTGGGGGTGATAGCCCCCCCATGAGAACGGGCGCGTGCCACCTTGCCCAGGGACGCCAGAACCGAGAGAGTGCAGGGGTGCCGATCACCGTTTTCCTCGCCGACGACAACATCATCGTCAGGGAAGGGGTCCGCGCGCTCCTGAACATGGAGTCCGATCTGGAGATCGTCGGCGTAGCCGGCGACTACGACGAACTGGTCGACGGGGCCACCGAGACCGCACCGCAGGTGGTGGTCACCGACATCCGGATGCCGCCGAACTTCCAACAGGAAGGTATCGATGCCGCGAAGGAGATCCGCCGTCGGCATCCCGGTACCGGCGTCGTCGTACTGTCGCAGTACGACGACCCCGAATACGCGATCGCACTCCTGTCCGACGGCGCCGCGGGCTACGCGTACCTCCTTAAGGATCGGATCGCCGAAGGTGACCAACTCGCGCGCACCGTGCGGGAGGTCGCGTCCGGCGGATCGGTGCTCGACCCCACGATCGTCGAGGCGATCGTGTCGCCGGTGGCGCGCGCCGGTGGTCTGACGCCGGACCAGGACCAGCTGCTGCAGCTCGTGGGCGAGGGTCGGCCGATCAAGGCGATCGCGGCGATGCAACACACCACGCCGGCCGCGATCGCGACGGCCGTCGAGGAACTCTTCCTGACGCTCTCCGAGGAGGCCCGGACAGGGGGATCCGGCGCGTTGCGCCGGATCCGGCTCCTCCACCAGGCGATCGTGGACCGAGAGGATCAGGGCGAGACATTGAGCCGGCTCCTCCCGACCGGCATCGCGGAGAAGGTTCGAGCCAGCGGCAGCCGAATCGGCGAGACCGAAGAGTTGATGGTGACGGTCCTCATGTCCGACATCCGCGGCTATTCCGCGATCGCCGAGCAGTCTGATCCGAGCGCGCTCGCGAGTCAGCTGAACGAGCATCGCGCCGCGATGAACGGCGCGATCCTCGACCGCGACGGCACCGTGATGCAGTTCGTGGGCGACGCAGTGATGGCGTGCTTCGGCGCGCCGCTCCCCCACGCCCATCACGCGCAGCACGCGCTCGACGCCGCGCTCGCCATGCTGCGCGCGCAAGTGGAGCTCGATGCCGACTGGGCGACACGAGGCCTCTCACCCTTCGGGCTCGGCATCGGCCTCTCCACCGGCTTGGTGGCCGCCGCCATGCTCGGCTCCGAGGAGCGCCTCGAGTACACCCTCGTCGGCGACACCGTGAACTTGGCCCAGCGCCTCCAAGACCTCGCCCGTCCGGCCGGGTGTGTGGTGTTGGCCGAGTCCACGCTCACCGCACTGGACGAGGTCCCGGCCCACGACGACCTCGGCGAGCAACTGGTGAAGGGCCGTCAGACCCCGGTACGTGCGCACCGAATCGAAGGAACCGTACGAACCGAACCCGAAGGAGAATCATCATGAGCGAAGCGAGACCAACGCATCCCCACAGCCGATCGATCAGCGCAGCGGGGCCCGTCCGGCCCGCTCCGCAGGAGCAAAAGGACAAGTCATGAGCGAGGCAGTGATTGTGACCCGTGGCCTGCGGAAGAACTTCGAATCCGAAGGCGCACCCGTCCGCGCGCTCCGCGGCGTCGACTTCGAGATGCAACCGGGCGAGTTCGTGTCGGTGATGGGGCCGTCCGGCTGCGGGAAGTCGACGCTGTTGAATCTGGTCGCCGGGCTCGATTCTCCCACCGACGGCGAGTTGCTCGTCGCCGGTGAATCGCTCGTGGGCAAGAGCGAGGACGAGCTCGCGATCATGCGCCGAACCCACGTGGGCATCGTGTTCCAGTTCTTCAACCTGCTCGAAGGCATGACCGCGCTCGAAAATGTGACGCTGCCCGCGGTCATCGCCGGCGCGCCGCGCAAGCGCGCCGAGACCCGCGCTCGCGACCTGCTGGACCTCCTCGGGCTCGCCGACAAGGCAAAGGAAGCGCCGGGTGTGCTCTCGGGTGGTCAGCGTCAACGGCTGGCGATCGCCCGCGCCCTGGCCAACGAGCCGACGCTGCTGCTCGCGGACGAGCCGACCGGCGCGCTCGACTCCGAGGGCGGCCACGAAGTGCTCGAACTGTTCAAGCGGCTCCACGGGAGCGGTCAGACCATCCTGCTCGTCACGCACGACCAGGAAGTGGCCGACGCCGGGGACCGCATCGTGCACATGCGCGACGGTCGGATCGAGACCGAGCAGATCCGCGCCGGTGCCGGCGCGGGTACCGCCACCGTCTGACGCGAAGATCCATGGGGGCAGTTTTCTACCGGCTGCGCGCCGAGTTCCGGACGCGCTGGAAGTCCGCGCTTGCGCTTGCGCTCGTCGCGGGCATCGCGGGCGCGATCACGATCGCGGCCGTGGCCGGCGCGCGCCGGACCGCGACCGCGTTCGACCGGTTCCGAACCGCCACGAACGCCTCGGACATCCTCGTGAACCCGGACCAAGGCTCGAACAGCAAGCTGCGGAGTGCCGACATTGCCAAGCTGCCCGGTGTACTGGACGCGGGTCGAGTGAACGGGCTCGCACTTCTGGACCCGACGACCACCAACATCGCGGACGCATTCGGCGCCACCGTGTTCGCCAGCGATGGACGGGCGCTCTATCAGCTCGCTCGCGTGAAGTTCCTCGACGGCCGACTCCCCGACCCTCGCCGACCCGAGGAGATTGTCGTCAACCGCGCGTTTACGAGGCGCTACGGGCTCGGAATCGGCGACACGTGGCATGTCGTCAGTGCAACGAACAAGACCTCACAGGAACAACCGCTGACCGCGGCCGTTCTCCGTGAGATCCGGCGCCGCCAACTCCGCCACCAACTCGGCGACGAGTTCCTCGATCTCAAGCTGCGAGTGGTCGGCATCAGCGTGGACCAGAACGAGGTCGTCGTCGATCAGGGTTTCGACTTCCCCGGCGCGTTCCTGGGGCCCGCATTCCTGCGCGCGCACCCGGACGCGCTCGTCCAGTACTGGGGCGAGGTCGTCCGGCTCCGGTCGGGAACCGACCCCGCCCAGTTTCAGCGACGCGTTGAGCGCCTCGTCCCCGACGAGGCCATCGCGTTCCAGACCATCGCGAACACCCGCGCCAAGGTGGAACGCGCGGTCCGCCCGCAGTCCGGCGCGCTCGTCGCGTTCGCGATCGTCGTCGGCCTCACCGGTCTGCTCGTGATCGCGCAGACGCTCGCCCGCCAGACCACGCTCGACGCCATCGACCACGGGGCACTGCGCGCTGTCGGTGCCACCCGGCGTCAGCTGTTCCTGCTCGCGATGGGCCGCACGCTGCCCGCCGCAGTCGTCGCGGCCGTGATCGCAGTGCTCGGCGCGTTCGCGCTCTCTCCCCTCACCCCGATCGGGGTCGCACGCGTGGCGGAACCGAATCCCGGTCTCGCGTTCGACGCGCCCACCCTGCTGCTCGGGGCCTTCGCCCTGCTCGTGCTTATCCTGCTGATCGAGGCCATCCCGGCGTGGCGGACCAGCCGCGCCGCGTCCGACACCGCCCCGGCCTCACGGCCGTCGCGGATCTCGGGTTTCCTTGGCACCACAGGTGCCCCACCGGTGGTGGCCACCGGCGTGCGCATGGCCCTCGAGCCCGGCGCGGGCCGAACCGCCGTACCCGTCCGCACCACGATCGCGAGCGCCCTCATCACCATCGCGGCGGTAACCGGCACGGTCGTGGTGGCCGCGAGTCTGAACCACCTGGTGGACACGCCCAGCCTCTACGGCTGGAACTGGGACGCCGCGTTGCGCGTGGGCTTTAGTGAAGGGGACACCCCTCGCGATGTCGCAGAGCGAAGGCACATGGTCGCAGCGCGGATCGCCAACGTCCCCGAGATCGTGCACTCCTCGACGCTCACGCTGAGCGCGGCCGAGATCAACGGTCGCCAGATTCCCACCGTGGGAACCGACCCGCGCCAGCCGCCGCCGGGTCCGGTGATCCCGGATGGGCGCGCGCCGCGCACCGAACACGAGGTTGCGCTCGGTGCCCGCACCCAACGCAACCTCGGCGTGGGCATCGGCGACCGCGTGACCGTGCGCGACCAGCAGGGTCGCTCACGGTCCATGACCGTCGTCGGCCGGGTCGTACTCCCCGGCCTCGGCACCTACCCCGGAGCGGACAAGACGTCCCCAGGCGAGGGCGCGTTGGTCACCCAGTCTGCGTTGGCCCGCCTCGGACCCGACTTCGGCCGCCGCGATGTTCTCGTCGAGTTCCGCGCCGGTACCAGCACCAACCGGCAACGCGCCATTCTTCGCGCGGTAGGGAGAGGCATTTCCGCGGACCAGTACGTGGTCGCACAGGGTCAGCAGCCGTCGGACGTCGTCGCGTACAAGGACGTGCGGTCGACGCCGATCGTGCTCTCCATCGTGCTTGCACTCCTCGCGACGATGACGCTGGCTCATGGGCTCGTCAGCTCGGTGCGACGGCGGCGCCGCGAACTCGCGTTGCTGAAGACCCTCGGCTTCACCCGTCGACAGGTGAGCTCCACGGTCGCCTGGCACGCGTCGACCGTGGTCGCGATTGCACTGCTGTTCGGAATCCCGTTGGGTATCGTCGCGGGCCGCTGGGCGTGGAGCACGCTCGCGACCGACCTCGGCGCGGTGATCGTCCCGGTCGTCCCCTGGCTGGTCCTGGCGATCGGCATCCCCGCGCTGCTGTTCCTGGCCAACCTGGTTGCGTTCATCCCCGGCCGCATCGCGGCTCGGTTGCGGCCCGCCATTGCGCTGAGGAGCGAGTGATGGGCGGGGTCCTCTTTGCCACACGCGCAAACCTCCGCCATCGGTGGCGCAGCATCCTCGTGATGGGCCTCGTCATCGGGCTCGCCGGCGGTGTGGTGCTCGCGTCGTTCGCCGGGGCGCGGCGTACCCGCAGCGCGTTCGACCGGTTGCGCGCAGCAACAAAGTCGGGTGACCTCACCATCAATATCTTCCCCGTCAGCCCGCGGTTCGCGGCCCGGATCGGGGACCTGCCCGGCGTCGAGTCGTGGGCGCAGGTCACGGCTTTGGCTGGCGTCTCCAGGTTGGGGAACTTGCCGATTGCCGTCCCGGTCGACCGGCGGTTCGGCCGCGATATCGATCGCGCCCGCCTCATCGCCGGCCGACCGGCGCGCGGGATTCACGAGATTGTGCTCAGCCAGAGCAGCGCGCGCATACACCACCTCGGCATCGGCGACGACTTGACCGTGCGCACCTTTACCCCCGAAGAGACTGCGCTCATGCGTGACCCGTCGACGAACGTGTTCCCGAAGCCGAGCGGCCCGCGGTTGCGGTTCCACGTCGTCGGTATCGATCAACGGACGCTCGACCTGACGCCGATCGGTGAGCGCTCCGGCATCGTCTTCGCCCCGCGGTCCGTCTACCAGGCCTACCGCGGTCAGATCGGCAACTTCGGTGGCATCGTCCGCGTCCGCCTGGCGCCCGGCGCGTCGAACCGAGACTTCGCGCGTCGTGTCCGCGCCATCGCCGGTCGTCGATCCCTCGACTTCGATACCGCCAGCACGGACGAAGCGGTCAACCAATCACTCGGGGTGCTGGCGGGTGGACTCATCGTGTTCGGCGCTATCGGGGCGCTCGGCCTGCTGGCCGCATTCTCCGTGCTGAGCGCCCGCGCCAACGCCGCGAGTCTTCCCGATCAATCGGTGTGGCGGGGTCTCGGCATGACCGGCGCGCAACGCGTGCTCGCGACGGCGTTCCCGGGCGTGCCCGGAATCGCGGGCGGTGCGGTACTGGCCGTGATCGTGGCCGCGGCGGCCTCCTGGTTCATGCCCATCGGGCTCGGCCGCCGGGTCGAGCCGGCGCCCGGACTCGCCGTGGACGGGTTGGTCCTCGGAATCGGCGGAGCCGCGCTGCTCATCGTGAGCGGCGCGATCGCGCTCGCGGGTGCGTGGCGCGTTTCTCGGCGGTCGAGTTGGGACCCATCCCGCCAAGGGGTTGCCATCCACACCTCGCGCGTCGCCCGGGCGGTAGCCCGCGTCGGGGCGCCGGTACCTGCAGTGGTCGGGGTGCGCATGGCGACGGAGCGGGGGCGGGGCCGCACGGCCGTGCCGGTCCGGCCCGCGCTGTTCGGCGCGGTCGTCGGTGTGCTGGGAGTCGTCGCCGCCCTGGTCGTCGGGGCGAGCCTCGACCGCCTCGCGGCGGAGCCCACACGGTTTGGGTGGACCTTCGATGCCGTCGTGGTGGGCGACGGCGGCGAGACCGGATCAGGAGGGACGTGCGGACCGCGCCGCAGCACCCTCGAGCGTGACCCCGCCGTCGCCGCGATTGCCAACTTGTGTTCCAACACCCTGACGGTTGACGGTCGGCCCCTCACCGCGGTCGGCATGCGCCACATGCGCGGTGCCATCCCGTTGAGCATTGTGCGCGGCCGCGAGCCTGGCACCGCTCGTGAGATTGCACTCGGGGAACTGACGCTCGATCGCATCGGCGCCGAGCTCGGAGATCGCGTCAGCGTCACCGGCAACCGCGGTACGACAACCGCGCGAGTCGTCGGGACCGCACTGTTCCCGTCAGTCGACGACTCATCCCTCCTCGCCGACGGCGCCGCGATGCTGCCCGACGGGTTGGCCCACGTCGCGACCGACACCGACAATTCGAACAACCATCTCGTGGTGCGCTGGCGGCCCGGCACCAACACCCAGCAAGCGCGCCATCGCATCAAGGAGATCTCCGGACAGTGGCCCAAACAGCCCGTCCGTCCTGCCGAGGTCGATCGCCTCACGCAACTCAACCGACTGCCGTGGATCCTCGCGGGCTTTCTAGCGATCCTCGCCCTCATCGCCGTCGGCCACGCGATCGTCACCAACACTCGGCGGCGGCGGCGCGACTTCGCGCTGCTCGAGGCCATGGGCTTGCGCACGCGCCAGATCCGAGCGACCGTCGCGATCCAGGCCACGACGTTGGCCGTCATCGGCCTCGTCCTCGGCATCCCCCTCGGCGTGGTCGTCGGCCGGTTCGCGTGGGCCGCGATCGCGGGCCAGATCGGCGTCGCGACCGACGCTGCCCTCCCCGGCTTGGCCCTCGCCATTCTCGTCCCCCTCACGATCCTCGCGGTCCTGTTGATCGCCTACCTGCCGGCGCGCGCGGTGAGCCGAATTCGACCTGCCGTTGCACTGAGGAGCGAGTGATGCCGTCGTCCCTGAGTACGACCCTGCGTTGGGAGCAACCATGACCCGAATCGACGCCCCACTCGAGATCACGAGTCTCCGCGACGGCCCCTCCGACGCGCCACGGTCGGCCGGTGTCGCGCTCCCCGCGCGTCTGGGCGCGCTCGTCGCCGCCTCCGGAGCGATCGTCGCTGCGGTCGCCGCCGACGCCACCCGACTCGGCCCGGGGCGCTTCGTGCTGCTCGCGGTCTCGCTCACGTGGTGCGTGGGCGCGTTCGTGACCAGCCTCGAACGACCCAACGAGCCATTGGCCGCGCTGATGACCCTCATCGGCAGCGCCATCGCGCTCGCGATGCTCGGGTCCGCCGAACTCGCGAACCATCCGTATTACGACCTGGTCGCACTCGCACGCGTCGTAGGGATTGCGGCGCTCCCGCCCCTTGGCCTCCACCTCCTGCTCGGTCTCCCGCATGGGCGCCTCGACAGTCGGACACGACGAGCATGGGTCATGGCGGTCGATGCGGCCGCGATCGGACTTGCGACGTGGCTCTTCATCGATCGGCCCGCACTCCCACTCGCCGGAATCCTGACGCTTTCGGGTGCCGCCCTCTTGATCGGAGTGGTCGGTTACGTGGGCCGATGCCAGCGGGCTCGCACGCAGGCCGCGCGGGCGCGGTTGCAGTGGCCGGCCTGGGGCGTGATCAGCGCCGCGGGCATCACGACTGGTGCGATCGTGTTCAGCGCGCTCGTCCATTGGCCATCGTCGCTGCTCGCAATCGCCGTGATCTCGACCAGCCTGGTCCCCTTCTCATTGACCCTGGGCGCCAACCGCGCGGTTGCGGTTCGAATCGACCACCTCCTCGTGCTCACGATCACGTTCGGTGGGCTCGCCGCATTGATCGGCGCAGTTTCGCTGGCGGTGCTCGTTGCGTTCGGCCGGTCACTCGACGCGGGCGAGCGCAGCGTCCTCGGGCTTTCGATCGCGGGTGCCACGACGGCCGCGCTCCTCTGGGTACCGGCACGCGAACGGCTCCAGAGTTACGCCAACCGCCGCGTGTACGGCGAGCAGCACGCGCCCGACGAGGTCATCCGCACCTTCGGCAGCCGCCTCACGCGCGCCCTTCCCCTCGACGAGTTGCTCCTGCAGCTCGCGGAATCGCTGAAGAAGACCATGGATCTCGAGCTCGCTGAGGTATGGACCCGTAGCGGCGGCCAGCTCGAGCGTGCGGTTGCGGTCCCCGATCGCGGTCGGGCCACGGTCGACATCGCGAACGAAGAGGAGACCGTGCTCGCGCGTGCCGGGGTATCGGGTCCGGCGTGGATCCGCGTATGGCTCCCGTCATTTCTCGGTGCCAGCGAACCCGGCGATGAACCGCCCATCCGGGTCGCACCGATCACCAACGCGGGCGAGCTGCTCGGAGTCATCGTGGTCCGGCGGGCCCACGGCGACACCGCGTTCCAGGAAGCGGACGACCAAGCCCTCACCGAGTTGGCCCGCCAGGTCGGTCTCGCGCTGCACAATCTCAAGCTCGACTCCGCGCTCCAGGATTCGCTCGACGAAGTGCGGCGCCAAGCCGACGAGTTACGGCGCTCCCGGGCCCGCATCGTTGCCGCCACCGACCACGAACGGCGACGCATCGAACGTGATCTGCACGACGGAGCGCAACAGCACCTCGTCGCCCTAGCCGTCAGTACGCGGCTCGCCCGCCAACTCGCCGACTCGGATCCCGACGCCACCAAGGAAATGCTCGACCAAATCGCGTCCGACCTCCAGGACGCCGTGCAGGAACTGCGCAACCTCGCGCACGGCATCTACCCGCCGTTGCTCATGGACCGCGGTCTGCCCGACGCCCTGCGCGCCGCAGCCAACCGCGCCACACTCCCCACCGAGGTGGACGCCGAAGGCATCGGCCGCTACCCCCAGCAGGTGGAGGCGGCCATCTACTTCTGCTGCCTCGAGGCCCTCCAGAACGCAGGCAAGCATGCAGGAGTTGGCGCGACGATCACAATCCGACTTCGCGAGGACCAGGGTGCCTTGCTGTTCGACGTCACCGATAGCGGCGCCGGGTTCGACCCCGCAAGCGGCGCGGCATCCGGTCACGGATTCGTGAACATGGCCGACCGGGTCGGGGCATTCGGCGGGTCGGTGCGGGTCGACTCGGCCCTCGGTCGGGGTACGAGCATCGTCGGCCGCGTTCCACTCAACGGGTGATGCGCCGAATCCGTCGAGCGGGTCAGTCGAGTGAGCGGTTGGCCCAGAGATCGACGACAGTTGCCGGCTCGAACTGTTCCTTGTTCACGTACCCGGCCGCGCCACAGGATCCCGCCGAGGCGGGGAGGTCGTCGGCCCGATACGTGGAGAGCAACAGCACGATGGCGCCGGGGTGCGCCTCGGTGATCTGGCGCGTTGCCTCGATACCGCTGATTCCCGGAAGGTTGATATCCATGAGCACCAGGCCGGGCGCGAGCGCCTCGAACTGCTCGACGGCTTCTTCGCCGGTGATCGCCTCGCCCACGACCTCGAATCCCGGTGTGGCCGTGACGACCATGCGCGCGGCTCGACGGAACGGGACCTGGTCGTCGACGATGAGTACGGGGACTGCGGACACCCCACCATCCTCGCGCCCTTCGCTCACGGCGGGAACCCTGGGGGCCGGTTGCTCCGAGGGGGTGCCAGCATCCCCTCGGGTACCGACGGTGAGGTCACGACCGCTCCGAGAGGTGCAACAGGACCGCCTTGACCCGGCGGTGGACGTCGGGCTCTTCCGAGACTCCCAGTTTCGAAAAGAGGGCGTTGATGTGCTTCTCGACCGCCCGCTCCGAAAGGCCGAGCGCAACCGCGATCCCGGAGTTGTTGCGACCGAGGGCCATCTCGCCGAGCACATCGCTTTCGCGCGGGGTCAGAAAATCGAGCGGCGACTGGTGGCGGGCACGCGCCGACACCAATGCGTCGACAACTCTGGGGTCGATCACCGAACCGCCGTTGGCCACCGCCTCGATCGCATGCATCAACACCTCGATGTCCCCGACCCGCTCCTTCAACAAGTAGGCGCGCCGATCCGACCCCGCCTCGAGCAGCGCGAGCGCATACCCGGGTTCCACGTACTGGCTCAGCACCACCACACCGATCTCGGGATACTCGTCCCGCAGCCGGTTGGCGGCCCGGACACCCTCGTCGGTGCCGGTTGGCGGCATGCGAATATCCGTGACCACCACATCGGGGTGCTCGGACTCGACCCCGGCCAACAATGCGTCGTAGTCCTCGAACGCGCCGACGACCTCGATCTGAGGCTGAGCCTCCAGCAGTCGGACGACGGCCTCTCGCACGAGATAGTTGTCCTCGGCCACCACGACCCTGATCACCATGACCGCGAGACTACGACGGGCCAGAATGCAACCGTGATGATCCCCGAGCCGAAGCCAACCCGCACCCACAGCCGATGAGCCAGTACGACGGCGTTGTGGTCGGCGCCGGTCCGAACGGACTCGTCGCTGCCATCACGCTCGCCCGCGCGGGCTGGAAGGTGCTCCTGCTCGAGGCGGGATCCACGATCGGCGGCGGGATGCGATCCGCGCAACTCACCCGGCCGGGATTCACCCACGACATCTGCTCCACCGTCCAGGCCCTCGGCGTGGCCTCCCCGGCGTTCGCCGACCTTCCGCTCGCGGAGCACGGCGTCGAGTGGTGTCATCCGGAGTTCCCGCTCGCCCACCCGCTCGACCACGGACGCGCTGCGGTCCTGCACCGAGGCGTCGTCGACACCACCCAAGACTTCACACCGAAGGACGCTCGCCGATACAAACGGCTCATGACTCCCCTCGTCGAGCATGCGAGCCCGCTCGTCGAAACCTTCCTCGCTCCACTCCAAGTTCCACACGCACCGATCGCGGCCGCGGCGTTCGGACGGCGCGCCATTCGCAGTGCCCACGCGCTGGCACGATCCCAGTTCGACGGTGACGAACCTCGCGCGCTGCTCGCGGGTCTCGCCGCCCACGCGATTCAGCCGCTCACGAATACGGGCACCGCCGGGTACGGATTGTTTCTCGGCCTCCTTGCGCACGCGAGTGGATGGCCCGTGGCGCGCGGTGGCAGCCAGCAACTCGCCGACGCGCTCGGCGCGATCTTCCTGAGTCTTGGCGGCGAGATCGTGACCGACCACGAGGTCACGGACCTTCGTCAGCTCCCACCGGCGCGCGCCACATTGCTCGACGTCACCCCCCGCCAAGCGCTACAGATCACGGGCGACGGCTTCACCGGCCGCTATCGCCGGGGGCTCGCGAAGTTCCGTTACGGTCCGGGCGTCTTCAAGGTCGACTGGGCGCTCAGTGGCCCAATCCCCTGGACCAACGCCGACGTGCGGAACTCCGGCACCGTTCACCTCGGCGGCCGGCTGGAGGAGATCACCACCGCCGAGGCCGAAGTCGCCGCCGGCGGGCATCCGGATCGCCCGTATGTCATCGTCGTCCAACCGAGCGTGATGGACCGGAGCCGCGCCCCCGCCGGCGCGCACGTGGCGTGGGCCTACTGCCACGTGCCGAACGGTTCCACACTCGACCAGACCGACGTGATCGAACGGCAGATCGAACGCTTCGCCCCGGGCTTTCGCGATGTCGTTTCTGACCGACACACGATGACTACCGCCGCGATGGAAACCCACAACGCCAACTATGTGGGGGGCGACATCAACGGTGGCGCAGCCGACCTCCGCCAACTGTTCACTCGACCAGTCGCGTCAACCCACCCCTGGGCCACACCCATCCCCGGCCTGTACCTGTGTTCGGCCTCCACGCCACCGGGCGGCGGAGTCCACGGCATGTGCGGCCTCCACGCGGCACGCCTCGCGCTCGCCCGCAATTACTAAGCGACCCACCAGGAGTTCGTGGTCTCACCTTCGTCGGAGCCTCATCTCCCTGATCCCGAGTTCGATCTCGATGACCTTGGCGAAGAGGAAGTCAGCGTGACGAGTGACACGGTGCGTGCGCGGGATCGTCCTCGTAGCCTGCGCGTTTTCCGATGGTTCAGGAGTTCTTTGATGCAGAAACTCGCGCGCGCCTGCTATCACCGCCGTCGCAGCGTTCTCGCCGCGTGGATCGTCCTGCTCGTCGGGCTCTCGGTGGCCGCATCGAGCAATGGCGGCGTGTTCAAGGTGCAGTTCGGTCTGCCCGGCTCGGAGAGTGCGCGTGCGTTCAAGATCCTGAAGGATCAAGGGTTCGAACAGCGCGCCGGAGTCCAGGCCCGGATCGTCTTCACGGATGCGACGGGGATCACACAACCTCAGGTGCAAACCACAATGGAGACGCTCTTCGGGAAGATCACGAAGCACGTGCCGGGCACGCAGATCGTGAGCCCGTACGACGAGGCTCGTCTCATTTCGCGCGACCGCACGGTCGCGTACGCCGAGCTCGATTTCACCGATCGGAACACGGCGGCGTATCAGGCAGCAGCCACCACCATCCGCGACCTACGCGACGAGGTGAAGGTGTCCGGGCTCCAGATCGAGCTCGGCAACGAGATCTTCAAGGAGGAAGCATTCGGGAGCGAGGTCATCGGTCTCATCCTCGCCACGATCATCCTGCTGGTCGCGTTCGGGTCGCTCCTCGCCGCGGGTTTGCCGATCGCGACCGCGTTGGCCGGCATCGGCTGTGGTGTCGCGATCGTCAAGTTGGTCGCGAACGTCTTCAACATGCCGGACTTCACCACGCAGGCGGTGCTGATGATCTCCATCGGTGTGGGGATCGACTACGCGCTGTTCATCGTCACCCGCTATCGAGAGGTCTTGGCCACCGGTCGCGACCCGGAGACCGCAGTCGTCACCGCGCTCGACACCGCAGGTCGCGCCGTTTTGTTCGCGGGATCCACGGTGGTGATCGCGCTCCTCGGGCTCTTGATTCTCAACACCGAGACGTTCCGTGGTGTCGCGGTCGGTACGACCATCGGGGTACTGCTGACCATGTTGGGATCAGTGACGCTCCTCCCCGCACTCCTCGGATTCGTCGGCCGCAACATCGACCGGTTCGGGCTCCCCCACCGCCAACGCGCGACGGACCGACCGCCGTTCTGGAACCGTTGGGCGCAGGCGATTCAGCGTCGCCCCTGGCCTGCCTTCGTAGGCACGCTGGCGATACTGCTCCTGGTGGCCTCACCGATCGTGTCCATGCGTCTCGGCTTCGGCGACGACGGCAACGCGCCTACCTCCGCCACCACTCGTAAGGCGTACGACCTGCTCGCCAAAGGTTTCGGGCCCGGTTTCAACGGACCGTTGCTCCTCGCGGCCGAGACCCCCGGAGGCCAATCGGACCTCGGAACGCTCGACGAGCTCTCGCAGCAACTGCGTCGCGTTCCCGGCGTCGCCTTCGCCACTGCGCCCATTCCCAACGCCGCGCGCACCGCCGCGATCATGCAAGTGATCCCGACAACCTCGCCGCAAGACGTGCGGACCGACGATCTGGTCGACCGCTTGCGCACCACGGTGATCCCGAACGCGCTGAAGGGCACGGACGTCAATGTTGCGGTCGGCGGGTTCTCCGGCATCGTCGCCGACTTCGCGGCGTACACGACGCGCATGCTGCCCGTGGTCGTCGGGCTCGTCTTACTGATGTCGTTCCTGTTGCTGATGGTGGTGTTCCGCAGTCTGCTGGTACCGCTCAAGGCAGTCATCATGAACCTGTTGTCGGTCGGTGCCGCGTACGGTGTGATGGTCGCGATCTTCCAGTGGGGTTGGGGCGCGAGCGTGATCGGGGTCGGCAAGAACGGGCCCATCGAAGCGTGGGGACCGCTCATGCTCTTTGCCGTCGTCTTCGGACTCTCGATGGATTACGAGGTTTTCCTCCTCTCGCGGATCAAAGAGGAGTACGACCGCACCGGTAACAACGCGACTGCCGTCGCCGATGGCCTAGCGGCAACGGCGCGCGTGATTACCGCGGCCGCTGCGATCATGGTGTGCGTGTTCGGTGCGTTCGCCCTCGGGCCGGATCGCGCGCTCAAGATGTTTGGCATCGGCATGGCCGTCGCCGTGTTCGTCGACGCAACGATTGTGCGGCTCATCCTCGTGCCCGCGACGATGGAACTCCTCGGCGATCGCAACTGGTGGTTGCCGGGTTGGCTCGACCGGATCCTTCCTCGTTTCCACATCGAAGGTCACCCCGATCTCGACGCCGAGTTGGCGGAACTCATCACCAAGGAGTCGTCCCCAACGTCGCCCTAACCTCCGCTCCGTTTGTCGAGTAAGTGGCGCGAGCAGCGCACAATCCGACAAGCGCTGCGTTCGGTGGATCGAGCCTCAGCCGGCAGTCGCCGCGCTTTCGAACGGCGGCAGTCCCAATCGCGCCCGCACCTCCGGGCGGCGTAGTGGCGGCGACGACTTCGGCGGTTGACGGACGGCTCGAGGCCGCGGAGTTCCGTGATGTTTCGGCCCATGACGCGAGGGCTAGAACGCGCGCACCCCCACTACGCTCCCGGGCGGCGCGTACCTGCACGCGACCACGACAGGAGTTTCCGATGCGCGCGTCTCCCCGTTCCCCCTGGTATGCACTCGGCGCGCTCACACTTGCGATTTTCGTCTTCATCGGGGGTTGTGGATCGGACAGCACGAGAGCCACGACGAAAGCGGCAGCCACGCCGAAGCCTCCGGAAGACTTCGTGATGCAGGCAACCGACTTCACCAATCTGCAGGACATGACGGCGGTGCGCGGCTTCTTCGTCGACAACAAGCTGGGCCACCTCGAGGAGGCCGTCGCCATGGCCACCGCGAACAAAGGCGGCGAGTATCCCGTGGGGACCATCCTCCAGCTCGTGCCCCAAGAAGCGATGATCAAGCGACACCCAGGCTTCAACCCGAAGACCAAGGACTGGGAGTTCTTCTTCCTCACCACTGACGCCACCGGAACCAAGATCGAGGTGCGCGGCGCGGAGAAGGTGGTGAACCGGTTCGGCGGGAACTGTGCCAGTTGCCACGCGCTCGCGAAGAGCAAGTTCGACTTCGTCTGCGAGAAGGATCACGGCTGCGAACCACTCCCGATCGGCGATGCAGTCATCCAAGGCATCCAAGCAGCCGACAACCGACCGCGTACCAACAAGAACTGAGATCGAGCCAAGACGCGACGAGGGGCCGCCATGATGGCGGCCCCTCGTGTGTGACTCCTCGGATGCGCTACGACGCCGGTGTCGTGACCTCCGAGACTCGATACATCTGCACCACATCGCTCACCGCGACGAGGCCGTCGCCGACCTGGCCGGTTGACGCGCCACCGACGATGGCGCGAACGGCCGCCTCAACTTCGTCGTCCTCGACGAAGACGATGATCAACAACTTGTGGTTGACCAACATCTCGTAGGTGTTGCCCCGGTACTCGCCCATCCGGCTGAGCTGACCGTGACCCCGCACATCGCTCATCGTGAACCCCGAGAATCCGGAGGATTCGAGCGTGGAGGCAACTTGGCCGAGTCGCTCGGGACGGATGATGCCTTCGACTCGCTTCATGATGCTCCCACTTCTTCCCGCAGACTACGCGGGGTGGCCGGGATCAGATCGACAGCGACAGCAGTTGCCAGTTCTTCAGCCGTAAACACCGAACCCTGGGCTTCCAGGAAGTCCGGGTATGCAAAGGCACCCATCTCCGGCATGTCGAGACCGGCGATCTCTGCAGCTTCGGTCGAGCGCAGTGCACCGAACTTCTTCAAGATCGAGAAGAAGATGATGCAGGCGACGGAACACCATGTGATGACCACCACCACCGACGCAAGCTGTGCCCATAACTGGCCCGCGTCTCCATAGAACAAGCCCTTGACCGGGCCGGCGACGCCGTTGAGTCCGTCACCGTAGGTGCCATCGGCAAACAGCCCGAGCGCAATCAGACCCCAGAGTCCGTTCGCGCCATGGACAGCAACCGCACCCACCGGATCATCCACCTTGGCCTTGTGCTCCACGAACACCACGGCCACGACCACGAGCACGCCGGCGACGATGCCGATCACTGCGGCCGCCCACGGGGCCACGAACGCGCACGGTGCGGTGATCGCCACCAGACCCGCGAGCAAGCCGTTACACGACATCGACGGGTCGGGCTTGCCGTACTTCTTCCACATCACAGTCATCGTCGTGAGGCATCCGAACGCCGATGCGAGGATCGTATTGACGATGACGACGGTGAAGCGGAAATCGGTGGCCGCGAACGTTGATGCGCCGTTGAAGCCCATCCAGCCGACGAGCAGCACGAATGTCCCGAGGAATGCCATCGGCAGGTGGTGACCCGGGATCGCGCGGGGCTTACCGTCTTTGTCGAACTTGCCAATGCGCGCACCGAGGATCTTGGCCCCCCAGAACGCCGCAACTCCACCCATTGCATGCACCACGCCGGAGCCGGCGAAGTCGAGCGAACCGTGGCCCCACTCCGGGCCCATGGCGCCGAGTTGCGAGAGGAACCCGCCACCCCACACCCAGTTGCCGTAGACCGGGTACAGGATCATCGAGGCGAACAGCCCCCACCAGATGAACCCCGAGAACTTGAATCGTTCGGCCATCGCCCCGGTCGGGATGGTCGCGGTCGCGTCCATGAAGACGAGTTGGAAGAAGAAGAACGCGAGGATCCCCACGTCGTAGGCGTGGCCGGTGAGGAAGAACCCGGAGTGCGAGATCACATTCCAGTCACCGATCTGCGTTGCATTTCCGAGTTTCGTGATTCCTAATCCCGGAACCTCGACCGAGCCGAACATCAACGCGTACCCGCATACGAACCAGCCGACGACGCCGAGGGCGAAGATGACCAGGTTCATCATCATCGTGTGCGCGGCGTTCTTCGCTCGGGTGAACCCGGTCTCGACCAACGCGAAACCCGCCTGCATGAAGAGGACGAGGATGCCCCCGACCATCAGCCACGTGTAGTTGATGGCGAGGTGGTCCTTGGCCTGGGTGGTACGAAGCGTCTCGATCGTGTCCGGCTGTGTCATGCCGGCCGGGGTAATCGCCGTGACTTGGTCTTTGGAGACCCCGGTCTTGGAACCGTTCGCGTCACCGTTGTCGGCGAACGCAACTCCGGTGAGACCGACCACCAACAGGATCGTCGAGAGACCCATCGTGGCGAACAGGCGACGGCGGAAATGCGGAGTCAGGTGCCCGGCACTCAGGCCGGCCTTTCGCCGCTGGCGCCGGAATACCACCGGGACCAACAGAGCCGCCACAATGAGGGCGGCGAACAATGGGCGCAACATAAGGGTCCTTCTCTGAGACGTTGTACGGACGGAAAGAACCTGCGACGCTCCGTTGCGCCGGCCGTCACCGTACGGATGGAGTGTTTCGGGAAACCACCCTTTTCATGAACGGCGTGTTACGCGGGCACCAAGCAGCTGAGGAGAAGATGTGACCTACCGAGTGGTCGTATGGGGAACGGGCAACGTGGGACGACCGGCGATTCGGGCCGTCGCGGCGCACCACGACCTGGAACTCGTCGGTGCCATCGTGGCCAATCCGGCGAAAGTCGGACACGACGCCGGTGCCCTGGCGGGCATCGCACCCCAAGGCGTGAGCGCGACCGCCGACGTCAGCATTGCGTTGGCCGACGATGTCGACGCCGTGATCTATACCGCGACCGGAGATACGCGGCCCGACGCCGCCCTCGCGGATTTGATTCAGTGTCTCGAATCGGGCACGAACGTGGTGTCCACCTCGTTCTACCCACTGCTCCATCCGGCCAGCGCACCACGTGAGTTGCTCGACCTCGTGGAACCCGCGTGCGCGGCCGGCAACTCATCGGTCTTCGTGTCCGGCATCGATCCAGGATGGGCGCTCGACATTCTCCCGGTGCTCGTGAGCGGCATGGGTGCGGGCATCACCGAGATCCGCGCGCAGGAACTGTTCAACTACGCGCTCTACGACCAGCCCGCGGTGGTACGCGAGGTCATCGGGTTCGGTGGTCCGATGGACGAGCTTCCGCTGATGCTGTTGGACTTCTCGTTACAAATGGTGTGGGCCCCGATGCTGCGCGTGCTCGCCGATTATCTCGAACTGCGCGTCGACGCGATCACGTCGCATGTGGAGCGCCGCCCACTCGAGCGCACGATCGAAGTCCCGGGGATGGGCACCTTCGAGGCCGGGACCCAGGGCGCGTTCCGGTTCGAAGTCCGCGCCATCGTCGGCGACCGGACACCACTCGTGATCGAACACGTCACCCGTATCGACGACGACTGCGCGCCGGACTGGCCGCGATCGAGCTCGCCGGGTGGCGAACACCGCGTGGTTCTCAGCGGTCACCCCAGCCTCACGGTGACCGTGCACGGCACGGAAACCGGCGAACCCGGCGCGGCGGGAGGTGGCAATGCCAGCGCGGCGAACCGGATCGTGAACGCGATTCCCGCGGTCTGTGCCGCGGCACCCGGCCCGGTCAGTCCACTCAACCTCCCCCTCATCACCGGCGCGCGTCAGATGCGTTGACGCTCGCCACGCGGCGCGTGTCACGAGCCCGGGCGGGGGTGCCAGCACCCGGGAGATGGTCGTGAAGCCGCCCTCGCACCCACTCGGATTCGGTGATCCAATGCCCGAGTGGACCGTCAACCCTGCCGAGCCAACCAGGGAGTGACGTGACGAGTGTCTGGTACCTGTTCCGGCTGGAGCTGCGGCGGCGATGGCTGGCCTGGTTCGCGGCCGCACTTCTCATCGGGATCGCGGGCACAACCGTCCTGGGCGCATTCGCGGGGGCTCGTCGTACCGCGAGTGTCATCACGCGTTCCGCGAGCTCGTCAGGGGCGGAAGATCTGAGTCTCGGACCCGATACGGAGGTCTCGCCATCCGCGTGGCCGCGGGTAGATCAGCTCGCGCCGGTGAAGCGCGTCGCCACGTTGCACGGTCTCATCGCGCTCCGCCTCGACCACGGCCGCCCGGATGAGTCGTGGATCAACGACCTGGCGGAGTTTCCTACCGACACTCGACTGCTCCGCACGATCGGGCGACCCCAGATGCTCGCCGGCCGGATCCCGAACCCACATCGAGAAGCGGAGCTATTCGTCAACGAGACCATGGCCCGCCGCGAACACCTCCACGTCGGTCAACGCCTCCGACTCATCGTGGCCACCGGTCCCGAGTTGGAGACGGCGCGAAGCCCCGCAAACCTTCCCGCGGACCGGGTGCTCCACATCGTGGTCGTCGGCATCGGTCGGCTCCGCGACGAAGCCCTCCGTGATGCGAGCGATCCGCAGCGCGCGCCGGTCATGGTCTTCACCCCAGCCGCGGCGGCTCGGTTCGCCGCGCTCCGTCCGGTCAACTGGGACGAGAAGGTCGTGCAACTTCGTCGTGGTGCCGGCGATGTGGTGCGCTTCGAGCGGGCCGTACACCGCCTGCTTCCGGGAGTGCCCATCACGTTCGCCGAGCGAATGTCGGCCGACGCACGCGCTCGCCGTTCAATGCAGCCCTACGTCATTGCCCTGATCGCGTTCGGTGCCCTGGCGGCACTCGCATCGCTCGCGATCATCAGCCAACTGCTGGGGCGCCAACAGGCCGCGCAACGATCCGACTGGCACGTGCTCCACGCGATGGGCTTCACCGGCGCCCGATTCGGGATCCTCGGCGCGATCGAAGGGGCCGTGATCGGTGCGACGGGAGCGGCGCTCGCCGTCGGGGGCGCAATCGCGATCTCACCACTCACCCCGATCGGGCCGCTCCGCCGGCTCGAACCGTCGCCGGGGATCAGCGTGGACCCCGTGGTCTTGGGAGTTGGCGCGGCGGTCATCATCCTGCTCGTCCTGGCCCGCCTCGCCATGAGCGGTTCCCGCACCCCGGCCCCCGCGGGCGTCCCCCGGACCAATCGGGTGGTGGACCGGGTTGCGCAACGGTTGCCGGTCCCGATCGGTACTGGCCTGCGACTCGCCACCGACAGCGGGCGAGGCACGCGCGCGATTCCATTGCGGTCCACCATGCTCGGCCTGTGTACCGCGCTCGCCGCGATCACTGCGACCGTGGTGTTCTCAGCCGACCTCGCCAACTTCGTGGCCACCCCCAGGCTCTACGGCTGGAGTTGGGACGCGCTCGTGGCCCCGGACGACGGCAACCGAACCCTCCCGGCGACGAGCGCCGCGGTGCACTCGGAACCGAAGATCGCCCACGCCGCCGCCGGCCGCTTCGGTCAGGTCGTCAGCCGCGGGACGACGATCGCCGCGCTCGGGATCGACGGGCCACCCAACGTCGCGATCGTTCGGGGTCGAGGGCCGACGCACGATGACGAAGTCGCGTTGGGTATCACGAGCCTGAACGCACTCGATGCCTCCGTGGGCGATCACATCTCGATGCGCGGCCCGGGCGGCGCGCGCCGCTTCCTCGTCACGGGGGTTGCGGTCTTCCCTCGGCTCGCGCCCTACCCCGCGGCCGAGCCGACAGGACTCGGGATCGGCGCCGCGTTCACGCGCGCTGGTCTCGCTCGGCTGGTGCCCGATAGCGAGGACAGCTTCATGCTCGTGAACCTCCGGGGCGGGGCCCCCGTCACTGCCGCGGCTCGCCATGCGCTCCAGGCTCGGGTATTCGACAAGGTCCGGTCCGGCCGAGTGCTCGGACCGCAGCGACCCAACGACGTCACGAGTTACGACCGCCTCGAACGGACTCCGCTGGCCCTGGCGGCGCTGTTGGCCGTGCTTGCATTGGCGACCGCGGCGCACGTGCTGATCAGTTCGGTGCGGCGGCGGCGGGCCGACCTCGCGGTCCTCAAGACGCTGGGTTTCACCCGCCGTCAGGTCGCCACGACGGTCGCGGCCCAAGCCACCACCATGATCGGCTTGGCGGTTGTCGTGGCCATGCCGCTCGGAATCATCCTCGGACGGTGGTGCTGGTCGGCGACCGCGCGTTGGCTCGGTATCCCCGAGGTGCACGCGATTCCCGTCCGATCGTTGCTCGTCATCACGGTCGCAGCGGTGCTCCTGGCCAACCTCATCGCGTACATCCCCGGCCGCATTGCATCCCGCGTTCGACCCGCGCTCGCATTACGCGCCGAATAGCCGGCTACGAGGTCATCCCACCGAGACCAACGAGGCCACGGGCGAGTTCGATCTCGCCCATATGGCGAAGGCCATGTTGGTACAGCCAACACTCGAACCCGTCGAGCACGGTGATCCCCTCGGGTCCTGCGCAGCGCGCGGAGTAGGTGCTCGCGACCTGCTCGGGATACGGCGGCGCGATAAGCACCTTGGTGAAGTCGGCCGGATCGATCGCGTCGAGGTACGCCTCGGTGCGGTCGAACACCGCGCGCTGGTATTCCTTGAACGCGTCGTAGTCACCAATGCGCTGATGGATCATCTCGTCGACGGTCTTGTGTTTGCCGTGATCGTTGACCGTCATCTGCACGCGGTCCTGCCACGCTTCGTTCCAGATCGGTGGAATCCCGGTGATGAGCATGAAGGATGCGTCGGCCATGTTGGTGTAATGGAACAGCGAGAACGCGATCGGGAGCACTCCCTCGCGTTCAAAGTGGTTGACGTGCTCGAGATTCATCGAGTCGACCGCCTGGTAGTAGAGCGAGTGCATTGTGGCCATGCGACGCTGGAGCGAATCGAGGATCAGTTCGGTCACGATGGAGTCCTTGGTCGAGGCTCGTGCAGGTTGGAGCGAGGCGACGGTACCGCAGCCCGCTCCCTTCGCGTCTGCGAAGATCAGCCGGTGGACATCACGGACGGCGCGATCGGATATTGGCCGAGTCGATGGCCGGGCGAAGACGGCGGCCCCCGCCGCACCGAGATCCCCCGCAATGGGACCGGACTCGGGATTCGTGCCGGCGACAGCCTCACGGTCACGACGCGCGAGGCGATCATCGCCACCATGGTGGTCCTGCGCGACCCCGGCGAGGTCTACCTGCTCCGCCACACAGGCGGCGACAACGCGATCTCGTGGGTCGAGCGCATCGATCCCGAGACCCTCGAGGTGCTGGAGCGTTCGCCGGACCTCCCCGGCGGCAAGACCTGGCCCGGAGGGCTCGCCGCCCATGCCAACGGTTCGCTGTACGTGGTGTTTGGTCGACACGTTCACCGATTGAGTGCAGGCCTCGAACTCCTCGGGTCACGCACCTTGTTGCGAGACCGTCCCTACAACAGTTTCGTGATCCTGGGCGATGGCCACCTCGTGATGAAGAACTTCGGTGGAGTGCTGCCACCGGGTGTCACCCCGCCGGAACCATCCGAGCGTGATGGGACCTGCGAGCTCGTGGTGGTCGAGCCGGACAAACTCAGCATCGTCGCGACCTGCGTCCTCGCCGAGCGCTCGATCGCCCGTCTGTCCGCCGACGGTAACGCCGTGTACGTGGTGGGAGTCGACCACCTGATCCGCGTGATCTGGGACGGCACCTCGCTCGTCGCCGACGCAACGTTCCGGCCGCGCTACCGGACCATCGAGGGACAGACCTACGGTTGGGATGCGGTCATCGCCGGCGGCGCGGCATGGTTCCTGGATAACGGGTTCGGGAGCGAGGGCTACGCGGGAACGTTCAAGGGCCGCGGCGTCTCCACCGCGCCGCTGCACCTCGTCCGCGTCGATCTCGACACCGGCGCGGTCACCCTCACGGAAATTTGCGGACTCCCGATGGGGATCGTGGCCAACCCGCCGGCCGTCGACATCGGACGCGGGATCGCGGTGGGCTACGACAGCGCCAACGGAGTCCTCGCGGCGTTCGACATCGCGGCCGATCCCACCGGTCCGCTCCAACCACGCTGGACCCGCCACCAGAACCACGGCTGCCATCCGATCCTTTACCCGGACACTGGTGAACTCGTCACTGCTGATCATGACGACACGCGCATGATGGATCAGATCGTGATTCTCGATATCGAGACCGGCGAGGAACGGGCCCGCGCGGATACCGGGAGCCCATTCCAATCGGTGGTGTTCCTGGCGCCCGGCTTCGATCGCGACCTCTACTACTGCTCCATGCCAACGGTGAGTCACATCCGCGTCGTCGGCGACTGAGTCGAACCGATGGCCCGCATCGTCGTGTACTCCGTCGCGTACCGCGGTGACGTCCTTCCGTACGCACCGATCGCGCGTGAACTCGCGCAGCGCGGACACAACGTCACGTTCGTCGCACCCGACGAGCTTCACCCTCTTCTCGTCGCCGATGGCGTGCAACTCGTCACCGATGCAGGAGAGTTGACGCCGTCGGGCCTCGACGCCTACGGCGACTACTGCGCTCGGTGGGGGAAGAAGTTTTCCGGCGCGATGCTCATGCCCCTCTATTACCGACGACTCACCGTGCCCCGGACTCACCAACTCGTGGATGCAGTCGACGCGGTGGCCGAGGGCGCGGACCTCCTCGTCACCCATCCAGGCGCCACGCCGATTGCGAGCATCCCGTTCGAGCAACGAGGAATCCCCTTCCTTGCCGCCGACCTTTCCGATGCTCACCGCGACCTCGGATCGCCCGCCAATGGGGCTCGTGCCGTTTCGCACCGGAACCTCCGCACTGCCGCGGCGGTTCAACCGCGCCGCGTGGAGTGCGGGCCGCTCACCGATTGTCAAGTGGGCGCTCGCGGAAAAAGCCCTCGTCGCCGACCGACGGGCCCGGTGGCTGCCCACCGACGGTTGGCACGTCATGGACCGCCGCCTCGCGCCCGACTTCAACCTTGCACTGGTCTCGCCCCACTACTACCCGCCCGCAACCGACTGGGGCGACGACTACCGCTTCACCGGATTCACACCCTGGACTCGGGCCGACGATCCATTGCCCGCCGCGGTCGAGGAGTACCTCAACGCCGGCGAACCTCCAATCCTCGTATGCCTCGGGACCTCCGCCGCGTCGGCCGCGCCCGAGGTGTTCGACCTCGCGGCCGGGAAGCCGTCGGTCATCGTGCCTGCGCTGTTCGACCAACTGTGGCACGCCCGCCGTCACGAAGAACTCGGCACCGGTATTCGCGTTCGCAACCGCGTCACCGTTGCCAAACTTCGTACCGCAATCGAAGCTGCGCTCACCACCGAGACCGCAAGCCACGCTCGGGAGTTCGGTGCGCGTCTCGCGACCGAAGACGGCGTCGCCAATGCATGCAACGAGATCGAAGGATTCCTGAACCGAAGTTGACGAGAGGCGATGCCATGACCACACCGCATTAGGAGTACCGGCTCGAGGTGCTCGAGCTGCCG
Source organism: Acidimicrobiia bacterium (assembly GCA_046598395.1). Taxonomy (GTDB): domain Bacteria; phylum Actinomycetota; class Acidimicrobiia; order IMCC26256; family JAENVU01; genus JAENVU01. Next base: position 26,297 of record JBKJIQ010000006.1, read on the forward strand.
GGGAAGAACGAGGAGCAGAACAGCCCCTTCACGGAGGTCGGACTCCTCAGTCGATTCCAGACCCGTCTTTTCCCCGGGGAGGGGCGCAGAACTCATGCCCGGAGACATAGGTTCTGCGCCAAAGTCGAGGGGGAGGGGCGCCAGTCGCTACGTTCTGGCCGGCCCGAGGACCCGGGTTACGGACCCGGGCCATGGACCCGGCCCCGACGAGGAAGGCTTCCCCATGCCGCGTATCGATTTCAGTGGAGCATCGGCCGTTGTCACCGGAGGTGCCTCCGGCATTGGCGAAGCTGCGGCGCGCCAACTCGCCGCCATCGGTGCACGCGTGGTGATCGCTGACCTCAACGAAGAGCGAGGAACGGCCGTAGCATCCGAACTCGGTGGCCTCTTCGTGAAGTGCGACGTCTCGAGTGAAGCAGACGGCCTGACCGCGGTGGGCGCCGCGTCCGAGATGGGGCCGCTGCGCGCGCTCGTGAACTCGGCCGGACTGGGCGCGGCGGGCCGCACGGTGGACCGCAACAACGACCCGATGCCTCAGAGTCAGTTCGAGTTCGTGATCAAGGTCAACCTGTTGGGATCGTTCAACATGCTGCGCCTCTGCGCGGCCGCGATGGCCAAGACCGAGCCGCTCGACACCGACGGTCAACGCGGCGCGATTGTGAACATGGCCTCGGCCGCCGCGTTCGACGGTCAGATCGGTCAGGCCGCCTACTCTGCGTCCAAGGGCGGCATCGTGGGCATGACCCTGCCGATTGCGCGTGACCTCAGCGCCATCGGTATCCGAGTCAACACCATTGCGCCCGGCCTGATCGACACACCGATCTACGGAACCGGCGAAGCGTCGGAGCAGTTCAAGGCCCATCTTGGTTCTTCGGTGCTTTTCCCGAAGCGTCTCGGCTCCGGTGAGGAACTCGCCTTCATGGTCATCGAACTGCTGACGAATCCCTACATGAATGCCGAAGTCGTTCGCGTCGACGGCGGAATCCGGATGCCCCCGAAGTAGGTATCGCGTCAGCGTTGCGTCGGCTCTCGGCCCGCGCCGGGCGGGCCGGCGAACGCCTGGGCGATCGCCATCCACTGGGCGGCGATCGATCCGGTGATGCTCAAGGCGGTGTCGGCCAGATGGCGCCGTTGCGTGACCACCAGTGCAAAGTCCAGCGCCGACCCCTCCACCCGATCGGACGATGCGGGATCACCCCAGGTCCACGGCTCACCATCGGGCGCAACGAGTGCCACGTACACCGCAACACCGGGAACTTCCAGACCGTGTGCGGTAAACGAGTTGGCGAACGTGCGCACACCGATGTGCGCGACTTGGCGCAACGCGCGCGTGGGCGTTCGCGTGACGCCAAGGCCGTCGGCGATGTCCTGACCGTGCGCCCACGTCTCCATGATCCGAGCTGTGAGGGACGACGCGATGCTCATCGGTGGCCCGTACCACGGCACGCGAGTCGACGGCTCGAGCGCGAGGAATGTGGAACGCATCCCCGAGCGCGCCGTGCGGAACCACTCGAGCACTTCTCTCGGTACCATCGTGCGGGCTCGCACACTGATTCGTTCGGTGATGCCGTCCGGGTCAACGAGTGCGGCCTCCAACTCACGTTGGAACGCATCGGCGTCGGTTGCCGCGGTGGTGGCCGCTTCGTCGAAGTATGCGAGATGCGCCACCTGTTCCTGCACCCGCCACCCTGGCGCCGGAGTCGGCGTTTCCCATCCCGCCGCATCGAGCGGTTCGAGCATCGCGAGCAGCACCGCGGTCTCCGCGTCGAGATCGTCGGCCAGCCCTGTCAGATCCACCGCCATATGTGGCCTCCCTCTCGCGTGGGTTCACGCTTGCACATCGACCCTCCGCCTCGACACTCCGGGTCGAAACCCCTACCGTCGGGCACCCGATCACCGAGCCATTCCATGAAGAGGACCGATGGACTTCGCCGAACCCGCTGAACACCAGATGCTCCGATCCGCCGTGCGCGACGTCGGATCGAAGTTCGGCCACGAATACTTCGCGGAGAAGTCGCGCACCGACGGCCGTACCGACGAGCTGTGGAACGCGATCGGCGAACTCGGCTTTCTCGGCGTCCACCTCCCGGAGGAATACGGCGGCGGTGGCGGCGGGATGTCCGAACTCATGATCGTCTGCGAGGAACTCGCTGCGCTCGGATCACCGCTCCTGCTGATCCTCGTCTCCCCTGCGATCTGCGCCGAGCTGATCAAGCACTTCGGCACCGACACCCAGAAGGACCGATGGCTGCGCCCAATGGCGAACGGCAAGAAGATGGTGTTTGCGATCACCGAGCCCGACGCCGGTTCGAACAGTCACAACATCGCGACCACCGCCACGCGCGACGGTGATGTGTACCGGCTGAACGGTTCGAAGACCTACATCTCCGGGGTGGACGAAGCCGACGCGATGGTGGTGGTCACCCGCACCGGGACCCACGCCGGCACCGGGCGCGCCAAGTTGTCGCTCTTCGTCGTCGATACCGATGCGCCGGGGTTGGATCGCACCGTGATCCCGATGGAGATTCGTGCCCCCGAGAAGCAGTTCACGCTGTTCTTCGACAATGTGGAAGTTCCCGCCGATCGCCTCTTGGGCGACGAAGACGAGGGGCTCCGACAAGTGTTCGTGGGTCTGAACCCGGAGCGCATCATGAGCGCGGCGATCTGCACCGGCATCGGTCGGTACGCGCTGGCCAAAGCCGCGGCCTACGCCAACGATCGCGAAGTCTGGGGTACGCCGATCGGCCGCCATCAGGGCATCGCCCATCCGCTCGCGACCGCGAAGATCGAACTGGAACTGGCCCGCCTCATGATGGCGAAAGCGGCATGGATGCACGACCACTCCGACGATCGGATCGCCGCGGGCGAAGCCGCCAACATGGCGAAGTACGCCGCGGCGGAGGCGGGGCTCCACGCGTTGGATGCGGCAATCCAAACCCACGGTGGCAACGGTCTGGCCAGCGAATACGGCCTGGCCGACCTGTGGGGCATGGTGCGATTGCTCAAGATCGCGCCAGTCAGCCGCGAGATGGTCCTGAACTTCGTGGCCCAGCAGTCACTCGGCCTGCCCAAGTCCTATTGAGCACTGCTCTCCGGAAGCGGGCCCAGCGGATGTGCAGTTGAGGACACGAGCCGGGTGCCGATGAGCGGGAACACGATCACCGAGATCCGCTTCGAGCTTGCTCTCCATCGTTTCGATCTCATGGCTCGGCGCACCCGCGCTCACATACAAGCGGTACACGATTCCGGCCATGAACGCTCCGAGCAAGAAGTCGAGACTCAGCTCCGCCGCGAGGAACGTCATCAGCGCGATCAGCCCCAGCGCGAGCCGGATATAGAGCTGACCGCTGGAGCGCAGCGTGCGGCCAAGCTGGCGGCGCAGGTGGCCCGGGCGGCCTCGCATCGCCACGAAGACCGCGCCCACCGACACCACCGCGAAAGCAACGAGCGACACGGCCGCGTTCCACGTTTCGGTCCCACTCAGCACCAGCGCGATCGCGATGATGGGGAAGAACTCGCCGACGGACCCGATCGCCAACACGTGGGTCCCGAACCGACTTGCGAGGAGGCCCTCATCGCGGATGATCGGCAACAACGTGCCCAGGGCCGTGGTCGTGAGGGCGAACGCCACGTAGAGCTCGGCCTTGATCATCCCCGTCGCGAGCATCACGCCGGCGACGGCCAGTCCGAGCGCCACCGAGATCGCCCACCCGGTGACCGCCAGCCGCAGCGGCGCGCCCCGGACCCGCCCGAGGTCGAGTTCGAAGCCGGCGAAGAATATCAGGGTTAGCGGAGCCGCGAACGCGGCCGCGAGGATCAAGAGCAGCGTTCCGGCAGGGGTCCTGAACATGGTGCGCGGAGGCCACCTACCGCGCACACCAGATGGGTGGTGCCGTTTTGGAGCAGACTGCTCGGTGCCGCAACGGCCCATCCGTGAGCAGCTTCAGGAGCGAAATGACCCCGACCGTCGGCAGCACCACCTTCGACCCGGATTTTCACATCGCGGCACTCCCACGGGACACCCTCGCCACCCTCTTACGAGAGTGGTTGCTCCACGGCCATCTCCAAGATCGCGTCGGAGTGCCGCTGCTGTATCAGCATGGCGTTGACCGCGAGGGCGCAGAACAGATCGCGATCGACGAATGGGCCGCGGCCAGCCCGCTGTACTCACTGCGGATGCAGGACACCCTCGGATTTCGCGGCCAGACGGTGGACGTGATCTTGAAGAACCTGCAACTCGACATTGGTTCCCCGCCGCAGTACATGGACTTCAGGCTGAAGTACATCGACGACGATCATGCCGAGTTCTTTCTCGCACACTGCGGCGCGCTGATGGACGTGGAACCCATGGGCGATGACTGGGTCCACGGGATGTGCCACACCATCGAAGATCCCACCTTCGATGCCACCGCCGCCGCCACCAGTCCGTTCGCGGTGATGCGCCCGATCCATCGGCCGCCGCGCACACCCACCGACCGCATGCCGCACTGCGCGTGGCGGATCGACATCGATCGCAGCACCGAGCCCGCGCAATCGCACCCCAACCTCGCCATCGTGGCGCAGTCGCTCGCCGCCCGGCTTCCCGTGGCGACCATCGCCGAGGAGGCCGAGCCCGACGGACTCGTGGGGTATCGCCACGCGATGGATCCGGATCTGCGCTTCGAACAATTCTCGCACGCCACGCTCGTCGCGATTCTCTCCGAGGTCGCGCTGCAGAGTCAGCTCCTGATGCGCAGTTACCTCCTGAGCGTGACGAACCGGGTCTCGGCCGTTGCCGCCGAGGAGCTCGGGCCGCGGGTGTTGGTGGGCGTGGTCCCGGTGACCGCAGGCCGAATCGCCGCCGCGCTCGGCATCACCGGGACCGATGCCGGAGCCATCGCCCAGGTGCTCCAGGTCCACCCGTCATTCCAACCCCCGGGCTACATCACGCCGAGGGTCGAACTGGCCGACCCGTCGACCGTTCGTTTCGCACTGCTGCGCTCGGCGATTTTCGACGAAGGCGACGGCCGCACCTGGCTCGCCGGACTCGGCCACGCGGGCGACCGAGCCATCGATGCACTGGCGCGCGGCATCAACCCGCGAGCTCGGAGTCACCCCGCCCCGACCCGTGACGACGAGCAGGTCGCCTACGAGATCATCATCGATGACGCCACTGAGGAACTCCGCGAAGAGCCCGAGACCGCGCTCGCCCGCTTCAGCGGTGCTGCGACGTTCCAGTTCCGCTGAGGACACGCTGCATCGACGGCTGACCGCAGCACGTGATACGCAACCCGTCGTGAATCTGGATCCAACCCCATGACCAACACCGCTGCGGCCCCACCGACCCCGTCGACCCCGTCGACCCCAGACACGGAGTCGACTCCCTCCACGGAGTCGGCGTCGATCGTCGACGTTGAGTCGGATCCCGTTCCCATCGTCCTGATTCTCGCGGCCACGCTGCGGCGCGCCGAGCGCGATCCCAGACTCGCCGCACAGATGGCGAAGACCAAGGGGAACGTGGCCCTGCGCTCCACGGTCGATCCGCAATCGGCGACGCTCCGGTTCGCGCACGGGCGGGTGCTCATCGAGCGGGGCGTGGCTCCCGACACCGATGTCACCATCGCGGTCGACGTCAACCGTATGAGCGACCTCGATGCCCCCAAGCCCAAGATCAGCGGCGCACTCCTGCACCTTCGCCTCGCGCTCAGGGCGGGCAAGGTCCTCGACCCTCCCGCCCAACGGTGGCAAGACGAGGCCAAACGGTTCTGGGAGTTCGCCGGCACGCATCCCCGCGTACCGAAGGGTGTACGGATCGTCTGTACCGATGACGACACCGAGTTCCTGCTCGGCGGCGCGCCCGTCGACTACGAGATCTTCGGATCCGCCCATCAGCTCACCGTGCTCTTCACCGGCGGTTCCGTGTTCGGTCAGGACCTGCTCGATGGCAAACTGCACGCGGTCGGGTCGCTCGCCCACATGGCCGAACTCACCGGCCGCACCCTCGCATTCATGATGGGGACCTGACGTGAACTCTCTCGCGCCTACCGCAGACACCATCGTCTCATGGCTCGACCACCACGACATCGCGTGGGTGAAAACGGAAGGCGTCTCGCTCGATGGCCTTGTGGTCGGCAAGCACTTGGGTCGCTCCAAGTTCGTGAAGAGCCTGCCGACGGGCAACGCGATTACCGACCTCGTCTTGGGCTACGACATCGCCGGTGGGCCATTCCTCGCGTGGTGGGACACGTGGCGCGCGGATGCACTCGGCGACATCTTCCAACGCCCTGACCTCAACACCTTGGTGGTCGCCCCCGATCGGGCGAAGACTGCGAATGTGATCTGCGATTTCGTCGCGGCCAACGGCGACCCGATTCCGAGTTGTCCCCGCGGCGTGTTGCGCCGAACGCTGGATCGACTCGCGGGACACGGATACCAAGCCAGAGCCGCGTTCGAAGTGGAGGCAATGCTGTTCACCGAGCCGGTCACCACCGCGCGCCGCCGCCACTACGCGGATCTCACTCCGCTGTCCTTCCCGGCCGCGATCGGGTACCTGCATCACAACTCGCGCCAGCAACTCGAGTTCATGGATGTGGTCGTAGCCCGCCTTGATGCCCTCGGCATCACGGTGGAGGGCTGGCACGATGAGGCCGCGCCCGGACAGTTCGAAATCAACCTCGAACCCGCCGACCCGCTCACCGCGTGCGATCAGGTCATTCGGGTCAAGCAGGTCCTGCGCGAGGTCGCCATGGACCAGGGCCATGTGGTCACTTTCATGGCGAAGCCCTCCGCCGAGTACGGCAACGGACTTCACGTTCATCACTCCCTGACGCACGACGGTGAGCCCGCCTTCTACGCGCCCGACGGCGCGATGAGCGACGCCAGCCGCGCCTGGATCGGCGGTTTGATGGCCACGATGCCCGCGGCCACGTCGCTGCTGTGTCCCACCGTCAACTCATATCGACGAATGGTGGGCTTCGCCGCCGCCCCCACGGTGGCGTCGTGGGGAGAGGACAACAAGTCCGCCGCGCTCCGGGTGCTGTCGCGCTCGCCCGGTGCCGCCCGAATCGAACATCGCCTCGCGGGTGGAGACGCAAACCCCTACCTGGTGCTGGCGGCCGTACTCGCAGGCGGGATCGCCGGTATCGAACACGAGATCACACCACCGGACCCGATCGCGGTGACGGGTTGGGGCCTCCCGGCCGACGGTTGGCCACACCTTCCGACCTCCATCTCGCAGTCCACGGCCGCGCTCGCGGCCGACGCCCGATTCCGTTCGGTGTTGGGTGATGAGTTCGCCCAGTTCTGGATCAACACCCGGCGCTGGGAGTGGCTCATGTTCCACACCACCGGTGGGGACCCCGAAGCCACTGCAGTGACCCCCTGGGAACTCGACCGCTACTTCGAGTTGGTCTGACTACTCGTGGGACGGATCGTCGGCATCGTTGGACACATCGAAGCGGTTTCCGGCGACGAGGGCGTCGCGGTGGAGCATTTCATGGCCGCGGTCGCCTACGTGAAGGCCGTGCAGCGCGCGGGTGGCGTACCCGTGATCCTCCCCATCGTGGATCCCGGGAATCCCGACGATCTCGATCGCCTCCTGGACGCCGTCGACGCGGTCGTCATCACCGGCGGTTGCGATGTCGATCCCCAGTCCTACGGCCAAGCGCCTCACGACATGTTGGGCCGCACCGACCTCCGGCGCGACGCCTCGGACCTCGCGATCGCCCGGGCAGTCGTGCACCGCAATCAACCCACGCTCGCGGTGTGTCGGGGGGTGCAGATCCTGAACGTCGCGCTGGGCGGGACCCTTGACCAGCACGTGGATGCGCATATGCGCCTCGATCAGTACAACGAAGATGCCCACACCGTGACGATCGACCCCGGTTCACGGCTGGCCACGCTCGTCGGCACCGACCATCTCGGGGTGAACACACTCCACCACCAGGTCATCGCGACCCTCGGCACCGGCGTGCGAGCCGTCGCTCGCAATCAGGACGGTCACACCGAAGCCATCGAGATCGACGCCGCGCCGAACGTCCTCGGCATCCAGTGGCACCCCGAGTTCCTCCGCCACCGGGCCGATCATCTCGCCCTCTTCGCGCAGCTGATCAGCTAGCCCCAACGCTGTTCAGGCGAAGCCGGGAAGATAGTCGGCTTCGGCATCGAACATTTCGAGGACCATCGCTCGCACCTCGGCCGGGCTGCACACCGCGGCCGTGAGCGGATCCAAGGTGACCGCCAGAATCGCGGCCTCCTTGCTGCGTTCGATCGCGGCCTGCGCGGCGAGGTCATAGACCGGCATGTTCGATGCACAGATCGCCGCCATCTGTGCGGGGAGCCGGCCGTAGCGCGTGGGACTGACGCCGCGGCGGTCGATCAACGTCGCCACCTCCACGATGCCGTCGGGTGCAAGGTTCTCGATGAGGCCACCGCGGTTCGGAACATTGCCGTAGATCACGTAGGGAACGTTCTTCTCCCGGGCCTCGATGATCCAACTCGCGTACTCCCAGGACCGCTTTGCCTCGACCTGCTCCTCGCCGCTCAACAACCGATCACGCTGCTCGTCGGCCTTGACCCGCCACTGCGGCCAGTTGGTGGGATAGAAGAACGACTCGCCGTCATATGCGGGACCGCAGTACCGCTCCAACAACTCGGCGCGTGTGCGGTAGTACGGCAGGTACTCCGAGAGATGCCCACTGCTCTCGGTGATGAACGCACCGAAGTGCACCATCATGTCCTTGCGCACGAGATCGCCGGCGTCCCAATCGACGCTTGGGTCTCCTGCGAGATCGGCGCGGGCGCGCTCCATCAGCGCCGGATAGAGATCCACGCCATTGTGTTCGAGGCGCGTAAACCAGCTGAGGTGATTGACGCCCGCACATTCCCAGGTGAGGTCGCGCCAGGCCACGCCCGCGCGCGCGGCGAGCACCCGGCTCGTGGCCTGCACGGAATGACACAGCCCCACCACTTCGACCGTGGAGGTACGGGCCGCCGCGAGACACATCATGCTCATCGGGTTCGTGTAGTTGAGCACGAGTGCGCGCGGACACAGCCGCTCCACGTCGGCCAGGACCTCGATCCACACCGGGATCGTGCGCAACCCCTTGAACACGCCACCCGGGCCGATCGTGTCGCCGATGCACTGGTCCACGCCGTAGGCCGCCGGGATCTCGGAGTCGAACTGCACGCAATCAACCCCGGAAACCTCGATGCAGTTCACGAGGTAGTCGGTGTCGGGTAGCACCTCGAGGCGATCCAAGCTCGACTCGATCGCCCAAACATCGGCCACGCCGAACTCCTCGGCAAGGAATGCCACGAGCTTGGTCATGGTCGCCAGCCGGCGCTCGTCGATATCAACCAACGCGATCGTGCCGCCCACGCCGCCCGGTATGAGGAACAGGTCTTTCACCAGTTCCGGTGTGAACATGCTCCCGGCACCGAGCATCGTGACCTTGACCGGTCGCGGCATGTCGCCGGCCAAGCCGCGATGCTCGGCCGACTGGATGTGCGCACGGTGGCCAATCTCGGCGCTGGTGGTCGCGGTCGACGTCATGCGGTTCTCCAAGGGCGTTGGTGGGAGCCGGATGGCCCGCGGTGATCGTAGAGAACCTGCCGCGGCGCCGGGAACCGGTCCCGTGCCAAACTCACCTACCCCACCCATGAGGCAACCACCCATGACGGAAATCCTCAACGCCGTTCGCGCCGCGACCGATGCGATTCGCGCCGAAGCACCGAGCTGTGAGCGCGCGAGCCGCCTCACGGATCCGGTCGTAGCGGCACTGCGCGATACCGGAGCATTTCGCATGGCGTGGAGCAACGCATGCGGTGGTCCGGAGTTGAGCCCCCTCGAACAAATCGAAGTGATCGAGGAACTCGCGGCAGCCGACGGGTCGGCCGGTTGGTGCGCCATGATCAACTCCGACGGCGGTTACCTCGCCGCGCTGCTCGACCCCACCGTCTCCGCCGAGATGTATCCCTCGCTCGATCTCGCAACCGCAGTGGTCGCGGCGCCGTCGGGGCGGGCCACCGTCGAGGACGACGGATTTCGTATCTCCGGGCAGTGGGCATTCGCGAGCGGCTCGACCCATTGCGCGTGGTTCTTCGTCGGTTGCCTCGTGTTCGACGGCGACGAGATGCAGTTCGACGCCAACGGCATGCCCACCATCCTCATGTTCGCGGTCCCGGCGCCAGATGTGGAGATCCTCGACACGTGGCAGACGACCGGCCTCAATGCCACCGCCAGCAACGACATCCGCGTGGCCAATGTGTTCGTTCCTCGTGAACGCACCTGCTCGCTCCTCGAGGGCGACGCCGTCGACCCGTCGCCGCTCTACTCGTGGCGCTGGAACTTCTTCATCAACGTGAGCGGAGTGCCACTCGGTGTGGCCCGCGCCGCGCTCGCCAATGCGTGCGAGGTCGCGGAGACCAAGATCGGCATGCCTAGCTTCGCTCCGATCCGCGAAGAAGCCACCGTGCAACACAACGTCGGACTCGCCGCGGCCCTGACGCATTCGGCCCGGGCCTACGTCTTCGACGCAGTCGGCGTTGCGTGGACCGCTATGCAAAGTGGTCGCCCGCCCAGCCCGGCGGAGTGGCGAGAGGTACGGCTGGCCACGACCCATGCGATGCAATCGAGCAAGCAAGCGGTGACGCTTATGTACGAGGCGCTCGGCACCACCGGCGTCTACCGCACGTCGGTGTTGGATCGACAGTTTCGTGATCTCACCACGATGTCGCAACACCTCATTGCCCAAACCAAGACCTACGCCGCGGCCGGTCGGGGATTCCTCGGTCTCGATCCCGCCGCGATCGCGTTCTGAGGAACTGACCGAAAACGGCGCGCCACATCGCAACGGGCGTCCTCTGAACGGGAATGCCCATGGCTAAGATTCGGCCGTGCCCGGCGAACCCGAACTCATCACCGTGACCGCGCTGGAGGCGATGACTCCAACCGAACGGTCCGCCGCCTTTGAGCGCGGCCTGATCACGGACCTCGATGAGCTTCCGGAGGCGTTTCGCACTCGCATCATCGCAACCGCAGAACGCCTCGGTCGCGAGAGACGCTGCGCCGCCGACTGACGTTGCGCCGCGAGGTTCGGGTCACCCAACCGTTCTTTGACCGCTTGGACGAACTCTTCCCCGCGCAGCGAACCGCCGATGGTCGTCCGTCGGCAACGGACTTCCTGCTTCACGAAATGTCGAGCATCATCGAGAAACTCGCGGTCGACTTCGACGCCGCCACGATACCGAGTGGCCTCGAACCAGATGTGCGTGTTCTCATCGAGTCCGGAATACTGGTCCCGCTCCTCGCCGTATACGCATCGATCGTTGCCGACGGCGGAGTCGAGGTTTTCTATCTCGATATCGAATGACTATCCCCACACCGAACGCGATCGCGTTCTAAGGAACTGACCTATGGCATCTGTGCGCCGGTACACCATCATCAACCGAGCCGCCGACGATGTGTGGGCGGTGCTGGGAGATCCCGTCACCATCGCCGACTGGTTCCCCGGAGTTGCGGCCGCCACCGTCGACGGCAACCAGCGCGTCATCACCACGGTGACCGGCCTGCCGATGCCGGAGGAGATCGTCACCAACGACGCGATCCAACGTCGGTTCCAATACCGTCTGGCCGCCGGGTTCATCCAGGATCACCTGGGGACGATCGACGTCTTCGACCTCGGCGATGGGCGCTCCCTCGTGTCCTACGCGACCGATGGCGAACCGGCTGCGCTGGCCCTGATGATCGGCGGCGCCACGGGCAATGCGCTGCTCGAACTCCGCCGTCAACTCGAAGAGAGGGACCTCTGATGGGCCGCAAGATTCTGTTCGTCACCACCGACCAGCAACGCTACGACACCCTCGGATGCAACGGTGGTGAGGTCGCACGCACGCCGGTGATCGACGCACTCGCGGCGGAAGGCATCCGTTACGAACGCGCCGTTCCCCAGTCGGTCGTCTGCATGCCGTCGCGCTCCACGATGCTCACCGGCCAATACCCCACCACCCATGGAGTCTGGATGAACGGCGTGCCGCTCCCGGTCGACGCGCCATCAGTCGCCGCCGAACTCCATCGTCACGGCTACAAGACCGCGCTCGTGGGCAAGGCCCATTTCGAACCCTTCATGGATGCATTCGGTCGCTTCACCGAGAACCTGCTCGCGCGGTCCGGTGAACCAACCGCGCAACGCCCGTGGGCCGACGGCACCATCGGACCGCACCGCGGGTTCGATCACCTCGAGTTCGCCACCCACGGTGCCGCCGGAATGCTGCACTATGCGCAGTGGCTCGCCGCGAATCATCCCGAAGCAGCCGGTCTGTTCTATGCCGCGATCGACGCGGGCTGGAACGTGAACGCGGCCGGTGGCGGCGACACCGATGCGCCACAAGTGAAGGCCAACTCGATTCCGCGCGAGTGGTACCACACCGATTGGGTGGCCGATCGCACGATCGCGTGGCTCGACTCGCTCGACGCGAACGACGACTGGTTCTGCTGGATGAGCTTCCCTGACCCGCACCACCCGTGGGACCCGCCGGAGTCCGAGATGCGCCGCGTTAATTGGCGCGAGGTCCCCTTGCCGGCCGGCTATCCGGAGCGTGCGTCCGAACGGGAACGCATCATCGGCGACAAGCCAATCCACTGGCGCAACTGGTATGACGGAACGCTCGTCTCGAACTACGAAGCACCGAAGGACTGGGTACCGGCCATGATGACCGCGGACCAAGTCCGTGAAGTCAACGCGCGCAACGCGGTGGAGTGCGAACTGATCGACGAGGCCCTTGGCCGCGTCATGGCCGCCATCACCCAACGCGGCTGGACCGACGACGTCGATGTGGTCTTCACCACCGACCACGGCGAACTCCAAGGCGACTTCGGCCTGTTGTTCAAGGGTCCCTATCACGTGGACGGATTGATGCGGCTCCCCCTCGTCTGGCGCCCGGCACCGTCGGCCCACGCCGCGGCTTCGGTCGTCACCAAGCCGGTTGGGCTGGTGGACCTCGCGCCCACGTTCTGTTCCATCGCGGGCATTGACGCTCCCGAGTGGATGCAAGGTGCATCACTGCCAACCGACGACACCGACGCCGACGCGCGCGGTTTCGAACGCGTCCTCACCGAGTGGGACAGCGAACTGTTCGGGGTCGCGGTGCACCTGCGCACGATCACGCGCGACGGCTGGGTGTGCAGCGCGTACCGACCGGGCTACGTACACGACGGCACCGAAGGTGAGCTGTACCACCTCGCCGACGACCCCTTGCAACAGGTCAACCGCTGGAACGACCCGGCGGTCGCCGCGCTGCAATCCGATCTCCTCGCCGACTTGTGGGACCACCAGTCCCCTGCCCACGCGCCCCACCTCGAGGTCGAAGCACCGGTGTAACCCGGTGAAGCGCCCGAGGTGCCTCTGTTCATTGTGCGGATTCCCTCCCCACCCAGGCCGTACGCACAGTGAACGAGAATGAGGCAATGAAGCATCGAAGTCAGGGGACCACCAGCACCGCCGATGCGATCGCTCGGCTGCGGCCGGGTCGAACGATCACGGGCATGTCGGCCGTGCTCATCCCCTACACCACCAACGGCGAGATCGATTGGGCGGCGGTCGAGGCTCACATCGCCCGCACCCACGCCGCGGGGCTCACCCCGGCAGTAAACATGGACACCGGCTACGTCCAACTCCTCGACACCGCCGACAAAGAACGCGTCCTCGATATCGCGGCGGCCATCACCGATGGCGCGTTCGTGGCCGGGGCCTACGTGGCCGACGCGGCGGGGGCACCCTTCGATCTCGACGCCTACCTCCGCGCCTCCGCCGCCGTGACGCACCGGGGCGGCACCCCGGTGATCTTTCCGTCACACGGACTGAACGAGCTCACCGACCATGGTTGGGTCACGGCACTCGGCGAGATCGGCAACCACGTCGACCGATTCATCGGGTTCGAGCTCGGCGCGATGTTCGTTCCCTACGGTCGCATTGTGGCGCTCGACGCGTACCGAGCACTCATGGCGATTCCGCAGTGCATCGGCGCGAAGCACAGCTCGTTGCATCGCCAACTCGAATGGGATCGGCTCACGCTACGCGATGAGCTCCGGCCCGAGTTCCTCCTGCTCACCGGGAACGACCTGGCCATCGACATGGTGATGTACGGATCGGATTACCTGCTCGGTCTCTCCACGTTCGCGCCCGAAGCCTTCGCGTTGCGGGACCGGATGTGGGCCGCCGGTGATGCCGACTTCTACGAGCTGAACGACCTCTTGCAATACCTCGGAGCGTTTGCGTTCCGCGCACCGGTGCCGGGGTACCGCCATGACGCTGCGATGTTCTTCGAGCTCCGCGGTTGGGCGGCCACCGACCTCACTCCTCCCGGTGCGCCCCGGCGCCCGGAGTCGGACCGCTCTGTCCTCGCCGCGATCCTCGAAACGCTCCTCGACCGATTGCGAGCGTTCGCGTGAGGTACACGCAGGTCAAGAACTTGGACACCGTGGAGCAGTTGCGCGCCTACATCGCCGACCTTGACATCGACCTCCCCATCGTGGAACGCGTTGACGCCACCGGCGCGCTCTCGACCCCGGTGTCGTTTACCGATTCGAGTGCCGGCACCTTCTCCTCGTCCAACCGGTTCTCGATCTTGCCGATGGAAGGCTGGGATGCCACCCCCGACGGTCACCCCACCGAGCTGGTGCGTCGCCGCTGGCAGCGCATCGCCACGAGCGGTGCCGGACTGGCGTGGTGCGAGGCCACTGCCGTGAACGCCGACGGGCGCGCTAACCCACGCCAGTTGTTGCTCGACGAATCAACCGTCGACGAGTTCGCCGCACTGCGCGCGCTCCTCGCACCCGACCAGGTCGCCGGCCTGCAACTCACACATTCCGGCCGCTGGTCCCGCCCCGACGGCGTACCCGCGCCACGGACGGCGTACGAACATCCGATACTCGACGAACGCGTCGGCGCGTCGGAGTCGGCAATCTTCAGCGACGACGAACTCGACGAACTCGTGGTGCGATACGTCGATGCTGCCGTGCTCGCTCATCAGGCGGGGTTCCACTTCGTCGACGTCAAGCATTGCCACGGCTACCTCCTGCACGAACTCCTCAGCGCTCACGGTCGCGCCGGCCGCTTCGGCGGCGATCTGGAACACCGCATGTATTTTCTTCGCACCGTCGTTGCCGGCATCCGCGATCGCGCTCCAAACCTCGCGATCGCAGTGCGGCTCTCCGCGTTCGACCTGATCCCATTCGTCGCGAGCACCGACGGCGCCGGTGCGCCCGCGCCGCACACCGGCGCGTACCCGTACGCGTTTGGTGGCGACGGCACGGGGCTCGGCGTCGACCTCACGGAGACCCACGCGTTCCTCCACGCCGTCACCGAACTCGGCATCGGGCTCGTGAGCATCACCGCCGGGAGTCCGTACTACAACCCGCACGTGCAACGGCCCGCGTACTTCCCGCCGTCGGACGGCTACCAACCACCCGAGGACCCGCTCGTGGGCGTGGCGCGCCAACTCGCCGCCACCGCGGAGATCACCCGACGCCACCCACTCCTCACGATCATCGGGTCGGGCTACTCGTACCTCCAAGATTGGCTCCCCAACGTGGGTCAGGCCGTGATCGAGCAAGGCGGCGCGTCGATGGTCGGGCTCGGCCGCATGGTCTTGGCGTATCCCGATCTCCCGGCCGACGTCCTTGCCGGTCGGCCACTCCAACGCGGATTCATCTGTCGCACCTTCTCCGACTGCACCACTGCGCCGCGCCACGGGCTCATCTCCGGATGCTTTCCCCTCGACCCCTTCTACAAAGCCCATCCCGACCGCGTCGAACTCACTCAGGTGAAGAAACGCTACAGATTTCGTTAGCTCGTTGGGCACCCGGGCAGTACCCTCCCGGCGGTTCCGCAACAACACCCGCCCGGAGGTAGTGATGAAAGAACTCGTCTTCCACCGCAGTCTGCTGCCGGCCACCGAGCGGTTCGCGGACAAGGTCGCGTTCCTCGACACCGATCTCACGTTGACCTACGCGAAGCACACGGAACGGGTCAGCCGGCTCGCCAACGGTCTCCGCAGTGAGCTCGGCATCCGACGCTCGGATCGGTTCGCGGTTCTCGCCCTCAACTCGCAGCGCTACCTCGAGTTGTGGCATGCCGCGTTCCTCGGCGGCGGAGTAATCAACCCGCTGAACCTGCGTCTCGCCGCGCAAGAGCTCGCCTACATCCTCACCGATTCCGGTACCAAGGTGTGCTTCGTCGACAAAGTCTTCGCGCCGTTGGTGGAATCGGTGCGAGCAGAGACCGGCATCGAACAGGTTGTCCTGATCGGCGGCGGCGACGTGGCTCACGATGTGAGGTACGAGGATCTCCTCGCAAGCGGGTCCGCCACGATCCCCGACGAGCCCGAAGAAGACGATCCCGTCGTACTGATGTACACCGGCGGTACCACCGGCCTCCCCAAGGGGGTGGTGCTCGATCAGCGTGCGCAGATGCTCAACCTCTACCACGTTGCCCAAGCGTGGAACTTCGACGACACCTACATCTACCTCCATCAGACGCCGATGTTCCACGCCGCGTCGATGGGCGGGATCCTCGGAATCCCCGCCTCCGGTGGAACCTCCACGTTTGTCCCCATGTTCGAGCCCGGCGCAGTCATGACCGCAATGGAAACGCACGGCGTGACCATGACTGTGATGGTGCCGACGATGATCGGGTTGATGATGATGCACCCTGAGTACCGCGCGGAGCGGTTGCGCTCGTTGCAGGTGCTGACCTACGGCGCGTCGCCGATGCCCCAAGCCCTGCTCGGAAAGATCTTGGCGGATCTCCCGAACGTCGACATCTACCAGGGCTACGGCATGACCGAGGCGTGCGCGGTCCTCACCATTCTCGGGCCCGAGGAGCATCGCGCCGGCGGCGACCGGTTGCGCTCCGCCGGCCGTCCGGCCGCGGGGGTTTCGTTGTCGATCCAAGCCGAGGACGGCACCAATCAGCCGGTTGGCGATTCCGGTGAGGTCTGTGCGCGCGCCGGCAACTTCATGCGTGAATACTGGAACAAGCCCGAGGCCACCGAAGCAGTATTCGAGGGCGGCTGGTACCACACCGGCGATGCCGGATACCTCGACGAACGCGGTTACCTGTTCCTCGTCGACCGAGTGAAGGACATGATCGTCACCGGGGGTGAGAACGTGTACTCCACCGAGGTGGAGAACGCAATTTCTACCCATCCCGCCGTTGCGCAAGTTGCCGTGATCGGCATTCCGCACGACATCTGGGGTGAGGCCGTGCACGCGATCGTCGTGCTCAAGGCCGACGCGGCCGCGACGGAGTCGGACATCATCAACCACGCCCGCCCCGCGATCGCCGGGTACAAGTTGCCCAAGACCGTGGAGTTCCGTGCCGAACCATTACCGCTGTCGGGCGCGATGAAGGTGCTCAAGCGCGAACTCCGGGCGCCGTACTGGGAAGGCCACGGTCGGTCGGTCGGGTAGCCCGACCGACCGATACGGATTATGGGTTCACTCGCCGAAGCGTTCAGCGATCAGTCGCGCGGTCTCATTGTCGACACCGAGACCTCCGGTGCCACATTGCTGATTGCGTTCGGTGGGATCGCGAGCCAGATCGGGGGTGTGCCCCCGTTCGAATTCCTCTCGGTCGTACGCACCCAGGACGCGCGCCGGGTCTTCGTACGGGACCTCGACCAGTGTTGGTATCAGCGCGGCGTACGCGGCGCGTCGACGAACGCGGAGGAAACCACCGCGGCGTTGCGCGCCATCATCGACGACACGTCGCCGAGCCGAGTTGTGACCCTCGGAACCTCTGCCGGTGGTTTCGGTGCCATCGCGTTCGGCTGCGCGCTCGGCGCCGATGTGGCGCTGGCGTTCGGTCCGCAGACGTTCACGAGCACGCGCCTGCGCCGCTGGCACCGCGACCGCCGCTGGGCCGAGGAGATCCTCACGCTCGACGCCTTGGACCCAGCCGGCGTGGTTCGCGATCTTCTCCCGATCGTGAAGACTTCGGCGCGCAGCCCGCGGCCGACGCAGGTGGAAATCCACTATGGCGCCGCGGCGCGTATCGACCGCGTGCACGCCCAGCGGCTGCACCGGGCACCGAACGTCACGGTGCATGCTCACGCGGGCGGTCACAACGTGTCGAAGGAGTTGCGCGACCGCGGTGAACTCGACGCGATCCTCACTCGAGCCGTGATGGGCTCGTGATCAGAAGCTCCCGACCGATTCTCGTCAGAACTCGAGGAGCACCTGCTCAATAACCTCGGTCAGCGCGGGGTGGGTGTAGATCACCTCACGGCCGATCTGATCCACCGTCTGGCCGAACGTCATCGCCTGCACCAACGGTTGGATCAGCAGCGACGCGTAGGGGCCCATGATGTGCGCGCCGAGGATCAATCGAGTCTCGCGATCCGCGATCACTTTGGCGAAACTCGTGGTGTCCTCCAGCGCCCAGCCGTAGGCAGTGCCGGAGTAGGGACGCACCGCGATCATCACGTCGGCGTCGGCCGCGCGGGCCTGCGCCTCGGTCAACCCAACCGCGGCAATCTGCGGGTCGGTGAACACCGCGTGCGGCACGACATCGGGATGGGGAAGCGTGTGGAGGTCGTGAGGATGGGTCAAGTTGTGGCGTACCACGCGGGTCTCGGCATTGGCCATGTGCTTCAGTTGAAAGTGATTCGTGACATCGCCGAGCGCCCAGACACCGTCGGCGGTCGCGCGGTGGTAGTCGTCGACGACCACGTGTCCGTGCTCGTCGGTCGCAAGCCCTCCCGCCGCCGCGTCCACTCGATCGCTGTTCGGGACCCGGCCGGTGGCGACCAGCAACACATCCGCGAACAGTGTGCGATCGCGCGATCCCGTATGCATCGTTACCGCCACTCCGTCCTCGTGCGGTGCGACGCCGATGATCGTCGAATTGGTGTGCACGTGGAACCGATGACGAACTGCATCGGTGAATCGCAATGAGACCTCCTCGTCCTCCGCCATCATGAGCCGAGGTCCTCGTTGCACAATGGTCACATTCGTTCCCAGCCCGCTGAAGACATGTCCCATCTCGGCCGCGATGAACCCGCCGCCGAGAATGATCATCGATTCGGGCAACGCGTCGAGGCGCATGATGGTGTCCGACGTGTGAAACGGCACGGATTCGATACCCGGGATCTCGGGCACCATCGGGCGTGCACCACATGCCACCACGATGTTGGTCGCCGTGATCTGCTCATCGCCGACCTGCAACACCTTCGGCGCAACGAATCGGGCAGGGTCCGTCAACACATCGATCCCCACGGAGCGGCGGTAAGCCAGCGCGGAGTCGTGCGCGGGATCGATACGAGCGAACACGCGGTCGCGGATCGCGGGCCAGTCGGCACCGTTGAACGAGAGGTCGATCCCCAGGCGCGCCGCGTGATGCACGGTCTCGGCCATATCGGCGGCGACCACGAACATCTTCGACGGGACACACCCCCGGTTGAGACACGTGCCACCGAATCGATCGGGCTCCACAATGGCGCAGCGCAGCTCATCGAACTCGGGCCCGAAGATCGAGTTGCCGCTCCCGCCGCCCACCACGATCAGGTCGTACTCGCGCATTGCCGTTCCGTCGGCTCGCGTGGGCGCACTCACCGGATCACGAAATCCTTGAAATCAGGGGTCTTTGTCCAGGTCCAGTAGTCGACGAGACGCCACGGACTCAGCCCGTGAATCTCGCCGTGCGCGTTCTTGAAGAACGAGTGCTTCACCGACGGCTGAGACCACACGAGCGTTTTGAGCTCTCGCTGCGAACGCTCGTGCCACTCGTCGCACTTTTCCTGGCGCGGCTCTATCGAACGATGGCCGGTAGCGATGAGCTCCTTGATGCATTGGGTGATGTACCGCATCTGGCACTCGGAGTGGAAGATGAGACTGCCGCCGTGCGCCAGGTTGGTTCCCGGCCCGTACATGCAGAACAGGTTAGGAAAATCGGGCACGGTGATGCCGAGGTACGCGGCCGGGCGCTCACCCCACTTCGTGCGCAGGTCCACGCCGCCGCGCCCGGTGATCTCCATCGGCCAGAGCATGCGGTTCACGTAGAAGCCGGTGGCATAGACCACCACGTCGGCCGGGTACCGCTCGCCGTCGGCGGTCACCACCGCGTCCGGTTCGATGTGATCGATGCCGGTGCGGACCAGCTCCACGTTGTCGCGCGTGAGCGTGCGTAACCAGCTGCCGTTGTCCTGCAACGTGCGCTTCCCGGTGGCCGGGTAGTCAGGCACGACCTTGGCGATGAGTTCGGGATCGTCGCCGATCTGGCTCACGATCCAATCGGTGAACATCTGGCGGGTGAAGTCGTTCATCTCGCTCACCGCGGTCTGCTGGTCCGGATACTCAGGATCAACGCGGGCCGCTTCCAATCCCTTGTCGCACCCCGGCCAGAAGATCAGGAAGCGGTACCACCGCCCGTAGAAGGGCAGGTGGCGTAGTGCCCAGCGCACGCCCGCTCCCACCGTCTCGTGGTAGTTCGGGTTCGGGAACATCCATTGCGCGCTGCGTTGGAACACGGTGAGGTGCGCAACCTCGGCCGCGATGGTGGGCGCGATCTGAAAGCCGCTGGCGCCGGCGCCGATCATCGCCACGCGCGTGCCCGCGAGTTCCAAGCTGTGGTCCCAACGCGCCGAGTGGAACGAGGGCCCGGCGAACGTTTCCTGGCCGGCGATCTCGGGGATATGGGGTCGGTTGAGCTGGCCAACGGCGGAGATCACCGCCCGCGCCACCACAGTGTCGTGCGAACCATCTGCCGCGCGCACCCGCACCGACCACGTTCCGTCCGTGTCGTCCCACACGGCACCCAGCACCTCGGTCTCCCACCGCACATGTGGTGCAATGCCGTGCTTGGTCATCACACCTTCGAAGTACGCCTGGAGTTCCGGTTGTTGCGCGAAGAACTCCGTCCATTGGTCGCTCGGTTCGAAGCTGTAGCAGTAGAAGTGGTTCCCGACATCGACGCGCGCGCCCGGGTACGAGTTCTCCCACCAGGTTCCACCCACGCCGGCGTTCTTCTCGATGATCGTGAACGGGATGCCCGCTTCTTTCAATCGGATTCCGGCGAGGAGGCCCGACTGCCCGCACCCGATCACCACAACGGGGAACGCTTCGCGCGCCGCGACGTCGATCGGCACATTCACGCGTCGCGCATCGGTGCCGTCGAGCTCCATCTCTTCGAGCAACATCGGCACGTACCCGTCCGGCACCTCCTCGCATACCAGCCACGTCATCATCTCGTGGACGAGCTCGGCCGAGATCGGCTCCGGTTCGAGACAACCGCGGTCGCGGTATCCGCGGATGACCTCGAGCGCGAGGGCGCGCACTTCGACCTTGTCCTCCTCCGACATGTAACCCTGCACCTCGTTGAGGAACAGCCCCTCCGGCTTGAGCCGCCCGCGGATGATCTCCGGATCCCCTGACATGTGGACCAGCGAGAGCATCAGTGTGGGGATGCTCACATCCAGCAGCGCGGCGGCGATCTCTTCATCGGGCGTGGCGAACGGCTCGCCGGCGTGCGGGTTGCGCATCAGGTACCTCGAGGATTTCTCGCTCGGAGCGGGCAGTGCGGGTCCCGCGAGATGGGCCAGAGTACACAGCGCCCGAATGCCATCTACCCAGGTCTTCGTCCGGGCCGCGAGCGAGTCAAGCGGACGCCCGATAGTCGGAAAATCTTCACAACTCCGGCACCGCTTCTTCGTTCATCCACCGTTACCGTCACTCGATGCTCGAACGCCTCAAGAACCTGCTCGTCGCTCGCTTCCGCCATGCCTCGCCCGCCGCGCTCGCTGCAACCGCGCTGGGCCTGCTCGTCGCGCTCGGAGCCGCGCTGGTCTTGGCCGGGATCTCCGAAGACGTCATCCAACACAACGGGGCAGCCACCGCTGACCCGGAACGGCTGGCGTGGATCACCCATCATCGGTCCGGATTCCTGGTGACGGGCTCTCGGGTCCTCAACGACCTCGGGTCCGTGGCCCTGGTCCTCGCGATCGCGGTCGTGATCAGCGCATTCCTCTGGTGGCGACGAGTGCCAATCGGCGCCGCGATCACACCACTCTTGGCCGTCGTCTCAGCGGGAACATTCGCGGCGGGGCTCAAGCTGATCGTCGACCGCGCTCGGCCCTCCGTCGCGTATCGACTCGTGGCCGAAGCCGATCCCTCGTTCCCGTCCGGGCATGCGACGGGCTCGACGGCGCTCGGTGTGAGCGC
This sequence comes from Acidimicrobiia bacterium, assembly GCA_046598395.1. GTDB lineage: Bacteria > Actinomycetota > Acidimicrobiia > IMCC26256 > JAENVU01 > JAENVU01. The sequence continues at coordinate 48,492 of JBKJIQ010000006.1, forward strand.
CGCGGTGATCGTGGCGATCTATCTCCTTCGCCGACCATTGGCTCGGGTTACCGTCCTTGCGCTCGGAGCGGTCATCCCGATCGCCGTTGCGGCGAGCCGCCTCGAACTGGGTGTCCACTGGCCCACCGACGTCATCGCCGGCCTTGCGCTCGGAGCGACCGTCGCCCTCGCGACCGCCGCCACCTCCCTCTGGATTTCGACACCGTCCGTGCCGCAGCCAACTTCCGTCGCTCCCCAACATCGACGCGCGCGGATCTCGGCATTCCTGCGGTCGACACGCGGTGCTTCCGGCGTGACGCGGTTCAACCCCGTTCCGGCCTGAGTTCAACACGGGGAACCATCGCGATGCCCGTGTGCTGCGTGATCAGCCCCGGGCGAACTCCCGCAGCACGCGGCCGGGGCGGGCGCCGGTGTGCTCACCCTGCTCGGTGACCGCCTCACCGTTGACGAGCGTGACCGCGTAGCCCTCCGACCGCACCTGCAACCGGCCCTTGCCACCCGGGAAGTCATGGACGTAGGTGGGATAGCCCACCTGGAGCTTCGCGGGGTCGAAGACATTGACATCGGCGAACCCGCCCACCTTCAGCGTGCCCCGATCGATCAGTCCCAACGTGGCCGCGGCCTTGGCGGTGAGGCGGTGCACCGCTTCGGGCAGCGACACGATTGCGCGGTCGCGGCACCAGTACGCGAGGAAGTGGGTGGGCACGTCGGCGTCACAGATCTGCCCGGCGTGCGCACCGGCATCGCCCGCGCCCGGATAGATACCGTCGAGGGCCAACAAGTCGCCAAGTGCCGCGCGGTTGCGATGGAAGTACCACACGTTGAACAGTTCTCGGCCTTCACTGGCGATCAACCGATCGATCACGACCTCCACGGGATGGACACCGGCCTCGGTGGCCAGGTCCGCGACCGATCGTCCGCCCTCCACGTCGTACTCGGGTACCGCGCCGGTGCCGAGCGGGTGGATGAACTCCGGGTCATAGAACAGTCCCTTGGTGCGACCTTCCTCGATCAGCCCCGCACGAATGGTGTCGTCGCGGAGCGCGGCAACCCGAGCCTCGATGGTGGGCAGCATCATCACCTCGCGCCAACGGGTCCCGCGCACGGGCGGCACCTGGGCCAGACCGGCGAGCGAGCCCGACGGGCGGGTCATGCAGTACGCGGTGATGCGACCGGCCTGCGCACGGGTGTCGTTGAGGAACCCGTCCCACAAGGCGACCACACTCCGATCGCCATTCACATCGTTGCCGGGCCCCGCCGCGAACAACACGTCACCGGCGCGTTCGGCCATGGCCCGCAACAACTGGAACTCGTTGCCGGCTCGCGTCTCGAAGTCGAGCACTGCTTGAAAGATGCCACCACCGGCGTCGTTCATCGCATCCGCCAAGGCCAAGTGCTCGGCCGTCGATGCGTAGGTGCCCGGAACCTTGCGTCCGTCGGGCACCGTGTGCACGAGGATGCGCGACGTCGAGTACCCGACGGCCCCGCCGGCGATCGACTCGCCGACGATGTCGCGCATCCGCGTGAGTTCGTCGGGAGTGGGCTCCTCCTCGCCGAGCGAACGCTCCCCCATCGCCTGGTAGCGCACGGCACAATGACCGACCAGTGCAACTACGTTGAGCGCGGGCGCCATCCGCTGCACCGAATCGAGGTACTGCGGATGAGTCTCCCAATCCCACGGCAGACCGCCGAGGATCGCCTCGCGGGGAATGTCCTCGACGCTTTCCATCATCTCGGCGAGATACCCGCGATCGTTGGGCGCGGCGGGAGCGAAGGTCACACCGCAGTTGCCCATCAGCACCGTGGTCACGCCGTGCCACGAACACGAGGTCATGAACGGATCCCACCCGACCTGCGCGTCCATGTGCGTGTGCAGGTCGACGAACCCCGGCGTCACGGTGAGTCCGGTGGCGTCGATCTCGCTCGCCGCACCGACACCGGCGAGATCGCCGATCGCGGTGATCCGGTCACCGTCGATAGCGACGTCGGCGCGCACCGCGTCGGTACCGGTCCCGTCGATCACGGTTCCGCCTCGGATGATCAGGTCATGCGCCATCGTGACTCCTTGGGTTCGTGGGCTCGCCGGGCACGAGGCCCGAAGCATCGGCGAGGAGATCGAGTGAGCGCAAGCGCGCCTCCCGGGTCCGCGCCGCGTGGGAAACCATGAGTTCGTCGGCATCGGCGTGCAGGGCGAACGCGTCGAGGTACTCCTTCACGGCACTGGGGGTCCCGACTGCCGTGTACCGCATCATCGCCGCAATCTGTTGACCTTGGGGCGAAGCGAGGATCTCGTCGGCCTGCTCATCAGAGAGGCGCTGACCGCGTCGCACAAACAGAGCAACTCGGGCGCGGCGTACGGATGCGAGTTCCTGCTCCGCCTCGGCATCGCTCTCGGCCGCAATCACGTTGACGCCCGCGATCACGTACGGCTCGGAGAGCTGCGCCGACGGCCGGAACTCGCGCCGGTAGACGGCGACGGCTTGCTCGAGGTCCTGGGGTGCGAAGTGCGACGCGAATGCGTACGGCAACCCCAGCATCGCCGCGAGCTGCGCCCCGAACAGTGACGAGCCGAGGATGTACAGCGGCACCTCGGTGCCCGTGCCGGGGGTCGCCTCCACACCGTCGATCAGCGTTGTGGTGCTGAGGTATCCCTGCAACTCCAGAATGTCCTGCGGGAAGTGTTCGGCGGCGCGCGTGTCTCGCCGCAGTGCGCGCATCGTGTTCTGGTCGCTACCGGGCGCGCGGCCGAGCCCGAGGTCGATGCGCCCGGGGTGCAGGCTTGCGAGCGTGCCGAACTGTTCGGCGATCACCAGGGGCGAGTGATTCGGCAGCATGATGCCGCCCGAGCCGAGCCGGATCGTGGTCGTGTGCGCGGCCACATGGGCGATGAGCACGCTGGTGGCCGACGAGGCAATCGACGCCATGTTGTGGTGCTCGGCGTACCAAACCCGCCGGTAGCCGCGCGCTTCGGCGCGCTGCGCGAGGGCCACGCAACCGGTCAATGCATCACGCGCACTGCCCCCGCGCTCGATGATCGCAAGGTCGAGGATCGAGAGCGGGAGATTGCGGGCGGCGGCCATGGCCCGATCATTGTGCCACTCACGGATCGCGTTCCTCCGGGTACGCTCCGCACTCACGCGGCGACCGGGAGGGCATCGTGGCCGCATCGGGGCTGATCACCATCTTGTTCACCGACCTGGTGGGCTCCACCGCGCACGCGTCCACCGTTGGCGATCCCGCCGCCGACGAGATGCGCCGGGACCACTTCGCGTCGCTGCGCGAGGCCGTGGTCGCGACGGGCGGCACCGAAGTCAAGACCATCGGTGATGCGCTCATGGTCTCCTACACCGGCGCCGCCGATGCGCTCAGCGGTGCAGCCACCATGCAGCGAGCCGTTGAACGCCACAATCGCCGTCTCGGCGACGGCAACACCATCGCCATGCGCATCGGCATCAGCGCGGGCGACGCCAGCTTCGAGGACGGCGACTGGTTCGGCACGCCCGTGGTGGAGGCCGCGCGCCTGTGCGCCGCCGCGAACGGTGGGCAGATCCTCGCCAGCGATCTCGTGCGCGCCCTCGCCGGTTCGCGCACCGATCTGGAGCTGCGCTCGCTCGGCGGACTCGAACTCAAGGGCCTCCCCGAGCCGCTGCCCTCGTGCGAAGTGGTCTGGCAGATCGCCGACCAGATCACCGCCACCCCGCTCCCCGCCTTCGTCGATACCAACCCGGCCTTTCCGTTCTCGGGGCGTATGGACCAGCTCGAGACCCTGAACACGGCATGGAAGGAAACCGCCGAGGGCGCGCGCCGCGCCGTACTCGTTTCCGGCGAGCCGGGGATCGGCAAGACGCGTCTCGTCACCGAGGCGGTGCGCGCCGCGCACGACCGCGGGTCGGTCGTGCTCTGGGGGCGTTGCGACGAGGACCTCGGCGCGCCCTACGGACCGTTCGCCGAGGCGCTCCGCCACTACGTCTCGGTCACCCCGCCGGACCAGGTTCGTGCGGAGATCGGCGCGCTCGGCGGCGAACTCGTCCGGATCGTGCCCGACATCACCAGCCGCGTCCCGGGCCTCGCCGAGCCGATGGTGGCCGACGCCGAGACCGAACGCTTCCGCCTGTTCGACGCGGTGGCCGACCTACTCTCCGAGATCTCGGCCGCGGCACCCGTCGTACTGGTGCTCGACGACCTCCACTGGGCCGACAAACCGTCGCTCGTGTTGCTGCGTCACCTGCTCCGCTCCGCGACGCCGATGCGCGTGCTCTTCCTCTGCACCTACCGCGACACCGACCTCGATCGCAGCCATCCACTCTCCGACGTCCTCGGCGAGCTGCGGCGCCAGCCCGGCGTCGACCGGCTCGACCTCCAGGGCCTCGACCAGGACGAGATCTCGGGCTTCATGGCCAACGTCGCCGGCCACGAACTGAACGAAGGCGGCCGCGATCTCGCGGTGGCGCTCCACACCGAGACCGAGGGCAACCCCTTCTTCGTGGGCGAGGTGCTGCGCCATCTCGCGGAGTCCGGCGCGATCGTCCAGGACGACGAGGGACGCTGGACCACCTCGGGCTCCGTGGCGGATTTCGGCATCCCCGAAGGCGTGCGCGAGGTGGTCGGCCGCCGGCTCTCCCGCCTGTCCGACGCCGTGAACCGGGCGTTGGCGATCGGTGCAGTCATCGGCCCCACGTTCGACCTCGCCACCATCGAGGGCGCCGGCGGTCCGGGTGGCGACGAACTGTTCGACGCGCTCGACGAGGCCACCCAGTTCGGCCTGATCCGCGAAGCACCGGGCGCGCCCGGCCGGTATGCGTTCGCACACGCGCTCGTGCGCGCGTCGCTGTACGAGGAGCTGACGACCAACCGCCGGGTTCGCATGCACTGGCGCATCGGCGAGGTGATCGAGGCCCGGTACGCGTCGAAGCTCGACGAGCACCTCGACGAACTCGCATTCCACTACGGCGAGGGCGCGCTCGCGGGCGATGCCACGAAGGCCGCCGCGTTCGCCCGTCGCGCCGGGGAACGCGCACTCGCCGATCTGGCGTTCGAGTCGGCGGCCGCTCACTTCGAGCGGGCGGTCGGATCGATGGAGCTGGTCGACGACGCCCCACCGGCGGAACGGTGTGACCTCCTCTTGGCGTGGGCCGACGCGCTCGGCCTGGGTGGCGATGAACGTCGACGCAGCGTGGCGTTCGACGCGGCGGCAATCGCGAGGGACGCGGGCGACGTCGGTCGACTGGCGCAGGCGGCCCTCGTGCTCGTGAGCCTGACCGGCGGGAGTTCCCGAGTCGGCAACGTCGACACAGAGTTGGTCTCCCTGCTGGAGGAGGCGCTCGAGGGGTTGGGTTCGGATCCGTCGTCCGAGCGCGCTCGACTCTTGGCGTCCCTGGCCGTCGAGATTCAGCACGGCGCCGACGACGTTCGGCGCATGGCCCTGGGACGCGAGGCCATGGCCATGGCTCGCGCTACGCAGGATCCCGTTGCTCTCGGCTACGTGCTGACGCGGAGTTGGACGATGTTGGACGGTTCCCGACCGTGGCACATCGAGTTCGGACGGATCACCGACGAAGCCGAAGCCATGGCCGAGGAGATCGGCGACACGAACACGCTTCGTGACACCCACATTTTTCAGCTCGCGATCGCCTCGATGGTGGGCGATCGATCCGAAGCCGATTCGCGACTCGCGGCCCTCCAGCGCCTCGCCGACCAGAGCCGACGGCGGGATTCCCGGGTCTGGTCTCTCTGGAAGGAGGCCCAGCAGGTGGTCTTTGCCGGGCTCCTGGCCGACGGTGAACGGTTGACCATCGAGGGCATGACCCTCGCGGGCGATGCGGGAATCGAGCCCGAGAACGTGAGCGCGGCCATCGGGGCACTCTTCTACGCGATCCGCCAGGGCCAGGGTCGCGTCGACGAGCTCATCCCCGCGATCGAGGACCTGGTCACCGCCCAACCCGGCCTCCCCACCTGGCGGCTCGCGCTCGCGGGCGCGTTCTACGAGTGCGACAGGTTCGAGGAAGCCCGGCCGCATTACGACTGGCTGGTCGCGGACGAATGCGCGGTGCTGCGCCGTGACCCGCTCTACCCCGTGAACATCTGTGGCCTCGCGCGCATGTCCCCGCGCCTGCAGCAAAGCCGCGGCGTCACGGAGTTCCTCTACGACGCGCTGCTTCCCTTCGCCGGCATCTTCAACTGGAGTGGCGGCACGATCAGCGAGGGTAACGACACCGGGCTGGCGGCGGCCGCCGAGATGCTCGGTCGCCCCGACGACGCCGACCGCCACCACGCCGATGCCATCGCGCTGTGCGAGCGCGCCGGGGCCCGCGCGTACCTTGCCCGTGTGCACTACTTCCACGGCCGAATGCTCACCGACCGCGGTGACACCGCCGGCGCGCGCCCGCACCTCGAGACTGCGGTCGCGATCGGCGAGGAGATCGGCATGACCGGACCGTTCGGCGTCGTCCCGCGCGGCCAGGCCCTCCTCGCGTCGCTCTGAACCATCCACCTTCCCCGTTCATTGTCCGTATTCCACGAGTGGAGCGGGAATCCGGACAATGGACGGTGGGTTAGCGGCGGACGAGGTGTACCGCGTCGCCCACGTGCACGGTGCCGGGGACCCGCACGCCGGCGTTGAGCGCAAGTTGGCCGTCGAAGCGATGAATGATGTCCTTCAACACTTCGACGTCGCGATCGAGCGTGTCGGGATCGACCGTCGTCATCGGACAGCGGGGCCTGAGTGAGTCGAGCGTGATGACGACATCGCCGATGTGCAGCTCCGCGCCCGGCCACTCGACCTCGCCCATCCCCTCCACCCCGGCGATGAGGATGTTGGGGCGGAGCCGACGAATGTCGCGCCCGAACTCGGCGACCGCCCCATCCGTCGCGACCAGCAGCGGCAGGATGTCGAACCGTTGCGTTTCAGCGGAGCGGGCCAACTCGGCATCGTCACCGGCGACGCCCCGGACCTTGGCCAGCACCTCGGGCGAAGTCCAAGAAAGCCCATCGACGAGTGGTTCACCGTCAGTCCCGAGCGAAGCGTGAAGACCGAGCATCCGATAATGGTGACGGGTCCGTGACGTGCGGATCCCTTCCGGCCCGCGCACATGCACCATCCGATCACCCGGAATCCCCGAGCCCGTGAGTTCGGCCAGGTCCAGTGACTCACCTGCCATCGACTTCACGGGATACCGCCACAATCCACCGATCGTCAACGGCATCGTCGGCATCTCCGCTCGTGGTTCATGACCACAGCCTGACACGGCGCCTTGGCCTCGCGACGCTGGACGTGCCACCATCTCGCGCATGTACACAACGATCGTGGTGGGCACCGACGGATCCGACTCCGCAAACAAGGCGGTGAGCCAAGCCGCCGAGTTGGCCGAGGCCGGCGGTGGAACCCTGCACATCGTGCACGCGTATCAATCGATGAACGTCGGACTCCTCGCGATGAACGCCACGAGCGGCGGACCCACGATCGACATCGAGGGAGTGAACGCAAGCATCTCGAACACTGCGGACGCGGTCTGCGCCCGGGCCGCCGAGGCCGTGAAACGCGACGGCATGAACGTCGAGACCCATACCGTCCCCGGCGATCCGTGCGACGCACTGATCTCGGTCGCCGAACAAGTACACGCCGACCTGCTCGTGGTGGGGAACCGTGGCATGACCGGCATGAAGCGGTTCATGCTCGGCAGCGTGCCGAACAAGATCTCGCACCACGCGCCGTGCAGCGTGTTGATCGCCGACACCGGCGCGTAGCTCTCGATCACGCGGAGCCGGACGCACCCGCCGACGCCATCGCCCGCGAGGTCGGCGCGGGCTGACCAAGCGTTCCGCGGAACGCCTACTCGCGGGAGGGATCGTCGGACGGAACGTCCTGACGCGCTCGCGGTGTGGGTGGATGGGCGCCGAAGATGGTCATCATCGTCCAGTCGAGGTCCATGTGTTCTCCCTCGGACAACGATCCGATCGACTCTGAGGTGATCGAGACACCGGCGCGCGTGTTCGCCGCGATCGCTTCGGAGACCCCACACGGACTGGCGAGCGTGACCGCAGGGATGGCGTGGCCGCCGGGGTCGGCGAACGTGAAGCCGCCAAGGAAGTCGGTCTTCACGTTCCATCCACCTTCGTGGACGCAACGGTGATGGGTCGGGCACAGCATCAACAGATTCGACCGATCCGTCGGTCCGCCGTGAGCCCAGTGTCGAACATGATGGGCTCGCAGTCGGCTGCGCTGGGTACAACCGGGAAACCGGCAACACCCTTGATCACGCGTCTCGATGGCACGGCGCAGCGCCGGGTTCGGGAACCTCGCGCGCCGGCCGAGATCAAGCACCGTGTCACCGCGATCAAGTGATAACCGCACACCGCACTCACACGCGAGTCGGCGCGCGGTTTCGGTCGAGATCGGATACCCCTCCAGCTCACACCGACCCGGCGCGTCTTCACTCAGGGTTTCGACATCGACGTGGGCCACGATCTCGACTGTCGACGAACCGCGCGGGTCGGGTTCGAGGTACGCATCGATGACGGCTGCGAAACCGTTGACGCGTTTCTGTTCGGGTTCAGCGTGGCGATCTTGAGGCAACTCGGCGGCAGCATGATCGATCGCTTTCATGGCCCGGATCCCGACATCCGCCGGCACGCGAGCGGTGATCGTCACGGTCCCGTCTTCGTGGCTACGCAGCACCACCGACGCCACGTCGAGCGCGGCACGCGCCCGGTCCGGGTCAGCAGCTCGACACGCGTTGACGTGCGCGCGGGCAATGCGCTCCAGCTGGCTCGCGGTCGCAGGACGGGCGAGGGTCACGGTGTCGGTCTCGCGCCCCGGCGTCACGAACCGGGTCAGCGCACGGACTTTCGAATAGGAGAGCAGACCGGCGGCGAACTCCGCGCGGGTCTCCGGCAGATCCACGAGGGCGAGGGCGACCCGGACGTGTTCCTGCGCGGCACGGTTCCCGATTCCGCACTTCCACGACACCCAATGAGCCATCGAATGCGCTTCCCAGCTCTTCCATGCTTCGCGACGAGCGAGTTCCGCGACCACGTCGAGGAATCGACACATCGCCGCCGCGAGATGCCCGGCCAACGTGGTCGCTTCCGCTTCAAGCCGTTCGGTGGCCGTGACTGAGAGATCCGACCGATCGAGCAAGGTGACGCTCATAGAAACCTCCGATGGAGTGGAAAACAAACACAAACTGGTGTTCGAATTCTACCGAAGGGGTGGGACCATCAACCGCGGCGATCTCGATGTCAGCGGGCGTTCCGCGGAACACCGGAGCGCCCCATCTGAGCGTTCCGCGGAACGCTCTTGACCCGTGCTGTCATGCGTATCCGCATGATATGATGCGGATATGCCCAAGACAGTGCAGATTCGCGACATCGACGACGATGTGTATGCCGCGCTGGCCCGCCGGGGCGCAGAGTCCGGCCTGACCGTGCCCGAACTGCTCCGGCGCGAGGCCACGCGCCTCGCCAGCCTGCCCACCATGGAGGAATGGCTCGCCCGCACCCGTCGCCGGCCCTCGGACATCACGACCGCGGAAGTGCTCGCAACGCTCGATGACCTCCGAGGCGAGTGGCCGAATGCTGGTCATTGACGCGAGCGTGCTCTTCGAGGTGCTCGCCGACACGCCACGCGCAGCGGGGCTCGGAGCTCGCATCGCCCGCGATGCTGATCAGTTCGCCCCGCACCTCATCGACGCGGAGGTCCTCTCGGTAATACAGCGCCGTCACCGCGTCGGCGCACTCGACGCGACTGCGGCAAGCCAAGCCGTCGCCGATCTGCGCGCCTGGCCCGGCCGACGCTGGTCACACCGGGACTTGCTCGGCCGAGCGTGGGAGTTGCAGGACAACATCCGGGGATACGACGCCCTCTACGTCGCCCTCGCCGAAGCACTTGATGCGACCCTGTTCACACTCGATCAACGGCTCGCCAACGCGCCCGGTCCGCGTTGCCGAATCGAGGTCCCCACCGGCTGACGCCAAGAACACGGATTCGCCGACGCAGGTACGATCCGGCCTCGGAACCCACGAGGAATCGGAGTCGCGGGCAGTGGAATGCGAGCAGTGCGGCGAGGCGAACCGGGAGGGTGCCCGGTTCTGTAGCGGGTGCGGTACCGCGCTGGCCCGCCGCTGCGCCCACTGCCAGGCCGAACTCCGCCCCACCGCCAAGTTCTGCGACGAGTGCGGCACCCCCGTCGGGAGCGCTCCGGTCGCACCCGCGGCCCCGGCGGCCGCCGCCACGCGCAAGATCGTCACCGCGCTGTTCGCCGACCTCGTGGGCTCCACATCGTTCGGCGAGCGGACCGATGCCGAGGTCGCCCGAGTCGTGATGGCCCGCTATCACGCCCTGTTGCAGGACGCGGTCGACGCGCACGGGGGCACCGTCTCCAAATTCATGGGCGACGGGATGATGGCCACCTTCGGGATCCCCGAGATCGCCCAGGACGACGCGCTGCGGGCGGTGCGCGCCGGCGCCGACATCCAGCGGCGCTTCGCCGACTTCGCGGCCGAGGTCGCCGCGCAGTACCGCGAGACGCTCGGCCTCCGGGTCGGGGTCAACACCGGTGAGGTGGTGATCGCGAGGGGCGATGCCGACCTGGTGGGCGACGCGCTCAACGTCGCGGCCCGTATCGAGCACGCGTGCCGTCCGGGGAACGTGACGGTCGGTGAAGAAACGTGGCGACTCACGCGCGGTGAGTTCGGCTATGAGTCGCTCGGAGAGGTTACGGTCGCCGGCCGTGAGCAGGCCGTCGCGATTTACGAGGTCGTCGCGGGCGGCGTCGCCGAGGTCGAGACCGCGGCACCGTTCGTCGGCCGCGCTCCCGAGATGGCCGCGCTGCAGCGGGCGTTCGACGCGGCCACGGCGTCGAACTCGGCGCGACTCGTCACCGTGCTCGGCTCCCCCGGGGTCGGCAAGACCCGCCTCTCGCGCGAGCTGTGCGCCGCGGTCTCGGCCGACAACGGCGCGATCACCGTCGAGCTGCGCTGCGACCGCGCCGGCGACGCGACCTTCGCCCCGATCGCTCAGCTGATCCGCGAGGCCACCGGGCTCGGCGACGACAGCGACGCGGCATCGGCCCGGGAACGTCTCGGCACGCTCCTGACCGAGGACGAGCCCGATCGGGAACGCCTGGTCGACGTGTTCGCGGGCCTGGTGGGCGCCGCGCCCTCCCGCTCGGTCGAGGAGACGTTCTGGGCGGTCCGGCGGCTCGTGAGCGCGAGTGCCGGCGACCGACCGATGGTGGTCGTGATCGACGACATCCAATGGGCCGAGCCCCTGTTCCTCGACCTCCTGGAGCACCTGGCCGAGTGGGTCCAGGATGTGCCGTTCCTGCTCGTCTGCCTCGCCCGCCCGGAGCTGCGTGACATCCGCCCGTCACTCGCCGAGCGCGGTCGCCGCGTGGAAGACGTGCTCGCGCTCGACGGCCTCGACTCCGCCGCGACCGCGGCGCTCGCGGCCGGGCTCCTCGGCACCGACCACCTCCCCGCCGGTCTGGTCGAGCGGCTGCCGACCTCCACCGACGGCAACCCACTCTTCGTGCGCGAACTCGTGCGCATGCTCGTGGATGACGAAGTGATCCGCCGCGTCGACGGCGAATGGGAACTCGCTGCTTGCGGCGCGCGTCGAGCGGCTCCCGAGTGAGGAGCGGACCGTGCTCGAGCCTCGCGTCGGTCATCGGAGCGGAGTTCAGCCTCGGCGCGTTGCGGGAGCTTGCGCCCGTGGGCACGCAACTCCCCACATTGCTCGAAGCGGATCGCAGGGAACCCGACGAACCTCCGATCAATGCCATGACCTGAACACTGGAGTCCTTCCCCGCGCTGTTCGCGGCCGGCGACTGGGACAGATTCGCGCAGGCCTACGCGGACTGGACGATGGTGGTCGACGACCGCCGGGGCGGCGTGAGCGCGGGCATCGTCCCGGGCCGGGACGCGGTCATGGAACTCGTGCACGGGTTACACGACGTCGGGTTCCGCACGGTGACCAACCTCCCGATCGCCGTCCGCGGCGAACGACTCGCGCTCTTCCGCCGGGTCTGGCACAACCCGGAAGGCTTTGACCTGCCGATGCTGGTGCTCACGGAGGCCGCTCCATCCGGGCAGGTCGGATACCAGATCATGTGGGACCTCGAGGATCTCGAAACGGCTATGGCCGAACTCGACCGCCGCGTCGTCGAGGTCGAAACGCCCGACGCCGACCTCTCCAACGCCGCGACTCGGTTACTCGCTCCGTACCCCGAGAAATTTGCGGCGCGCGACTGGGGGTGGATCGGCGCCATGATCGACGAGCACGCTGTGAGCGACGATCGCCGCACCGCCGTGAGCGGTGGAGTCGTGACGGGCGGGGACGCGATCCTGGCGCTCACCCGTGGTTTGGAAGACGTCGGCTTCGCCACGATGTCCGAGCAACCCATCGCGATCCGCGGCGAACGACTCGTCTTGACCATTCGCACCTGGCACGACCCGCATGGCTTCGACCTCCCGCTCCTCGCCTGCATGGAGTTCGGGGAGAACGGTCGGATGGTCGCGAACATCATGTTCGACCCCGAGGATCTCGATGCCGCGACCGTCGAACTCGACCGCCGCCACACAGCACTGGAAGCCGAATCCGCGCCGACGCCGCGCTTGACAGCCGCAATGAGCGGGGCGAAGGTTGGCGTAGACCCCGGCGAAGCAGACCCGGGAATGAGGGGGAACGATGAGTGAACCGCTCGGAATCGTCGAAGTCTTCGGCACGGCTTGGGGCAATCACGATCTCGACGCCTGCCTCGCGTTGGTGACCGACGACTGCGTGTTCGACGCTACCGGCCCCGCACCGGACGGAACGCGCTGCGAAGGCAAGGACGCGATCCGCGCCGCGTGGCAACCGATCTTCGACGACCGCGCGAGCAAGTTCGAGGCCGAGGAGACGTTCGCCGCCGGTGACCGCGTGATTCAACTCTGGCGGTACTCGTGGGCCGACGGCCACATCCGCGGCGTCGACGTGTTCAAGGTCCGCGACGGTCTCGTCGCGGAAAAGTTCTCGTACGTGAAGGGGTAACGCACCAATGACCGCCGGCCCCCACATCCTCACGCTGCACCAACACGCGCTCGATGCCACCCGCTCGGTCGTCACCGGGATCGGCGGCCTGGACTGGGACGCGCCCACACCGTGCGCGGAGTGGAACGTGCGCGAGCTGCTCAACCACGTGGTGACCGGCAACTGGTGGGCGGCGCGGCTTGGGGCCGGCGCGACCATCGCCGAGGTCGGCGATGAACTCGATGGTGACCAGCTCGGCGCCGACCCGCTCGCGTCCTACAACCACTCCGCGACTGCGGCGGCGAGCGCGTTCGCAGCACCGGGCGCGCTCGAAGCGCCGTGCGCGGTCTCCTACGGACCCGTCCCCGGCTCGGTATACGCAGGGCACCGTTTCCTCGACGTCTTGATTCACGGCTGGGACCTTGCGACGGCGACTGGCCAGGAGCCCACGCTGTCCGCCGATCTCGTCGCCGGCTGTTGGCAGACCCTCGAACCCCAACTCGACATGCTGCGCGCCAGCGGAATGTTCGGCCCCAACCTCGCGATTCCCGACGATGCCGATTCCGAGACCCGCCTCCTCCTCACCCTCGGCCGTCGCCCCCACGTCTGAGCAGTGAAGTACCAGCCCCCGTCGGTATGGCATGGCAGTGGCCGTCGCTTTGGTATAGAAGGGGGAAGACCGAAACTGCTGAACGACGGGCCACCCCCGGCCAGTTCCTCCTCACCGGATCAGCCACCCCGGCAGCCGGTGCCATCGGTCATTCCGGCGCGGGCCGAATCGTGACCGTCCGAATGCGACCGATGTCCCTTGCTGAGCGATACCCCGGCATGACGACCGTGAGCCTCACAACACTGCTCTCCGGCTCGAAGCCGGCCCTCGACGGAGCAACCGCACTCACCTTGTCGGACTACGCCGAGGAGATCGTGGGCTCCGGATTCCCCGAGATCCGATCACTGACCGGACGCGCTCGGCGTCGCCAACTCGACGGCTACCTGGACCGCATCGTCGAACGCGACTTCGATGAACTCGGCCACCACATTCGAAATGCCGGCGCGCTGCGCCGTTGGCTCGCGGCGTACGCGGCCGCAAGCTCGACCACGGCCTCGTACGAGATCATCCGCGACGCGGCGTCGTCGGGACAATCCAACAAGCCGAACAAGGCAACCACCATCCCGTACCGCGCCACGCTTGAACAGCTCTGGATGATCGACGACGTGCCCGCGTGGCTCCCAAGCAGAAACCACCTCCGTCGACTCGCGAGCGCGAGTGTTCATCAACTCGCCGACCCGGCGCTGGCGGCCTCTCTTCTCGGCGTAGACGTCGATGCCCTCCTCGACCACCACGAGACCGGACCTGCCATGCCGCGCGACGGCACGCTTCTCGGCGCACTGTTTCAATCCCTCGTCACCCAATCGGTACTCGTCTACGCGCAAGCGAGCGAGTCGCGTGTTGGTCACTTGCGAACCCATGGCGGTGAACATGAGATCGACCTCATCGTCGAACGACGAGACGGACGGGTGTTAGCGCTCGAAGTCAAGCTGGCGCACTCGGTCACGGACTCCGACGTGCGTCATCTCCGGTGGCTCTCCGACCGGATTGGGCCTGACCTCCTCGATGCTGTCGTGGTCACCACCGGCAACGAGGCATACCGGCGGCGTGATGGCATCGGCGTCATCCCCGCCGCACTCCTCACGCACTGATCAGTTCCGGCACGGTTCACCGCCGCGCACGCGCCATGCTGGGGTCATCAACAACCCCGATTCCCTCACCGCCGAAAATCGAGTGCGCCGGGCACCGCCACCGTTCCGACGGGTCAGCGTCGTGGCAGTTGAGGCGATCAACCCGCGCTTGATGCGGATCACCTTCGGCGGCCCGGAACTCGACGGCCTGATCGTGACCGAGCCGGGCGCGAGCATCCGTCTCCTGATCCCGACGACCGCGGCGGACGAGCTCGTCATCCCCACGTGGCGCGGCAACGAGTTTCTCCTGCCTAAGGACGTGAAGCCGGCGATTCGCACGTTCACCCCGTCGATGGTGGATGCGACCTCCGACCAGCTCGTCATCGACGTGGTGCTTCACGGTCGAGGCGCGGCCTCGGAGTGGGCGGCAGATGTGAGCATCGGTGACCCGGCCGCGGTTTCGGGTCCGGGCCGCGGCTATACGGTTGATGGCACCGCGTCGGGCTACCTCATCGGCGGCGACGAGTCGGCGATTCCGGCGATCCGTCAACTGCTCCGGGCGATCCCATCGAGCATCCCCACCCGGGTACTGATCGAGGTCACAGTTCCCGACGCACGCGTCGACCTGCCGCACTCGGACAACACCACCATCACGTGGATCACGCCTACGCCCCAATCTCCTCCCGGCACCGCGCTTGCCGACGCCCTCATCGCGGCGCAGGTGGCGGCCGAGGACCGCGTGTGGGTCGCCGGAGAGGCTGCCGCGGTGCAGCGCGTTCGCAAGCACCTCTTCACCGAGGTCGGCTTCTCCCGTGGCAACGCAACGATCCGCGGATACTGGAAACACGGCCGGAGGAGCGACGAGTCCAGCACCGCCGTGTGACGTGCAGCACAACATCGAGTGTCTGGGTTCGGTTTCTCCCGCCGTCGCACGTTCGCAACGCGCTCGTCACCTTCACCTGCGATCCTGATCTCCACGACGCCTCCCCCCGGAAGTCGGAAGTCATGGAACAAAACCGCACCAACCTCGAAGTAGCAGCCCTGCGATGGTTGGCCCAGGCACTGCAATGGGAAACCACGCTCGACGCGTTGCGTAGCCGTCACTCATCCCCGGCCACGGTCGGAGATGACCCCATCCAGATCGAGCCTGCGTTGCCCGCACCGGTCCGCATCAGCCGCCGCGCCGCCTGACCTTGCGACCAAGGAACGTCTGGCGAGGTCACACCGTCCAGAGCGAAGAGATCGGCATCGCCTTGAGGTTTGGCCCGAAGGGCAACGTCGCCGTCCCGCAATACAGCACGATCCCGCCAACGAATCGATCCGGGTGGCGTTGCTGGAGATGGCGCAAACCGCGGAACGCCCGGCCGTCGATGCCGACGGAGGACTTGACTTCAATTCCTACCAATCGACCGCGGCTGTCCTCTGCCACCACATCGACTTCGATCCCGTCCGGGCTACGAAAGTGAAAGAGTTCAACCGTTTCATCGCTCCAAGCCAACTGCCGACGCAACTCGCCGACCACAAACGTCTCGAGGAGCTGGCCGATCTCGGCGTTGTCGACCGTGTTCGCGTGAACTCCGAGATACGAACCGAGCACACCGCTGTCGACCAGATGGATTTTGGGCGCCTTGACGGCCCGCGAGGTTCGGTTCGATGACCAACCAGGAAGGCGATGGATCAGGAAGACGCGCTCCAGCCACGTGAGATAGCTCGCGAGTGTCCGCACCGGAACCCCCGAGTCACGCGCGATCTCCGCCATGTTGATCAACCCTCCGGTACGGGCGGCGATCAACGACACAATCCTCGGGATCTGACCAACGCGCTCCAGCGACGCAAGCACCGCGATATCGCGCTCGATCACGGAGGCCACGTAGTTGGTGAACCACCGTCTCCGGCGGCCGGGGGCGCGCTGAATCACGGGAGGGAACCCACCGGTGACGGCCCGATCAATAGTCCGACGCCGTGCTTCCCCGCCGGGCTGCATCGCAAGATCTCCACGGAGCACCGCAGCGAGAAATCCGTCCCGCCGCCCGGTGAGTTCACCTTGGGTCAGCGGCCAGAGCTCGACCACCTCCATCCGACCGGCGAGGGAATCGCTCAACGCCGGGAGTGCAAGCAGCCGGGTCGATCCAGCGAGGATGAAACGCCCGGGTTTGCGATCACGATCGACGGCGTACTTCACCGCTCGGAATAGACCTGGTACCAGCTGCACCTCATCGATCGCGACCGTGTCGGCATCCAGGCGATCGTGAATTGCAAGTACGTACCCCTCGGGGTCATCGTGGGCCGCAGCGCGCTCTGCCGAGGCATCCAAGGTGATGAGTGCAGTACTCGGTCTCGAGCCGGCCAGGTGGCTCAGCAGCGTGGACTTTCCTGATTGCCGTGGACCGTTGAGTATCACGACCGGCGAGTCCGTCAGGGCCTCGATCAAGGTCGTTTCGACCGAACGCCCGACGTACTTCACGATGGTCATGCGACCATCGTAGCAAACTGTCGCCGATTTACAGGTCCCTCGTCGCCGATTTACAGGGGCTACCGCACCCCCGCCGCGACGCGAAGCAGAGCCTCATTCGGCTCGGGCGGCAGTTCGGTCAGCGGGACCGCGAGTTCGGCAACCGTCGGCCCCACCTGCGCCGCGAGTGGCGCCAGCGCGTCGAGATCAAAGTCGTAGAGCTTGGCCACGTTGCCCGCGAGGAGATCGCGTACCTCGACCTCGGGAATCCCGTGCATCACCTGGCGCAGGTGTTCACGCGTGAACGGACCCGTGCCTTCGGAGTGCGGGTAGTCGCTCCCCCACATGAAGCGGTCCGGGCCCAGATATTCACGCGCGGCCATGTCGGTGAGCCCGGGCTGCGACACGCCCATCCAACAGTTCCGGCGGAAATATTCGGTGGCCGAGAGCGCTGGCACCGTGTCCACGTCATACGCCATTTCACCGGTACGGCCCGTCGAGCGGATCTGCGCCAGCATGCCGTCGAGTTGCTTCAGCAGCGGCGGCACCCAGTGGCAACCGGTTTCGGTAATCGCGAACTTGAGGTTCGGAAATCGCTCGAAGATCCCCGAGAGGATGAACTGCACCAGCGGACGCTGTGAATAGAAACTGACCTCGTTGATGAACATCAGCGGTGACGACGGGAAGCGACCCTGATCCGGAGCGCCGGTACCTCCGTGAAGGTTGATGACCACGCCGAGGTCCTCGCACACTTGCCAGATCGGGTCGTACACCGGGTCGATCAACGGCGGCACCCACGTGCAGTCGGGTGGGATATTCGGCAACAACATTCCACCGCGCAGACCGTTGTCCTTGATGAAGTGCACGTCGGCAATCGCGTCGTCGATGTCGTTCAGAAAGATCTGCCCAATACCGGCGCGGCGCTCAGGAAACCGGCTGCAAAAGTCGACGAGCCAGCGGTTGTGCGCTCGCACACCCGCGAGCCGATGTTCGTATTGATCAGGCTTCGGCTGCTTGGCGAACAACACGAAACTGGGGAAGAACGGCGGCACCGTGTTCGGGAAGACGACCTCGGCGACTTGACCGTCGGTTTCGAGATCGCCGTTGCGCCGATCGTCATCCCAGTTGCGCACTCGGCCGCCGTCGTGCAGATCGCGATACGGATTCTTGTACTTGTTGCGCCAGGCGTCGAAGTCGTCCAGGTACCGAGACTCGAGGTACTCTCGATACTGCTCGTGGCTCGCGCCGGCGTGACAGTCCGCCGAGATGATCGTGTACCGCGCTTGATCCGTGGCCGCCATGAATGCTCCTCGTCACTGGACCTCGGGCGGCACGCCCAAGGTCCTCATCCATTCGATGCCGCAACGGTAGCGAGGAGTCACTGCTCCTGGGAAGCAGGGCCGGTCAAGCAGGGATGGTCAAACGCTCGATCATGGGGAGGGCCGAGCACCACAGGGGGCCAAGGAACCGAGTGCCGGCACCGTGTATTCGGGCTTGGTTTCCGGCGGCCCGTTGGGGTTTTGCACCGCAAACGCATAGACGAAGATCAGCGGTGCCCGGGGTACCGGGGGTGCCTCGCAGAATCGGCTTCGGTGTCCGTGCGCGCGATTGCGCGAGTCGGTCATTGCAGAGATGCCGTCGACCCAACGGAATGGATCTGCGTTGCCCACGATCGTGGACTGGTTCCGCGAAACGACGGCGTTCGTGACCGGATGACCGAGCATCTGCGTGCGGTAGGGCGTCCCCACGATGATGGCATGGTGCGTGCTGTCGGGGCCGGCGAACTGATTCCCGACCAAAGACGCGCCGTCGTCCTCCACCCGGATTCCGTAGGTGAGGTTGTCGAAGGTGTTGGATCGAACCGAGTTGTTCGCCGCCCGATCAAGCGTGACGGCGAGGATCGGTCCCGCGGCATACGGCACATCGCTGCAATCCATCGGGTAGACGTTCTCACCCATCCGCGACGCGATCCACACGCCGGTCTCACCTCCCGTGATGAGATTCTTCGAGATCCAGTTGTGCTCCGAGCCGTATCGGTGCTCCACCCACGAATCGGGGTTGGTATGCACGTTCTCACCACAGTTCGTATAGAGGAACACACCACCGGCGGAGTTCCCGACGATCCAGTTTTGGGAAATCTGATTCTCGCGTGAACCATCAACCGCGATGCCCTCCCGTCCGGGACCCCAGAACCGGAACAGAACACCGCCGAGGCTCCCCGTGTCGCCCTCGGGACCGTTCTCCTTGAACCCATTCCCCGCGATCACGTTGTGCGCGATCACGTTCGCGCGCGACCCGGCATCGAGGTAGACACCCGTTGAGCCTGAGCCGCTGATGATGAGTCGCCGCATCGTGGTCTCGCTCACATAGTCGTCCACATAGATTCCGACGCCCACAGAGTTGGTGAACGTGCTGTCTTCGATCACGATATTGCGGAGATGGTGGTCGTACTCCCGGCCCGCGGTGAGCGTTCGGAAGCCCTCGCGACGAAGGTGAACATTGTTGAAGAATCCGTCAACACGGCAATTGCGGATCGTGACGTTCTCCATGTCGACGTCGACCGGCGTACTCACGAAGATGCCGATGGCACGGGTTCCGACCGAACCCTTGATCAACGCCCCGCGACAATCCAACACAACGTTTGACGCGGTGATATCAAACCCACCGGTGTAGGTGCATCCCGGGTCGAGATCCGAACTCACGGCGATGGTGACGCGCGCCGCGGCCTGGGCACACGAGATTGTCGCGGCCGAGATCACCGTTGGGTTGGGGCCCTCGGCGACCGCGGTCGCAGCCGATCCGAGGCCCAGGGCCACTCCCAGTGCCGCGGCCAGTACCACGGTCACTATCCGCTTTCTCACCCTCGCCCCCGTTTCGCCCGTCACATCTCGCCATTGGGCTGGGCAACCTACCCTTGTTCCGCATGACCGAGAACGCCCTGCATCAACTCCGAACCGTCGAACTCGACTTCCTTGCTACCGCACCCGTGCGCTTCACCTATGAGGTGGAACTCCCCGCGTCTGTGGAAGTGGTGTTCGCAGCAATCAGCGCGGACCCGTCGACGTGGACATGGTTTCCCGGCCTCACCGATGGTCGTTACGAAAGCGAAGCGCCCCACGATGTGGGCACCCGCCGTGCGATCTCGCGGGAAGGCAGCGTGTACCGGGAGACGATGCTGGCGTGGGAGGCACCGAACCGCTGGGCCTACCGAGTGGACGAGAGTTCCGAAACCACCTTCGATGCCCTGGCCGAGGATTGGGTGATGGAACCACGCGGCGACCAATCAGTACTCCGCTGGACGTTCGCCGTCGACCCACAACCGGAACTCGCGGTGCTGATTGCCGGGGCCGGCGAGGTAATCGGGACGGTCTTCGCCAACGCGATGGTGAGCTTCGCGGAGCACCTCACCAAGACGGCCTGACGGGGTAACGGCCTGACGGCCTTGGTCCCCGACACTCGCTCGTGGTCGGTCGGCCGGCCAGTCGGCCACCCCGCGACTAGTGAATAACGATCGACCCTCCGGAGATTGCCTGGGTGGCCGAGGCGTCATCAACGGCACCGGACTGGTTGTCGTAGAGCACTGCGCCGGTCGAGGTCTTCCACACCTTGATCCGGAAGCGGTCCGAAGTCGAGGTGTTTCGGCCATCGATGACCGACACGATGAACTCATAGCCCGAGACGCCGTTCACGCTGCCGGTCCCGCGGTAGTAAGCCTTGGTCTTCGGGCCATCGACGACCAAGACGGTGTAGGCGGTGGAGTGGAGGTTGAGCGAAACACTGGTGGTGTTGTCGTCGTCCCAACGGTCACCGCAACGGTTGCGTTCGTTATTGTCATCGTCGCGTCCATGCGGCTTCTGGACCCGGAGCTGGAACTCGGTGTTTCCGGTCGGAATGGTGGCGGTCGGCGACGGGTACCGAGCGACGAACCCGAAGTTCCCGCGACCAACGATGTCGGGGTCGGTGGCGTTGTTCGGCGTGTATGCGCCGGACGGCGAGTTGATCCAACCGCCGCCGGTCACGAAGCTCTGACTCCGGTTGTAGATGACGATGGATGTCGTGGCCGTTGCCACCACCACGCCACCGTTGTCGTCGGTGATGGTGACCGAGACCGCATACGTCCCCGGACTCGCATACACATGCGCGGCAGTCGCGGACCCGCTCCCCGAGAACTCACTCACGGTCCCCGATGAGGTCGTGGCGTCGCCCCAGCTCACGGTCGCGGTATGGGTGTCGTTGCGGCCCACGTCGGCGAAGGTCGTGAGCACATTGGCAGCGCCACCAAGGGGCACGGGTGCCACCGGCACGGTGAGGGCTCCCACCGTCGGTGCAACATTCGCCACGTTGATCGTGGCGGTACTCACCACGGCCGGGTTCACCGAGTCCGAGACGGTCAGCCTCGCGGTCACCACTGCGTCGTCGTTGCACGTGACCGCAGGCGTCAAGGTCGTGACCGCGGTCGCGGTGCACGCGGTTCCCGCTCCACCCGTCCACGTGAAGGTCCACGCGATTGCGAGCGGATCACCATTCGGGTCCGATGCAGTCCCGGCGAGGGCGGTGGGCGCGCCTTCCAGCCCGGCGTAGGGACCGCCGGCATTGACGACCGGCGCACCGTTGACGACCACCGTGGCACCGCTGGTAGCAGTGCCACCGTTGTCGTCGGTAATCGCAACCGTGACTGTGTAGGACCCGGCAATGTCGTAGCTGTGAGACGCACTGGTCGAACCGCTTCCGAGACTCTCGGTCACGGTCCCGCTCGACGACGTTGTGTCGCCCCAGTTCACGCCGGCGATGTGGGTGTCGTTCGTTCCCAGGTCCGCAAACGGCGCGGAGATGTTGACGGGCGAGCCGACCCCGACGGTTCCCGCCGGGACGGTGACCGCGCCGATGGTCGGGTTGGCATTGCTCACCACCAGGACTGCGGTGTCGACCACCGCGGAGTTGATCCCGTCACTCACCGTCAGCGTCGCCGTGACCGTGGCGTTGTCGTTGCAGCTGACCGACGGGGTGGCGGTCACGGCGCCGGTTGCCGTGCAGACGGTCCCGAGCGATCCGACGGACGCAAAGGTCCAGGCAACGTCGAGCGGATCTCCATCAGCATCATTGATGGACGCCGACAATGTGGTCGGTGAACCCTCGATCCCGGCGTACGGGCCTCCGGCATCCACAACGGGCGGCGCACTGACCACCACCGTGGTCGTGGCGCTGCCCTTGCCGCCGTCCTTGTCGTTGACGGTGACCTTCACGATGTAGGTACCTGGCGTGGCGTAGCTGTGCGAACCCGAGGCAGTTCCGCCCGCGCCGAGCGTCTCTACCACGGTTCCGGTCGATGAGGAGGCGTCGCCCCAGGTCATCGTCGCGGTGTGGTCATCGTTCACACCCTCATCGGCGAACGCGGCTGAGAGCGCCACCGTCCCTCCGACGGCCACCGGATTCGGTACCACAACCGGAGCCGAAACCGCGGGCGGCGCGTTCACGATGGTCACGATTGCGGTGTCGAGGACCGGAGGATTCACGCCGTCGGTCGCGGTCAGGGTCGCGGTCACCGTGGCATCGTCGGTACACGTCACGATCGGGGTCAAGGTGGTGTCGCCCGTGATCGAGCACACCGTGCCGACGTCTGCGCCAGACACCGTTGTGTTCCAGGCGATCGTGAGGGCATCCGCATCCGGGTCGACGGCAGTTCCATTCAGCGTGACCCCGGCGCCCTCGACCCCGTCGTAGGGACCGCCGGCGCCGACAGTAGCGACGCCATTAACCACGATGTCGGTACTGGTGGACACGGATTCGCCGTCGTCATCGGACACCGTGACCACCACGTGGTACGTGCCGTGGGTGGCGTAGACGTGCGCGGCGCTGGCCGTTCCGGCACCCGCCGATTCTGTGACAGTTCCGGCCGTCGTGGAGGCGTCGCCCCAGGAGACCGTGGCCGTGTGAGTGTCATTGGTGCCGACATCCGCGAGAGTCAGCCCCAGCGACACCGTGCTGCCCGTCGGTACCGGACTCGCCGATGCCACCACCGGTGAAACCGTGGGCGCGACGTTGGCGACGGTGAAAATCGTGGTGCGAACAACGACCGGATTAATGCGATCGGTCACCATCAGGGTTGCGGTGACGGTGGCGTCGTCGTTGCAGGTGACGAGCGGTGTCAGCGTGTCAGTCCCCGTGGCTGCGCAGTTCAACCCTGGGTCACCGCTCGAACTAAAGGACCAACCCACGTCGAGCGTGCCGTCGTCGGGGTCCGTCGCAGCGGCATCGAGCAGAACACCGTGACCCTCGGTGCCCGAGTAGGGACCGCCGACATTCACAATCGGCGTTCCGTTCACCACGATGTCGGTCGTGGTCGACGTGGTACCACCGTTGTCATCGGTGACGGTCATCGTGACGGGAAACACACCGTAGGTTCCGAAGATATGGGACGCGCTTACCGTGCCGGTACCGACACTCTCCACCACCGTGGCACTCGACGACGTGGCGTCGCCCCACGTGACCGTCGCGGCGTGGGTGTCGTTCGTTCCTGCATCGGCGAAACTCAGGGAGACGGAAGCCGAAGTCCCGATCGGGACCGGACCGCCCGGCGGAACCAACGCCGAGATCGTGGGCGCGACATTGCCGACCTCCAGCATTGTGGTACTCACGACCGCCGGGTTGATGCCGTCGTTCACATTCAGGGTTGCCGTGACGACCGCGTCATCGTTGCAACGCAGCGTGGGAGTCAGCGTGTCCGCACCGGTTGCGGTGCACACGGTTCCCGAGTCGCCGGTCCACGTGAAGGCCCAGGCCGTGATAAGCGAGTCGCCGTCGTGGTCGGACGCGTCCCCGGAAAGGGAGAGCACGGCACCCTCTTCGCCGACGTAGGGGCCGTTCGCGGCCGCGCTCGGAGCACTATTGACGATCAGTGACACCGTCCCGGTGTCGATCCCGAGGTCGTCATCGGTGAGCGCGACTGTGATCGTGTATGCGCCGGGGGTGGCGTACGTATGGGTCGCGTTGAGAATGCCAGACCCGCCGGACTCGGTAATCGTGGCCACCGATGACGTCAGGTCGCCCCAGGTCACGGTGGCGGTGTGGGTGTCGTTGATTCCGCCGTCGGTGAATGGCGCGCCGACCGAGACCACCTGCCCGGTGGCGATCGGTCCCGCGGTCACAGACACGCCACCGAGGACCGGCGCCTCGTTGTCGATGGTGACGGTCGTTGAGGAAGAGACCGCCGGGTTGATGCCATCGCTCGCGGTCAGCCCGGCCGCGACGACCGCGTCGTCGGTGCAGGTGATGCTTGGGATGAGAGACGTCGGGCCCACCGGGGTACAGGTGCCGCCGGCATCCAATCCGGAAGGCGTGAAAGTCCAGTTCGTGCTGAGGGCGTCGTTCTCCGGATCAACCGCCGTGCCGACGAGACCGACCGGCAACCCTTCGGACCCGTTGTAGGGCCCGCCCGCATCGGCGGTCGGCGGACCGTTCACTGCAACCTGTGTGGAAGCGGACACGGTGCCGAGGTCATCGTCGGTCACGGTCACGGTCACGGTGTACACACCGGGCGCGGCGTACACGTGCGACCCGGATGCAGTGCCGTTGCCACCGGACCCGGTGACGGCACCGGGCGAGGAAGTGGTGTCACCCCAGGAGATCGTGCTGGTGTGGGTGTCATGTGAGCCGGGGTCGGTAAAGGGCGCGCTCACGCCGGCCGCCGTGCCGAGTGGGACTGCCCCAACCGGAGCCACCAGGGTTCCGAGGGTGGGGGCCACGTTGCCGACCGTGACGTTGGCAACGGACGTCACGGCGGAGTTCACGCCGTCGTTGACCGAGAGGGTCGCGGTGACCAGCGCGTTGTCGTTGCACGTCACTGCGGGCGTGAGGGTTGTCGTTCCGATTGCCGAACACGACGTGCCCGGTGAACCAACGGAGGTGAAGTTCCACGACTTCGTGAGTGCATCGCCATCGGCATCCGACGCGGTACCGGCGAGGGTGACCGGCGTCCCCTCGGCCGCGGCATACGGGCCGCCGGCGTTCGCGATCGGCAGGCTGTTGTGACGCGTCAAGATTCGCACCTGATCAAAGCCGAACCCAATGTTCAGGTTGACCTGCACGGTGCGAAGGTCCGGCAAGATGATGATGTCCGGAAGGGGCGCCTCCCCAATCTCGAGGTTGCGATTGATATTGCCGGTTGGGTACACAGTGCCTGGAGCGCCGAGGATGTCGCTTCCGTTCAGCTTCCTGACCGTGACCATCACGCCGATGATCTGAGTCGGGAACGTGACGGTGCCGCTGCGGAACACGGTCCCGGTCGTCGTGTTGTCGCCGTGGAGGAAGTGACTGTCGACCACGGTGCCCGCGGCGAGGGTGGACGGGTGGATGTCGCTGATTTGGTCGTAGACGCCCGCCGTACTGATATCGACGCCGAGACTTGAGGCCAACGTCAGCCCTTGCCGCTCATTGAAAGCGAAGATCGAGGAGGGCGATTCGAACGCTCCCGGCACCACCGACGGCGGTGCCGCGACCAAGACCACCGCTCCCGATGTCGAGCCGATGACAGCTCCCGCAGTCGCGGTCCCGGCCACCACTGTCCCGGATGCCAACGTCGCGGCAAGCAACGCAGCCCGAATACGCCTTGGTCCCTTGCCCATTAGCCCCAACCTCCGCTATTTGGCTCGCCCCTGCAGGCGACCCTCAACCCACCTGGCGTGGACCCTACGACCTAGGCCTCCGACGCGCAAGCATCAGGCGGGCCGGTCTTGGCACTGGAGACCATCACGTAGGTCATGCAACCATGACCGTCGTGACCGCGTCCGCCAAGCTCATGACGCGGGCGAGCAACGCTCACCCGTTGGAGCAAACGGCGCGGGCTGTCGTCCGGGGCGTACTGCGTGAGAGTTCGGCCGACTTTGATTCCGCACTGGATGCACTGCGATCGGGCATCTCTGCTGAGGCGGTGCACCACGAGCGCGTCACAATCCGGCGAGCCCAGAGCGCCTTGGGCCTGGGGAACAAGGCGTTTGCTCGCGGCTCGGCCGACGTGCTGGACCGCGAGTTGGCGTGGATGATGGCCGCGCTCGACGACCGGCGCGATCTCGACGTCTTGGTCGCGCGGCTCGAGGAGTTGGGCGCCAACGATGAGCTCATCGCAGAGTTTCGGCGCGATCGATCCGCGGCGACCGCCCGCCTGGTGGCGCTTCTCGCGTCGGATCGGTGCCAACGGCTGGCCGAGATACTGCGCGCGACGGCACAACGTCCATCGACCGTGCCACAGGCCGATGACTCCGCTCGGCGGCGGCTGCGCCCCATCGTACGCCGACGGTGGCGGAAGCTCAAGCGAGCTGTCGACGCGCTCGACCAGCACCCGACACCGCAGCAACTCCACCACGTCCGCATCCTCGCGAAACGGTGCCGCTACACCTGCGAGATCTGTGAGATCCCGTTCGGTGCGCCCGCGCGCACCGTGGCGCACCGGCTCGGTCGTCGGGAGGTGATCGGACGGCTCTGATCATCTCGTTACTCAGCATCAAAGGCGGCGTCGGCAAGACATCGGCCACCGTCAATCTCGCGGCGCAGGCCGCGATCGGAGGTCTGTGAACCTTGGTCGTAGACCTCGCTCCACAAGGAGGTGCGACCTACACGCTCGGAGTAGACGACCAGCTCAGCGGGGGCGCCCGGACCATGGGGACGAAGGGTTTTGCGCTCAAGCAAGCCATCGTGCCGACTCCGTGGCTCGAGATCGACCTCGTGCCCGCCGATTTCTCCCTGCGCCACCTCGATCTCGATCTCTCGGCCGCGGCAAACCCAAACGCCGCCTCGCCGAGATCGTGCGCCCGGTCAGCAACCGATACGACGCCATCTTCATCGATTGTGCGCCCGGCCTCACCCTGGCGAACGAGAGCGCGGTCCGAGCATCGAACCTCGTGCTCGTTCCCGTCCTCCCGGCGACACTGCCGATGCGCGCCTTCGAGCAGCTCTGCGCCTACGTGCAAGCCAACCGGCGATTGCGCGATCTTTGGCGCGACGTCCGGCGACGAATGCTCGCCCCCGGCATCGGGGGTGCCAGCACCCTCGACCCCAAGGTTTCGTTCGTGGCCGAGTGAACCCATGCGCTGGATGATCCGTGCCCTGCTGGGTCGTGACCATCGTGGACGCTGCGCATTCGATCCGCCGGGAGCGTCCCGCCCGGTTCGCCAGTATCCGACTTCCCGGGAGCGCGACGCAGCACACGCTGACCATCGGGTCACCGTTGGGTGCACCGCCACCCATGCGCGCGGCGCTCGTGGCTGCCGATCGCCGAGGCCGGACCAACCTCGTGGTTGCTGGCTGCGATGTTCATCACCGGCATCCTCGGCGAGGTCGACACCTGGGCCGATCTGGGTATCCAGTGGCGGGGCACGATCCCAACCTTGGGGCGGTAGGGGACCAAGTCAGGGTTCGCGATCAAAATGTCGTCGACCGCCACGCACAGTTCGGTTCGCGAGAGATCTAGGTCAAATGACTCAAGCCCTTTCTATTCTGGGACGAGTAAGGGCCCATGACTTTCATCTCTGCCGGACAATCCGTGGTCGGCGCTCGTCGATCTCATCGCAGAACGCGATACGCAGCGGCGCTCATCGTGACCGTCACCGCGTTCGCGTCGTTGGGGACTCCCGCGGGCGCAGCGACAACTCCCTCCTCACCCCGGTCACTCACGGCGGCGGCGGACGCGAGTTTCGCATCGGTCGCGCTTACGTGGTTGCCGCCCATCACGACTGGTTCGTCTGGGCCGTTGACATATGCCGTGGAATCCAGCGACGACGGCGGCCTATTCGCCGTGGCAACAACGACGCCTGGTCTCGCTGCCACGGTTCCGTGTCTAGGGGCCTTGTCGTGCTCGTACCGCGTGACCGCAACGAACGGTAACGGCACCGGACCGGCGTCGGGAATCGTCAAGGTCGTCACGAAGCCAGGTGTCGTCCGAGGGCTGGCCGTGCTGAACACCGGTACCGACCTCGGGACCGGAGTATCACAGCTCTTGGTGTCTTGGCACCCACCACTCACCGGCATGCCGCCGAACTCCTACCAGTACGCAACCTGTCAGGTGCCCGCAGGGATGACCACCGGTTGCGCCGACACGAGTGCGTCGTGGACACCGCCGATCAACCTCGCCACCCAACCCGATCCCGTAACGCACGTCGACACGTGCACCGCTGGCACCGCTAGCTGCTATTTCAGAGTGGCCGCAGTGACCGAGCGCGGGGCGGTCAGTGCTTCGCGCACCGTCAACCTTCAGCCTTGGTCCCCGTACAATTTATCGGTGACTCCCGGGCCAGCGCGAGGTGACGTTTCCATCACCTTTGGGGGCCCAGCCGAGAGCGGTCCGGACGGAGCACCCAAGTTGTACCAGGCGTTCGTATGCGATACCGATTGTGGGGTCGGCGCGAACTGGCACGACACCGGACTCGTGATCCCATATCCGCCGACAGGCCCGAGCCCTCACAACGCAGGGACCTACGCATGCGGAGCCAACTCGGACTGCCGCGTTCGTATGCAGTTCACCGCTGGGGACGGAACAAAGGGGCCGGTCACTCCGCCCGCGAGTGCACACGGGCTCTCCTTGTCCGTCATCAATCCCGCAGATGGTTCGGTGACCAGCGACACGACGCCGGTCGTATCCGGCGAATGCACGATCGGTGCCGGGACGATCACCGCCACGATCCTTGCCGGCCCGGTCTCTTTGATTTCGAACTGCGGGCCCGTAGGCACGTGGTCAGCCACCGTTCCAAACTCTTCTGCGCTCTCGGACGGCACGTACACGGTCCAAGCCACTCAGTCCGGCACGGTCGGGCAAGCACTCAGCAACATCAACACCTTCGCCGTGCAGTCGACGGGCCTGCTGGACAACCTTACGGTGAACATCTCCGGCACGGGCTCAGTCGTGACGGCACCGTCCGGGATCGATTGCCCGACGACGTGCTCTGCCGACTTCCCCAACGGCGCGACGGTGGGGTTGATAGCTACCCCGGGGCCCGGATTCGCTTTCTCGGGCTGGTCGGGCGCATGCACTGGTGGCGGAGCCTGCGACGTTGTGATGAACGCTGACCGCTCGGTCACCGCCACATTCAGCGAGATCGTGGGCAATCACCTACCGGTTGCCAAACCTCAGATCGTGACCACGCCCCAGGACACCCCAGTAGCCATCGTGCTCATAGGTTCGGACGCTGATGCCGGCGACACGCTGACCTACGCCGTAGTTTCGCCGCCCGTCCACGGCGTCCTCTCCGGTGCCGCGCCGGGAGTGACCTACACGCCGACGCCCGGATACACGGGGCCCGACTCGTTCAGCTTCATCGTCGCCGACGGTAGTTCACTGTCATCGCCTGCTGCAGTCTCGATCACCGTCGCCCCGCTTGAATGCGTCGACAACGACACTCACGCCGTTTCCGCGCAAAGCCACCATGACGACGAACCGTGCGAGGAGAAGGACCACCACCACCACCACCACCACCACCACCACCACCACCGCGACCACCACCACCGCGACCACCACC
>JBKJIQ010000009.1:0-333997 GCA_046598395.1 Acidimicrobiia bacterium
GAGTACATCTCGTGGCGAGTGCGTTCATCAACCGACATCGTAAACCTCCAGGAACTGCGAATACTCCGGGGGAAGCAGTGGGAGGCATCACGATCATCGCACGCAGGTGAGACCATCGTGACGACGCAGATTGCCGCGGTAGTCAGCGTCGCCCGCGACGAGCCGAGATCCCCGTCATGACCCCCGCGGTCGTGATTGCCGCCAGCAGGATCCAGAACACGACCGGCGCCCAGCCGTCTGAGTTCGTCCTTGTCTCGAGACTCGCGGGAGTGGTGACTCCGAATACCCAAGCGTCCCCTCACTCGGGTTGGAGTTTTTCCAGGATCTGACACGCTCCGCGGAGCGCTGTCCCGCCACGAGACCGCGGCGACGGGATTCGGCCGGTGGCAACGCGTTGCCACTCGCGACCGCCAAGCGCTTGCGCGGAACGTGTCAAAACGGCAATCACGCCCCCGCGGACGCGTGACGCAGATTTCGAGACGTCCACCTGCGCCAACTCCGCGCGCCTGAGCGTGGTTTCCGACATCCCACAGCGCACTACCTCGCGCAGTTTCACATCCGCATCGATTGACGGCACCCGGCGAATCTCCGGCCCTCACTGAAGGATCTGCGCTACTGTGTAGTGCATGAGTCAACCGATTTCGGTGCGCTTTCCCGATGAGCTGGCCGATCGCGTTCGCCATCACATTGCGGCGACCGCGGAAGCAACATCTGGGCTCGTGGTCCGCCTGGTGGATGAAGGCCTCCGCATGGCCCAACATCCCGGCGTTGTCTTTCGGGACGGTCCCGCCGGGCGCCGCGCCGGGCTCACCGCCGGGCCTGACCTTTGGGAGATCATCGTCGTGCTGCGCGACTTCGCCCAGGCCGGAAGTTCGACGGCCACTCATCGGGCGGCGCAATCGCTTGCGCTCACCGAGCGTCAGATTCGAACCGCAGAGGGTTACTACGCGTCATTCACCGACGAGATCGATGAGAGCATCGCCCTGAACGAATCGGCCGCGACCCATGCCGCGCGGGCCGCCGCGACCCGAGACCGTCTCTACGGTTGAAGCTGCTCCTCGACGAGATGTTCTCGGCCGCAATAGCAACAGCACTGCGGAACGCGGGAGTCGACGCCATCGCGGTCCAGGAGAGGGCGGAGTTGCGCGGGCTTTCCGACCCGGCGCTCTTCGTTCACGCCCAGCTCGACGCTCGTTGTGTCATCACGGAGAACATCGCCGACTTCATGGCGGTCGACGCCGCGTGGCGCGCCGAGCAGACCCGACCCCATCACGGTTTGATCCTCGTCGCGCCGCGAGCATTTCCCCGTCACCGCCGCGGCGCAGTCGGGCGCCTGGCACGGGCAATCCTGGGGCTGATAAACCGCGGTCAGGTTGAGCGCGGTGCGGTGGTGTGGCTCGACGCATCGGCATAGTTCGAAGCGCTATCGTTCGAAGCAGGATCGGAGGCCGCGGTCGCCGGGACGATCGAATCCGAGACCGGTCCGCCGACCACGCCGATGCGGGTGGCCGCGGGCTCGACCGATGCAACCGGGTCGGGCCGCCCTTCAATATCTCGTCCTTCGATATTGATGTGCGGCAAGATCCGGTCCAACCACTTCGGTAGCCACCAGGCGGCGTCGCCCATAAAGCGCATGACGGCCGGAACCAGCAGGAGGCGCACCACCGTGGCGTCGATGAAGACCGCGGCGGCCATGCCCACGCCCATCATCTTCACCGTTGGGTTCGGGTTGATGACGAAGCCCAGGAACACCGCGATCATGATTCCCGCAGCTGCGGTGATCACCCGAGCGGTCTTGGCCACCCCAACCGCGACGGCCTCACGTGCGTCTCCGAGGCGGAGATACTCCTCGTGAATCCGCGAGAGCAGAAAGACCTCGTAGTCCATCGAGAGCCCAAAGAGAATCGCGAACATCATCAACGGAAGGAACGCGACGATCGGGATGGCTTGATGCACACCGATCAAGTCGCGTCCCCAGCCCCACTGGAACACCGCAACGATCACGCCGTACGCGGCACCGATCGAGAGCAGGTTCATCACGGCCGCCTTGATCGGAACCAGGAGTGACCGGAACACGATCATCAGTAAGAGGAACGCGCCGAGCACGACGATGCCGATGCACGCGAGCAATCGATCAGAGACTCGGTCGGTCACATCGATCAGCGATGCAGTCTGGCCCCCGACGAACACGTGGCCGGCGAGCTCGGTGCCCGCGGTTGCCTGAGGGATCACCGTCGTGCGCAACGTGCGCACGAGCTGCTTCGTCGATGCGGCGTTCGGCGCCTGCTTCGGAGTGACCAGCACCACCGCCGCGTTCTTCCCCGGGCTGGGAATCGGCGGGCTCACCGACGCAACATCCGGGGTCCTGCCGAGCGCGACCACGAGCTTCTCCACCGACGCCAGGCTGGCCGCCGCGTTCGCCGCCGTCGCCTTCGGTACGGCTGCCGCAATCAGCAACGGCGAGTTCGCACCTTCTCCAAATCCTTTGGCGATCGCGTCGTACGCCTTGCGCTGCGTGGTCGCAGTCGGCGCGTCGCCGTCGTCGGCGAACCCGAGCGTCATATCGACCAACGGCGCGGCGAAGACCGCCAGGATCAACACGGAGATGACAACGAACAACCCGGCGCGATTCGCGACCGCGTGCGCGAATCGGTACCACATACCACCAACGTCTTCGGCCTGCTCCACATTGCGGTGCTTCGCCGCGAGTCGCGGTCCACCGAATCCGAGCAACGCCGGCAACAGGGTGAGCGAAGCCAACACCATCACGACCACGAACAGGCCCGCGGAGAATCCGAGCATCGCCACGTACGGAATGCCGGTGATCGCCAGGCCACACAACGCCATCGCAACGCAACAACCCGCGAACAGCGACGCGGCACCTGCAGTTCCCACCGCGCGGCCGACACCCGGAATGTGGTCCATGCCTTCGTCACGGTTCTGGAGATAGCGACTCAGCACCAGCAACGAGTAGTCGATGCCCACACCCAGCCCGATCATCGAACCCAGGATCGGAGCCACGGTTCCAACCGTGGTCTGGGTAGCCAGCACCATCAGGGCGAGGTTCGCAATCGCGACTCCGAACAGCGCGACCCCAACCGGCAGGAACGCGGCGAGTACCGAACCGAAGAGGAACAACAGAATCATGATGGCGACGATGACGCCGATGAGATCTGCCGCTTCGTTGTTGCCACCCGAGTTCTGCAGGTCGACCACGGGACCACCGAATTGCACGTCGAGCCGCGCCGATGACGTACCCCGCGCGGCCTGCTCCAGACTGTCGAAGGCACCCTTGGGTAGATCGGCGATCGAGCCCCGGTAGAGGACCGTCGCAATCGCGATTCTTCCGTCGGCGGAAACTCGCGGTATCGGACCGAACGGATCGCTCACACTGTCGACGCCGGGCTGAGCCTTGATCTTCGCGAGCATCGCCGTGACTGCCGCTTCACGCGCGGGAGCCTCCACCGATCCGGACGACACCGAGACCACGACCGAAGCCGTGGGCTGCTGCTGGGTCGGGAACCGCGCGTTCAGGAGATCGGTCGCGGCTTGCGAGTTGGTTCCCGGAACCGTGAAAACATCGCGGTAGACATCTTTGAGGCCGGACGCAGGGACCACGAGCGCGACCAACGCGAGTACCCAGGCACCGAGCACCCACCACCGGTTGCGGGCCATGAACTGGCCCATGCGCTCCAGGCCACGCGGCGATCGCGCGGCGGCCTGCCCCGGTTCGGGCGCGTCAGCTACTGCGGTTGTTGCGCCGCCAGCAGATTGAGGGCGGACCCGGCTCTGAACCACGTGATGTGCTCCTCCGACATGGTGTGGGTTGTGTCCACACTCTCGGCGGAACCATCGGCATGGTGCAGAATCACCTTGACGGGCAGACCCGGCGCCAACGCGTCGAGACCGACGATGTCGACCCTGTCGTCGACGCGCACCAACTCGTAGTCGGCCGGGTTGGCAAAGGTGAGCGCCAACACACCCTGCTTCTTCAGGTTCGCCTCGTGGATGCGTGCGAAGGAACGCACGATGACCGCTTTGCCCCCCATGTACCGCGGCTCCATCGCCGCGTGTTCACGCGAAGAACCTTCGCCGTAGTTCTCGTCGCCGATAGCGACCCACGTGATGCCCGAGTCCTTGTACCGCTTGGCCAGGTCCGGCAGTGCGACTTCGCGGCCATCGCGAACGTCAATGCCCACCCCGGACTGCCCCGGCGTGAACGCGTTGTTCGCGCCGATGAACAAGTTGCCGCAGATGTTCGTGAGGTGACCGCGGTACTTGAGCCATTTCCCCGCGGGCGAGATGTGATCGGTGGTGCATTTGCCCGCGGCCTTCATGATCACGCGCAGGCCGACGTAGTCATTGCCATCCCAGGCCGCGAACGGCTGAAGCAGTTCGAGGCGATCGCTGCCCGGCTGGACCGCGATCTCAACCGACGCGCGGTCCGCAGCCGGCGGAACGAAGCCGGACTCTCCCGGGTCGAAACCGAGTCTCGGAAGCTCATCGGCTACCGGCGCTACGAGTTGCACCGTGGTCCCATCGGCACCGACGAGCGGCTCGCGCACGAAATCGACATCGAGTCGACCGGTGAGCGCCATGGCGGTGACGGTCTCGGGTGAGCCGATGAACGAAAGGGTTGACGGGTTGCCGTCGTTGCGGGCCGGGAAGTTCCGGTTGAACGAGGACACGA
Source organism: Acidimicrobiia bacterium (assembly GCA_046598395.1). Lineage (GTDB taxonomy): Bacteria > Actinomycetota > Acidimicrobiia > IMCC26256 > JAENVU01 > JAENVU01. The sequence goes on from JBKJIQ010000009.1 coordinate 4,691, forward strand.
TGGTGTTGACATCGCCCGGCTTGATGTCGTCGCGCTGCCACTGGCCGATGCACGGTCCACACGCGTTGGCCAACACCGTCGCACCAATGGCTTCGAGGTCCGCGAGCAAACCATCGCGCTCGATGGTGGCGCGCACTTGCTCGGAACCCGGCGTGATCAGCAACGGAGTCTTGACCCGCAACCCGGCGGCCGACGCCTGTCGCGCAACGTGCGCGGCACGCCCAATGTCTTCGTAGCTCGAGTTCGTACACGAACCCACCAGCGCCGCCGATATATCGGCCGGGTAGCCCTCGGATTCCACTGCGGCGCGCACCTCGGAGATGGGACGATCGAGGTCGGGAGTATGCGGCCCGACCAGGTGCGGTTCGAGCGCGGACAGATCAACCTCGATGACGCGGTCGTAGTACTGCTCCGGGTTCGCATCCACCTCGGGATCATTACGCAGGTGGGACGCGTACTCATCGGCGAGCTCCGCGAGATCGCCACGCGCAGTCGACGTGAGGTAGCCCGCAATCCGGGCGTCGTAATGGAACAGGGAACACGTGGCACCGATCTCGGCACCCATGTTGCAGATGGTGGCCTTGCCGGTGGCGGAAATCGATTCCGCGCCCGGGCCGAAGTACTCAACGATCGCGCCCGTGCCGCCCTTCACCGTGAGGATGCCCGCCACCTTGAGGATCACGTCCTTCGGTGAGGCCCAACCCGAGAGCGTGCCGGTGAGCCGCACGCCGATGAGCTGAGGCACTCGCGTGTTGAAAGGCCAGCCCGCCATCACGTCCACCGCGTCGGCACCGCCCACACCAATCGCGATCATCCCGAGACCACCGGCATTCGGCGTGTGGCTGTCGGTTCCGACCATCATCCCGCCCGGAAACGCGTACTGCTCGAGCACTACCTGGTGGATGATTCCTGAGCCCGGCTTCCAGAACCCGATGCCGTACTTCGCGCTCACCGTGCCCAAGAACTCGTAGACCTCTGCGTTGACATCTTTCGCGTTCACCATGTCGGCCGCAGCACCAACGCGCGCCTGGATCAGGTGATCGCAATGGACCGTGCTCGGAACTGCCACCTTCGGAAGCCGGGCCAGCGTGAACTGGAGCAACGCCATCTGTGCAGTCGCGTCCTGCATGGCCACGCGATCGGGCCGGTAGTCGCCGTAGTCGACACCCCGATCGAGCCCGATCGTCTCGGGATCGTCGGCGTGCGCGATCAAGACCTTCTCGGCGAACGTGAGCGCACGACCCAAGCGGCGACGCGCGATCGCGGTCCGCTCCGGGTAACGCTCGTAGGCGGCGCGCACGAGTTCCAGCGGTGTGTTCGGTCCAACCGTTTCGGAGTGACCAGTCTCGGATTTGGTGACTTCGGAACTCGCAGCATCAGGCATGGGGCACTCCAATGGTTTCAATGGTGAGATGGGGCGGGAACTCAACTTCAAAGACAGTCGACTGAGCCGGGTAGCGATGAACCGAGAGCATGACCACGCCGCCGGACCGATCGTAGGTGACCCTCCGACACGCGAGCAGGGGCTCCCCTGCTCGCACTCCAAGGTGCGCAGCATCAGTGGTCTCGGCCGCGGTCGCGGTGATGGTCTGCACCACGCGCCCGGTCTCGATGCCGTGCAGCGGGAGCAGGTCATAGAACGTGGCGCGCTCCACATCGGCTCGGCTCACGTGCGCGCCCAACGCTCCGGGCAACCAGACGCTGACCAGCGCGAACGGCTCGCCGTCGGCCAGGTTGAGCCGCAATACGCGCAGCACTTCGGCATCGGCCGCCAGACCGAGGACCTTGGCGACCTCGGGGGTCGCTGGTTCAAACGCGAACCCCAGCACCCGCCGCTCGGGCCGCGCCCCCGCAGCTTCAAGTGCCGATTCAATCGTGGTGACCCGGCCCAGCGTCTGGCGCACCGGATCGGAGCGAACAAACCAACCCGATCCGCGCCGACTCCCCACCAGGCCCTCGTCCCGCAAGACTTCCAGGGCCCGCCGCACCGTGACCCGGCTGACTCCGTGGGCCTCGCCGAGTTCTGCCTCGCTCGGCAGGGCGCCGGTGCGGCCATCGGCGATGGCGCTCCGCAGCTGGTTGGCGAGGTCGAGGTACCGCATGACTTGTATTCTATTTGTATCTGCTCTTCAGAGTCAAGTCTCCGGTCCGCCAACCGGCTCGGTTACGAACGCTGATCCGACCATCGTATTCTATAATCTCGACTTGATTAGTCGAGATACTTGCTTTAGGATCTCGGTCATGTCAATCGCTCGTATTCTCAGAGCCCTGAGCGTCTTGCTCCTCGGCGCGATCCCCTTCACTGCGGTGGCGTGCGGGAGCAGTAGCTCATCTCCCACCGCCTCCACCGAACCGGTGACGCTGCGACTCGGGTACTTCCCCAACGTCACGCACGCGCCCGCGTTGATCGGGATTGAAGGCGGCATCTTCCAGCAGAAGCTCGGCAGCAACGTGACCCTCAAGCCGCAGTCGTTCAACGCCGGACCCGACGTCGTCACCGGTCTCTTCGCCGATCAACTCGATGCATCGTTCATCGGCCCGGGGCCGTCGACCAGCGCATTCCAAAAGTCGAACGGCTCAGCCGTCCGGATCGTCTCCGGTGCCGCATCGGGTGGCGCGTTCCTCGTCGTGAAGCCGTCGATCACCAAGCCTGGCGACCTCAAGGGCAAGAAGATCGCGAGCCCGCAGCTCGGCAATACGCAAGACATCGCGCTGCGCACCTGGCTGAAGGCGAAGGGCTACGCCACCAAGACGTCAGGCGGTGGTGACGTCTCCGTCGTCCCGCAGGACAACGCGCTCACGCTCACCGCATTCCAGCAGGGCCAGATCGACGGCGCCTGGGTGCCCGAGCCCTGGGCCACCCGGCTCGTGAAGGAGGGTGGCGGCAAGATCCTCGTCGACGAAGCCGACCTCTGGCCCGACGGCAAGTTCGTGACCACCGACCTCGTCGTGACCACCAAGTTCCTCAGCGCGCACCCGGATGTGGTCAAGCAGTTGATCGAAGGTGAAATCGCGGCGATCAATCTCACCAAGACCAACCGGAAGCAGGCCGAGGACTACGTCGCTGCCGGAATTCAGAAGGCCACGGGCAAGGCGATCGCGCCGGACCTCGTGACCGCATCCTTTGATTCGATCACGTTCACGGTCGACCCGATCGCCACCAGCCTGAAGAAGGACGCCAAGGATGCCGCGGATCTGGGCCTGATCCCATCGGCCGACGTCTTGGGCATCTACGACCTGTCCATCCTCAACCAGATCCTGAAGGCCGGCGGTGCGCCGACGGTCAACGGAGCTTGAGGCGATGGCGAACGCACTGAGAACAGCTCGTCTGTCGATCGCGCGTCACCCCGCGGCCAAGACAATCGGCGCCGGACTCGAAGGGGACGGATCCCCAGCCGTCTCCCTCGACACCGTGTCCAAGATCTTCGGCGCAGCCGGTAACGCCACGCCGGCGCTCGATCGCGTGTCGCTCGACGTCTGGCCCCGCGAGTTCGTGTGCCTCTTGGGCGCGTCGGGCTGCGGAAAGAGCACCCTCCTCAATCTGGTCGCTGGCCTCGACCGGCCCACCAGCGGCTCCCTCACCGTCGCGAGCAATCGGCCCGGCCTCATGTTCCAAGAGGCCGCGCTGTTCCCGTGGCTCACCGTCGAAGGAAACGTCGAACTCGCACTCAAGCTCGCCCGCGTCCCGAAGGCCGAGCGCCAAGACCGCACCCGCGAGCTGCTGGAGCTCGTCCACCTCGACGATTTCGCGACGAAGCGGCCGCACGAGCTCTCGGGCGGGATGCGCCAACGGGTCGCGCTGGCGCGGGCACTCGCCCAACAAACTGATCTCTTGCTGATGGACGAACCTTTCGGCGCGCTCGACGCCATGACCCGCGATCTGCTCCACGACGAGATCGAGGCGCTCTGGACTACGACGGACCTCACGGTGCTGTTCGTGACTCACAACGTGCGCGAAGCCGTGCGCCTCGGCGATCGCGTGATCCTGCTCTCGAGTCGACCCGGACGAATCGCCCACGAGTACCCGATCACGATTCCCCGACCGCGTCGGATCGACTCCCCCGAGGTTGCCGGCCTCGCCGCCGAGATCACCGACCGTTTGCGCCAGGAGGTGCGCAGCCATGGCAACGATCGCAACTAAAGCGCACGGTGGCCCAAGCGGCCCGGCGCCGGAGGCGCCACGAGCGGGAAAGCAGGAGGTGCGCAGCCATGGCAACGATTGAGGCGGAAATCGCCGGGCTCGATGCACTCGAACTCGTGGTTGCCCCCCGACCCAGCCGGGTCCGCCGCACCTGGTCCGCGACGTGGCCGAAGCTTGGCGCAATCGCGATCGCATTGGTCAGCTGGCAGTGCGTGGTCTGGTCCGGCTGGAAACCCGAGTACGTACTGCCCGGTCCGACGACGGTGCTCGCGAATCTCTTCGACAATCTCAGCACCTATGCGAATGCCGCGGTCGTCACACTGCAACGCGCCTTCGTTGGCTACGCGATCGCCGTCGCGATCGGAACGCTCGTCGGCGCCTTGATCGCCCGAAGCCGCATCCTCCGCTCCGCGGTCGGTGCGATGGTGACGAGCCTCATGACCATGCCGTCGATCGCGTGGTTCCCGGCGGCCATCGTGCTCCTCGGGTTTTCGGAGGGCGCGATCCGATTCGTGATCGTCATCGGTGCAGCACCGTCGATCGCCAACGGCTTCATCGCCGGCGTCGACAACACGCCGCCGATCCTCATGCGCGCCGCGCGTGTGCTCGGGGCCAAGGGGTGGACCGCCTTCCGCCATGTTGTGCTTCCGGCGGCACTCCCCACCTACGTCGGGGGCCTGAAGCAGGGCTGGGCGTTCGCGTGGCGCAGCCTCCTCGCGGGCGAACTCCTCGTGCAGATCGCGGGGACGACCTCACTCGGCCGCGAGCTAGATATGGCCCGCCAGTTCCCCGATTACCCCGCCATGTACGCCACGATGATCGTCATTCTGGTGATTGGGCTCGCGGCCGACGCGGTGTTCAGCCTCGCCGAGCGTCGAATCCGACGTCGATACGGGCTCGTCGACGCTGCGGCCTGACGCCCCCCGTCCACGTTCCTGACCAGGGAAAACGGCCTACAGAGCGGGTGATTCCGGCCGATATTTCCAACTATGGAGGCCGATGCGCGGGAAACCGCAGGGACAACGATCTGTCTCATCATTCGCTACGTCCGCGATCATGCGGGCGACGACGGCGTGGTGCGCCTGCTCGAACTCGCCGGTGAGCTCCGCCCCCTCGAGGTGCTCGAAGACGAACATCTGTGGTCGACCTACGAACAAAAGATCGCGCTGTTCGACGCAACCTGCGCGGTGCTCGACGATCCCGACGCGATGCTCCATATCGGCGAGACCGCCCTCAACTACCAAGTGGCCCCGGGAATCCGGATCTTGTTGCGACGGCTCGGTTCACCGCGCATCGTGCTGGCGAACGTGGCCAAGGCGTGTCCGAAGTTCTCGACCGTTGCGACGATGTGCGCCGAGGAACTCGGCAAGGAGCACGCGGTCGTGACCTACCGACTCGACCCTGCGAAGACTCCGCACCTCGGCGACTGCCAGCTGAACATCGGACTCATGCGCACGATCGGTCTTCTGTTCGGGATGCCACCGCTTTCCATCGAACACCCCGAGTGCCAGGTGTTCGGGGCGCCGGAGTGCCGTTACCTGGTCACCTGGTCCGAGCGGCGATCCCTACGCGCCCGACGCCGCGAACACACCCGAGCGCAGTCCAACGAGATCGACGCCCTCACCGCGCAGATCGAGTTGCTGCAGTCGACTACCGCCGACCTCATCTCGTCCGACGACGTCGACGACGTACTGGAACGGATCGTGACTCGCGCCGGGAGATCCGTGAGCGCACCTCGGTACCTGCTCGCACTGCACCGGAGTGACGTCGTCGATGCATCGGTTCATTCCGACGGGATCGCAGTCGAAGATCTCGAAGCCGCAACCGAAGCAGTACTCCGTGCGCCGCTCGGCACCGACGGTGGGCGGATTGTCATCGAGGTCGCATCGAGTCGACGCTCCTACGGCCGCCTGGCGGCGTTCTACGACCACCATTCGTTCTTTCCCCACGAAGAGGGTCTCCTCGCGGCCTACGCCGCGAGCGCGGCGGCCGCGCTGGATGCGGCGACCGCGCTCGACCAGGCCCGGCGCCGTGGCGCCGCCACCGCGGCACTCCTCGGACTCGCCCGCGCGCTCGCCGAACCAGCGAGCCCGGAACGCATTGCTCGCGTCGTTGCCAGCGCGATGCCAGAGATCCTCGACGTTGCCGCGGCGGCAGTCCTGCTCTGGGATCCCGAGGCCGGCACCGTGCGGGTGGCCGGTCGATCCGGTTGGTCTCCGGACGCGACGCAACTCATCGACGGATTCGCACTCCGGGCCGCCGACTCCCGTGGGCTCACCGAAATGCTCGAATCACCGCGGCCGCGCATCATCCGGCTGGACGATACCGACCCCGGTCCCTTGATCGCCAGCCTGAGACACCTCAATATTCCTGCCCTAGCGATCGCTCCGATCGACGCCCACGCCGGCGAGTTCTACGGCCTGGCCATTGCGGCGGTGGGCGACCCCACTCCCCATCTGGTTGAGTCGATCCTGGAACGCCTGACCGCGATCGCAGATCAGACCGCCACCGCGTTGCAGAACTCAGCGCTCCTCGAGCAAATCCGCCATCAGGCGGTCCACGATGGGCTCACCGGACTCGCAAACCGCGCGCTGTTCGACACCGAACTCGACAAGACCCTCGCGCGTTCCCGCCGGGACGGATCACCGATCAGCGTGCTCTTCATCGACCTCGACGACTTCAAGTCGGTGAACGACCAGTTCGGCCACGGAGCGGGCGACCATGTGTTGCGCACGGTGGCGACCCGTCTGGTGGCGACCGGTCGCCACGGCGACTCCGCCGCCCGCCTCGGCGGCGACGAGTTCACCATGTTGCTCCCGGGAGCCGGGCGCCTCGAAGCAGAGACCGTCGCCACCCGACTTCATGACGCGATGCGGGTGCCGATCTTGATCGGCGACCATGCCCTCACGATGCACGTCAGCCTCGGTATCGCGAGCTTTCCCGAAGACGGCGCCGAGCCGGACGCGATCATGCGCGTGGCGGACCGCTCGATGTACCAAACCAAGCGGAACGACCGGAGCCCCATTGCAGCCGCGGTCCACAGCGGGCCAACGAAGTCGTGAGACCGTGCGCGGCGGCGATGCGCGCTACCGGTCGCGCTCTTCCACCACAATCGAGGACATGACGTCGCCGACCTGGATCACGAGCGCAACGTCCATGCCTTCGACCACGTACCCGAACAGGTTGTAGTCCTTGGTCAGTTTCCGCGTGCAGTCATCGATGGTGATGAAAAACTGTGACCCGTTGGTGTGCGGTCCGGCGTTGGCCATCGCAACCGCGCCCAGGGTGTACTCGCCCTGTACGTCTTCGTCGCGGAACTTGTAGCCGGGTCCACTACTGCCAGTGCCCTCGGGACAGCCGCCCTGGATCACGAAATCGGGAACGACACGGTGGAACGTGAGGCCGTCGTAATAGCCCTGGCGCGCCAACCCCACGAAGTTATTCACCGTGTTGGCCGCGAGCGCGGGGTCGAGATCCATCACGATGGTTCCACGGTTGGTCGTGATGGTGGAGCGGTAGAGCTTTGATCCGTCGATCTGGTATTCCGGTACTTCAGGCACGACATTCCTCTCAGGGGGATGAACTCGGGGTTGTGCTCGGGTTGGAAGTGCGTTGAGCGCCGACGGCCTCCGCGAGCAGATTCCGGACTTGGTTCGCGAGGGGCGCGGCGGGTGACGACACAAGGTACTGCCGGAACTCCTCGATCGCGGCGTCCGGGTCATGGCGGTCTCGGAGCAGGATCAGACCCTTGAAGAACCGTGCGTCGGGATAATCGGGACGAACCTGAAGCGCCCGGTCCAACAACGTGAGCCCTTGATCGGGAAACCCCTGGAGGCGGATCAACCACCCGCTGTATGCGAACGGCTCCGGATTGGTGGGATCAATCCGCGCCGCGTTCTGGAACTGGGTCAGCGCCGAGCGGTACTTGGCCTGACCCATCAGAATCCTCGCGAGCGAGAGCCGGAGATTGCCATCATCGGGCTTCGTCAGAATCGCGGCCTTCAGTTGACCAATCTGACGGGCGGTGGCATCCGCGACGACAGCCGAACTGCCTTGGCCTCCGGTGATCGTCTCACCTGGGAGCCGCGCGCCCAGCCCGTAGGCCAAGGTAATGGCAACCACGGCGGCGAACGCCACCACACCGAGCCCTACGAGCCCGCGCCGCGCCGCCGAGGTTGGTGGACTGCCGGACGTCGGCACGGCGACCGGCGCGCCCGCGAGGTCCCCGTCGCCGTCGAGGCGCTGCAGCACCCTGGCAGTCCGGGCGGTGTAATCGGCACGCAGGCGCGCGTAGGTCCCATCGTCAATGTTGCCCTCGACGTGCTCGGCGTCGAGATCGTCGAGCGACCGAAGCAGAAACGAACGTTCCTCCTCTAACACTTCGCGATCGGTGAGGTCAGCCATCCCGCAGCTCCCCGCGCTCCCTCTCCACCAACGCCGTCTCGGCCGCGGTCGGGGTGAGGCGTGGCTCCCGTTGCCAACGCCGGAGCGCAAACCCGAGCCCGATGGACCCGAGGATCAGCACGGCGATCGGGAGCCCCCACACGATCAGGCCAACGCCCCGGCTGGCCGGGTTCAACAACGTGGACTCACCCAGGCGATCCACGTAGACCTGAAGGATGTGCGCATCCGATTGACCGTCACGAATCCGCCGCGCAATGTCTCGGCGCTCATCACGCGCCGATGCGGTCGAGCTATCGGCTACGGACAGACCCTCGCAGTCGACGCAGCGCAGCTCGCCCGCCAAACGCCGCGTGCGCGCGGTGACCGATTCGATCTCGCCACGCGGCCACAGCGACCCGGCCAGTGCTCCGAGCACCACCAAGCCCAGCGCGACCCACGCGATGCGCCGCGATCGATGTGCCACCTCGCTCACGATTCCGTGATCACGGTGATCGACGACCGAAGCGGAGCATTTTGTCGAGTACCGGGGTAGACACCGGACCGAGGAATGAGGCCACGATGGTCCCGTTCGGCGAAATAGCAAACGTCTCCGGCTGGCCGCGCGTTGCAAAGGAAAGGGTTGCGTCGCGAGCGCCGCGGTCGTTGGCGACCGTCCATTTCACGCCGTCGGTCGCGGCCGCGTCGCGAATATTGCCGGGGGTGTCGTCACGCGGAATACCGAGCATCACGACGTCGGGATCGGTACGGTGCGCGGCGTACCACTGTCGAAGCACCGGAAGCTCGTCATCACACGGTGCGCACCACGAGTTCCAGAAGTTCACGATCACGGTCTTGCCTACGAGGTCCGCCGACGTGACCGGCGTGCCGTCGAGACGGGCGAGTGCCACCTCCGGCGCGGGCTTTCCCAGCAGTCTGCTGGTGTTCAACTCGGCCCGCGGATCGGTGGTGACGTTCACGGCCAACACGATGCTGAACAGGAGCACAGCAACGCCCACTGCCAGCGTGACCCACCGGAACGGATGCTTCACGCGGGCGCTCCCACGCCCTCGACCGGCTCCGGCTCGTGCTCGGGGTCATCGCCCGCAGCCGGGACACCCGGGATCGTGATCCGCCGCTTTACCCGGGGCACCAACGCCACGATGGTGCCCAGGCCCATCAGGAATCCACCCACCCAAATCCACAGCGTCATCGATTGGATCGATACCCCTACCGTCACCCGGCCGCGATCGTCGGGAGAACGGATCAGCGTGAGGTACACATCTTCGAGGAGCCCGGTGCGCACCGATGGCGTACCAATTCCGGTATTCGCGTTCCGGAAAGTGGAGATTGCCGGCGCGTAGGTACCCAGCACCTCGCCGTCGCGACTCACCCGCACATCCACCGACACGGAGTTCTTCTGGTCACCGCGGTTGATGTGACTCCTTACGTACTGCACCTCGTAACCGCCCACCGCCGCACGCCCCCCTTTCACCAAGCGGACCTCTTGCTTGGTGCCGAACGACCCGCTCGCACAGAGCGCGACGGCGATCGCCACCACACCGCTATGCACGAGGAGGCCGCCATACCGACGCGGGTTGCCGATGACCGTGCGGGCGTAGGCCCGCAACCAACCGCAACGATCGGCACCGCGCCGACTCCGAACCGCGACGAATGTCTCACGGGCGATGGCACTGAGGGCGAAGGCCGCGAGCCCGAACCCCACCACGGTGGTCCAATCGCGGGTCCAGGCCACCAGCGTCAGCACCATGACGGCCGCGCCCACCGACGCAGGCCCGAGCAGACGGTTCTGCAAGACCTCACCGCTCGTGGCCCGCCACGGCAGCGCAGGCGCGATCGCCATCAAAAACAGCAAGAGCAACCCGAGCGGCGCACCCATGCGATTGAAGTAGGGCTCACCAACCGACAACGTGCTGCCCCGAATCGCTTCGGCCAGCAACGGGAACACGGTGCCGAGCAGCACCACGAACGCGAGCCCGGCAAAGAGCAGGTTGTTGCCGAGAAACGCCGCCTCGCGCGAGACCGGCGAGTCGATCCTCCCCGGCGCGTGGAGCCGGTCCGCACGCCACGCGATCAGCGCGACCCCACCAATCATGATCACCAGCAGGAACGAGAGGAGCCACGGCCCGATCGTGGACAGCGAGAACGCGTGCACCGAGGTGATGACACCCGAGCGCGTGAGGAACGTTCCAAGGATGGTGAGCGCGAACGTGGCAATCACGAGCGACAAGTTCCAGACTCGCAGCATCCCGCGCCGTTCCTGCACCATGACCGAGTGGATGAACGCGGTGGCGGTGAGCCACGGCAACAAGGATGCGTTCTCCACGGGATCCCAACCCCAGTAGCCGCCCCAGCCCAAGACCTCGTAGCTCCACCATGCGCCGAGCACGATGCCCACGGTGAGAAACCCCCACGCGATCAACGTGGTCCGACGCGTGTCTTCCAACCACCCTTCACCGAATCGGCCGGTGATCAACGCCGCGACTGCGAACGAGAACGGCACGGTGAATCCCACGTACCCGAGGTAGAGCATGGGCGGGTGAAACGCCATGAGCGGGTGGTTCTGAAGCAACGGGTTCGGGCCGCGGCCGTCGAGCGGCGCGAGCCCGGGCACGAGCGTGAACGGATTGGCGCCGACCGCCATGAACACGAAGAAGAACAACGCGACCCCGAGCCCCACGATGAGCGCCCAGCCGACCATGGGATCTTCGATCCGGTGTCGGAACCGATGTGCGGCGAATGCCAAGTACCCCGCCAAGAAGAGCACCCACAGCAGGATGGATCCCTCGAGTGCCGCCCACAGCCCGGTGATGGTGAACAGCAGCGGCGTAGCCCGGGCGTTGTTCTCCGCCACGTATTTGATCGTGAAGTCGTGGGTGATCAATGCCCACTCCATCGCCGCGACTGCCAGCACCGCGCCGGCGAGGACGACGAAGACACACGTGCGACCGTTGCGCAACGCGGCCGCGTTGCCCTGCAACACGCCGCGTAACAGGAGCGCGATACCGACGGCGGATCCACCCACTCCAATCGCGATGCCCAGCACGCCCAGCGTCGCGCGCATCTACTTGCCCGCTCCACTCATGGTTTGACCTTCGGTGCCTTGTCGGCGTTGACCTTGGGCGGTTTATAGCTGGCGCCGTGTTTGATCAGGATGCGATCCGAGTCGAACGTGCGCCCCCTGCCCCATCGCCCTTCGCACAACACCGGGGCCCGGTTCTTGAACAACTGGGGCGGATCGCCGTGGTGAATCACGCGCACCGTGTGATGGCCGTCGGTGACCTTGAAATCCACACCGCGCGCCGTCTCGTGAATTGAGCCGGGCACCACTGCGCCGGCCAGGCGAAACCGGTCACTCCCATTGCTCGAGCGTTCTTTGATCGCCTCGGACACGGTCCGGAAGTAGACGATGTTCTCCGACAACGCCACGAGCAATCCAACGGCCACCACCACCACCACGCCACAGGTAGCCAGTGCCACGATGTAACGCGTGCGCCGAACCGGTTTGACTGCGGTCACGCGTCGCGCTCCGCACCGTTCGGCTCCGAAGTTGCGTGCGCCGCATGGGCGTCGTCGACCTCGGCGCGCCGCACGCGTTGGAGGAGCCTGACCGTGTAGCCGCCCAAGACCACACCCGCGATGCTCCAGCCCGCGATCACGTATCCGGCGTCAGTCACGTTCTCTCCCCTCGCGGCTGATCATGAACCGACCGTCATGCCGGTACGTTCGGCGATCGCGCGCACAAGTTCGACATCGGCGCGACCCTCCTCGAGGACGGCCAGCCGATACCGACGATCCAGCAGGTAGACGAACAGCAGGGTGAACGCGATGGTGCCGATCCAAAGCGTGAGGGCCATTACGCCATGAATCTGGGGGTTTAGTTTCGGGCTGAACACGGTGGCCTGTTGGTGCAACGTGCGCCACCATTCCACCGAGAAGTGAACGATCGGTACGTCGACGAACGCGATTAACGCCGCGATCGCATTGCGCTTCGCGGCACCGACGGGATCACCGGGAATCCGTCGCAACGCGAGGTAGCCGAGAAAGAGAAAGAACAGGAGCGCAGTGCTCACGAGACGCGCGTCCCACGCCCACCAGACTCCCCAGACCGGCTTCCCCCACACGGCTCCGAGCACCAGCGCGAGCGCGGTGAACATCACACCGAGCTCCGCGGAGGCTCCGGCGACCCGATCCCAGACCGGCGACCGAGTCCGCCGCCACAAGAAGAGCGCGGACGCGACCGCGGTAATGAAGAACGCGAGATACGCCAGCCACGCCGCGGGGACATGCAGATACATGACCCGTTGGGCATCACCTTGGACTTCGTCCGGCGGGGCACCCCAGAGTCCGAAGCCCACCAGTGCCACGAGCGAGACGATCGTCACCACGCCCAGCGCGCGCCGAACCGACGGCAACAACAGCTGATCCTTGTGGTCCTTGGTCTCGTCCATCACGTTGCCTCCTCCCAGAGGGCGCCGAATGCCAACACACCCATCGCTGTATACAGCACCGCGAACACCGCGAGCATCGCCACCCATGGCCACGCATCGCCCGGCGTGCCGCCAAGTCCATCCTCGAATGCACGCGTGGCTCCCAGCATGACCGGAGCCAACACCGGGAGCAGCAACAGAGGAAGCAGCGTCTCTCGGAGCCGCAGCCCGGCTGCCAGAACGCCATAGAGGGTACCGGTGGAGGCCAGCCCAACGGTCGCGGCCAGTGCCGTGAATAGCACGACGCCTGCCCCATGAACGTTGACGTCGTAGAGCACGACGACCCCGATTCCGAGCACCACCTCAAGCACCAGGAGCTGCAGCGCAATCGCGGCCGCTTTGCCCAGGAATATCGCGCCACCATCGAGGCCCGCGAGGCGAAGGCCGTCGCGCGCGCCGTGATGGGTCTCGATGGCGAACGACCGACCCACTGCGAGCAACAGGGCCAGCAACACGGCGATCCAAAACAGGCCGGGCGCGACCCGAGCGAGGATGCCGCGATCGGGATCCAGCGCAAACGCGAACAGCAAGATCACGATCAGGCCGAACGGCAGGATTTGGCCGAGCGCGACCCGCGCACGCGCCTCGATCCGCAGATCCTTTCCTGCCACCAACGCGGCCTCGCGCCAGAGGTTCGCGGTGGATCCCCGCTCCATCTCCGCGTTCATGGCGCGCCGGCTTGCGAGCTCGGTTCACCGACCGCCAGGCGGGTCGGGAGCGCTTCGACGGCCGGCGGGCCGAGGTTCGGAACCACGCGGCCACCGTCGACCCGAATCTCGCGCGTCGCCAACGGACGTGCCACCTCGAGTTCGTGGGAAACCATCACCACCGTCCGGCCCTCCGACGGCGCCGCGACTACCGCTTCGGCGAGTACCGCCCGCCCGGTGGCATCGAGGCCGGCGTGCGGTTCGTCGAGCAAGAGCAACTCCGGATCCCGCACTAACGCGACCGCGAGCGCCAGGCGGCGGCGCTGACCCGCGGAGAGTCCGCGGTGCACGACATCCGCCGAACCGCGCAGGGCCACCCGATCGAGCACCGCATCGACCTCGCCGGCCTCGTTGCCACGACCGGCGGCCCGAGCGAAGAAGTGCAGGTTCTCGCGCGTGGTGAGGTCGTCGTAGCAGTAGGTCTCGTGACCGACCAATGCAATCGCCCGGCGCGCGGCCAGCCGATCGGTGAACAGATCGTGACCACGCACCTCGGCCTCGCCCGAATAGGGCGCGAGCAACCCGGCCAGGAGGCGAAGCATGGTGGTCTTGCCCGCGCCGTTCGGACCGGTCACCAACACGATCTCGCCCGGTTCCACGTCCAAGTCCGCACCCGCGAGTGCGGGGAAACGGCCCAGCAGACACACCACCGAGCGGAGCCGAACGACGAGGGACACACCGAGCCTCCGGGCCCCGGGGACGGGGCGATCACAGCTCGGAAAGTGTACGAAGATCACAAGAAACCGGTCGAACCGAGCTGCACCGAGGTTCCGATCCGCACCGAACCGAGTGGTCGAGAATCCGTTGATCCAGCCGCTACCGTCGATGCGGTGCGTCGAGCCATCAACGCGGTCGGGCGATTTCTGCTCGTGGGCGGAACCCTGCTGCTCCTCTTTGTGGCGTATCAGCTGTGGGGCACCGGGATCTATGAGGCGCAGCAGCAGTCGAACTTGACCTCTCAGTTTCGTGCGGACCAGGTGAAGGCTCGCCTGGCGGCGCGGCCGGTGGCGGGTACCACAACGACCACTGCCCCACTCCCGCCGCCGCCCGAGGGCCAGCCCGTCGGCATCATCCGGATACCGAAGATCGGCGTCGATCGGGCCATCGTCCAGGGAATCAGCGTTCCCGATCTCCGCAGCGGCCCCGGCCACTACCCCGATTCGCCGATGCCCGGTCAGATCGGGAACGCCGCGATCGCCGGGCATCGCACCACCTACGGCGCCCCCTTCAATCGGCTCGACGAACTCACGCCGGGCGACAAGATCTCCGTCGCCACACTCTCGGGGACGTTCACCTACACCGTCACCGAACAGCTCATCGTTACCAAGGCCGACGTGTACGTCCTCGATCCCACGCCCGACGCGACCTTGACCCTCACCACCTGTCACCCGAAATATTCGGCCGCGCAACGGCTCGTGGTGAAGGCCCGCCTCGACGTGCAGGCGAGCCCCAAACCAACGAAGCCCACCGTGACACCGGTCAAGACTCGCCACCTCGCGATCGACGACCTGGTGGGCACACCCGAGTCGAAGATCCCCGTGATTTGGTCAGGACTCATCGTGCTCGCCGTGGGCGGCCTCTGGTGGTTCATGTTCGCGCGCCGCAAGCGTTGGTTCATCTGGATCGCGGGCGCCATCCCGTTTCTCGCCGCCTACGCCCTGTTCTGCTTCTACCTCGAGCGGGTCTTGCCCCCGGGTTTCTAAACCAAGAGTGCCGCCAACTCGTGCATGCCCGTGGTGAAATTGACGGCTGCGGTGAAGCCGAGTTCGTCACGCGCCCGCTCCGGGCTCGCAAACACGTGGCGAACATCACCCGCACGCCAGCCGCCCACCACAACGGGTCGAGGTGCGCCGGGACCGACCGCATCGGCCAGTGCGTCGGCCATGTCGAGCAGCCGACGCGGTGAGCCACTCGCCACATTGAACGCCCCCGGAACCCCAGCACGCAGGGCCAGGACGTTCGCCGCGGCCACATCGTGGACGTGCACGAAGTCTCGAAGTTGACCGCCGTCTTCGAAGACCTGCGGCGCCCGCCCGGCCGCGAGTGCATCGGCAAAGATCGCCGAGACCCCGGCATACGGCGTGTTGCGCGGCATCCCGGGTCCGTAGACGTTGTGATACCGCAACGCGGTGACGCACACGTCCCGATGTTCCCGCGCGAACGCCACGCTCAAGTGCTCCTGTGCGACTTTGGTAGCGGCATAAACATTGCGCGGATCGAGACGAGCCGATTCGGGCACCGACTCCGGCGCGAGCGGCGCCCCACACTCCGGACACGGCGGCTCGAACTGCCCGGCATCCAAATCGGCCGGGCGCCGAGGCCCGGGCGCGACCCGACCGTGCTCCGCGCACCGGTAGCGGCCTTCGCCGTACACGACCATGCTTGATGCCAGTACCAACGGCCCCCGAAACCGCGCTTCGTGCAGCGCGCCCAAGAGGACGGCGGTGGCGAGATCGTTGTCGTGTACGTACCCGACGGCGTCGCCAAAGTCCACGCCGAGACCAACCTTGGCCGCTTGGTGACACACGGCATCAACCCCGCGCAGCGCTGATGCCACGGCATCCGGATCCGTGACCTCGCCGACAATCGCCTCGGCTCCCCGCTCGCGCCCGATGACCGGTACCCGATCGAGGATTCGCACCTCGTCGCCGGCGCGGAGCAGCGCGTCCACAATGTGAGTCCCGATGAACCCGGCACCGCCGGTGACGAGCACCTTCATCCGACCGCCTTCATCCGACCGCCTTCATCCGACCGGTGCGAGTGGCAATCGAACCGTGAACCGCGCGCCGCTGCTGCCATCGGTTGATCCGCTCCCATCGGACTCATTACTCGCGCTGATTTGGCCGTGATGGGCCTCCACGAATCCACGAGCAATCGCGAGGCCGAGCCCCGCGCCACCGGCCGTGCGCGCCCGGTCCACTTGGTAGCCGACGTCGAAGATCCGTTCGAGGTCCGCCGTCGGGATACCGGCGCCGGTATCGACCACCGACACGTAGGCATCCGCGTCGGCACTGCCGGCTTCAACCATCACCGAACCGTCCACGGGCGTATGGCGGATGGCGTTTTCGAGCACATTGCGCAGAGCCCGCAACACTTCGGGGGTCGACACCGATACCTCCGCCGGCACCCCGTGTATGCGGCCCTCGAGTCGTACGCCCTTCGCCGCGGCGACGGGCGCCACTCCGGCGATTGCGTCCGACACCAGGTCACCGAGCGACACGCGTTCGAGTTGCAGTTGGAGCGCACCCGATTGTGTCCGGCTCAGCTCGAAGAGATCGTCGACCAACGCGGTCAAGCGGTCGGTGTCGACCCGCAACATGGTGTGATATCGGGCCACCGTTTCGGGATCGGCGACGACACCATCTTCGAGTGCCTCGACCATCACGCGGATCGCAGCAAGGGGGGTGCGAAGGTCGTGCGATACCCACGCCACCAACTCTCGGCGGGATCGCTCCACCGCGCGTTCACGGCCCCGTGCGTCGTCGAGCCGTGCCTCCATCAGCTCCAACTCGTGCGCGAGCGCGACGAGTTCGGGCGCTCCCTGGACCGCAGACGCGGCGGTGGCATCCGTCGTTCCGATCCGACGCGTGACCGCGACGAGCGAAGAACTGGTGGCCGCCACCTGCGCGCCGAGCAAGACCGCGGCTGCGACCCCCACCGTGGCGGCCGCGAGTAGCACCACCTCGATCACCGCCAGGTCGTGCGCGGAGATGAACATCGCCTGAGCCGCGGCAAAGACCCCCAACCCAACCGCGGCCACGATCACCAGCGCGAGTGCGGCCACCTGGAGCCCCAGGCTGCGCCGCCGCAAGACCCGAAGGAGTGGCACGCCCATCATCACCCCGACGAACGCGACTCCCGTGGCGATCCCGATCAGCTCGAGGGTGTCTCGGTCCGACATCGACCTCGCCACCGCGACGGCCACCGTCAGTGCGACGCCCACCACAATCACGATGGACGCGTTGCGCCACCGACCGCTCACGGATCCCATCGGTACCCCACTCCCCAGACCGTCACGAGGTGCGCGGGCTGCGATGGATCGAGCTCGATCTTCTCCCGCAATCGACGAACGTGAACCGTGACCGTGGCGGTGTCACCGAAGCTGTAACCCCAGACGCGTTCGAGCAGTTCTTCGCGCGAGAACGCACGGCGCGGATGGCGGGCGAGGTGCGCAAGCAGATCGAACTCTCGCGCCGTCACGGTCACCAACTCCCCCGCCCGGGTCACCTCCCGCGCGCGCAGATCAATCCGCAGACCGCCGGCTTCGATCGTCTCCACCTCGAAACTGTCGGGGACATCGGTTCCGCCGGCGCGTCGGAGCACCGCCCGCACCCGCGCCGTGAGCTCACGCGGCGAGAACGGCTTCACCACATAGTCGTCTGCGCCCAGCTCCAAGCCCAACACGCGATCTTCCTCATCACCGCGGGCAGTCAGCATGATGACGGGCACCGGCGCGCGGGCACGCAACCGACGACACACCTCGAGCCCGTCGATCCCCGGCAACATCAGGTCCAGGACCACCAGATCCGGCCATCGCCGAGTTGCGGCGTCGAGCGCGTCCCGGCCGTCGGCCACTGCTTCGACCTCCAATCCCTCGCGTTCCAAATACCGCACGACCACTTCGCTGATCGTCGGGTCATCCTCCACCACGAGCACGCGCGGGATCGAAGCCGCGCTCCCGGCTACCACGGTGACCGCACCGCGACCGCGACCAGCACGGCAACCCCGGCTTGCGCCGCGAGCCATGAGCGGGGAATCTTCCGACCCACTGCCAAGGCAGCCGTCGCGATCACCAGCCACGGCACGAATGGCAACCAGATCCGCTCGACTTCGGCCTTCGACATCCCGCTCACATCCGCGATCAGAACGGCCACCGCGGCCGCGCCCACCAACCAGGCAAGTGGCTGACCCCGCAGCCGAATGAAGCCGGCAATCGCGGCCGGACCGACCGCGAGACTCAGTGCGGCGAGGTTGGCCACCACAAAGAACTCGTACGGACGGTTCTTCGCGACTCCAACGAAGTACTGCACTCGCGTCGCCGCCAATCCCTCCCACCAGAGGAACCCGGTCGCGATACTCACCGCCAGCACGACGGCCGCCACCACGACGGCCGCGACGAGCACCGGCCGCCACCGACGCCGGTGCGCGGCGATCGCGACCGGGATGATGGCAAGCAGGACGAGACCGTACGAGAGGTACGCCGCCGCCGCGAAGGCCAGACCCCCCAGCGCGGCGAGCACATCCGAGCGGCGTCCATCTCGACCAGTGGCCAGAATCACGAGCGTCACCGCGGTCGCGCTGACGCCGGCAAAGAACGCGTCACCCGAGGTCCACCAAATCGCGGCGGGCGTGAGCGCAAGGAACGGCGCGGCTCGCCGCGCGATCGCCTCACCGGCGACTTCCTTGGCCCCCACCAGTGCCGCGGCCGATCCAACGCCACCGCCCAGGAACACGAGCCACGCGTTCGGGTTGACACCACCGAAGCCGGCCCGATCCATCACCCACAACAGCACCACCATGCCGGGAGGATGACCCTGCGTGTGGATGTTGTAACTCGCAAGCCGGCGGGAGTAGGAGCCGAGAAAGAATCCCAGATCCTTGATGCGCGGGACCGTCCGAATGTATTGACCCGGGAGCAATGGATTCGTGAGTGCCTCGCGCCCGTCCACCACTGCGAGCGCGACCGCCCAACCGACGGCGACGACCGCGGTCAGGATCAATAACCATCGCCAACGTATCCGGGTGGCGGCCACCGGGAACCAGGCGATCGTGAGCACTGCCACCAGTACCACGGGAAGCATCGTGCGCCCGGGCCGCCAATCCGTGGTCCCCGTGAGCGGTGGCGTGTGAATCTTCATGCGGATGCCATCGTCTAAAAGCGACTCTCCCCACTGTGACGCGATCACCACGAGCGCACTCGCGGCCAGCAGGGCCGCGACGATCGGCCACCGTGACGGTTCCATCCGTTCGCCTGTCCCCGGCGAGGAGGCACTCGTGGCAGTTGGCGCCCGGGATGTCACGGTGTGCGCCACCCGATGAGGGTACCCCTCGATCGCGACGTGCCGGACCGTGAGCGCCTGAGTTTCGCAGTTCGTAAGTCCCCGGAACACCGAGCGCTCGGCACTCACTCGCTACCTTCGTAGCGCATGATCGACGTGATCCTTCCGGTGCTCGATGAGGCCGCCGCGATACCTCAGGTTCTTCGATCCTTGCCCAAGGGGTTTCGGGCCATCGTGGTGGACAACGGGTCCACCGATAGCTCAGCCGCCGTTGCTCGCGATTCCGGTGCTCTCGTCGTTGATCAACCAGCGCGGGGATTCGGCAGCGCGTGTTACGCCGGCCTACTCGCGGCCGAGAACGACATCGTCTGTTTCATGGATTGCGACGGTTCACTCGACGGCGCCGATCTCCCTCGCGTGACCGCACCGGTCGCGGCCGGCGACGCTGACCTCGTGATGGGAGCGCGCATTGCTGTTCGGGGCGCGTGGCCGCTGCACGCGCGATACGCCAACCGTCTCCTGGCCATGGAACTCCGCCGCCGTACCGGACTCGGTCTCCGCGATCTCGGCCCGATGCGCGCCATGCGCCGCGAGCCACTCATCGCGCTGGGCATGGTTGACCGACGTTCCGGCTGGCCCCTCGAGATGGTGGTGCGCGCCCACGCGACGGGGTGGCGCATCACGAATGTCGACGTGCCCTACGCACCCCGCGTTGGGCGCTCCAAGGTGACCGGGACCGTGAAGGGAACCGTCACCGCGGTTCGCGATATGGGAGCCGTGCTCCGCCAGATTCCGCGATGAGTACCCCAGTGGCCGCCGCGAACACTCCGGGCGGCAACGCTGCTCCGCGCCACGCGCCGACCGCACTGCTGATCCTGGCGAAGGAGCCGATCGCCGGGCGGGTGAAGACCCGGTTGACCCCGCCGTGCACGCCGGACCAGGCCGCCGAGCTTGCCCGCATCGCGCTGATCAGCACGTTGGATGCTGCGGTTCGTACCGTTGCCACGCACCCGATATTGGTCCTCGACGGCCGGCCCGGGCCCTGGCTCGGCGACCATTGCGCGATCGACATCGTCGCCCAGAGCGAGGGTGGGTTGGCCGACCGGATCGGGGCCGCATTCGCGACGCAATCCGGAACCACCGCGCTCATCGGGATGGATACCCCCCAAGTGAGCACGGCGGCGCTCAACGAGGTGATCGCCACCCTCCGCGCTCCCGGCGTGGATGCAGTGCTCGGACCAACCGATGATGGCGGCTGGTGGGTCATCGGGCTGAACGATCCCTCGCTCCCCGCGTTCTCCGGGATCCCGATGAGCACCCCTACCACCGGCGCCGCCCAGGCCGCGCGGTTGCGCGAGCTGGGCCTCCGTGTGGCCATGGTTGCGGCCGAACGCGATGTGGACACGTTCGCCGATGCCCGGATCGTGGCCCGGCGGCTCCCCGGCTCCGCCTTCGCTCACGCCGTCGCCGCGGTTGAGAACAATCTTGACGCGACCGCAGGGGGTTCCGAATGAATACTGGAACGTTCGGCATTCGAGGCGCGGTCATTGAGAACCTCTGCCCGCGAAGTCGCGGGGTAGGTAGTCGGCGCCGACCTGCTGCCCGACTTCCTCCGATCCTCACCGTGTGGGCAATCATCTGGACCGTCGTCGCCATCTGGATCGCAGCCCGGGTGGTGGCCGGGGCCAGACGCCAACCCAGGGATGCGGCCTCCGGCTGATCCAAACCTTGGGAGTGGTTACTCCTATCCTGGGAGCATGCCCACCGAGCCAGAGGGAGTTTCCGCCGGCCACAACCTTCGCGTGGAAGATCTCGCCGCTGAGGTCGAGATCTCGGTTGACACCATTCGCTTCTACCAAAAGCGCGACCTCCTCGCGCCGCCACTCCGGAGCGGCCGGGTGGCCTGGTACGGGACCGAACACGTTGAGCGACTTCGCCAGATCAAGGAACTGCAGCGAGAGGGATTCACGCTCGCGATCATCCGCCGCATCCTCGATGGCGAACTCGGTGCGGTCGACCGCCCGCTCGCGGCTGCAGTCGTGGAGTCCGACACCGAGGACTTCCTCACCGTCGCAGAGCTTTCGGCGCGGGCGGGAGTCCCCGCGGCGCTGGTCGAGGCCGTCGTCGCCGAAGGCATACTGCTCCCCCGCATCCACGATGGCGCAGCGCATTTCACCACCGCCGATATCGCCGTCGTCGCAGCGGGCCTCGAACTTCTCGAAGCCGGCGTTCCGCTCTCCGCGCTGCTCGACCTGGCGCGCCAACATCACGTGGCCACGCTCAGTCTCGCGAACGCGGCCGTCGAGCTGTTCGATGAACACGTGCGCCGCCCACTGCTCGCGGCCGACCTCGGTGACGATGAACGCGCCGCGCGCCTCGTCAGCTCGTTCCGCCGATTGCTGCCCGCCACCGGAACGTTGGTCTCTCAGCACTTTCGGCGAGTGTTGCTGCGCGTCGCCCAAGAACACCTCGAAGCGGTAGGCGACCAGGACGAAATCGATGCGGCAGCCGCGGCCGGAGCGCGGCGCATCGAGGACCAGTGGCGCGAATGACCAGTCCCCTCCCCGCTGCCGCGGAAAAGCGCAGCACCGTGACCGCGATGTTCGACCGCGTGGCGCCGAGCTACGACCGCCTCAACCGCCTCATCTCGCTCGGCCAGGATCGTCGCTGGCGTCGCCATACGATCGAAGCCCTCGCCCTGCCCGCGGGGCTCCAGGTTCTTGATCTCGCCTGCGGTACCGGTGACCTGTGCCGGGAACTCGCCTCCGCCGAATATCGGCCCGTGGGCATCGACCTCTCCGCGGGGATGCTCGGCCACGCACGGGTCGTCGCCCCTCTTGTCCTCGCCGACGCCTTGAGCCTCCCAGTTCGCGATGCCCACGTCGACGGGATCACCTGTGGGTTCGCGCTCAGGAACTTCACCGATCTTGACGCCTTCGCCGCCGAGTGCGTCCGCGTGCTCCGGCCCGGCGGCCGCGTGGCGTTCCTCGACGCCGCGGAACCGACGAATGCGATCATGCGGTTCGGTCACACGGCCTGGTTCCGCCACGCGGTGCCCCGCATCGGCGGGCTGCTCGGCGACGCGGCCGCGTATCGCTACCTCCCCGCGTCGACCGCCTACCTCCCTGCGCCGGCCGCGCTCGTCGATCTCTTCACGAACGCCGGCCTGACCCAAGTGCGTCGGGTCACCTTCACCGGCGGTGCCGTCCAGCTGATCACGGGAACCTTGCCGTGACGACCGCCGAGACAGTTTCGTCATGCGCGCGCCAACTGGAGGCTCACACCGTTGCCTGCGACCCCGTCGGCTCCCTGCTCGACCGGCTCGAGCCCGACGGGTTCGGGTGGTTGCGCAACGACGTGGGGTTCGTGACCGGTGGCGTCGCGGCTCGGGTGCGCGCCGACTCGGCTGAGGCCGCCCTCGAACGCATCACCGTGGATGATCGCGTTGGCACGTCGGGTACCGGGGCGATCGCAGTCGGAAGCCTTCCGTTTCAAGGGACCAGTGCCGCGACCATGACGATTCCCGCGTGGGTCGAAGGGCGTCACGCCGACGGATCCGCATGGCGGACCGAGATCCGGCACACACCCGATGGCGCCGACGAAGGACCCATGGAACCAGTGCACCACCGAGGCCCGAACGCAACGCGGAACACCGACCCCGGGCCGATCCAAACGCAGTGCCTCGGCGGTCGTGACGCGTGGGACCACGCCGTGCGCGCCGTCCTCCACGCGATCACCGCGGGCACCCTCACCAAGGTGGTGCTCGCCCGCTGCATCCAGGTTGATGCCGCACATCCAATCGACCCCGTATGGCTCCTCCGCCGGCTCCAGCGCCGAGAACCCGATCGGTACCTCTATGCGCACGACGGGATCGTCGGCGCATCGCCCGAGTTGCTCGTGCGGCGCGCCGGCCGCGTGATCGCGTCACGGCCACTGGCCGGCACCGCGGCCCGACCGGAGGAACACGGGGCGTTGAGCGCAATGGCGGAATCAGGCAAGCAACGCCACGAACACACCGTGGTCGTCGACGCGATCGCCAAGACGCTCGGCTCGTTGTGTACCGACCTCGACGTTGGGTCCACCGAAATTTTGCGCCTGGCCGACGTGGCACACCTGGCCACCACGATCCGAGCGACGGCGGGCATCAAGACTCCAAGCGCACTCGGGCTCGCGCTCGCGCTGCATCCCACTCCCGCAGTGGGTGGCACCCCGAAGGATCTCGCCCTCGAATACATCGACCAATCGGAACCGTGGGGACGCGGCCGATTCGCCGGCCCCGTCGGTTGGGTTGACGCGGCGGGCGACGGGGAGTTCGCCGTCGCCTTACGTTGTGCTCAGATCGAGGGATCCCGGGCGCTCGTGCACGCGGGCGCCGGCATCGTGGTGGGCAGCGAGCCGGAAGCCGAGTGGGCCGAAATCGACGCCAAGCTCACCCCGGTCCTGCGGGCGCTCACCACTCACTGAGGTTCGCGGCCACGGCTTCCCACACTTCGCGGTGGTGTTCCACGTTGCGGGCACGATGAGTCCGCACGATTACGACCGCCGGACCACCGGCGGCAACGGCCCGGGCGACCGTGCTCACCAGATCCGCGGGAGCATCCACCGTCTCGACCGAGAACCCATGCGCGTTCGCAATCGCAGCCAGATCGACCCCGGGTGGAGTTCCAAAGAGACGCTCGAAGTCGCACGGATAGTCGGCTTGCGGAAGGAACGAGAAGATCCCACCGCCATCGTTATCGACCACCACGAACACGATGTCGACACCGAGTCCTCGAGCGGCCAGTCGGCCACCGCCGTCGTGCAAGAAACTGAGGTCGCCCGTGAGCGCGACCACCGGCCCGTTCGACCCGAGTGCAACACCCATCGCAGTCGACACGAACCCGTCGATCCCGTTGACTCCTCGATTCGCAATGATCCGGATGTCGGAACGCGGCCGCGCAAACCACTCCACGTCTCGCACCGGCATACTCGAGGCAACGACCAAGGTGGAGCCCGGGGCCAGCGCGTCGACCACGTCGCGAGCAGTTCGCGGTTCGGAGCACTCCGACCAACGACCCACCACCGTGTCGATCACGTCCCGTGCACGTTGGTCGGCGGTGACCCAGTCCTGCACCCACCCCGTCCCAACCTGGCCCCCGCGCGCTTCGAGCCGCTCGGTCAACGCGCGCAGGAGCGACTCTGGGGCCGCGGCCACCACCGAGGACGCGGCGTAGACCGAATCGCCCCACCGCGGGTCGGGATCGATCAAGATCGTCTCGGTACCGATCGCGTCGAGCCATCGAGTCACGGTTGAGCTCGTGATCGGTCCTCCCACTCGGAGCGCGAGAGTGGGTTGGTGGCGCAGTGCAAACCGCTCGGCCCGCGCGAGTGCTTCGTAGCGAGCAACTGCTCCATCAATGGCGCCGAGCCCGGAAAGCGGATCCGCCACAATTGGCCAACCCGCCGCCTGGGCGAAGCGAGCGGCAGTTTCGGGCCGGACTGCGCTTCCCCATCCCGCAATCAGGAGACCGTGCGCCACGGTGCGGATCCGGTCTGCCAATGCATCCACGACGGACGCGTCGCACTCTTGATCGACTCGCACCGGCAACGGAGTCCAGGGCGCGCCGTCCAGCCGCCCCGGTGCCTCGACGAGCGGGTCACCCGTGGGCACGAGCGGCTCCCGAAATGGGAGGTTGAGGTGCACCGGACCCGGTGAAACGCCCACCGATTCGGCAATCGAGCGCGCGGCGAGGGCGCGCCACGCCGTGCCCGCTCCCGGGTAGTCCGTCGGCACGTCCGCGTCCGAGAACCAGCGGACCGCAGTGCCGAACAGCCGCACTTGGTCGATGGTTTGCGGCGCGCCGCTCCCGCGCGCTTCCGGCGGTCGGTCGGCCGTGCACACGAGCAGCGGCACAGACCCGTGATGAGCTTCCAGCACTGCCGGGTAGAGGTTCGCGCCGGCGGTCCCCGAGGTGGTGAGCACTACCGCCGGATGCCCGGTGGCACGGCCGAGGCCGAGCGCCAGGAACGCGGCGGCGCGCTCATCGAGGATGACGTGCGTGGTGAGTCGACCGTCATCCACGATGGCGTACGCCAAGGGCGCAGAGCGTGATCCTGGCGCGATCACGGCGTGGGTCGCACCGCATCGCACCCATTCGTCCACCAGGGTCCTGGCGAAGGCCGTGGTCGCGTCACGCGTCATGGCAGCATTGCGGAATGCGCATCGCGTTCATACCTGGCTTCTCGCAACCGGCCTTGGCGTGGGACCCTGTCATCGCGGCGCTGTCCCATCCCGCGCGAGTCGACGCGGAGGCGGTCGACGTTCCGCACGGCTCCGACTTTGTGATGACCGCGGCCAAGATCGGCAACCTCGCTGGTACTGCGATCTACGTGGGCTACTCGATGGGCGGACGCCTCGCGTTGCGGCTCGCGCTTGATCGCCCCGATCTCGTTCGCGCCCTCGTTCTGGTGAGCGCGGCGCCCGGGATCGACGACCCCAGCGCACGGCGAGCGCGCGCCACCTTGGATCGTCGGCGTGTGCGAGAGATCCGCACGCTCGGCGTGCCCGCGTTCCTCGACTCGTGGCTTGCACAACCGCTCTTCTCGACGCTCCCGCGCGACGATGCCATGCTCGAAGCGCGCCTGGCGAGCATGGACGCGCATCGCTTGGCGCATCAGATGGTCGCGCTCGGCCAGGGTGAGATGGAGCCGCTCGGCCACCGGTTGCAGGAGCTGCGGATGCCCACCACGGTGATCGTCGGCCGGGCCGACTCGCGATACGGCGAACTCGGTCGGGAGATGGTGGATCGCATCTCGGGCGCGCGCCTCGTGGAGATCGATGGCGGCCATGCGCTCCCGCTCGAGCAACCCGGCGCTGTGGCCGCTGCGGTCGCCGCGGTTCACGCCGCGACCGCGTAACGGGCAAGCAGCTCGGCAGCCGGCCGCGGCGGAAAGGTCGTGGGGATGGTCAGCATGCCGCGGTATGGCACCAACGGCTCCGTTGTCACATCACCCGCAATCTCGCCCAGGGTCGCCAACCCGCACGCGAACGGCAGCTCGGGTAGGGCACACGCAAGGGCCAGACCGGCTGCGATTCCAATCGACGTCTCGTACATCGATGTCACCACCGCCGGCACACCCGCCGCGTCCGCAACTTCGAGCGCGCCGCGCACGCCACCGAGCGGTTGGACCTTCAACACGAGCACATCGGCGGCGCCAAGCTCCCGCAGCTGCAGCGCGTCCTCCACGGATCGGACGCACTCATCCGCCGCGATCAGCACGGAGACTGCTCGCCGCACCGTGGCCAGATCCTCGATCCGTGCCACGGGCTGCTCCGCGAACTCGAGGTCGTACGGGGTAAGTCGGGTGAGAATCTCGATCGCGGTAGCCACGTCCCACGCGCCGTTGGCGTCGACGCGAATCCGCATCGTCGGCCCCCCGATATCGCGGACGCGAGCGATCCGATCGATGTCCGTCGCGGGGCTGGCTCGACCAACCTTGACCTTCACCGAGGTGCAGCCGCCCAACCCGTCGATCAGATCGGTCATATCGGTGCCAATGCGGCGGGTGGCCCCGATAGAGGCGTTGACCGGGACGCCATCACGCACGCGGTCGGGCCAGCCGATCGTCGCCGCCTCCTCGGCGGAGCGACGCGCGCGGTCCGGATCGCAGGGGTACCCCGGGAACGGCGAGCACTCGCCCCAACCCGCGGGTCCTTCGATGAGCAGCACATCCCGCCCACCAATGCGGAGGCGATGCTCCTGCGTCATCCGACGACGAGGCCGACGGTCGTCAGCAGCGCGACCGCAAGCGTGAAGCGGACGGTTCCGATCAGCGCGGCCACGAGACCAGGCGGGTCCACTCGGGTGAGCACCGCGCGCACCGGGCCGACGGCGAGCGGCACGGCAAGGAGTCCGAGCGCGACCGGAGGCGAACCGATCGCGATCGGAACAATCGCGAGTGCTGCCCCCACGAAACACCCGACGAAGAGCCGGCGCGCGACGGGTCGACCAAATCGAACCGCGATCGTGCGCTTCCCCGATAACGCGTCGCCATCCGCATCCCGAATGTTGTTCACGAGGAGTACCGCGCACGCGGGCAGCCCAACGACGAGCGAACCCCACCACGCGGCCGCAGGCACCGTGGCGTCTTGCACGTAGGCCGAGCCGGCGCACGCCGCGAATCCAAAGAACGCGAGCACCGCCACTTCACCCCAGCCGGCGTATCCGTAGGGGTGGCGGCCTCCGGTGTATCCCCATGCCGCCGCGATCGCGGCCACACCGAGGAGCAGCAGCCGCAGGTCCACCATGAACGCCAGAACTCCACCGGCCACCGCACCCATGCCGAGAGCAACGATCGCGGCTCGACGCACCGCGCTCGGTGACGCCAGGCCCGACGCGGTGAGCCGCATGGGGCCGCGCCGATCGGCATCCGTGCCCCGCACTCCGTCGGCATAGTCGTTCGCGTAGTTCACTCCGACCTGGAGCGCCATCGCCACCAGGAGCGCGAGTGCGAAGCGTTCCCAACGGAGCGAAGTCGCTTGGGTGGCAGCCGCGGTCCCCACCACTACCGGTGCGATCGCCAGACCCAGCGTGCGGGGCCGCGCCCCTGCGACCCACTGCGCCGCCGTGGTCATGCCACGCCAGCAACCGTCGGTGGTCTCTCGACCATTTCCGATTCGGTCGCGGGTGATTCGATCATGGACGTTTCGGGAACTGATCGAAGTCGGGGGGTCGTCGCTCCAGGTACGCGCGCTTCCCCTCCTGCGCCTCCTCGGACATGTAATACAGCAGCGTTGCATCACCCGCGAGCTGTTGGATCCCTGCGAGTCCGTCGTCGGCGGCGTTCATCGACGCCTTGATCATCCGCAGTGCGAGCGGGCTCATCCCCAGCATCTCGCGACACCACGCGACGGTCTCCTCTTCGAGTTCCGCGAGCGGAACCACGGTGTTGACCAGACCCATGTCGAGTGCAGCCGCCGCGTCGTACTGGCGACACAACATCCAAATCTCGCGCGCCTTCTTCTGCCCCACGGACCGCGCCAGCAAACCCGAGCCGTAGCCCCCATCGAAGGAACCGACCTTCGGACCGGTTTGGCCGAACCGAGCGTTGTCAGCGGCGATAGTCAGGTCACACACCACATGGAGCACGTGTCCGCCGCCGATCGCATAGCCGGCGACCATCGCAATGACCGGCTTGGGCAAGCGCCGGATCTGGATCTGGAGGTCGAGCACGTTCAAACGACCGATCCCATCGGCACCCACGTACCCATCGTCGCCCCGGACCCGCTGGTCCCCACCCGAACAGAACGCGTCCGGTCCCTCACCGGTCAGAACAATCACCCCGATGGTCGGATCGTCGCGCGCGATTTCGAACGCGTCGCGTAGTTCGAAGAGCGTCTGGGGCCGGAAGGCGTTGCGCACTTCGGGGCGACAGATCGTGATCTTGGCGATGCCATCGGACACCTCGGACCGGATGTCTTCGAACGGGCGGTCGATGGGGACCCAGGCGGCACCAGGTCGAATCGGGTTCGTAGTCACGGTCCTCCAACTCTGGGAGCAATCACTCCAATCGTTACGCTATCCAGCGATGAGCGGGCTCAACGAGTCGCACCTGGTGGCGGTGGTGCTCCCGGCGCCCGCCGCGGCAGACGCCGTCCGACGGGTCTGGGACGCCGGCGACGCGGTCATCGTGATCGATCCATCGGCGCCGGGGCTGAACGACCGAATCACCGCCGCGGCCGCGACCCACATCATCGATAGCAACGGAACCCGACCGACTCCCGATGGTCGGCCGGTGCCCGATGGCGTCGGGGCAGTCGTTGCCACCTCCGGCACCACCGGTCGGGCGCGTCATGTGGAACTCACCATGGCCGGCCTAGCTGCTTCGGCCACCGCGGTCCACGCCGCCCTCGCCGTCGATCCGCAATGCGATCTGTGGCTCGCCTGTCTCCCTTTGTATTCGATCGCCGGACTCGCGATCGTGGCGCGCTCGTACACCACAGGAACACCGATCGAGGTACACCCTCGGTTCGATGCGCGTGAGGTGGCGGAGGCATCGGCCACATGCTCACTCGTCTCGCTCGTGCCGACCACGTTGGGGCGGCTCGTCGACGCCGACGTGTCCGGCGCCCGACGGTTCCGCCACATCCTGATCGGCGGTGCACCGATCCCCGAAGCACTCACGCGCCGAGCCGCTCACGCCGGGGTGAACCTGGTGACCACCTACGGGCTCACCGAGACGGGCGGGGGCTGCGTGCACGACGGGCATGCGTTGGCCGGGGTGGAGATCGAACTCGCACGCGACACATCCGAAATTCTCGTGCGAGGACCCGTGGTCATGCGCGGCTACCGAGATGCCCCGGCCGACCGCGAGACGTGGCACGACGGTTGGCTTCGTACCGGTGACGTTGGTCGGTGGGAACCGGATGGGCGGCTTGCGGTCGTCGATCGCATCAAGGATCTCATCATCACCGGTGGCGTCAACGTCAGCCCGGTCATGGTGGAAATAGCGCTTCGTGATGCGCCCGGTGTCGGCGACCTGGCCATCATCGGCACCCCGGACCCCGAATGGGGCGAGCGGATCGTGGCGTGCATCGTTCCCCACGATCCTTCTGATCTGCCGTCGCTCGCTGCGCTCCGCGCCGCCGGTACCGCCAACGGCCTGCGCCCGGCCGAACTGCCGCGGGAGATCCGGCTCGTCGCCTCGATACCTCGCACGCCCGGCGGCAAGACCCTGCGCCGAATACTGCGAGACGAACCGGCCGCCTCACCAAAGCCAGGCCGCTCGCCCGCTTAGTGACCTTGGAAGTTCGGCCCACGCTTCTCGGCGAATGCCGCGAGACCTTCTTGTAAATCGTCGCTGACGAATGCTGCCTCTTCGAGGGCCCGGATCTCGGCCAGCGCATCCGCATCGAGTGCGGTCGCGGCGTTCACGAGGTTCAGGGCGCGCTTGTGGCCTTGCACGGTGATGGGAGCGAGCGCAGCGATTGCCGACGCGAACTCGATGGCCTCGGGGCGCACATCCTCCACCATCCGAGTCACGAGGCCGATCCGATCAGCCTCATCCCGATCGAGTTGTCGACTCGTGACCAGCAAGTCGCGGGCCGCCGTGTGGCCGATGAGGAGCGCGAGGCGGCGAACGTTTGCCGCGCTCAAGACAATGCCCAGCTTCGACGCCGGGATCCCAAAGATCGCTCCAGGTCCAGCCACGCGGAAGTCGCACGCCACGACGAGCTGGGTCCCCGCACCGAGCGCATAGCCGTGAATCGCGGCGATGACCGGCGCCGGGTGAGCTTCGATCGCGTCGAGCAACAACTCGAACGCCGGACGGAACGAGTCGGCGCCACCATGCTGGAGTCCGCCGTGGTCTGCGGTTCGCCGCACGATGTCGGCGCCGGCACAGAACGAGGAACCCTCGCCCGCGATCACCACGGCCCGCAGGTGGTGCGAACGTTCGAAATGACCGCGCAGCTCATCGCACAGTTCCGCGTTCAGTGCGTTCCGACGTTCCTGGCGATCAAGAATCGCGAGGCCCACGTGGGGGGCCGGTTGTTCCCAGCGAATCACGACTCGTCGATGATGGCGATGAGGTCGCCCTCGTGGACCACTTGCTCGGGGACCACATGCAGTTCGCGCAGCACGCCCGGAACTTCGGTGATCACGGGAATCTCCATCTTCATGGATTCGAGGATGCAGATCTCATCGCCTTCCGCGACCATGGTTCCGACCTCAGCCACCACTTGCCACACGTTTGCGGTAATTTCCGCGCGAATCTCAGCCATCGCCGCAGAGTAACCGCCCGAGTCGGGGGGCCGACAGGGTGGGCGGTGACCCAGGTTTTCGCATTTGGTAATACGACACCCAGCCCTCACATGAATAGCGCCGGTAGGTTGCACATCATGACCAGCGCAACGGTGTCGTCGCCCACGCCCTCGATCCGCGGCATGCGGATCCCACCTGCCGTCCAGCGACTCCGGGAGTCGGCGCCTCCCTGGGCCGGATTCGCGGCGCGCATCATCGCGGGAATGCTCTGGCTTTCGAATACCGACTGGAAGCGGCCACCCGATTTCGGTCGTCCGACCCGAGGCCTTTGGATCTTCGCCAACCACGGGATCACCAACGAAGTCTTCGGACCGTTCCGGTGGGTGCTCGAAGAGATCGTGGTCCCGAACTTCAAGGTCTTCGGCTGGGTCACCATCGCTACTGAGGTACTACTCGCGGCGCTCTTGCTCTCGGGCGCCTTCACGCGGTTTGCCGCGATTCTCGGCGTTGGTCAAGCAGTCGCCATCACGCTGTCGGTGCTCAATACTCCCGGCGAGTACAACTGGGCCTACTACATGATGATCGCGCTACATCTTGCGATCTTGGCCAACGGCGCCGGACCATGGTCCGTTGATTCGATGATCGCCAAGGCTCGGACCGGCGATGCGAATGCAGTGGCGCGGGCGGTCAATGCCGGACGCGTCGGACTCCTCGTGCTGCTCGGGAGCGTCGGCGCGTTTCTGATCTACGAACAGCGCGACAAGAGTTTCTCGATCAGCAAACGCGGGATCGCCTACTTCCAAGATGTGGCGACCATCAATCAAGCGGTTCGGGGGACCGTGCTCCTGGGCATCACGTTGATCGGGCTCGGGATTCTGGTAGCCGCGATTGGTCAGCTGCCCCGGCCCGCCCGAGCCGTGGGCGGGTTCCTGGTCATCGCTGCTCTCATCTGTGCCGCTACCTACGGCTCCAGTGTCAACGTGTTCGGCGGCGCGCCGTCGACCAGCGCGATTCTGTTGGTCGCCGCGGCATTCCTGTTGGGCGCATCATGGGCAGTGAGCCACGTCGCGCAACTCGGCTCAGGCGAACGCTCGGCGTAGGCGGGTGCTCGCGATCTCCGCGTCCGGTCGATCACGAATCGCACGACGCGGCACCGCCAACAACGCGGCGGCGAGCGTGCCACCCAGAAAGTCGCGGCGAGTCAGAGTCATGCGCAGCGGCGCTCAGACCGGGAGCACACCGTGTTTACGCCACGGCCGGTCCACGTGCTTATCCCGCGAGATATGCAGCCCGCGCCAGATCGCATTGCGAGTGTCGGCCGGGTCGATCACATCGTCGAGCTGCGCGTGGCCGGCCGCGATGTACGGGTCGATGTTGGCGCGGATCTCCTCTGCGAGTTCAAGCCGCTTGGCGGCGCGCTCCGCTTCGGGTACCGCCTCCAAGGTCTTGCGGTGGATGATGTTCACGGCACCATCCGGCCCCATCACCGCGATCTCGGCCGTGGGCCACGAGACGATGTAGTCGGCTTCGTAAGCCAACCCGTTCATCACGAAATATCCGGCGCCGTAGCTCTTGCGCATGATGACGCTGATCTTCGGCACCGTCGCTTCACTCACCGCAAACAGCATCTTGGCGCCGTGACGAATGATTCCCTGCTTCTCCACGGCAGAACCGACGATGAAACCGGGCACGTCGTGGAGGAACACGAGCGGAATACCGAACGCATCGCAGAGCCAGACGAAACGCGCCGCTTTGTCGGCCGCGTTCACATCGAGCGCGCCACCGAGCACCATCGGCTGGTTCGCCACAATGCCCACGGGCTCACCACCAACGCGCGCCAGGCCCGTGACGATGTTCTTGGCCCACTCCGGTTTCATCGGAAAGAAATGGCCATCGTCCACGACCGCCGCGATCACCTTGCGCACGTCGTAGGCGCGACGAGGCGCGGTCGGCACAATCTCGTAGATCTCTTCGGCCCGCCGATCAACCGGGTCGTCGCACACCCGGGTGGGCGGCCGCTCCTGATTGTGTTGCGGGAAGAACGACAGGTACTCGCGCACAATGCGCAGACACTCCTCGTCGTCGGCCACTTCGAGATCTGCCACACCGCTGATCTTGGTGTGGACGCCCGAGCCGCCCATCTCTTCTTCGCTCACGTCTTCGCCCACGGCGGCCTTCACCAGATGCCGTCCGGCGAGGGCCATCGACGACGTCCCCTTCACCATGGGCACGAAATCGGCGAGCGCCGGAATATATGCAGTACCGGCGGCGCAGTGGCCCATCATCGCGGCCACCATCGGTATCACGCCGCTCATCGCCACCTGCTCGCGGAAGAGGTCGCCCGCGCCGGCAAACGTGGAGCCACTCGTGGCCTGGATCCGAGCGCCGGCTGAGTCGAGCAGCCAGACCATCGGGATGCGTTGACTGAGCGCATGGTGGCGCATGCGGCGGATCTTGCTTTCGCCGACTGCGCCCATCGATCCTGCCATCACACTGAAGTCGTATGCCGCGACCGCGATCAGACGGCCATCGATCGCGCCGACACCCGTGACGGCGCCGTCCGCGGCCAGGAACCGGTCACCGAGACCCGCGTCCATGTGGTCGGCGAGCATGCCGTACTCCACCCACGTCCCCGGATCGAGCAGCAGTTCGAGGCGGTCGCGCACGGTGAGTTTGCCGAGAGATTTCTGGCGCTCGACGAACGACTCGCCGCCCATCCCCAGCGCCTTCGTCCGGCGCTGCGCGAGATCCGCCACCAACGGCCCCCACTCGTGTCGGTTGCCCCCACCACTGGACTTCGGATCAGCCATTTCTCCCCCTCATGGCCCTACGGGCCGGGCCGGTCGGGCCCCGCTCGGCGAGCGCGGACCCGCTCCATGTGTAATACGGGCCGGGCCGGTCGGGCCCCGCTCGGCGAGCGCGGGGTCGGAGGCTACGTGTTCCGCCCGGGTCCCAACACTGACCGCCGTACGCTGGGCCCATGGGAACACTCGACGGCCGAGTTGCCGTCGTCACCGGCGTGAGCCGACAAATCGGGATCGGCTTCGCACTCGCGCGCCGGCTCCTCGCCGAGGGTGCGAGCGTCTTCGCGCACTCGTGGACCGCCCACGACGCCGAGCAGGCCTGGGGAGCGGATCCTGATGGGATCGACGGCGTGCTCGAGGCGCTCGGTTCACCGGACCGCGTTGGACATCTTGCAGTTGACCTGGCCGATGCCACGGCACCCGCCACGGTGATCGCCGCCGCGATCGATCGATTCGGCACCGCCGACGTGCTGATCGCGAACCACGCACGCAGTTCGAAGCAGTCGTTGGAGTCATTGACCGCCCGCGAGCTCGATGCGGCGTGGGCAGTGAACGCGCGGGCCACCTTGCTGCTGGTCCAGGGCTTCGCCGCGCACCACGACGACACTCGGCCCGGCGGACGGGTCGTGCTGTTCACCTCCGGCCAACACCTCGCGCCGATGAACAACGAACTTCCCTACGCGGTGAGCAAAGGCGCAATCCATCAGATGACGCGCAGCCTCGCCGAGCATCTCGCCGATCGATCCATCACGGTGAACGCCATCAATCCCGGACCGACCGATACGGGCTGGGCCGGTCCGGATCTCGCAGACGCGGTCGTGCGATCGATGCCGTTCGGCCGTTGGGGCACTCCCACCGACGTCGCCAACCTGGTCGCGTTCCTGGTGTCGGACGACGGCGGTTGGATCACCGGCCAAGTCATCGACTCCGAAGGCGGCTTCCGCCGGAGTTAAGTCAGAACGGTCTGCACGCGCGGCGCCGCGAGCAGGTCCCCGCGTTCCGAGTTCCACATCGTCTCGTCGCGAAACATGCTCGACGCCACAAGCTCCGCCGGAATGCGATCGTCGATGCTGACGAGTTCTTCACCGAGGCGCTCGCCGACCTCTCGCGCTGCGGTGGTCTTGCCCACATTGGAACTCCCGCCGATCAACACGACCACCATCGGATGACCGTAGCGCCCGACCGAGCGCCGCGGTTCAGGCGACAGATTTCTCCCGATTTTGTTGGGTTTTGGTTTGCAATTCCAAACGTCTGTTTGGTATACTTGGGGTAAGAACAACCGTAAAGGCGAGAAGGGAGGCATCGTGCTCGAAGTACTGGAACGGACGGTTTCGATCACGCGATGCCTCGTCGACAGCTTCGACCCATCGAGTCTTTCGGGGCCTGACGCGAAGGCCGCGGTGTTGGCATTTTCTGTGCTTGAGAAGCTCGCGGCGTCGGGCAAGTTGCTCGCCGCAGGTCGGTTGGATGAGACCGGCGCGTGGGTAGGTGACGGCACGCACCGTGATATCGAAGCATTCCTCGCCGCGACGTCGGGGACGTCTGTGGGTGCAGGTCGCGCCGCGATGGAAACCGCCCGGCAAGTCAAGACCCAACCCGCGGTCCGAGACGCCCTGCGGCGGGGAGAGTTGTCTCCCGGACAGGCCAACGCGGTGAGCGCCGCGGTGAAAGCCGACCCGGATTGCGCGGTGGAACTGGTCGGTGTGGCCAAGACCGCCGGGTTCAAAGGGTTGAAGACCGAATGTGACCGGGTGACCGCCGCCGCCCGGTCCCGGGAGAATGAAATCGAGAACTCCGAACGGATCTATGCGAACCGGTCGTTACGGCACCGGAAGATGAGTGACGGTTCTGGCCGAATCGATATCCACGGGCCACTCGATCGGACCGCGCAGATCATGGCCGCGCTCGAACCGTTAGAACGGGAACTGTTCGAACAGAACCGCAAGACCAGCACCGTGGTGCATCCGGATGCGGTCGCGTTCGACGCGATGACCACCATGGCCGACCTCTTCACCAACAGTCCCGCAGTCGACGACGACACCAAGCGTTCCGCCAACGGTGACGGTGGTGATAGCAACAGTGGCGACACCGTCGACGACACCGACGATGGTGGTCTCGGAGGCGACGGCGAAGCCGATACCGCGCCGACACCGAACGGGAAACAGGCCAAGACCCGCGGGGCGCGACCCCTCGCGGTGATCGTCGTCCACATGTCGTATGCCGCGTACCTGCGGGGACACACCGTTCCGGGTGAGATCTGCGAGATCGAAGGCGCGGGACCGATCACCGTCGCTACCGCGTATCGCCTCGCGTCGGACAGTTTCATGAAAGCCATCGTGGCCGACGGTGTGGACGTCAGCCTCATCTCGCATCTCGGAAGAACCATCCCCGCGCATCTACGGACCGGAGTCGAAGTCCGCGACCAGACCTGCAACATCGAAGGTTGTGAGATCGACCGGCACCTCGAAATCGACCACAACATCCCCGTCGCCGCCGGTGGCCTCACCTGTCTCGCCAACATCGGCCGCCTCTGCCACCACCACCACTACCTCAAAACCCTGAGAGACCTCCGACGCATCGGCCCCCACGGAAACCAAAAGTTAGTGACGAAACAAGAATACGAACGAGCAGGCCCCGGCCCCTAACCAACCGGGCCTATCCAACCCCAGCCCGCAGCGAGGGTCGATGTTTTCGACCGAGCGAGTTCTACCGAGCCGCCAGGCGAGACGGATGTTAGAGCGAATCGGAAATATCGACCGTCGCCCACAACGCGGAGCGAACAGAGAACGAGGCCGACCCGTCGCCAGCGCGCCACGAAAAACCCATGAACCCCGGAGTGCGGCGATGCAATGATCGCGCCCATGCCCCAGGACCACTTCGGTGAGGACATCGCCGCCCGCTACGACGAAACCTCCGGCTCGATGTTCGAAGCCGATGTGATCGGCACCACCGTCGATGTGCTCACCGAGCTGGCCGGCAACGGCCGCGCGCTCGAGTTCGCGATCGGCACCGGTCGGGTGGCATTACCGCTCGCGGCCCGCGGTGTCCTCGTCTCGGGTATCGAGTTCTCCACTGCCATGGTCGAGCAGCTCCGAGCCAAGGACGGCGGGCCGCAGATCGACGTGACGATCGGGGACATGGCGACGACCCGGCTCGGCTGCGAGTTCCGGCTCGTCTATCTCGTGTACAACACGATCGGGAACCTGACCACCCAGGATCAACAGGTGGCGTGCTTCGTCAATGCTGCCGCCCACCTCGAACCCGGTGGATACTTCGTCATCGAGGTCGAAGTACCCGACCTTCGCCGCCTGCCACCAGGCGAGGACGCCCGCGTGTTCTCCCACGCGCCGGGCTACGTGGGATACGACCGCTACACCGACCTCGTCGCGCAGCAGGCCACGTCACACCACTTCGTTGCCGACGGGTCGCACGTGAACGAGTTCACAACGCCGTTCCGATACGTGTGGCCGTCTGAGCTCGACCTCATGGCGCGTATTGCCGGCATGTCGCTACGCGACCGATGGTCGGACTGGAACCGCTCGACCTTCACCGGCGCGAGCACGTCGCACGTCTCGGTCTGGGAAAAAGCGCGCTAGACCCGGGCGCGTCGCGAGTCCTATGCGGCCGTCACGGCGAGGACTTGCCAATCGCCGGGGAGACCCTTGAGTTCGTGGCGGCCGCGGTCGGTGAACTCGATTCCGGATCCGAGCGTGAGATCACGGACTGTGGAAGACACCAGCACCTCGCCGGGGCCGGCAAGCGAACCGATGCGAGCACCGAGGTGCACCGCGATCCCGGCAACATCGTCACCGCGTAGTTCGCACTCTCCGGTGTGTAGCCCGGCCCGGAGTTCGAGGCCGATATCGGCCACCGCGCGACCCATTGCTTGCGCACAACGCACCGCGCGCGCCGGACCATCGAACACCGCGAGGAAGCCATCGCCCGTCGACTTCACCGCACGGCCGCGAGCGGACGTGATCTCGCGACGAGCGATCGCGTCGTGGCGATCTAACAGTGCTCGCCATTGGGCATCGCCCAGCCCCGCCGCTCGTTCCGTGGAGCCGACGATGTCGGTGAAGAGCACCGTCGCCAACACGCGATCCGGCTCGGCTTCTCGGCGTTCACCGGTCAGAAACTCCGAGAGGATCGGCGACGCGGCCGCGCTCTCCGGACCCAAGTGCACATCTCCCGGCAGCTCCACGAGGCGCGCGCCAGGGATGTGCTCGGCCACGTACCGGCCGCGACTGATCGGAACCACCGGGTCCCCCACGTGATGGAACACCAGGGTGGGGACGTCGATCACCGGGAGCACCTCACGGACGTCAATCGCCAGGTTGTGGCGCATCAGCTGAGCGGCCATGTGCGGGGTGCACGCGCTGCGTTCGTACCGAGCCAGTTCCGATCGATCGACCGTCCCAGGCTCGCTTTGGAGAAACATGCTGATGACGTCGCCCGTTCCCCACCTGGTTTCGATCGACTCCACGAACGCATCGACTTGGTCTTCGGCCATCCCCGAATAGTCCGGCGCGGCCAGAATCCGGGCGAAGGTGCCGAACAACGTGAGCGCCGTGAC
This sequence comes from Acidimicrobiia bacterium, assembly GCA_046598395.1. Lineage (GTDB taxonomy): Bacteria > Actinomycetota > Acidimicrobiia > IMCC26256 > JAENVU01 > JAENVU01. The sequence continues at coordinate 43,547 of JBKJIQ010000009.1, forward strand.
CCGCTCGGGATAGGTGGCCGCGAACATGATCGCCATCGGTCCACCTTCCGACACCCCGTAGAGCGCGGCACGGTCGAGCCCTGCTGCGTCCATCACCGCCCGGATGTCGTCCATGCGATCCTCGACGCTGCCCAGGCCGAGGCCGCGGTCTGAAAGCCCGGTCCCCCGCTTGTCGAACATCACCGTGCGCGCGTATTCGCCGCTCTCCTCGAACTGCTTCGAGATCGGGAGGTCCCACATCAGGTCAAGGTGCGTGACAAATCCTGGAACGATCACCAGGTCCACGGGTCCGTGGCCATACATGGCGTACGCGATCGAGAGATCTCCGCTCTTCGCGTACTTCACCTCGGGTCGGAACATCTAGCGACCTTTCCAGACCGGGCTGCGCTTCTCCGCGAATGCGGCCACACCCTCGGCGGCGTCTTCGGATTGCGTGTGGATGGTGAGCGCACTTTGCAGGTAGTCGAGCGCGGCGTCGGCCTCCATCCCCAGCACGCGGTAGAACGCGTCTCGCCCCCACCGCAGGACGAGCGGCGACTTCGATGCCAACGCCGAGGCGAACTCGTTGACGGCAATGTCGAGCTCGGCCACCGGCACGACTCGGCTTACGAACCCGAGCCGCTGTGCTTCTTCGGCGCCCACCCGGCGTCCGGTCATCTGGAGTTCGAGCACCGTCTTGGGTGGCATCGAACGCAACATCGGGACGGTGATCATGTAGGGCCAGAGCCCCACGTTCACTTCCGGCGTACCAAACTGGGCGTCGTCGGCCGCGATCACCACATCGCAAGCGAGCGCGAGACCGAACCCGCCGGCGAGCGCGAATCCACGGACCCGAGCGATGGTCGGCTTGCCCAGTGCCCACAGTTCGCGAAACAGCTCCGCGAGTAGCCCGCGTCCATCATGGGCAGCAGCCGCACCGGCGTTCTCGGCAATCCCGCTGAGATCGGCACCAGCGCAGAACGCCTTCTCGCCTGCGCCAGTGAGTACCACTACCCGCACGGCGTCGTCGGCCTTGGCCGCGGCCACGGCGTCACGGAGTCCCTGCATCACGCCGTACGACATCGAGTTGCGCAGCTCGGGCCGGTTGATCGTCACTCGGGCGATCGCTCCATCCACCTCGTAGAGCACCTCTGCATCAGCCATCGCCCGCAGCCTATGTGCGCCCGCCGGCGGGCACCCTTGACTACCGTGCGGGGGTGCTTGTCTACGCTGTCGCGCTGTTGGTCGCGGTGGCCGTGGTCATCGTCACCGATGGCACTTTCACCCGTCTCGCCGAGGTCAGCTTCGAGCGGGCCTGGCTCCTCGCCGCGGGGCTCGGACTCCAGATACTCGTCGACGTCATCAACCTTCCCCCATCCCGCTACGACGATGTCGGCTTTGGGATTCTGCTGCTCTCCTACGTTGCGGTGCTCGGCTTCATCGCGTCGAACATTCGGACGCGCGGCATCCTGGTCATCGGCATTGGAATCGCGTTGAACGTGTTCGTGATCGCACTCAACGCGGGAATGCCATACCACGTGGTCGACGGCCTGCCGCGCGAGACCACAGTGAAACACCGGCCCGAACGATCCACGGATCTGTTACCGGTCCTCTCCGACCGATTCGCGACCGGATCACCATTCCGCGCCGCGATCTCCATCGGCGATCTCGTCCTGTTCGCGGGCATCGTGGAACTCGCGTACGCCGGGAGCCGACGCGCCCGCCGGTCCTCGCGAGCACGTGACCAGAATGCTCCAACTCGTTACGTCGACCTGCCGGTGGCCGAGGAATCGGATGGCGTAATCGACTTGCGGGAACCTCAGGCCGACGCGACCACGCGCTCGAGCGCGACGAGCACCCTCGGGTCATAGAGGAACCCGGGACCGGAGTACAACGCGTCGATCGCCGCGTCCGATGCCATCCCGTCAACGCCGGCGAGGTCGTCGTACGCGCTGACTACCTTCAGGATCTGACCACCAAGGCTCACGGTGTCGGTCGCCAAGATGTCACCGGCAGCAGCAAGATCGGTTTGGCGCAGAATCTGCGCGCCGGTATCCGCAACCTCGTGCGGTTCGATCGGGACCTCGCGCATTTCTGGTGCGTCGAGACACAGGTGCCCGAGATGATGCAACAAGGCGGCCGCTCGCAGGTCATCGAGCTCTCGGCGCCGAAGCCCGAGTGCGTCGCCAACTCGCTCGGACACCTCCGCCACCCGCGCGGCATGTCCGGTCCGGGCCAGCCCCGCCATCTCCGGGACCAGCGACAACGCCTCGATGGTCTGGGCCGACGTGCGGCTGATCACGGCCAATCGCTCGAACGAATACCAAGCGGCGAGCAGCGGTATCGAGAACAACGCCACGCCCCAGAGCCCCACGCTCTTATGCCCCTCGACCGCTCGGAAGCCGATCGCCATCAACATCCCGGACGCGATGAGCGCCAGGTCGGCACCACCGATCGGCGGCAATCGGTTCGAACGCAAGAACGCGGGCAGCTCGTGTACCACCAACATCGTGACCGAGGCCGCCGCCAGCACGGTGAGAATCCAGGGAGTCGGAGTGAGCAACTCGAGCGGATGCAGGACCAAGTAGACCGCCAGCCCCGCCAGCCCCGCACCCGCGTGCTCAAAGCTGCGCCTGGCTCGTGCGGCGACCGTTGCATCGCCGCGGAGCGGGACGACCACCACCTCGGCGATCGCGATCGCAGCGAGACATTCGGCCGCCGGGAAGGACCGGATGAGCACGAGCATGAAGGCGTAGGCGAGCGGGATCGAGCCGCGGTGGCGCGGCCGCAGCACCACGAGCTCTCCGACGGCGGCGGCGGTCGCCAGTGCCGCCAACCCAGTGATCGGACCTCCCGGTGCGACCGATTCGGCCACGGCCGCGGTGATGGCACCGAGCGCCACCAACGCGAGCACCCTTGCCCCGAGGCTCATGGCGTCACCGTCGATTCCGGTGCGATGGTCGCGGATCCGTCCGGCAACAGATCGCCGAGACCGGCTGAGCCCACCTTGCCCCTGGGAGCATTCACGTGATGGACATACAGCTCGTGGCCTCGACCGTGGACCTCGCCGCGGCGGCGCAGTGAGGCGATGAGCGCGTCCACCACTCGCGGATGGAACTGGCGTCCTGAGTTCTTCCGCAACTCCGCGAACGCAATGTCCTGGCTGAGCGCGCGCCGGTACGAACGCGTCGACGTCATCGCGTCGTAGGCATCGGCAACGGCAACGATGTGCGGCTCGATGGGCTGACCTCGGTCATCGGCCACCGGCGAGAAGTGCGATGCCTCGCTCGTGGCACTCGGCGCAACCGGCGCGAGGAAATCGATGCGAGTGAGAATCTCAACCGACACGTCTTCGTGCTTGCGCACGGTGTCGAACTCCTCCGCGGTGAGCTTTCCCGGCTTGTTCAGCAGGTGGTTCGGAACGACGAGCTTGCCGACATCGTGCATGAGCGCGGCGAGGCGCAGCCGCTCGAGCCGGCTCGGCGGGATTCCCAACTCGAGGCCGATGTACTGCGCGTACTCGGCCACCCGCTCGGCATGTCCGGCGGTGTACGGGTCTTTCGCTTCGAGCGCGCCCACCAGGATTCGCACCGTCGCTTCATGGGAACGCTTCAACGCGAGGTACGACGAGTAGGCCTGGCGGGCGACGAGGATCGGCACCAAGAACAACGGCACCAGGGCCAGTTCGTAGTCGAGGTAGAGCAGGCCCAGGAATACACCGAGCAACGCGAACGGGTAATACACGAGGTATTCACGGCTCGCGACGAGCATCACATCGCGGAATCGTTGACCCGTGGCAAGGACCACGACGGTAGAAACCAGCAGAACGTTGACCACTGAGTACACCAGCGCGGTCGGCAGCGCCGCGGCCAGCAGCAGCGCGGGTGATGCCGTGCCACTCCCGGTGGTCGCCCAGAACACCGCGGCCGATGAGACGGCCGCCAATGCGAACATCGAACAGTTGAACAAGAGCTTGCGCCACTCGCGAATCTGCGGCAGATAAATACCGCCGGCGAAGCCGACGAGGAACACGCCGAGCGCGCTCTGGTCCGATCGGAACACGACCATCGACGCCGTGCAGAGCATCACCCCTGCACTCGAACCAAGCTCGGGGGTGAGATCGGTGAGCTGGTTCTCGGAGAACAGGTGCAAGAGCGCCAACGCGGCCAGGGCGGTGAGCGGCGGGACGGGCCCGCGCGCACCGAGGATTATCGCAACCCCCGCGGCGAGGACCGCGAGCCCCACGGAAAAGGCGGTGACCTTCGATTCCCTTTGCCACTTCATGAGAGTTCCCAGTTGGGCCGACACGGCAAGACCTCAGCGCGGATTACGCGTGGACTACTTCCACCTGACTGCACCGCCGGCAAGCAGCAGTGCGGCCGCGCTGGACATAAGCAGTGCGACACGGATGTAGACCTTCTTCATGAGAGATCACCTTCTTTACGAATGATCCTCTCTGGCGGTCCGCTGTGGTGCTTCCAGAGGGCAACGCTTCGCTCGCGGGACTCCTCAGTCCCGATGCGCCAAGGCCTTGCCGTCTCGATCCAACCCGGGGTGCCCTCCTTCTCTTGCGTCTGGTGGTATCGCGCCTCTTGGCATCGACAGATACCAGGGGTTGCTGTAGAGCGACAGCGGTCACCCTAGGGCGACGATCACCGCGTTTCTGCACATTGCCATCATTGGCAACATCTGGCTCATTGGCAACAGGATCTTCCCACGATCCGCCGACCGTGCGCAATGGGGCTGTTGGGGAATACCACCAATCGTGGTCAGTCGGGTCCTAGGCTCGATCGGACGATGGAGCACACGATGGACGAAACCCTCGAAAACCCCGCCGGCGACGACCAAATCCTGGAACTCGAACGCGAGTTGTGCCGCCTGCCGGAAGTTTCTGCTGCCAGAGTCGTCACCGACGACATCGGCCGGCCAACCGAAGTCCACATCCTGGCCAATTCCGCCAAGCACGCCAAACAGGTCGTGCGCGACATTCAGTCGGTGGCGCTGGCCAGCTTCGGGATCGAACTCGACCGCCGAATTGTATCGGTGGTGCAACTCAACGGCGATGGCAACGAACGGATCGACCTCACCGCGCCGGCTGCCCCCGACCGAGCGATGCTCGTCGATGTGGTTTCCGAGGTCACCGGGCTCCGCAGCCTGGTCAGGGTCACCCTCACGAGGGGTGAGAACGAAGCAGTTGGATTCGCCGAAGGTTCGGTGGCGTCAAGCGCACGGCATCGGCTCGTTGCCGTGGCCACCGTCGACGCGTTGCGCCAGCTGCAGAAAACCGCAGAGTGTCTCGACGTCGACAGCGCACAGATTGTGCGCGTTGGTATCCACGACGTTGCCATCGTGACGATCGTGTTCGTGATCCCGCCGGCCGAACAGATGGTGTCGGGGTCCGCGATCATCCGCGATCATCAGGACAATGCGGCGATCGTGCGCGCCGTGCTCGATGCCACCAACCGTCGCCTCGCCGGCCTCTGAGCCAAGCCTCTCAGCGGGTGCCGCCGAGGCGGCGCCCGAGCAGCGTCACGAGGTCACACGCCGCTTCCACGTCGTGCACGCGCAGAACGTCCGCGCCGTATTCGATCGACAGGGTGAGGTATGCGTGCATCCGATGGGTGACGGCCTTGCGCGGCACGGGAATCAACACCGGCTCCCCCGCGGTGCGCAGCGCACCCATCGCCCGGATCGTGGAAAGTTGGAGCTGCCCATAGGCCTCGTAGTCGCTGCGATAGTTGATCGACAGACCCGGGTCCACGAGTATCGGCCCGGTGACTCCAGCGGCGCGCAGCTCCACCACCCGCGCCCGCAATCCATCGGCGACGAGTTCCGGGCGGCCGGCTTCCAGCGCGCGATACCCCACCTCGAGCGGATTCGCCCCTTCGATATGCATCGCCACCGCGCCCGCGCCGGAATCCCGCACGAGCTCGACCATGGCCGGGTCCGCCAGGCCACCGGTGTCGTTCACGATCGCGGCTCCCGCGGCCACCGCGGCCACCGCGACCTCCGGCTTCCAGGTATCGACTGAAACGACGAACCCATCGGCCACGAGGAGCTCCAGAGCCGGCAGCATGCGCTCGATCTCCTCGTGGGGAGTGAGGGGCGCGTTTTCGAAATGACTCGACTGCGCACCCAGATCGATGATCGAAGCCCCGAGGCTTCGGTATTCCCGGGCCCGCTGCAAGGCCTCGGCCGGTGAGCCCACCACCGAATGGGCCACGCGTGACTCCGGCGACAGGTTCACCACGGCCATCACATGGGTGATCTCCGGTCCGAACTCGAGTGACGCTGCGGGTCCTGGCACGGCGCGCATCCTACGTAGAGTCGACCCGATGAAATCCGACCCGGAATCGCCACGCGAGTCTGACCCGGTGTTGATCCGACGGGCGCGTATTGCGGCTCAGGTCAAGCTCGCCAAACGCATCGGCTACTCCGGACTGCTCGTGGCCATCCTGGCGTTCGGCGTGGAGATCATCACCGAGTTCACCGGGACCCTCTCGACCGTGGCCGCGATCGGCTTGGCGGTAGGGATCGTGGTACTCCCCATCCCTATCGTGTTGGGCTACGGAGTGATGGCCGCCAACCGCGAAGATCGAGGCGGCGGCAGCTTCCACTGACCGGTCCTCCATCACGCTCCGGCCGAGGTACTGCTCGTAGCGATCCACGACGGGCAGATAGTTCGCATCCATGTCGGTCCCGACAGCCACGCACCCGACGCCGAGGAGATCGACCATGCGCGCCGCCATCACCGTTTCGATCTCGGCGTCGGCGAGCAGTCCAGTGATGCCTCGCAACTGACGGTCGTGGTCGGCCCGGGCCTCGTCCGGACCAAACGCCCGGTCCGCACACAAGCCTCCCGCCGAATCGATGCCGAGCACCGCGAGGTCTGCCACCGCAGCGACACTCGCCGCCGTGACGCGACCGGCCTGCATCGACGCGAAGGCGTCGGACGTCGCGACTTCACCGAGCAGGCCGATCAGCGGGTGGCCCACATCGAGGCCGCCGAGGAAACACCGCCCGGCATGGCCATGCACATCGATCCACGGTGTCCGGTCCTCGGTGCGCGTCGTCAGTTGGCTGCTGCGGCCGGCGTGGCTACGGACCGGTGCCTTCACCTGCCTCCGCGGTAGCCACGCCGAACCCATCTCGTCGCCTCGATGTTCATTTTACCGGACCGGACCCAGTGCCTCTTCAGGTCAAGCGATAGAGCTTGATGTCATTGCCGTGCGGGGTTCGACCCATACGCTCGAACGTGACCCGGCCGGTGGCAACGATCTGGTCGTGGCAGTAGGTGTTCACGTAGAGGACGGTGACCGTACGCGGGTGTTCATCAACAGATTCGACAACGCGGGCCATGCACTGGGTCATCACCGAGGCAGGGAACGGGCTGTAGAGGTACAGGAAGTCGTAGTCACCGTAGCGGTCGAAGCGAGTCGCGTCCGTCGTGAAGATCGTGCAACGTTTCTCGTGAAGCCTGGTGAAGTTGGATCGGGCGACCGCGGCCAACTCGGGCGCGACCTCCAGCCCATCGACCCGGGCAAATGGGAAGCGCAGCATCGTCCGGATGGCGCTGCCCTTGCCGCACCCGATGTCGAGTGCCCGCGAAGCACCGCTGACCTCGATCCTTCGTAACAGTCGTCGCAACTCGTCGCCGCCTGACGGTGAGGACGGAAAGACGACCGCTGGATCCAGGCCGAGATCCTCTGGGAGGGCAATGCTCTGGAAGTCGAGGCCTCGCAGCGGATCAAGCCGATGCCGGATGGGATCCGGACGCCATGCCGTGGTGTCGCAGGTGAGGCGTCGATCCGGTGCGAATCTGGCGGTCATATCGTTCGTCCTATCAGCTAGGTGTATTGACCGTGGATCTCGTTTGAGGGTCCTCCCTCGAGGTGAGCGCCGCGTTCGGCATCAGCTGGGTTCGCGCGCCTCGTTGATCCTGCCCGTGCGCGTCCTGGCCGTCGTGGGAGTAGTGCTCGACCTGTGCATCCGACCCGGGGAAGTAGAGCCCCTCATGGCCGTCGGCACTCCATCGGATCAACCACGGAGGGGCGCCGTCCTCGCCGTGCACCTCCAAGACCTCGGCGTCCTGGTCGGCGTCACCGACGTTGTGCCCCTTGATGATCAACCGGTCACCGACTGCTGCGCGCATGGCATCTCCTTCGATTGATGGCGTCCTTCGATTGATGGCGCCCTTCGATTGATGGCGCCCCAAGCAAACCACCGGGCGACGCGCCACAACAGGGCCGAACGTCACAGCCACTGTGATCGAAGGTCGACGCAGATCCCCTCGAATACGCCGGAACCTGCCGACCGGGCGCGTTCGACCGCCGAGGAGAACCGATGACCGAGCACCGTGCGCCCGACGAGGTTCCAACTGGCGGCCAGCGCGGCGCGTCCGGGCTGGCGCGAAACCTACGGTGGTGTGGTGGTGAGCGAGACTCGACCGTGATCGATTTTGTGGAGCGTGGGCTGCGGTACGCGCGCAGGACGCTGAGCCGCAGCCGATGGTTGGGTCGCTTGCCACTCCGGCTGGTCCGCGCGGGCGCCCTTCCCGGCATCGGCCTCGAGCCGCGCGGAGCGATTTGGGTCGAGGTCGACGTGCCCGACGGCGCTGGCGCGACGCGCACGTTGCAGCTGATCAACACCCACTTCAGCCTGCACCCGCGCGAACGAGTCATGGCCGCTGAGGCGTTGCTCGGACCGGAATGGCTCGGCCACGCCTCGGCCCGTCACGACATCGTCTTGTGTGGCGACTTCAACGCACTCTCGTGGTTCCCGTCGCTCCGCCGGCTCAGCCGGCGACTCGCCGACGCCCAGACTGGCCTGGACGGTTCCCGGCCTCGTCCGACCTGGTTCGGCCGGTACCCCGTGGGCCGCATCGATCACGTCCTCGTCGATTCTCTCTGGACCGTGCTCCACGTCGAGGTCCCCGACGACACCCTGGCGCGAGTCGCCTCCGATCACCGACCGGTCGTCGTCGACATCGCGCCGCCAGCGCGCGTGGGGAATGGGTGACTCCGGCTCCTACCGCCCGCCGCCTCGCCGGTGAGCGCCGGCACATAGGGGTGGAGGGGTAGGCCTGCGTTAGATTCTCGCCACCCCCCGTTTTCCCTGAAGGAGCCAGCATGACCAAGGCCGCAATCGCCACCGCCGTCGGATCCCCGCTCGAAATTGTCGACATCGACGTTGCCGATCCCAAGGCGGGCGAGATCCGCATCCAGATGGGCGCCTCCGGCGTGTGTCACTCGGACCTCTCCGTGGTCAAGGGAGTCCTTCCCATCGCGCTGCCTGCGGTCCTCGGTCATGAGGGTGCGGGAACGATCACCCAGCTCGGCGAGGGCGTGGACCACCTGAGCATCGGCGACCACGTGGTGGTCTCCTGGGTCCCGCAGTGTGGCGCTTGCTACTTCTGCGAGCACGACCAGGGCGAGCTCTGCGAGGTCGGCAGCATCGCTTCGATGAGCGGCGGTCTGCTCGACATGACGTCGCGCGTCTCGCGTGACGGTGTGCCCATCTCGGTGATGGCCGCGTCCGGCACCTTTGCCGAAGAAGCGATCATCCCCGCGATCGGCGCAGTGAAGATCGACCCGGAGATTCCGCTCACCGCGGGCGCACTCATCGGGTGTGGCGTGCTCACCGGATTCGGTGCCGCCACCAACACCGCAAGTATTCGCAAGGGCGACAGCGTGGTGGTCATCGGCTGCGGTGGCGTGGGCCTCAACGTGATCCAGGGTGCGAAGCACGCGGGCGCGGAGCGCATCATCGCGATCGACATGGTAGACGGCAAGCTCCAGACCGCGTTGAAGTTCGGCGCCACCGACATCGTGAACCCCTCCGCTGAAGGCGACGCGATGGCGAAGGTCATGGAACTCACCGGCGGCCGCGGCGCCGATGTTGCGTTCGAGGTCATCGGCCTCGGCGCCACCATCGAGCAGGCGTTGCAGATGACCCGGCGCGGCGGCCAAGCCGTGATCGTGGGCGTGCCGAGCTTCGACACGATGCTCACCATCAACCCCGCCATGGACCTGCTCGTCCAGGAGAAGCAGATCCGTGGTTGTTGGTACGGCTCCTCCAACGTGCACCGCGATGTTCCGAAGCTCGCCGGTCTCTACCAAGCCGGAACGCTCATGCTCGACGAGCTGATGTCGGCCCAGATCACCTTGGATCAGGTCAACGAGGCGATGGACAACATGGGCTCGGGCGAGATCGCCCGCTCGGTCATCGTCTACTGATGAAGTACCGCCGGCTCGGTCAGACGCAGCTCCAGGTTTCGGAGGTTGGCTTCGGAACCTGGACGCTCGCCAGTAATTGGTGGGGCGAGGTCACGAACAAGACCGAGATGTTGCACGCCGCGCTCGACGCGGGCATCAACTTCATCGACACCGCTCCCGTCTACGGCGAAAACGGATTCGGCGAAACACTCCTGGCCGACATCCTCGCCGCCAACCGCTCCGACATCGTCCTCACCACCAAGTGCGGCTACGACATCGCGGCCGAGCGTGACGGCGTGCAACGGGAACGTCCGCACGACTGGCGACCCGAGTCGATTCGCACCCAGCTCGATGAATCGTTGCGGCGACTCGGCACCGATTACATCGACCTGTACCAACTCCACAACTGCCGACTCGACGCGGTCCAAGACGATGACCTGTGGGCGACCCTTGCAGACCTCGTTACCGCGGGCAAGGTGTTGGCGCTCGGTGCCGCGCTCGGGCCCGCAATCGGCTGGGTCGAAGAAGGGATCGAGTCGGTCCGCCAGCGAGACATCTGCTCGCTGCAAACCGTCTTCAACATCCTCGAACAAGAGCCCGGCCTCACCTTCGCCGCCGAGCCCAAGGTTGCGGACGGCACGGTGAGCCTCATCTCTCGGGTACCTCACGCGTCGGACACGCTCTCGGACAAGGTCACACCCGACACCGTGTTCCCGAAGGGCGATCACCGCGCGCACCGCAACAAACAGAACATGCTCGACAACTTCGAGAAGGCCGACACCCTGAAGTTCCTGTGGGAGGGCACCGGCCGCACCAAAGGCCAGGCCGCGATCGCGGGCATCCTCGCCAACCCGTCGTTTGCCACCGTGCTCCCTACCTGTGTGAACGTGGAAGAAGTCCGCGAGTACGCAGCCGCGTCCGATGTTCCGCTCACGCCCGATGAGGCCAGTCATCTGCACGATCGGTTCGCGCGTAACTTCGACCACGACGACCGCTACGAGATGCCGCTGAAGTCGAGCCGCTAAATGCGGCTCCCCGCCGAGCAGCGCCGGTCACAACTTCTCGAAGTTGCGGTCGAACTCTTTGCGGAACGAGGGTTCCATTCCACCTCGATGGAAGACATTGCCGATGCCGCCGGCATTACGAAGCCGGTCGTGTACCAGCACTTCCCGTCGAAGCGGGCGCTCTATCGCGAGCTGGTTGAAGATGTCGATGCCCAGCTCACCGATCGGCTCCTCGCCGCCACCACCAGTGCCGCGACCGGTCGCGAACGCGTGCAAGAAGGTTTCGCGGCCTACTTCCGCTTCGTGGCCGCGCACCGAGCCGCGTTTCGTTTGTTGTTCGGCGCGTCCGTCCGGAATGACCCGGAATTCGCGCTCGTCGCCGAGGCCACGATTGACCGACTCGCGGATCTGATCGCGGATCTGATCGAGATCGCCGGTCCCCCCGAGCAGCGGCGCACCCTCGCGCATGCCGTCGTGGGGATGGCCGAGGCCACCAGCCGTCGCGTTGCGAACGCCGAAGGCGAAGACGATCCCGAGCGCCTTGCTCGGTGGCTCGCCGAGATGGCGTGGTTCGGGTTGCGCGGCGTGCGTGCGGATGAACCCGCGGTCGAGCGAAGCTGACGATGCCCACCCTGGGTCCGCTGATTCCGGCCGATGAATCGTTTCATCATCAGATCACCGACACGTTCGCGACGGTGAGCCAGTCGGATCGTTCGTGGACCGAGAAAGTCTGCGCCATGGCGTGCGCCCGCGACGGCTCGCTCCAACTCGCCTTCGGTATCGGCAAGTACTTGAACCGCGGAATCATGGACGCGTACGCCGGTGTGTCGCGCGGCGTGGAGCAGTGGACGGTGCGGTCAAGCCGTGAACTCGGAACCACCCCCGACACCACCGCGGTGGGGCCCATCACCTACGAAGTCCTCGAGCCGTTGCGGGTGATTCGGTTTGCTCTCGCGCCGAACGACATCGTTCCGATCAGTTTCGAGTGGATTTTTGAAACCGCCGTGCCCCCTGCGCTCGAGCACCGCGAACACCACCGTTCTCGCGATGGCTTCCGCCTCGACGCCGACATCGTCCGGTACCACCACACCGGCACCGGATCCGGGTGGGCCGAGGTCGACGGCGTGCGGACCGAACTCACCGATTGGGTGTCGACCCGCGATCATTCTTGGGGCGTGCGATACCAGGTGGGGACGACCCCGAACGATCTCGTACCGGCGCCCGTGCCCGCTGGTGTGGCGATGCTCATCAACTGGTGTCCCGTGCTGTGCCGTCGGCCGGACGGCTCGCAGTACGCGCTCCACTGGTACTACCAACGCCACGCGCTCGGCGATTGGTCGAAGCTCGAAATGCAGGGTGGCGTGGAACATCCGGACGGTCGGCGTGAGTCGTTCGTGGCACTGGTGCCGGACCTCCAGTTCCGTGACGACAACCGTCGCTTCGAAGGCGGCACGCTCCAGATGACGATGGCTAACGGTTCGGCTCGGCCACTCGCGCTCACCCCGGTCTCGGACACCGGTTTCCATCTCGGTACCGGGCTGTACCATGGATTCGACGGTCAAGCCCACGGGCAGTGGCGCGGGGCGCTGCACGTGGACGGCGAGTACCTCGCCGACTGTTCGGACCCCGCCGTGGCGCGGCGCATCCATCAACACCGTGATTGCGTGATCCGCGTGGATGATCCCGTCGGTGGCGGCGTGGGCATCGGCAACCTGCAATCCATCGTCCTCGGCGCGGATACCGCCATGGCCCTCTCCGAAGCCGCGTCGTTCCTCTAAGCCTCGATCCACCCGAGCGTTTGTCGGGGAGGTGGCGCCCACCGCACCCAATCCGACAAGCGCTCGGTGGTTACGCGGAGCGCGGGCGGTCGAGGACGCGTCGCAGCGCTCGTTCGGTCGGGTTACGCGTGAGGAGCCAGTGGTCGTCGATGCCCTGGGCCGCCAGGATGCGCGCCATTCGGATCATGATCGACCCGCTGCGCAGCAGCGCGAACGCTTCGAACCATTGCAGGTCCCGCGCATCGCGTCCGAGATCCGTTTCGTAGGTGACGATGATCTCCTCGCGCTCCGGAATCCCGTCGAGGCTGGCGCCGTGTTGTTCGATCGTCATCTCATGTAAGGCGAGGAACCATCCGAGGTCCATCTCCGACGGACCCACACCGGTCATCTCCCAATCAAGCAGCGCGACTACTGAGCCGTCGGCCGCAAACACTGCGTTGGACAACTGCACATCTCCCCACAAGACCGACGGCGAACCCGTGCGGCACGGCAGCCGTTCGGCGCACCAGCGACGCGCCCCGTCCATAAACGACAGCGGCGTGCCAGTGCCCGTGGCCCAATCGAGATAGTCGGACCCATCATCGAAGGCCTTCGCCACGGCATCGTCGGCCCCCTCCATCGCCGGATCGCCGGCGGGCGTCAGCCGGTGGAGCGCGGCGAGTCTGCGCACGAACCCGAGCACCAGGGTGCGGCGGAACTCCGGCGTCGCCTCCACCATCCAACCCTTGCGCAGATACGACCGGGTCAGTACCTGACCGGCGACGCGTGGCATCACCATGAACGGCGCGCCCACCCAGGATGGGTCGGGCTCGAACCGGGCCGGCACCGGGGTCGCGACACCACGCTCCGCCAGCGCGTTCTGCACCTCGGCCTGGGCGCGTAGGTCGTACGACGGAAAGAGTCCGTCGCCGGCAGGCGGCAATCGCACCACGAGCGTCTGATGCATGCCGTTCTCGCTCCGGGCATCGACAAAACAGGTATCGCTCGAAAGTCCCGATGTTGGTCGCGTCAGCGGGGCAACGCGCACGGGTTCGTTCTGCGCGCACAGCCATCGTTCGATGCCCACCCGTATGGTCTCATCGTCACGCTCGCCGGATGCGATGGCCACGCCACTCCCCTCGTTCATCGACGACTCGTAGCATGCCAGCCCCGTCTCTCATCAAGGAGCCCCAGTGGAACTCAACGGTACGGCCGCGCTCATCACCGGCGGCGCATCTGGGCTCGGCGAAGCCACAGCACGCCGGCTCCATGCGGGTGGTGCGCACGTCACGATCTTCGACCGCGACGTCACCAAGGCCGAAGGTGTCGCGGCATCGCTGGGGAGCAATGCCCGCGCCGCCGGCGGTGACGTCATGAGCGAGGCCGACACCCTGCATGCAATCGAGATCGCCACGGCCGATGCCCCGCTCGGCATCGTCGTGGCGTGTGCCGGCGGCGCTCGCGGCGGCGGAAGAACCGTTGACCGCAAGGGCGCACCCCACGAACTTGCGCTGTTCCAAGACACGGTTGACCTGAATCTCGTCGGCACGTTCAACACGGTGCGCCTCAGCGCGGCCGCAATGGCGCGGCAGGGCGCCGGCGAAGACAACGAACGGGGGGTGATCGTGACCACCGCGTCGATCGCCGGATACGAGGGCCAGATCGGACAGATCGCGTACGGCGCGGCGAAAGCCGGAATCATCGGGATGACCATCATCGCCGCTCGCGATCTCGCCGCCATCGGGGTGCGGGTCAACTGCATCGCGCCGGGCACGATGGGAACGACTGCATGGGATCTCGCGCCCGTCGAGATGCGGCAAGCGCTCGAAGCCAAGGTGCCGTTCCCGGCAAGGTTCGGCGAGCCCGACGAGTTCGCGGCCCTGGCCGAGCACATGATCACGAACCGCTATTTGAACGGTCAGGTCATCCGCCTCGATGGCGCCATTCGGTTCGACCCGAAATAGCGAGGGACCCGCCAACGACCGCCCCGTCCCAGGCTGACGACGGGCTGGGGGGCACCGCCGCAGCCTGGGACGGGTCAGTCCCGAGCGGACCGGGCGGGTCTCGACGAGACCCGCTGACTCGCGCTCGGTGGTGCTCCGGGGATCGACGTGACGGACCCCTGCCTTGCGCACACGAGCTCATTGAGCACGGTGCGCGTCCGTCCGCCGAGTTGCCGGATCAATGCGATCGCGAGCTTGGGAACGCTCTCGATCAGGACGTGAAATGCCGTGGCGGACATCACCCGCACGACCATGGGAGTTTGCGCGACCACGGTCATCGGATGCAGCGCACCATCGAGGGCTTCGGGACCGCCAAGCACGGCCCCTGGTCCGACCACGAAGGCGCTGTGCCCGCCTGCCTCGGCACCCGCATACCCGTCGAGCACGATCGTGACCTCTGCGGCGACCGTGCCGGCTGCCACGATGCCCTGGCCCACCGCCACCCGTCGCTCGATGCTCGACCGCGCCACACTCGCCAGATCCGCCGAGGAACAACTGCTGAACAACGAAACGGATCGCAACTGACGCTCGGTCAGATCATCGGTGAGTTCTCGAATGGACCTTGCGCCCCGGGTCGGTGTCACGCCAACATAAGACACCATCCCAATTAACTGGACGCTAACTGGCGTGACCGCGATCGCGGCTGGGTCGGGTAACACTCAAAAGGGGCAGTGTTTCTTGGAGTTTCGCGTCCTCGGACCGCTCGAAATCGTGCACGATGGCTCCCCCGTGATCGTCTCGCGGCATCGGTGCCAGGCGCTCGTTGCACTCCTGGTGTCCCGGTACCCCCACGCGATGACGCCCGATGCGGTCGCGGAGGGACTCTGGCCCGAGGTTGATCCGGCAAAGTCGATCAACTCGGCACGCGTCCACGCCCGCTACCTACGTAAGGCGTTGGAGGCAGTGACCACCGACGTGCCGATCACTGCGGGTCGATACGCCATCACCGTGGCACGGGACCAGATCGACGCGACCCGCTTCGAGGATCTGAGCGTGGCCGCCCACGCCGCGGCCGCCGCCGGCGATCCCCATCGAGCGACTTCTCTGTTCGCAGCTTCGCTCGCGGGGTGGCGGGGGGAGCCGTATGGCGAGTTTCCCGAGGTCCAGGCGCTCCGCAGTGAGAGTGCGCGGCTCCGGCGGATCCGGATCGACACCGTGGAGGCATACGCGAGCTCACTGCTCGACGACGACAGTCCGGATGAGGCCTGCCGACTGCTGCATCCAGTCCTTGAGGACAACCTCGCCCATGAAACCCTCGCCGCGCGCCTCATGCTCGCCCTCTACCGCACGGGTCGTCCATCGGAGGCCCTCGCGGTGCTCGGTCGGGTGAAGGAGGCCCTCGCCGAGAGCGGGCTGGTCCCGAGCTATCACTTGACCCGGCTCGCGAACGCGATCGTGACCCGCGACGAATCCCTCGATCCGGTCGGGCACCGCGAGCCTGCGATCCGTGCCACGTTCCAACCGCGGCGACGGTCGGAGTTCATTGGCCGGGCCGACGAACTCCAGGCTTTGAACACGGCGTGGGACCGCGCCACCGCCGGAGCCCCCCAGCTGGTCATCGTCAGTGGCGTCACCGGCGTGGGAAAGTCCGCGCTGGTGCATCGCTTCATCGACGATGTCCGCTCGAACGGCGGCACCGTGACGGTCGGCCGCTGTGAGCCGGATCCGGGTGAGAACTTCGAGCCCTTCCCCGATCTCGTTCGCACTGTCCTCGCGACCACGCCGCCGACCCATAGCGAACCGAACGTGCTTCGAGAACTCGTGCGGTTGGCCCCGGACCTTTCCGAGACCTTGCCACCGGCCGGACCCGAGCCCGAACCCGCGGCGGGTCGCCAACGGTTCTTCGGCGCAGTGGCCACCGTCTTGGCCATGCCCCACACCCCTCGGTTGATCGTGATCGAGAATCTCCATTGGGTTCGACCCGATGCGCTCAGCATGCTGCGCCACCTGATTCGAGCGGCGTCGGGTCAGATCATGGTCGTGTGCACCTATCGCGATCGTCGATTGCAGCGCCGGCCACCGGCGGAAAATATGGTCTTGACCGGCCGTCTCGCCCATCCAGACCTCCAACTCGATCTCGCCCCGATGAACCACCACGAGGTCGCGGCCATGGTCGACTCGCTGGCACCAGTCGAGTTGCGCGCGTCGTGGATTGGCCAACTCGACGGACTGGTCGCGGTGAGTCGCGGCAACCCGCTCGCGATTCGCGAGGTACTCCGCCAACTCGAACGCGATCCAGACGCGCCCGTGGCCGACTTGGCGCCCGAAGGCATGATCGGCCTCGTCGCCCAAAGGCTCAAGAACCTCGATGAAACGACGCAGGCGGTGCTGCAGATCGCGGCCGTCATGGGCCACCAGTTCTCGCTCGAACCGGTTGCCACCGCCGCGGGCATTCCCGAATCCGTTTGCCTGGCGGCGCTGGAACTTGCCATGGAAGACGAAATCATCATCGATGCCAACGCAGTCGACGACTTCGAGTTCGCTCATCCGCTCTACCGGAACGCGGTCTACAAGAACCTGTCGGCCAGCCGACGCGCGCGGGCCCACGGTGTGATCGGTGAGGCTCTCGCCGCCTCCTTCGACCGCGACGGCGCCGGCGGCGGATGGGCCGAAGTTGCGCGCCATCTCGTCGCGGCCGGACCCGCGGTCGATCGTGCCACCACCGCCCGCATCACCCAACGCGCCGGCGCCGACGCGGCGAAGCGATACGCCCACACTGACGCAGCGGCCTGGTACCGCCACGCGGTCGAGTCCGCGCTCACGGCGACCTGGTCAGCCCACGAGATCGCCCGTCTGCGCCTCGCGCTCGGCGTCGAACTCGAACTCTCCGGTGAGCTCAAGAGCGCTCGCACCGAATATTTCCTCGCCGCCGATACCGCGCGGACCATCGGCGATTCGGCGCTGCTCATTGATGCCGCGGTGGCCGCGACCCCGCGCTACATGCTCCTGGATCAAGATTTCGCGGTGCGGATTGCCGAGCTCGCCGACGAAGCGCTCGGACTTCTCCCCCCGAATGACCCGGCACGCGTCCAACTGATTCGGAGCGCGGCATACGCGCGGTTTCCCTTCAACCCAGATTGTGCTGACGGGTTCGCGCGCGAAGCGGAGCGCCTGTCACGCCGCACCTCGGATCCGGAGACTCGAAGTTTGGCACTCGGACTCAAGTATCTCGTCCACTGCAACGACGACGAGCAACGCCTGACACTCAGTCGCGAGTTGCTGCGCCACGCCCGTAACCACAACCTGACCGGTCACATAGGCGAAGCATCCCGACGGTTTCTGATCGACCAACTGATCCACGGAAACCCCGACGAGTTCGAGACCGAACTCGTCGCACTGCACCAACTCTCCCAGTCGACGTTGGACCCCTTCGACCAATACTGGGTGGCCGCACTCACTGCGACGCGCGCGCTCATGCAATCAGCGTCGGCCACGACCCAAGAACTCATCGACGCAGCTGCGCTCCTCGGACGTCAACTCCAAGTGTTCGAAACGAGCGGGCTCCAGATGCTCCAACTTTTCGCGCTCCGCTACCAGCAAGGTCGAGCCCGAGAGGTCACCACCGGACTCTCCGACGGGGTAACGGACAAGCCGGCGGTCGTCGCGGGAACGAGCCTGTTGGCCCTGGCCTTCGCCGAAGCCGGCCGAGTGGTTCCGGCCCGCCGGGCCCTGGACCGAGTCGTCGATCACCACGACATCAACCTCCCTCGGGATAACTTCTGGCTCGGAGGAGTCGCGCTGTTCAGTGGTGTTGCCGCCCTATGCGGAAGCCCACAGCAGCGACAGGTCCTGCGGCGCGGCCTCGCGCCCCGCGCCGATCGCTTTTGCGTGTTCGGCGCCGGCGGAGCGGTCTTCGGGTGTGGGCATCACTGGCTGGCGAGGATGGCGACCGCGGACGGCAACACCACGGATGCGCGCGACCACCTGGCGCAGGCCGCGCGAATCTGCGACGATGCCGGAGCGTATTTCTGGGCCGAGCGCGCTCGTAGCGAGGCCATGGAGACGCGGGGCGAAAAATAGACAATCAGCAGACCTCGGTACCGAGGTCTCGGCAGGAGGAGGACCGATGGTAGCCAGCATGCAACTTCCCCAGGAGGCCGCTCGCCTTTGGGGCAACGCGCTCACCCGACAACGCATCATCGATATGCATGCGAGGGACCTTCCGCTGCTCGACATGGTGCGCGAGCTCGGGCTCACACCCGCACTGGAGGCCGACGGGCTCCGCGACGTCATCGAGAGGTTGAGTCCTGGCGAGGTCCAGGCCATCCGAGATGTCTTCGTCGCCGAAGCACAGAAGGTCGGGGACCACAGCGGGGCCAACTTCCCCGTCGACTGCCAGATCAAGGGCACCGTCGCCGGCGTCTTCGTGACGACGATCCCAGCGCGAGACGCCAACGTCACACCCATCGTCCGCATCGACAGCGCGTAGGGCCAACGGCCGAAACCGCGCACATCTGCTTGCTTCCGGAGACCGCACCCATGTCCCGCATCCGCCGCTTGGGCCCTGTGCTGCTCGTGAGCGTTGTGCTCGCCCTGACCTCATGCTCGTCGTCCGCCCCGAAACCGGTGGCGAAGGTGGCCGAACCCGCCGTGGTGAAGTACTCGCCGCCGAAGTGCGCCGAGACCCGTCCTGGTCCCCCGGAGGTCGTCTCGCTCTCCTCGGTCCAGCACGACTACGTGATGACATCGTTCGACGGCGCGCAGATTCGGCTGCACTGGTTCCCACTCGATCACCAGGCACCCACAGTCCTCATGGGGCCGGGCTGGAGTGAAGCGGGCGCAACCGAGAAGAGCGGGGCGAGTTTGTTCGGCGACGCTCCGATCCAGACGCTCCAGGCCGAGGGGTATCACGTGCTCACCTGGGATCCGCGCGGGTTCGGACAGTCGACCGGCACCATCACCGTCAATAGCGCGGAGGCCGAAGGGCGCGACGTCCAAGGCATCATCGATTGGATCGCCACCCAACCGAATGTGCTCCTCGATCACGCCGCCGACCCCCGGGTCGGGATGGTCGGCGTCTCCTACGGTGGAGGTATCCAACTCGTGACCGCGGCCATCGACTGTCGGGTCGACGCGATTGTGCCCAATGTTGCCTGGCACTCCCTCGCCACCAGCCTCAACAAAGCCAACACCGTGAAGATCGGCTGGTCGGACATCCTGTATTCGGCCGCGGCGAGCCGACAGCTCGATCCGCATATCACGTCGTCCTACAACGCCGGCACCGCGACCGGGTTGATCTCACCCGAGGATCGAGCGTGGTTCAGGTCGCGCGGACCGGGTGACCTCGTGGGGAAAATCAAGATCCCGACCCTGTTCGTCCACGGCACCGTCGACACGCTGTTCACCCTCGACGAAGCGGTGACCAATTATCGGATCCTGCGCAAGCACGGGGTGCCGACCGCGATGCTCTGGTACTGCGGCGGTCACGGCGTGTGCTTGACCGATGCCGGCGATACGAAGCGTGCCCAGACCGCAACGAACCTGTGGCTCAAGCGCTGGCTCCAACGCGACACCGCGGTCGATACCGGCCCGGCGGTCGACATCATCGACCAACACGGCGCGCGGTTTACCGCGGTCGACGAACCGGCGGCGTCCCCGTCGCCCATCACCGCAACGGGCACCGGCTCGCTGCCGCTCAACAACGGAGGGGGTTCAGGACCCGCCAAGCCGACCGCAGGGGGCGGCGGACCGATCGGCGGAATCGCCACAGCGATCGCGGCCGCTCGCGCCACGAACGCGGTGAACATCACGACCAAAGCAGGCACGAAGACGGTCACGATCGTCGGCGCGCCGATGTTGTCGTTGACGTACTCGGGTACCACGCCTCCCGGTGAACGACCGACCCGTGTGTTCGCGCAACTCGTCGACGACACCACCGGTGTGGTCCTCGGCAATCAGATCACGCCGATCGCGGTGATCCTCGACGGCAAGACCCACGCCGTGACGGTCCCACTCGAGATCGTCGCCCACACGCTCGCCGCGGGAGAAACCGTCACGCTGCAGCTCGTTGCGTCGACCGTGGCGTACGCGCCGCCGCGTTTCGGCGGTTCGATCGACTTCACCCGTATCCGCGTGAAGCTGCCCGTCGCTACGGGCCTGACCAAGGCCCGCCGATAAGTCGCCCGCAGCGAACCGTCATGGTGTTCGACCTCACTGCGACGACACGGTGAACTCGGTATGCATCCCCGCATCGAAATGCACGTGTTCCATTCCACTCATCATGCCGTTGCCCGTACCCATTCCACCGACGATGTTGCAGAACGCTACGTAGGAACCCGGCTTCAGGTTGAACGCCTTCTCTCTCGTGCTCCCCGCGGGCACATCCGCGATCTCACCGATCTTCACCCGGGTCAGCTGATCCTCGTCCACCGAACCGTCGGACTTCGTCGGTAACGACGCAACATCGGCCGCCTTGACGATCACGAGCTCATGCGGGTGATGTCCCAGGTTCGTCGCGGTGATGGTCTGCCGGCCGGGCTTCAGTACCGACTGGTCCGCAGTGATGGACCATTCGTCCAACCGAAACTGGCCCGGCTTCGACGACGCCGAACGACTCGATTCCATGCCTCCGCACGCCGCGACGCCGAGTACCAACGCGGCGACGACGGAGAGGCGATTGCGGTTCAGCTTGGAAAAGATGGTCATCTCAGTCACCTCGTGAGGCTTTGGGTCGGGCCCGCGCACATCGCGGCGTAGCCGCCATAGATCTCGGCAACCGTCGCAAAACCAATCGATCGGAGCAACGACGCGGCGGTCGCAGATCGGTACCCGCCCGCGCAATACACCACGGTGGGACGCGACGGGTCGAGCTCCCCAACCCGATCCAACAAGTTGGGTAGCGGCAGATTGAGACTGCCCTCGACGACTCCCTCCGCGCACTCGTTGGGGTTGCGAACATCAACGATCTGGAGCGCCGGGTCCGACCTCCGCCACGTTTCCATTTCCGCTGCCGTCATCCTCGGCGCACGGTCGGCGAGATCGGGATGAGCGACCAGGACAGCGTTGATCTCGGAGAGCGCGCCCGCCACGTGGTCGAAGCCGATACGCGCCAACCGGATACGCGCCTCGTTCTCCCGTCCGGGATCAGTCACGAGCACCACGGCTTGGTCCGGTCGGAGCACGTCGCCTGCGTACTCCGCGAAGCGCCCGTCGAGACCGACGTTGATGGACCCACGGAGATGACCCGACGCGAATGCGTCAGACGGTCTTCCGTCGACCACCGCGGCGCCTTCCCCCTGCAGCTGGAGTACCTGGTGGAGATCGAGGACAGGAGTCTCACCGCGATCGTCCAACAACTCGCGCTCACGGCGGTTCGAATCCGCAGCAAACATAAAGTAGAGCGGCGCTACCGACTGGCCCTGGGTGACCGTCTCGACGAAGTCGTCCTCGCTCATCGGAGCGAGCGCATAGTTGGTGCGCCGCTGCTCGCCGATCGTGGACTCACTTGCCGTCGACAAGTTCTTGCCGCAGGCGGAGCCGGCGCCGTGCGCGGGGAAGACCCGAGTTGCGTCGGGAAGGGTCAGGAGCTGGTCGTGCACCGAACGGAAGAGACGGCGCGCCAGATCCTCCGCGGTCCACCCGATCGACGTCAGGAGATCGGGCCGGCCGACATCCCCAATAAACAAGGTGTCTCCGGTCAGCACTCCCCACGGCTCCGGATCATCGGCGCGCTCCCACACCACGACCGAGATCGACTCGGGCGTGTGGCCCGGCGTCTGCCGGATTTCGAGGGTGACGTCTCCGAGCGAGAGGCGCTCGCCGTGATGTAACGGTTCGATCGGAAAGTCGGCCTGCGCCTCGTCGCCGTAGGAGATGACCGCGCCGGTCGCAGCCGCGAGCTCCAGATGCCCGGACAGGAAGTCGGCATGAAAATGGGTTTCGAGGACCCGTTCGATACGGAGCCCCATACGTTGCGCGTCGGCGACGTATTGGGAGACGTCTCGCTGGGGGTCGACCACCACGGCGCGACCAGTGGATTCGTCACCGATCAGGTAGCTGAAGAGCGAGAGACAACCGAGCTCATACTGCTGGAAGATCATCGTTCAACCTCTCGAAAGTGCGGGATCCTGACTATGCGAGCTTGAGAAACATCTTCTGTACATCGCTCACGTCGTAACCGGCGGCGGCCGACCGCTTCGGGTCTTCGAGGCACCAGGTGAGTCCGGTGGAGACGAGCAGGAACCCCACTTGTTCGAGCGCCTTGTTCGCAGCAGCGATCTGCGTGACGATCTCTCGACAGTCGCGTTCGTCGGCGATCATCTGCTGGAGGCCGCGCACCTGGCCCTCGATCCGGCGCAGCCTGCGTTGCAGGTCAGCAGCCGTTTCCGGCTCGATTTCGAACCCGGGCGATACAGATTTCGTTTTGGTCATGTCGTCATCCTACCAGTACCCCCGTGGGTATACAACTATACCCACGGGGGTATAGGATTCCGGCATGCAGTTCCTGGAGTACGTGATCGCCGGGTTCGGCGTCGGCATCGTCTTCGGGATGTTCGGTGCGGGCGGTTCCGCGTTCGCCACCCCCGTCCTCGCGCTGATCGGGGTGCCGCCCCTCATGGCCGTGGCGTCTCCGCTTCCGGCGATGCTGCCGGCGGCGTTCGCCGGGGCTCGTCGATATCTCCGCTCCGGCACGGTCGATGGTCGGGTGGCCAAGCTTTCGATCCTTGGCGGTATGCCCGGCGCGCTCATCGGGGCACTCGCGTCTTCGATCATCGGCGGCAACCGCCTCTTGGCGCTCTCCGGGCTCATGCTGTTGGTGATCGGGCTCCGGCTCCTGATGCGGGACTCCCCCGGCGCGGTCGAGCGCGGCGCCGACCGACGCGGCCGCACCCGCCTCGTGATCCTCGCTTCATTCGGAGTCGGGTTTCTCACCGGCTTGTTGGCGAACGGTGGCGGGTTCCTTCTCGTCCCCCTGTTCGTACTGGTGCTCGGACTCACCGCGGTGGAGGCGGCCGGGACGTCGATGGTGGTCGTCGGGGTGCTCACGGTCCCGACGCTCATCACCCATTGGCTGCTCGGCCACATCGATTGGACGGTCGCCGCCGGTTTCGCCGTGGGGCTCACTCCCGCTGCTGCGATCGGAGCCCGATTCGCGCAACGCGTACCACCAACGAAGTCCCGTCACGCCTTCGGGACGATGCTCGTGGTGTTCGCCACCTGGTTCCTCATCCGCCAACTGACATGACCCGACTCGGATGGAGTCCCGAGGTTCGGACGAACGCGTCAGGTGCGGCCGTCAACTCCGACCGCGGCACTCATCGGAGGATCGTCGGTCCGATTTCTACCGCCATTTCTCAGGTCTCTGCCGTCTGTTCGAGTTTCGGGGTGACGTGAGAATCCTGGAGGCAATCTCCAGGGAACGCCAATACGGTCACCAGGTTGGCTCTCTACAATCACCGGCCTCGGCACGCAACACTCCGCTGCATGCCGGCTGCGACCGCATTTGACCAACGACCCGGCGACATGCCGGAACTGAGGCCTCACCGCGATGGCTATCCAACCCAACCTGCATTTCCCCCGGCTTCAACTGCGTGTCGCTGCGGCCCGGTTTCGTCCGACGCCGCGGACACTCGCGTGTTCGGCGGTCGCGGTCGCGTTGATCGCGAGCGCCTGCGGGTCTTCGACCAGCTCGTCGTCACCGTCCACGTCGTCGTCGACCCCCTTGTCGTCGACCACCACGGACGGATCCAGCGGGCCATCGACGGACCTCACCACCGAGTTCAAACAAGCGAAGTGGGCAACGGGTGTGACGGTCACTTACGCGAACGGGAAACTCCGCTTCGTGTCGAACGGGATACCGGAACACAAGCGAGACGCGGAGTATGCCGTTCCCAAGGGTGGTGTCCAGGTGCCGACGGCCGCCACCGCGGTTGCCACCGCCGATCCGACCGTGGCGCAGTCCTACGACGTATCGATCTCACTGTCTCCTTCGAAGGCAGCCTCCACGACATCGACGAGTCTGGGCATCATCGGCTACATGATCTCCGGCGCCGCGCTGTTCAACCCGTACGAGGGGGACGGGACCACGGTCGCGACCGCGTCGAACTTCTCGGTGAAGAACGCAAATGGACAGGCCGTCTGGTTCCTCGACGATTGCGCCGGGCATCCGACCCCGATGGGTCAATACCACTATCACGCACTCCCGAAGTGCGTTACCGCCTCAGTGGACACCACGGATGGACCGTCGCACATCATCGGAATCGCGCTCGATGGCTATCCGATCTACGGCAACCGCGACGCCCGGGGAAATGCGGTCAAAGCCGCCGACCTCGACGAGTGCAACGGAATCACGAGCCCAACACCGGAGTTTCCGGATGGTACGTACCATTACGTGCTGTTGGACACGGCCGACTCGACCTCGTCGATCCGGTGTTTCGCCGGGGTGATCAACAAGTCGCTGGCCTCGTCCCAGGCCATGCCCGGAATGGGCGGAGGACCGGGCGGGCCCGGTGGAGGGGCCGGACCCCCTCCCGGACAGTGAACCGCCGAGGCGCATGGGATTAGCCGGTGCGCTCGATGTACACGTCGCCGTTGGTGAAAGCGCCGCCCATAGCCCGGTAGGTCACGAAGTGCCCATCGGCGTTCAGCGACTGCACGCCCTCGGGGTTCGGGCCCGTTCCCGGACCGATGAAGGGCACTCCGAAGTCGACGTAGGACGTACCGGTGACCGCGAACTCGCGTGACCCACGACGTCGGTGAGCAACGAGGCCGTTGAGCAATCAGTCTGGAACGAGACCGTGGTTGTCACCATCGCAGGACGGGACAGAACGATCGGCAAATACGCGTAGTGAACCCCGGCGTCGGCTTCCTCGATGCTCATACTCCCGAGGCTCACCTCGATCGGACCGCCCGTGCCGTCGGCGTCGTCGTCCACCAGAGTCACCTGCCCCATGGGATCCTCGAGCGTCGCGGCACCTATCGGATTGCCGAGTCTGATGGTGAAGTGCTGGTTCGGCTCGATTGTCGTGTCGCCGACAACGACGCGATTCGCAAGACCGTCACTGCGCACATGACCGCGAACGGATACCGACCGAGAAATGGCAGCGATGGAGGCGCTGGATTTCCGAGGTGCCTTCGAAGATCGTGTAGATCCCCTTGGCCCGTCCAGGTGTTCGATTCCAGTCCGCTGACCTGCACCGATTCTCCGCAGCGTTGGTTCACGTCCACGGGTTCGTCGCAATTGTAGGGATGAAAGTAGGGATGCGAGACCGCGATCCTTGAGCAGATCTTCGAACACGCAAGTGGGGAGGAACTGGGGGGACACGACGGCGACGGAAAGGCGCACCATCTTTCCGGTGTAGCGGCTCATCAAACAGAGACGTGTTCCGGCCCCTCCCTATGACCGCTCTGCCGGCCTTCCCGCGGGCATCCTTCGGAGGGTGCCGGCGTCCCGCCAACAGGGAGCCTCGATTCAGCGGTGCGCGTGAGACCCATGGTCCATGAGCTGTGCATCGAACCAGTCGTGGAGTGCCGTGACCAGGCTCGACTCGGTGGTCGAGTACGAGATCTTCGCCCCGAGGGGGATCGTCGCGTAGGCGACCTGCACCCGAGCCGCCCTGCGCCGGAGTGCGTCGAGTCCCGGCATCTTCATGCCGTGGATTGCCATCGGATCGGTGAAGTCACCGGCGGCAAAGCGTCTCGCCTCCATGCGGAGGTGCGCACGGATGAGCGTGACCTGTTGTGTGTCGGGCGGATCATTCACCACGACGCTCTGCACACCACCGGTCGCAGTTGCGTGAAAGACGTGCGTCGTTCGGTTCTGGTCGAAAGGCATGACCGTCGTACCCCGCGCTTCGACCTGGGATTGGCGCGCGGTGGTCGCGCTCGATCCACTTCCACCGCACGCGGACATCGCGACGAGGGCCACCACGACGAATCCCGTGGCTCGGCTCCGAATCATGCGGCCACCGTGAACTCAGTGTGCATGCCGGCTGCGAAGTGACCGTGTTCCATGCCGCCCATCATGCCGCCGCCCATGCCCATTCCGCCGACGATATTGCAGAACGCCACGTAGGAACCAGGACGCAGGGTCAACACCTTGCGGCGGGAGATTCCGCCACTGATGTCTGCGATCTCGCCGACCTTCACCCGTTCGAGCTGGGCTTCGTCGACCGAACCGTCGGCCTTCGTCGGCAGGGATGCCGCATCGGTCGCCTCGACGATCACGAGCTCGTGGGTGTGGTGGCCGAGGTTCACCGCCGTGATCGTGCGCCGTCCCGCGATGAGCTTCGGTTGATCGGGGGTGATCGACCACTCGTCGAGGCGGAACTGCTCGGGCCGTGACGCCACCGTTTGACTCGCGCCCTTTCCGCCACACGCAGCGGTGAGGAGCACGAACGCGATCGCTACGGCGAAGAGTTACGGCTTCATGCGACGGTCTCGGAGACGGCGCCGCCCAACGCAGCGAGCGCCGCGGTGAGCGCTTCGGCGGCTTCGGTAGCGAGCTGCGCGAACGCGGGTCGGTCATCAGCTCGCGAGGATCGATGCCCGCAATGCGCGTCTTCGTTCCGTCCGGTTCCAACACCACGTTGCACGGCAACAGGAGCGCGACCGACGGGTCGATCTAAAGGGCCTGGTGCGCGAAGTGCTCCGACGGAAGTGGCGACGGGTTTGCCGTTGCGGTCGAACTTCGTTTCGTCACCGTGAGTGATGGCCATCGCCGTCTTTTTCTCCGAATTGCCGGGCGTCAGGTGACGTCCCAGTACACAGGAACAATACCCTGGGGGGTATTGTTCGCACAGAATGCCGATACCCCATTGGGTATCGCTCTAACCTTCGGAGGCTCGATGAACAACACCAGGCCACGGTCGGTGCCCGGTTCCGCCAGCGCCCATGAGTCCTCGGCGCCACCGGACCCGCGTGCGCTCTTCTCCCGGCTCGCCGCCACGATGGCCCGGCGCCGCCGGATGGTCATCGCGGTGTGGCTCCTCGTTGCTTTCGCAGCTGCGCCGCTCGCCATGACCCTCACCGGTTCGCTCTCCGGCGCAGGATGGGAGGCTCAAGGGTCGACCGCGCAGAAGGTGCGCGACGAACTCCGACGCGACTTCCCCGCGCTCGGAGCCGAGAACCCCGTCGTCGTGTATTCGCAACGAACCCCCATCGCCGCGGACCCGTCGGGCCTCCGGTCGTTGGTGCACGACCTCGCGCATGCGCCGCGGGCCCGCGCCGTCGCCGATCCCCTCACGCTCCCGAAGACTGCCGGTCTGATCGCGCATGACGGACGCACCGCGATCGTCCCGGTCGACCTCGTCGTGGGCGCTGACGCGAGCCGGCCGGTCGCCGCCGGCGACCTCGGCAACTACGTCGGCGCCTTGAAGCTCGCACCCGGGGCTCGCGCAAACGTGACCGGCGAATGGCCGGTGTGGAGCGACTTCAACACCGTCAACGCCGAGGCACTCCACAAAGCCGAACTCGTCAGCGGACTCCCGACATTGATCCTGTTGTTCCTCGCGTTCGGCTCGCTGATCGCGGCCGGTATTCCACTGCTCCTCGCACTCGCTGGGATAGCCGTCGGCTTCGCCGCGCTTCACCTTCTCAGCCTCGTGACACCACTATCGGTGTGGTCCATGAACTTCTCGATGATGATCGGCCTCGCCGTGGGCATCGACTACAGCCTCTTCATCGTCAGCCGCTACCGAGAAGAGCGCATCGAAGGCAAAGACGCGGTCGCAGCCATCGAGAACACCCTGTCCACCGCCGGCAAGGCCGTCTTCCTCTCCGCACTCACCGTGGTGTTGGCCCTCTCTGCGGTGTTCTTGGTTCCGGTCATGGTCTTCCGCTCAATGGCCCTCGGGATGATCCTGTCGGTCGGTGCCGTCGCGCTCGCATCGCTGACGCTGCTGCCCGCAGTGCTCGTCGCGCTCGGTGATCGCGTCCTCGTCACCCGCGGCAAGCAAGACCCCGACATCGTCGCCGAAGGCCGCTGGGCGCGGTGGACCGGAGTCGCGCTCCGGCGACCCGGAACGATCCTCGCGATCGGACTCGTCGTGCTCGGCGCACTCGTCGTCCCGGCGGCGGGGATGCACCTCGGCATGCCCGGCGCTCGAGTCGTCGATCACGGCCGCACCAGCCGCGACGGCTACGAAACGCTCGTGAAGTCTTTCGGACCCGGCGCGGCCGCACCGGCGTTCATCACCGTCCCCGCGGTGGACACACCGAAGGTTCTGCGCGTCGCCACCGCCGACACCGCTGTCGTCGACGCCAGAGTCGTCGCCACCCCCGCCCCGAACGGTCGCACCGTGGTGCGCGTCATCGGATCGACCGCCGTCGACGACTCCCCGACCGCGGCACTCGTGCACCGACTCCGCAATCAGCTCGCAACGGTGGTCCCAGCTGCGCGAGTCGGCGGGCCCGCGGCGCAGAACGCGGACCTCAGGTCCGTGCTCACCGGCCGAGCACCGATCGCGATCGGCGTCATCCTGATCATGGCCTTTCTCTTACTCTTGGCCGTCTTCCGGAGCCTCGCCATTGCGATCTCGTCGATCGTCATGAACCTCGTCACCGTCGGAGCCGCATTCGGATTCTCGACGCTCGTGTTCCAACACGGGATCGGCACCGGGCTCCTCGGCATCGAACACCAAGGATTCGTCGACGCCTGGGCGCCGCTGTTCTTCTTCGCGCTGCTCTTCGGGCTGTCAATGGACTACCAGTTGTTCCTCCTCGCTGCGATCCGCGAGCGGTACGAAGCCACCGGTGACACCCACCGCGCCATCCGAGAGGGCATCGCGCGCACGGGACGACCCATCACGAACGCCGCACTCATCATGATCGTGGTGTTCATCGCGTTCGGCGTCACCGGACCCATTCCGCCCACCGAACTCGGCCTCACCCTCGCCGTCGCAGTCCTCCTCGACGCCACCGTCGTCCGCGTCCTCCTCGTCCCCGCAACGATGGCGCTCCTCGGCGAAAGGAACTGGTATCTCCCCAAGTGGCTCGGACGCATACTCCCCGTCGTGAAGTTCAGTCACTGACACCGACCATATGCCGTGCGAAGGTGAAGTCGTGGACACCTCCGACGGCAGCGAGGCAATATCCAGAACACGGTCCGGACGTCAGACGCTGCGCTTCGGACTCGGCATCGTCGTCGCGACCGGCGCCGTCTGGTTCGTCGTGTCGGCGGCGGGCGGGGTCGGCGATGCGATCGCGGCGCTACGCCAGACCAACCCGGCATGGATCGCACCGGCAATCGCGTTCCAGTCCGTCTCGTACCTCCTCGCGGCGGTTCGATTCCGCCGGCTAGCCGGATCCGAGGCCGGACTCGGACTCATCGAAGCCACCGAGATCACGCTCGTCGCGCACGGCCTCGGCCTCCTCGCGCCGGCGGCACCCGCCGAGGGCATCGCGTTCCAGTACCGCGAACTCAGCCACCGCGGGCTCAACCGTCGCCGGATCGGGCTCACGATCGGTTTCGAGCAGTGGTTCAGTACTCGAGTCTTCTATTTGGTGCACGCGGTCAACTTGCTGGTGATCGTCGCGACTCGAGACTTCCCGGCCGACACCAGGTGGCCCATCCTCGCCGCGGTGTTGATCTTCGGCCTGCTCGCGTCGACCGCGATCGCAGCTGCCCGCCCACAGGTGGCCGAACGGATCGCAATGACGATCGGCGCCCTTCGGTTCTGGCGGCCCCGACGCTCGGCCGAAGATCGGCGCGCATCGGGCGCTCGTCTCCACGGCGAGGCGATGGCCGTCGTCGGACCACCGCGCCAACGCGTCCGGCTCATGTTGCTCTCCGTCGCGTCTCTTCTCGCCGACGCGCTCTGTCTCTGGATGCTGTTCTTCGCGGTCGGGATCCACGACGGCCTCGAACTTGCGCTCCTGAGCGCGGGCGCCGCCGCGGCTGCATCCTCGATACCGCTCCTCCCCGGCGGTTTGGGTGCCGTCGAGGCCGCAGTCCCCGCGCTCCTCGCCTGGTACGGCACACCAATCGCGACGGCGCTCTCCGCGACGCTCCTCTACCGGGCGATCGGGACCTTCCTGCCCGCGGCGGCGGGGGCGCTCTCCATACCTGGCTTGCGAGTGAGTGCTCGATCGCGTCAGTAGCGGCCAAGCGCGGACGCCTCGCTTGCGCTCAGTCGTACGACACCGGAAGCGGCCGGAACGTCCATGGTCGTTGTCGGGATTCTTACCATCCCGACGTTGATCACCCATTGGGCGCCCCGGATGGCCCAACACATCCCACCGGCGCGATCACGTATCGCCTTCGCCACGATGCTCGTTGCCTTCGCCACGTGGTTCCTCGTCCACCAGCTGACCTGACCCGGATTCGGGGAATACCCCCTGGGGTAGGACAAAAGCCTCTATCGACCATCACCCGCAGCCCGTACGTTCCAGTCGACAACCCACAGGGAGCCACCGCCGAAGTCCAACCACATATGAACGGGGACACGGATGGGCAAGTACCGCGACATCGTGACCGAACTCCGAGAGCCGACCAAGTCGCTACGCGGCGCGAGCACCGACGTGTGGAGCGGCTTCGGGCAACTCCACGCTGCGGCGGTCGCCGACGGTGTGCTGCCGGCGAAAGTCAAGGAGTTGATGGCCTTGGCCATCTCGGTGGTCAAGCAATGCGATGGATGCATCGCCTACCACGCCAAGGCTGCGGCCGCGCGCGGCGCGACCGCAGC
Organism: Acidimicrobiia bacterium; assembly: GCA_046598395.1. Lineage (GTDB taxonomy): Bacteria > Actinomycetota > Acidimicrobiia > IMCC26256 > JAENVU01 > JAENVU01. The sequence continues at coordinate 75,126 of JBKJIQ010000009.1, forward strand.
CGAGGTCGCCGAAGCGCTCGGCGTCGCACTCCTCATGGACGGCGGAACCGCTTCCGTGTACGGGCCTCGAGCGTGGGCCGCATTCGAAGAGTTCGCCGCCCCCGAAGGCGGCCCCGTCGTTCCATGAGTACCGGGTCGTCGGCCTCGGGATAAGAATGAGAACCAAACCAAGGATCTGAGTCAGAACCCCTCGACTATGGAATTCGCACGCCAGAGATGCTCTGGCGATGACGAGGCGCTGGATTTCCGAGGTGCCTTCGAAGATCGTGTAGTTCCTCTTGGCAGGTCTGCTGGTTCGGTCCCAGTCCGCTGACCTGCGCCGATTCTTCGTGACGTCTGATCCCGTCCACGCGATTCGGTGCAGTTGTAGGGATGGAAGTGGGGATGGCGTGAGTGCCTTGATGCGCCTCCCTCACCGGACGCTTCGACCGCGAGCGTGTTCTGAGCTTCTCAGTAACCCATGCGCATTCTCGATGATATAATCGAGAATGTGAGTTCTTCTGCGCCTGCCCTGCTCCCGCTGTTCCGATCAGACCAGCAGCTCCGACTCGTCAACGTGCTGTTCACCGAAGCCACCGAGCCAATCGCGATCAACGAGCTCGCGCAACGCGCAGAGGTTGCGCAATCGACGGCAAGTCGCGAGGTCGCTCGACTCGTCGAACACGGGATCCTTCGCACTACCTCCGTCGGCCGTAACACTCTCGTGTCGGCGAACTGGTCGTTGCCGTGGGCCAAGGATCTGAAATCGATTCTGGACCAGACGATCGGGATCATCGGTCAACTCGGCCTGGCACTGAACGACGTCATCGGCATCGAGGCCGCGTACGTGTACGGGTCGTGGGCCGCGCGCCACGCGGGTGAGCCCGGCCCGTCACCCAACGACATCGACGTCGTGATTGTTGGCAGTGTTCCGCTCAGCAGAGCGCGCGCGGCTTTGCGCGCCGTCGAGGCCGGCCAGCAGGTCGAAATCAATCCGGTGGTCGTCGACCACGATCGTTGGAACGCCCGCAAACCCGAGCCGTTCATCAAGCAGATCAAGAGTCGGCCGCTGGTGAAGATCACCCCGAACGTCAAATGACGCCACGCAAAGACGCAGCTGATCCATGGCTCGGCGACGCGATCACCACCGGCGACATCGAGCGGATCGTCAAGAACATGGCAGCAGCTGGTGAACGGATCAACGATGCTCGCCGACATCTGAACTCAGCGCGGCTGCTTGCCGGGAGCGACGTGACCCTCGCGATCACTGCGTGCCACGACGCGATTCGCAAGGCCATCACCGCTCACATGACCGCGAATGGATACCGACCGAGAAATGGCAACGGTGCCCATCGGATCGTGCTCCAATACGCCCGCTCGCAGCTCGACGGCGCGATCGCGGGTGCCGATATTGACCGAGCCGACGCGCTGCGACGAGATCGAGCAACTGCCGAATACGGCGACTTCGCGGCATCAAAATTGGGGGCGAGTGACGTCGCAGAAGCGACGCTCGTCGGCGAGCGAATCGTCAACGCAGTCGCGAGCCTTCTCGCGAAGTCCACTCGACCCCGGTAACGCCTTCGATCTGGCGATCCGCAGCAATCAGGGTATACGGATACCCGAGATGCTGCGCGCGATCACGAGGCGCTGGATCTCCGATGTGCCTTCGAAGATCGTGTAGATCGTTTTGGCTCGTCTGTGCGGTTGGTTCCAATCCGCTGACCTGCACCTACTCTCCAGGGCGTCTGTCTGGTCCGCGTCGTCCGGTCGAGTTGTAGGGATGAAAGTAGGGATGCCGAACGCGCCGACGCGCGGTTGAGGAGTCCTTTGCCCGCTCGCGGCATGAGTCGCTGACGGCCCGGTGGTCAAACCACCGGTGAGCATCACCTGCAACCGGTCCTCACGCGGCCAGAATCCGCACCGTGGATACTGCGGCACCGACCATCCTCGCGAACGGTCTCACGATCACGTTCGGCGAGCTCGTCGCGGTCGACCACCTCGATCTGGAGGTCGCGGCGGGGTCCGTCTACGGCTTCCTCGGGCCGAACGGCGCCGGCAAGTCGACCACGATCCGGCTCCTGCTGGGGCTGCTCGCGCCGACCGCGGGATCGGCGTCGATCGCCGGACACGACGTCGTGACCGAGAGCGACGCGGCCCGCGCCGCGTGCGGGGTCCTCCTCGATGACGACGGGCTCTACGACCGACTCAGCGCTACGCAAAACCTCGAGTTCTTCGGCCGTATCGCCGGGCTGTCGAGCGCCGAGCGCACATCGAGGACCGGCACCCTGCTCGAACACATCGGCCTGGCCGATCGTGCCCAGGAGCGCGTGGCGGACTGGAGCCTCGGCATGCGCAAGAAGCTGGCCGTGGCCCGGGCCATGCTGGCCGAGCCGCCCGTCGTCTTCCTGGACGAGCCGACCAACGGCCTGGACCCTCTGGCCCGCCGCGCCCTGCGCGACGACATCGTCGCCCTCGCCCGGCAACAGGGGACCACCGTCTTCGTCACCACCCACGACCTCGACGATGCCCAACGCATGTGTGACCAGGTGGGGGTGATGGTCGAGGGCCGCCTGATCACCAGCGCCAGCCCGGACGAGCTCCGCCGTCGGGCCGGCTCGTCGCAGCTGTCGCTGCGGGGTACCGGGCTCGACGGCGCGGTCGCGGCGCTGCGGGCGCTGCCCCAAGTCACTGACGTGACCGGCACCGACGAGCACGTCGAGGTCCGGCTCGCGGATCGGGACGCCCCTGGCGCGCCAATCGTGAGGTGCGCGGTGGAGGCCGGCGCCGCCATCGAAGAGGTCATCCGCGCCGACGACAGCCTCGAAGACGCGTTCGTCGAACTCATCGGCGCGCCGAGTTCGAATGAGGACGTATGAAGAACGACATCTCCACGGTTGCGTGGAAAGAATTGAGCCAGCTGCGACCCGGTCATGGCGGACAACGTGGTTTGGCCGGAGCGGTCGCGCTGATGCTCATCGTGTCGGTGGCGATCCCCTTCTCCGCAGGCAGCGCCAAGTTCGGCGGCCTCGGGGTGATGGCCGTCGGCTTGATGATCGCCGCGATGTGGGTACTCACGTCGGTGCCGGATTCGTTCGCCGGCGAGCGCGACCACCGCACCCTGGAGACCCTGCTCGCCACTCGTCTCCCCGCCGACGCGATCCTGGCCGGCAAGATGCTCGCCACCGTCGTCACCGCCACCGCGCTCGGCACCGTTTCCATCGTGCTCTCGGTGATAGCAAGCGACATGGGGACTGCCGTGCATGGCGACCCGGGCGATGCCATCTCCGTGCCCTGGCTCTACATGGGTGCGGGTGTGGTGCTGGCCATGCTGGCGGCCTTCGCCTTGACCAACGTCGGTATCCTCGTCGCGCTGCGCGCGTCTTCGGCGATGGTGGCCATGCGTGCCCTCGGCGTCGGACTCGCAGCTGTCGCGTTCGGCATCAGCTCCGGCATTCACGCCCTGCCCCATGGAGCATCAAGCGACCTCGCCGACGTCGCCGCCGACATCGGGTCCCTCAGCCCCTGGTTGCTCGCCGTCGGCGCTGCCCTCGTCTTCGTGCTACTGAATGCGGCGCTGTTCGCGCTGACCCGCGCCCGATTCACCCGCCCGAAGCTGGTTCGCCCCCACGGGTGAGGTGGGCCGACCACGGTGGGGCCCGTCGCTCGATCAGGCGGGGTCGGACTTGAAGAACGGGCTTCGGGGGCCGATGAGCAACGACAGCACGACGACCATGACCGCACCGATCGTCGCCGCGGTGCTAGCGACGTTGGTCACGATCAGCCCAAACATGGCGACGGCCACGATCAGCAAGGCGATCATCGCCGTTCGGCGCCAGGGCGCCATGGCGGACAACGGTTGCGTAGATGACAGCATGAGATGACTCCGGGCCGGTCGATTGGGTGGGGAGGGCATCGGCAACCCGAGCACCAACCTTGACTGCCCGACGGTCAGCCCAGAAGAGCGTCACGCGTGGCGACCGCGAGCGAATCGGTCGAGCGGAACAATGCTCTCCAGCTCGAGGTTGCCGTCGACGTCGGCGTCGACGATCCGGGCAACCCTAGGCCCGGCTACGGGATGCGGATGCCGGAGATGCTGCGGGCGATCACGAGGCGCTGGATCTCGGAGGTGCCTTCGAAGATCGTGTAGATCTTGGAGTCGCGGTGCCACTTCTCTACCGGGTACTCACGGACGTAGCCGTAGCCGCCGAGGATCTGGATCGCCTGCTCGGTGACCCAGACCGCAACCTCGCCCGCCTTGAGCTTGCTCATCGAGCCTTCGCCGGCGGCGAACTCCTTGCCATTGCGCCCCATCCAACAGGCGCGATGCACGAGCAAACGCGCCGCGTCGATCTCCATCTTCATGTCCGCAAGCTTGAACGCGATCCCTTGGTTCTCGATGATCGCCCTGCCGAAGGCCTTGCGCTCCTTCGCATAATCGAGTGAGTACTCGTAGGCCGCCCGAGCGATGCCCAGTGCCTGCGCGCCCACCAACGGACGGCTCGACTCGAATGTGCTCATCGCCGCTTGAACTCGGCTGGACTGACCCTCACGGGCGCGCGCCATGCGGGCGTCGAGCTTCTCTTTTCCGCCGAGCAAACAGCTGCCCGGTACCCGCACATCATCGAGCACGACCTCGGCCGTGTGGCTGGCGCGAATGCCCATCTTCTTGAACTTCTGACCCATCGACAGACCGGGTGTGAAGGGCGGAACGACGAAGCTCGCCTGGCCGCGACCTTTGAGCTCGGGGTCTACCGACGCGACCACGACGTGCACATTCGGGACCTTGTCGATACCGCCATTGGTGATCCAGGTCTTGGTGCCGTTGATGACCCACTCGTCCTTAACCTCGTCGTACACCGCACGCGTGCGCAGGTTGGAGACGTCGGACCCGGCGTCGGGCTCGGACACGGCGAACGCCGCAACGTGGATCTTCTCGGGCGTGCCGAAACACTGCGGCACCCACTCTGCGATCTGGTCGGGGGTGCCGCTCCCCATAATCCCCGAGACGCCGAGCGTGGTGCCGAGGATTGCCAAACCGATACCTGCACAGCCCCAGGCCAGTTCTTCGCTGATGAGGGCGAAGGTGATGCCCGTGGGGTCGTTGAAGAACGAGGAGATCGCTTCCACCGAGTACAACCCGATGTTGGCCGCCTCTTGGATGATCTCCCACGGGGTCTCTTCGCGCTCGTCCCACTCCGGCGCGGCCGGTCGGATCACGTTCTCCGCGAAGTCGTGGACCCACTTCTGCATTTGCAGCTGGTCCTCGTTGAAATCGAGGCTGTACTCGGCCATGGTGGTTGGCTCCTCGTTCCGCCCGGACATGGTCACGGGCCCCGTAAGTTACCGATGAGTAACCCGATGGTAGCCGCGCCGGTTCGGACCTTGCGGCTCGGAGATATTGGGAATGGATCCCAGCTCCACGCCTCGAAAGTGCGACCATGGTGCACATGCTGCAGGTCCGAGGTTTGAGTGTTGAGATCGGCGGCAAGGTTCGGCTCGCCGACGCGTCGTTCAGCCTGCACCGAGGAGACACGGTTGGCTTGGTTGGTCGCAACGGGACCGGCAAGACCAGCATGCTCAAGGTCATCGCCGGTGAAGCACCCGCCGCGGCGGGCATGGTGTCTCGCCCCACTGCCGTTGGCTACCTCCCTCAGAACCCGCATCCGCGCGGTGCCGGAGTTGAATCAACCGGGCTTTCGCACGTGCTCTCCGGGCGCGGTCTCGACGAGATGGCGCTGCGGGTGGAAAAGCTACGCCTGCAGATGGAGGAGACCGCCACCGAGCGCGACGTCGCCCGCTTCGCCCGCGCCGAAGAACAGTTTCGGGACACCGGCGGGTACCGGGCCGAGTCCGAGGTCCGCACGATTGCGGCGGGACTGGGCCTCGGCGACGACCGCCTCGATCTCCCCCTCGCCGCGCTCTCCGGTGGTGAGCGTCGACGCGTCGAACTCGCACGCATTCTCTTTGCCGGCAGCGATCTGCTCCTGCTCGACGAGCCCACCAACCACCTCGACAACGACGCGAAGCAATGGCTCATGGGGTTCCTTCGCTCGTACCGCGGCGCGCTCCTCGTGATCAGCCACGACCTCGAACTCCTCGACGCGTCGATCACGCGGGTGTTGCACCTCGACAACGGCGAGCTCCACGAATACCGCGGCACGTACTCCCAGTATCAAGTGGCGCGCACTGCCGACGAAGCCCGTCTCGGGAAGCTCGCACAACGGCAGAAGCTGGAGATCGACCGCCTCTCGAAACTCGCCGACGGCATGCGCGGCCAGACCGAGAAGCGCGCCAAGACCGCAAAGTCGATCGACACTCGCGTCTCGAAGCTGGTGCGCGACCAAGTGAGTGGACCGAAGCGTGAACAGCGAGTGGCGGTGCGGTTTCCCGATCCGCCGCGGCCAGGGCGCGTGGTACTCGAGGCCGACGGACTCTCCAAGGGCTACGGCGGCCCGAGCGTGTTCGACGACGTGACCTTCGGGCTCGAACGCGGCGAGCGGCTCGTGGTGATGGGTCTGAACGGCGCCGGGAAGACCAGCCTGATGCGTATCCTCGCCGGGCAGACTGAGGCCGACTCAGGAACCTGGACGCTCGGTCATGGCGTGTCTGCGGGCTACTACGCGCAGGAACACGAAGGCATCATTGCAGGCAAGACCGTGATGGACCATCTGCGCAACGTGCCCCTCCCCGAGTCGCAACTCCGCACGTTGCTCGGTACGTTCGGCCTCACCGGCGACGTCGCCTTCCAGGACGCGAGCACGCTCTCGGGCGGCGAGAAAACCAAGCTCGCGCTCGCGCAACTCGTGACCGGCAAACACAACCTGTTGCTACTCGACGAGCCCACCAACAACCTGGATCCGCAATCGCGTGATGCCATCGGCGCAGCGCTCGCGGATTGGCCCGGCTCCGTCATCCTCGTGAGTCACGACCCGGAGTTTGTAGGTCGCCTCGCGCCGAACCGAGTGTTGATGATGCCCGAAGGAGACCTCGACTACTGGTCCGACGGTCTGCTCGACCTCGTCGCCCTGGCGTAACCGGAGAACTCCTACAGCCCGCTCGTGCCGCGTCGGGCAACGTTTGCGGTGTCCTGCAACGGGTCGACACGTTTGCCGTCGCATCACGCTTGTTCATCTGGCCCGCGCATTGTCCACTCAAGCGGCAGCGCAGCGAACCACTTCACATCGCAGCGACGGCCCTGCCACACGCCGTGTGAGCGCATCGTTCCCTCATAAACAAACCCCGCTCGGCGCGCCACCGCGACCGACGCTTCATTCTCCGCAACGATCGTCAAGAAGACGCGAGCTGCGCCAAGTTCGAGCAACCAGCGCGTCAGTAGGATCGCCGCCCGAGTCGCGTAACCGCGTCCTCTCGCTCTTGCTTCGATCCAGTAACCGAACTGCGCTACGTCCGATTTGGACCAGTCGTCGACGCCGCAGCAGCCGACCAAGTCGCCAGACCTCGCGTCCATGATTGCGAATGCAACGCCAGATGGTGTCTGAGTCGTAGCAAACGCCTGCCAGTTCAACGCGAATGCGTCGATGACGGCCTCCGCGTCCACGATTGAGAGCGGCGGAGCTGGGCGTCCTAGTCGGTCGAGGAAGCCGTTAAAGCGTCGGATCGCGGGGTCGGCGAATGCTTCCGCCATGAACCCGGCGTCATCTCTCGACCAAGGCCGGAGCGTGACCACATCGTCGGAAAGCGCCACGACCGGAGTATTGCATCACCCAACGCCGGGTCGAATCAAGCGCCGACGAAAAGCAAACGTTGCCTAACGCGGCACTAGTTCTTCTTCGTCGTCGTCGTGGTCGTCGGCGCAATCGTCGTGGTGGTCACCGGCGGCGCAGTCGTCGTGGTGGTGACCGGCGGCGCAGTCGTCGTGGTGGTGACCGGCGGCGCAGTCGTCGTGGTGGCTGGTGGCTTGGTTGTGGAGGTCGTCGAGCTGGTCGTCGATGTCGTGGTCGTTGGCGTGGTCTGCTTCGTCTCCGTCACCTTGCCAATAGCGACGCCGACACCAGCGCCCGCGAGTAACAGAACGAACGCGATGCCCCACACTCCCGCCGGCCTCATGCCGACGCCATGGCCATGAACGCGCGCAGCTCACGCTCGATGTCGGGCCCGCACGGCTGATACAGGACTTCGGTGGTTCCCGCCGCGGCGCTGGCGTCGAGCCGGGCGCGCAAGACAGCTGCCTCGCCGGTCCAGGTGAACGCAGTGAGACCATCGCCCGAGAGCAGCGGTCGGTCGCGTTCGGGCACGCTCACCAAATGACCCTCGTGCGTTGCGAGATGACGAAGATGCGCGGGAATGCGCTCCAGCGCGGCCTTCCACTCGGGACCACCCGGCAAGCCGTCCACCGAGGCCGGATCACCCTCGTACATGCCGTGATACACCACCGTCAGTGCCGGGCCCGCGGCCAGCAGTGCGCGCTCCGAGCCCGGTGATTCACCGGGTTCCAACACGGTGCCGAACGCGAGCAATGCACACCAGGGGAACTCCGGATAGCTGCCGAAGATCGACATCACGCCGTCACCCAGTTCACGCGCCACCGCGAAGCCCTTCGGCCCGTTCGCGGCAACGAGAATCGGCACCGGCGCCACATCGAGGTAACCCTCGGGCGGAATCAGCTTCACGACCGCGCCGTCGACCACCATGGCTTCGCCTTCGAGCAAGCCCTTCACCGTCGCGATATAGGTGCGGGTCGTTGCCCAACTCAGCGGGCGCTGACCAAACGTCATGCGCGCGGTGAATCCGGTGCCGATCGCAACCGCGAGCCGACCGGGCGCGAGCGCCGAGACGGTCGCGATCGCACTGGCTTGGGTGACGGGATGGCGGAGGTTGGGCACGAGCACTCCCGGACCGATGCCGATCCTCGACGTGTGTTCGGCGATCTGCGCGAGATGCACCCACACGTCTCCGTACAACGCGGGCGAGTCGTACAGCCACACGCGTTCGTAGCCAAGGGACTCCGCGAGTTGCGCGTGCGCAACCACATCGGGTCCCGGCGGGAACGCACACGAGATCTGCAGTGATTTCGCCTCGGTCATGCTCATGCTCCAAAGAGTTCGGTTCGGCGATGATCGCCGCTCGGCAGCGTAGAACGGACGGTTCGTTGCGCATCCAGGTCGAGATCCGCGGCGATCCAACATTCCCGGTCTGGCGCCTGGGCCAACACGATGCCCCACGGATCGACGATCAACGACCGTCCGTGCCAATGGAGCTTCTCCGTGCTGCTGCCTCGTTGGTTCGGCGCGATCACGAACACCTGGTTTTCGATCGCGCGCGCTCGGATGAGTGGCTCCCAGTGATCCTTGCCGGTAGCTGCGGTGAACGCGGAGGGCAGCACCACGGCGTTCGCACCGCGGTCGAGCACGGCGCGGAACAGTTCGGGAAACCGCAGGTCGTAACAAATGGCCATGCCGATCCGCAGCGGCCCGGCGTCGGCCACCACCACCTCATCACCCGCGGTGATGACGGCCGACTCGCGATGCACCGCGCCGGGAACGTCCACATCGAACAGGTGGATCTTGCGGTACGTGGCCACAATCGAACCGGTCGGGTCGATCAGACACGATGTGTTGTGAAGATGCTCGCGACCCCCCTGGGTGCTGCGTTCAACGATGCTGCCGGCAAGCAGCGTGATCTTCCGGTTTGCCGTTATCTCCTGCGCCCACGTGGTCGTGGGACCGTCGAGTGGCTCCGCGCCTTCACGGAGTTCCCGCGCACTCCCCCAGCGGTTGAACAGCTCGGGAAGGGCCACCAACTCGGCGCCTGCGTCCGCCGCCTCGACGACGAGCCGCTCGGCCGTCGCGAGATTTCGATCCTTGTTCGGCGTCGAGGTCATCTGCACCGCGGCCACACGCATCACGCGACCCTACCGGCGTCACCCGGCGACCTTTGTCCTCCAGCTATTGGTCACGCTGGTACGCAGCAATGCCGAGCTGAACGAGCTGCGCCATGTCGTGCAGGTCCAGAACGTCATAGGCAGTGCTGCGATGGCGAGCGGAATGCCCCAGCGACGCCATCCGGTGTGATTCCCTCGTTCATTGTCCGGATTCCCTCCGTGGAGGCGATATCCGCACAATGGACGTCCGGTCGCGCCGACGCGCGACGCAACCACACCACTCACGCATGCGTCCCATCACCCGACGTCGGGATCAGGCGGGTGGGGCGATACAGGGAAGTCCTGCGCAGGTGTCGACCAACACGCCGCCATTGCGGAGGAAGTCGGACTTCTGTTGTTGGGCGGCTACGGCCCGCCGCGGGTATTCGTGCGGGTCGGCGCCGAACTCCGGTTCATGCGGCGCGAGGTTGCCCGTGGGCGGTGCGGGAGTCCCACTATCCCAGTAGACGATCGCCGAGCCGTTCCACGGTAGGAACGAGATCGGCGTGATCCCCCAGAACGGTGCGACGTCGGTGCTGCGGCCCGGCGCAAGACCGGGCAGCAAGATACGCGCGCCCACCGTGCGCGCCGCCACTTCGGCCGTCACGTTCGCAACTTGATGGTCGCCGAACGCGAGGTCGAACAACACCTGATGGCGCGGTGTACCCGGGTACGGATTGTCGGTCATGTGTTGCGCATAGCCGTCGGCCTCGGACCGGTCCCACAACATCTGGACCACGGAGAACCAGAGGATGCGATCGACTTCGTCGGGATACGCCGGGCGCAGGATCGACGCGTACAGATCGAAGTCGGAACTGCGTTGCAACAGCGTTGAGTAGTTCATCCCCGGAACGCCGAGCACCGCCCGAGTGAAGTCGGTGGAAAGCGCGGTGAGCGCACCGCCGAGGATGCCGCCCTGGCTGTTGCCGTCATAGAACACCGAACCGTCGAACACGGCGGTGTTGCCCGCGCCAGCGCGGAACGCGGCGCTCGACGCGAACCCGCGCGGGTCCTTCACCAGGCGCGCCAGGAACAGCTGGTTGAGGAATCCCTGTTGCGTGCGGTCGGCAACCTTCGGGAAGCTCGACAGCTCTTGCAGCGTGGCCGCCGCGATGCCGATGTCTTCATCGGCGAACCCGCTCCACTTCGTCGCGCAGTAGACGAAGCGATGCGTGTTCGCCATCGTGCGCACGTTGCCCGCGTTCACCTCGCCCTGATCCCCGAGCAGACCGTGGCCGTAGATCGCGCCACGCCCGGGAAGCACCGGGTCGTTGCCATCCGCGGTCACTGACCGCGGAATATTGCAAATGAACTCCGCGGTGAAGTCACCGTTGCGCACTGGGAGCGCATCGATGCCGGCACCGGGCGCGTAGTTGAACGCGTTGCCGGGCGCGCCGTCGCCGGTGAGGTAGTTCGGAACGGTGAACGTCCCCGTGACGCGGCGGAAGATGCGATCATCCACATTGTTTTCCACGCTCGTCACTTGGAACGCCGGGGCGGCACCGTTGAGAGACGCGAAACCGTCGTCCCGAATGTGCAACATCCGACCCGCCAGGTTGTGCTCGCTGGCGACGGTGAAGTCCCACGCGAGCGTGAGGCTCGCCCGATCGACCCCGAAGCGCCCCAGTTCCGCGAACACGTGGTCGAAGTGCGGACGCCGGGCCTCGATCTCCGGCGTGAACGTGGGGACGGCATCGCGGTACAGCGAGAACCCACGCTCGGCCTCGATCAGGGCGCCTGCACCGTCGCGCAGGCCGCGCATCGCGACGATGAACCGATGGCCCTCGGGCAGGTTCTTCGCCACGCGCACGATCAGCGACCGTTGGTCGACGGGATCAGCCTGACTGTCGAGTTCGGACCAGATCGGCCACTGCTCCCCCGTCGTTGCGTCGAGCAGCAGGATCGGTTGGTTGGGCTGGAGCGACGCACCGATATCGGTGATCGGTGCCGCTCCGGTTCGGCCGAGATCGAGGCCGGGCACGAACGTGGTGATCATCGCACCCGGGCTGAAACCGTCATTGCGATTCCACTCGGTGGGGTCGACCGGAACGTCGCTCGAGTTCCGCAACATCGACGCGGGATTGAAATGCACTCGCCGACCGGTTCCGCTCGACGCGTCGGCCACGGTGAAGAAGTCGTTCGGGAACGGCATCAGACACTTCTTCGCCGCGATCGGATCGCAGCGATCGGCCGTTGCGGTCTCGACGTTCGGCTCCCACGAGACGCTCGCGTATCCGCTCTCCCGACCGGTTCCATCGCGGCGGTCCGCGCGCGCTTTGAGCGTGACCAATCCGGGCGTGAGATCGGCAGCGTGCAGCTCGGCAGTGGCGCCCGTTGCATCGCGCGTGAGTCGGTTGCTGGGGAGACTGGTGGTGGCCGTCGGGTCCGGCCAGCCCGCGATCACCCACACCTTGACGGTGGCGGGGTCGAGCGTGGCGTCGACCCGAACGTCGATCGGAATATCGCCCGAAGCGGGGGCCTGGGTTGCGTTCGTCGGTGACACGATGTGCACGCCCGACGGCTTGGCCGCGCCGTGACCCGGGAACCACTGGCCCGGCACCCGGCACGCGGTCAACCCCAGTGCACCGATCGCGATCAGCGCGACACTTCGCCGCCCAAACTTCTGATTCTTCACATTTGCCTCCCCCGGCAGGTCCGGAAGCGTACCGGATCAACCCGTGCGCTCGGCCTGGCGAACCAGGCGCTTCGAGATATCGGAGAGGACGAAGCGGAGGAAGGGTCGCATTATCAAACCGGTTCCACGGAACTTGTCGTCGAACTCGCTGTGCCAGGTGATTCGAGTCCCCACGCCGATCGCGGTGAGCGTGACATCGGATCGGTAGTTGCGGATCGGGAGTCCCTGCAACAGCACGTAGGCGAAATGGTGTGGTGGGTCGAAGACCACCACCTCTTCCCGGCTCGACCCACCATTGCGGCCGAACTTGCGGATCGCTCCGACCCCGTCGGGCTCCGGTGCACCCTCACGTTCGAGTTTGGTGCTCGTGAGCGCGGACCACTCGCTCCACGACGACGCGTCGGCCAGCCAACGCCAGACCGCTTCGGGTGACACGGTCGTGTCCCGAACGATTTCGATGATGTTGTGACCCATGGGTCTCGACGCTATCGGCCGCGCCACTGAGGGTCGCGACCCTCACGGCGTGCGGTCATGCCCTCGCCCGCGTCTTCGGTCGCGCCCACCACGCGCCGCATCGACTCACCCATGCGGAGCGCGTCCTCCCAGGGCAGACGCGGACCGCGTGCGGCCATCTCCTTGGTGGCGCGCTGCGCGAGTGGCGCCGCTTGCACCAGCCGCTGAGCGAGGGTGCGCGCTTCGTCCATCAATCGATCCCGCTCGACGACGCGCCACACCAGCCCCATGTCCTTCGCAGCACTCGCGTCCACCCGGTCGCCTGTGAGCAACAACTCCATGGCGTTCGACCAGCCGACCCGACCCGGCAAGCGCATCGAGCCCACGATCGTCGGTACCCCGAGCCGCACCTCGGGAAAGCCGAACTCCGCGTCGTCCGCCGCGATCACAAAATCGCAACGCAAGACCGCGGTGAGTCCATAGCCCAGGCAATACCCGGGTACCGCGGCGATCGTCGGCTTCCACAGCTCCATGCCGCTCTCGAAGGAGTTGATCGACGGGATCTCCCAAAACGAGCCCGGCCACTCCCCCACCGATCCGCGCCCGTCCTTCAGATCGGCACCCACACAGAACGCGCGCCCGGCACCGGTGACGATGCCCACCCACGCATCCTCGTCCGCACGGAACCGTTCCCACGCAGCATTCAGGTCCTGGCGGAGCTCACCATTGATCGCATTGAGCGCGTCGGGACGGTTGTAGGTGATTGTCGCGACGTGCCCGTCGAGCTCGTAAAGGACGGTGTCTCCCATGCGCCCAGCATCGCACGCCGCACCGCAGCCGCGAGGTGGGGACGCAGCGCGTCGCCCAGACAGCGGTGACCGGCGGCGTTCGGGTGGAATCGGTCTTCGGTGAAGAACTCCTCGCCGCGCGCGCGAAAGGCTTGGTTGGTGAGTCGGTCGGCGCCGACTCGTTCTACGCGCGCGGCTGGGTGGGTGGCTCGGGCCTTGCGGCGCTCATAGGCAGCGCCGCGGAGGCCGAGCATCGGCTTCAGGGCTGTGGGGATACGAGGAATGACCGACAGGTCGATCAGCCCACACATCAGGGTCTCGATCCCCGCTCGATCGAGTGCAGTCACCACGGCACGGACGTCGCGTTCGAAGCGAGCAAGCGGTGTGGAGTGGATCGCGTCGTTCGCGCCGATCGAGATCACCGCTACATCGGGGGCCGCCGCCAGCACCGCGGGGAGCTGACGATGGAGGACGTCAGCAACGCGCGATCCGCCCACCGCGAACCGCGTGAGGTGAAGCGGGATATCGAGCTGCGCGGCGGCGTGCGCCACGAATACTTCGCGGGCGTGATCAAGGCCGGGACCGGTCAACGAACTGTCGCCGATGACGGCGACCCGAACCGGCTCCGACGCGTCGATTCCGGTGTCCCCGTAGTAGCCGGTGAGGTCGAGATCACCAAAGTTGGGGAGAGGCGCATGCGCGGCTCGATGCGCCTGCCACCAGCAGCCTCCGACCATGGCCGGAACTGCGAATGCCGCCCCCCTGGCTCGCATAAGACCACGCATCGTGGCGACTTACCCACAAAGCGTCAATAGGCCGCGCGGCCTCACTCACCACTTCAATCGGGCTCGGCATTGAACTGACCATGGTGGTGTACCCCCACGGTGCACCAGCACGGTCAGTTCGACGAACACCGGGCCGGTGAGCGTGACCAACGCGACGTCCCGGCGCCTCAGGATTTGGAAGGGAAGTCGGGCGGCCAGTTGTATTCGGTCCAGCCGGTGCCAACGACGCCGGCCGCGGTCTTGTACCGACACATCGCGCGCGGGAACCGCGTCTCGCGGCCGTCGGGTGCGACGAGCAGGATCGGCGCGTGACCCACGGGCTCCGTGGTGAACGCAACATCACCAATCCGTTGCCGGGCCGCGGTGGGGATCTTCTCGTCGTCGATGTCGACGGCGTTCTCCACCACTGCGGCCGGAGTCAATGCACCGGCGGCGTCGACGGTGTACCCGGTTGCGAACACGTCGAGGTCCGGAATGATCGAACGCGCCGCATGTACGAACGATCCGTCTTCGAACGCACCCGATGTCCAGTTCCACGGAAACAGCCACCAATCGCGCACACCCCAAGAGTGATCGCGTTGTCCGCCGGAATCGACGGTGATGGTTTCGTCGCCGATCGTGACCGTCCCCGTGACCCACGATGAGATCTCGTAGCGGGTTGTCATCTCGTACGGGAACACCTCGGCGCGTGACGACCACGTGAGGTCGAGTGCGACCGGCACGCGCTCACCTTCCAGCCCGTGGAATGCCTGCGCCGGATCGGGGAGCACGACGCCCATTGCGGTACTCGTCACCCGGAACTCGCGAAATGGATCAGGACACGAGAGTGCGTACGCGGTGCCGTCCGCTGTCACATCGAGCGCGTCCATGCCGTCGGGGCACGGCATCTCGTGCTCAACGGTCAACACCAGCGGACGGTCCTGACCCACCAACGCGATCCACCACCACGCCATGCCGAGGTTCGGATACAACCCCAGGCGCACATAGCCGCCGGAAGAACAGTCGGGCGCAGCCCAATCGAGATACCACGACTCGCCCCAGAGCTCTTCCGCTCCGGGCTCGTGGCGGCCCTCGTCCGCCGGACCCGGTGTGAATACTTCAGGTTGCTCACTCACGAAAACTCCGTTGGTAGGAGGTGCTGGTCAATCCGGTGCAGGCAACGAGCTCCGCCCGCCCGTGCCCCAATACGAGGCGGTGAGCTGCAACCCGGCACGACCAGAACGCGGCGACAACTCTTCCATGACCCGCTTGTAGGCGGTGCGCAGGATCTTCCACTCGCCGTCGCGCAGCACGTAGTCGTCGGTGTAGAACGCTGCTCCGCGGATGTCGAGCTCCCACTGCGTGTCGATCACCCAGTCGTCGAGAGACCAGATTCCGGTGGCCGTGTCACTGCTCGTCAGCGTGATCTCCGGGTGGTGGGCCTTGTGCGACGAGAGGAAGGTCTCTCGGCCCATCGAACGACGGAAGAAGTCGACGATCGCATCCCGACCTTCAAAGGAGTACGCACCGGCGCTGTAGGCGCACGTGGCCTCCGGCACGAACAGTTCCGCGATGTCGTCCCACTGTTTGAGATCGAGGAACCGGAAATAGCGGTACTTCACCTGCTTGATGGCTTCGATCTGCACCAGATCTTCGGGGGTCATGAGTACCGGGCCTCCTTGCCGAGGGATTCACCGTGATGGGTCACTGCGTCGATGAGATCCACGATCAGATGATCTACCACCGCGGCGTGCGCGGGAGACAACATCATGTGCAGCCCCCGCGGATCGGTATTGCGATTCACGTGCCACCCGCGCTCGTCCATCACATCACCGACCGCATAGAGGTCGATCGTGTCGGACTTCATCGCGAAGACAGGACCGATCGGGTTGCCCACGATCTCGATGCCATCCAGCCCGTCGATCGCATTGCGCACCTTGGCCACGGTCTCCATCAGGCCGCGCATGATCTCCACGTATCCATCGTGACCGAGCGATTGCATCACTGCCCACGCGGTGGCAATCGGCGCAGCAGGCTTCGCGCCCGCGACGCCCGGCGAGCCGTACAAGCCTGACGGCCAGTCGTCGTAGATGAAGTACTGGTGGCCGAACCAGTCGGCGTCGCGGTGAAGCACGGTGGAGGCACCCTTCGGCGCGTACCCGTACTTGTGCACATCGGCGCTGATCTCGGTGACGCCTTCCACCCGAAAGTCCCACGGAGGGACGTCGTAGCCCAGGGCTTCCAGGAACGGCAGGATGAAACCGCCGACGCACGCATCCACATGACATCCCGCTCCGTGCTCAGCCGCGAGCGCCGCCATCTCCGAGACCGGGTCCATCACGCCGTATGGGTAGTTGAACGCGGAGGCAACCACCACCGCGGTCGACGGGCCGATGAGTTCGCGGAGTGCGTTCACATCCGCGCGGTAGTGGGCGTCGAGCGGGACGCGAACGAGATCCATGTCGAAGTAGTGCGCGGCCTTCGCGTACGCGGGATGGGCCGAGATCGGCGCAAGGATCTGTGAACGTTCGATGCCACGCTCCCGAGCCCGCTCGCGGTTGACCTTCATCGACATCAAGATCGACTCAGTGCCACCTGAGGTCATGGACCCGCCGCCACTTTCGGGTAAGTGCAGCAGTCCACCCGTCATGGAAATGACATCGCCCTCGAACCGTGCCACCTCAGGGAACTTGAACGGGTTGAGCGCGTTGCCGAAGAGGTAGCGGTTGTTGACCGCGAGGACAAGTTCCTCGAGATCATGACGACCCGTCGGATACACGAGACCGAAGAGGCGCGCGCCGTGCACATCGGGTTCACGCGCTCGCCGCGCGTCGATATCGGCAAGGAGTTCGCTCGTGACCCTCCCTGCGTCGGGGAGGCGAGTTTTGGCCGGTTCAGTGGTCTCCACGGCTCGGCACGCTACGCGCGCCGCCACCGGTCACGCGGGGAGGCGTGATCCAAAGTCGGCACATTCCACGCAGACATCGTCGGGAATCACGCCGAACCGCATGAGCATTGCAAAGACCTTGCAGCCGAGACAGAGGCCGACGAACGCTTCGAGGCTGGCCGCGACCAACAGGAGGATCAGCACGACGGTCGCCCCTGTGGCCATGCCTGCAAGGAACAAGACCGCGGCGCTGGCCGAAAACCCGAGACCCATCGCCTGCGCGAATCGCTTCGGCGGGCCGGCAACCAGACGAGGGACCAGCGCGAGCCGCGGCCGGATCATCCGGGTGACGAGCAATCCGAGCGGGCTGAACCGAGGTCCGGCCGCCACTCGGGCCATGAACCCGAACACCAATGGCACCAGGACCCACCACTGATCGAGCACCAACATCGTGGCGACCATCACGACGACGCCACACGCGACGAGGCGAGCCGATATCTCATCGACCGGGTTCGGAAAATCGAAAAACTGGTTCACGCATCGAGCCTACCGTCTATTCCCGACCTGTCAAGTCAGGAATAGAGGTCCTCGGCGTCTCGAGCGGTCGATATCCACAGGTGGCTGGGGATTACCACGCGAAGCATTCGCTCCTGCTTCTCAATACTTGCATTTGTCCATATTTGTCCGCCAGAATGCCCCGCGGCTGATACCAAGAGTGACGAACTTTTCCCCAGGGCGGAGCAGCAGTGACCGAAGCGGGCGCGAGCGGATCGACGGTAACGCGAGCTGGCGGGCCACGAACCCGGCAGTTCATCGACTCCACCCTGCTCAGGTCCTGACCATGCTCCGTCGGCTCAAGCTCCGCACCAAGTTGCGTTTGCTCGTGGCGCTCGCGCTCGGCGCGACGTTGGCCCTCGCAGTCCCCTCGCTTCTCCCCAGCATCAACGCCTGGCGCCGAGCCGAACGGGCTCCTTCCTTGGCGCGCGCCGCGGCCGGATTGACCGACATGGTGCGCGACGCCGAGCAGGAGGCGACCCAGTCGGCGTGGTACCTGGCGTCGGGCAACGGTCGCGCCCGTGACGCGCTGCGCGCGGCGCGCCCGCTCACCGACCGCGCCGCCCGAGTGCTGATTCGAGACCGTGCCGCGCTGGCTGCCGATGGTCACACCGGTGCCGCATTGAGGGTCACCGACGTCGTCCACGCCTGGACCGCCGTGAAAAAGGATCGGACTCGCATCGATCAGCGCACGCTGAGCGACTTAGCCGCCCTCCAAGCATTCGACGCGCTGGAACGTGCCATCACGCGCGCGCTCGATAGCACGGCCGACTCTGCGCCGGGCGGGCTCGCCGCTGACCTGCGAGCCAAGACCCGCGCGACGCGGGTAGAGGTGAGCGCGGCGCAGGAGCAAGCCACGCTGACGACCGGAATCGAACGCGGCGAGATCACCGCGCCTCTCGCGGATCGGCTCACGCTCGGCGCGACCGATCAACGGGTGAATCGCCCGGTCGCGCTCGAGGTCGCCAACCGGCGGACCGCAACCCTCGGCCTAGTGACCGTCGAGCTCGGTGCCGCCGCCAACGCGGTCGCGAGACTCCGCGGTGCTGCACTGGTACAACGGCTGCCCCTGATCTCGACCGCAGAATGGCTTCGAGCATCGGACCGCCAGCTCAGCGCGCTCCGAACACTCAGCCGCACGTTGGACACCGCTGCCGCAAACCGCGTGGCGGTCGTCCGCGATGCCGCACGCGCTGGGCTCCTCCACTCAGCCCTGCTCGTCGCCGGCATCGTTGCGCTCGTCCTGATCCTCGGTGCATTGCTCATCCGAGCCATCACCCGCCCCATCCGCGATGTGCTCGGCGCCGCCACCGCTCTCGCTCGACGCCAGCAGGACCCACCCATGGAACTCAGCGACGCGACGACGGGAGTGCAACCCGTGGCGGTTCGGACACGCGATCAGATCGGAGACATTGCCCGTGCGGTCCACCACTTCGACCTCGCCACCGCGTCCGGGGTCGAAGCGCAGCGGCAGATCCAGCGCCACGATATCGGCGACGTCTACGTGAACCTGGCGCGCCGGAACCAGCCTCTCCTTCACCGCCAACTCGAAATCATCGACGCGCTCGAGGCGACCGAACGCGATCCCGATCGCCTGAGTTCGCTGTTCCTGCTCGACCACCTGGCCACCCGGCTGCGCCGCAACGCAGAGAGTCTCCTCGTTCTTGCCGGCGTTGACGATCAACGGACCCACGTGCAATCTGCACCCCTCCTCGACGTGGTGCGAGGCGCGGCTTCCGAGATTGGGGACTTCGCCCGGATCGACATCGTGGGACTCCCAATGGATGTCGACATCCTCGGGCGCTTCGCGGTCGACCTCACGCACGTCCTCGCAGAACTGCTCGAAAACGCGACGAACTACTCCTCCCCGGATACCCGTATCTTCGTGGGCGCGCGTCGACGGCCCAACGGACTCGAGCTCACGATCGCGGACGAGGGCATCGGCATTCCGGTTGACCACCTCGATGAGCTGAACGAGCTGCTTGCCCATCCACCACTTCCGGGGTTCGACCTCTCGCGATCGCTCGGGCTCGTGGTGGTCGCGCGGCTCTGCGAACGGATTGGAGTCGAGGTGCAGTTGCGAAGCGCGGCCGAGGTCGGAACGTCGGCGGTGATCACCGTTCCACTCGCGATGATGCACACCCCCGACCACGATCCCGCACTGATCGGCGATGCCGACTCGTGGATCGCATCCGACGGGGTGGAGGGACCCGACGCGGACACCGGATTCACCGACGAGCTGCCCGAGCCCGTGACTGCACCGATCGCACCGGCGTTACCGATTGCTGCCCCTCGGTCAGACCCACCACCAGAGCCGGCCAAGCGATTCAGTCCGGTCACCTTCGACGGGAGCTTCGACTTGCTGCCGAGCAACGGACGCCATCCTCGACACCCGCGTCACCGCCCCGGCCGAGCGATCGTGGGAGGTGGGCCAGCCGTGCCGGGAGCGATGGCCGCCGAGCCCGGCCCGCCGCTCCCCCGGCGAACCCCGGTTCCGCCCGAGAAACAGCCGATCTTGGCCCCGACCGCGCCCGCGACTCGTGCCCCGGAGGCGGTCTTCGAACTGGTTGCCCGCTACCAAGCGGGCCGCCGCCGCGCCATCGACGACGACCACGAACACGGGCCCAACCACGACGGGCCCAACCTCGACAGGCCCAACCAAGACAGGAATAACGTCCTATGACGAGGACCTCAACCAACGAGCTGGGATTCCTACTCGTGAATCTCGCCGAACGAGTTCCGGGAATCCGCGAAGCGGTCGTGGTTTCTTCCGACGGCCTCCTGATCGCGATGTCAGGTGATGTGGAGCGCGGCGATGCGGATCGCCTGGCAGCCGTCACCGCGGGATTGTTGAGCATTGCTCGCGGTGCGGGCGAGCCAATGCGCGCCGGCGCGGTGCAGGAAATCATCATTGAGATGGACCACGCGCTGCTGATCGTGATGGGGATTAGTGACGGTTCGGCGCTCGCGGCCGTCGCGGAGCGACCCTCCGACATCGGCCTCGTGGCCTACGAGATGGCAACGTTCGTAGAGCGGGCCGGCGCCGCGCTCACGCCCGGCCTCGTTGCTGAACTGCGATCGCAGCTCACATCGTGACCATGATCGGCACCCCCCGACTTTCCCGCCCGTATGTCATTACGGGCGGGCGGACCCGCGGTCGAGGATATGAACTCCCGGTGGAAACCATGGCCCAGACACTGGGCCCGGCGTGGGAATCGGGGCGACGAATCCCACCCGAGGCACTCGACATCATGGAGCTCTGCATCACGCCCCGCTCCATCGCCGAGATCTCATCGCGCTTGGGACTCCCACTTGGAGTCACCCGCGTCTTGGTGGCAGATCTCGCAGCCGATGCGGCACTACGCATCGATGCGGCGGACTTCCCGACCGCGCCCGGATCCGGCCGCGTCGAACTCCTCGAACGTCTCCTTGCTGGTGTCCGTGCTCTCTGACGCACCGGCCGCGCTCAAGATCCTCGTGTGCGGCGGGTTTGGTGTCGGCAAGACCACCACGGTCGCGACCATCTCCGAGATCGAACCGCTGCACACCGAGGGAGCGCTCACCGATGTGGGCCCGGTAGGTGATCTCGCCCTCCTCACACCGGACAAGACCGGAACCACCGTTGCGCTGGATTTCGGTCGCATCACGATCAGCCACGACCTCGTCCTCTACCTCTTCGGCACACCCGGCCAAGATCGGTTTTCCTTCATGTGGGACGAGATCGCCCGCGGAGCCGTGGGCGCAATGGTCATCGTCGATACCCGTCGGCTCGAGGTGTCATTTCCGGCCATTGACTACTGCGAGCGACGCCAGATTCCCTTTGTGGTCTGCATCAACCGCTTCAACGGCATCGCGCTCCACACCGAACTCGAAGTCCGCGACGCGCTGGCCCTGGCCGCCGACGTCCCCATTCTGATCGGCGATGCGCGCGAGCGCGACGACGTGAAGGCGGTCTTGACCGCGCTCGTTGAGCACTCGCTCGCCCGCGCTCGCGCCACTCTGGACCCCTCAGCAGAACCTCCCCTCCGGGATTTCGAAGACCAATTCTTGCGTTGACCCCGCGGAGCGGGCATTGTCTGGCAATCTGACGAGTCGTCAGATACCAGACAAGTCATAGCAATGACTAATGAGGGGGACTCGTGAAGCGATTTCGGTGGTTGGCGTTCGTCTGTGCGATCGCGTTCGTGCTCGCGGCGTGCGGGCGAAGCAGCTCACCGTCGGGGAGCGGTGACACCTCGTCAACGACTGCTGCAGCCCCCGCCTCCGGCACGAACGGCTCGTTCGGCACCAGTGGTGTCGTCTGCAAGAAGGCCAGCCCGTCCGGGTCGCCGGCACCCGGCGTCACCGCGTCCGACATCCACGTCGCTACGTTCTCCGATGCCGGATTTACCGGTCGCCCGGGGTTGAACCAGGAGTTCTTCGACACCGCCAAGGTCTTCTCGCAGTGGTGCAACGCCGCCGGTGGCATCAACGGTCGCAAGATCGTCGTGGACGAGCGCGATGCCGCGCTCTTCGACGTGCAAGCCAAGATGGTCCAGAGTTGCGCCGAGGACTTCGTGATGGTGGGCGGCGGTGCGGTCTTCGACCAGAACGGTGTGGAGACAAGGTTGAAGTGCACCATGCCCGACATCTCCGGGTTCGTTGTCAGCTCGCAAGCTCGCGGTGCCGACTTGCTCGTCCAACCGATCCCGAACCCCATCGATTCGATCCCGATCGGCGATTACCTCTACCTCGCCAAGAAGTACCCCGCGGCCGCGAAGGCCTACGGAGTGCTAACCGGTGACATCGACTCCACCAAAGTCGTCGCCCGGCAAGGCGATGAGGCCGTCAAATCATTGGGCTGGACCGGCGTCTACAACGACGTGTACCCGCCCACCGGTCCGCCGGATTGGACCCCGTACGCGCAAGGCCTCAAAGACAAGGGCGTCAAGGGGCTTCTGTGGACCGGCGAGCCCGAAAACCTGGCCAAGCTCCTACAAGCTGTGAGCGATATCGGTTACAAGTTGGACTTTGTTCGCGTCGACGCGAACCACTACGACCAGAAGCTCATCGAGACCGGCGGAGCGGCAGTCAAGGACGTCTACGTCCGTAGCATCTTCAGCCCGTTCGAAACCGCGAAGCCGGGCAGCCCGACCCAGGAATACCTGGACGCCTTCAAGAAGTATCTGCCATCGGGCAAGGCCAAGGCGCTGCTCGGTCTCCAAGCATGGTCCGCCTGGATGTTGTTCGCGACTGCGGCCAACGACTGCGGCAACGACCTCACCCGCAGATGCGTGTACGACAACGCCAAGCAGATCAAGGAGTGGACCGGTGGCGGTCTCCATGCCGCGGTCGACCTGAGCGCCGGCAAGGCCTCACCGTGCTTCACGAGCTTCATTGCCTCTTCGGCAGGGTTCAAGGTCGTGCCCGACCTCAAGCCCACCGAAGGCATCTTCCGTTGTGACCCGAAGGGCGTGTACACCCTCACCGGTGATTACGGGAAGGGCGTGACTCTGGCCGACGTCGGCAAGACCATGGCCGACGTCAAGTAGTCCGACCACCAGCCGTCACGTGATCCCGAGGCCGACCGTCAGGGTCGACCTCGGGATCGAACCACCTGGAGCCGAGTGGACAAGTTCCTGACCTTCACGATCGTTGGCCTGAGCCTCGCGGCCATCTACGCAATCATCGCGAGCGGACTCGTCCTCACGTACACCACGACGGGAATTTTCAACTTCGCCCATGGCGCGGCCGGGATGCTGGCGGCATTCACGTATTGGCAGCTCCGCTTCGAATGGGGATGGCCCGTTCCGGTGGTGCTCGTCCTCATCCTCGGCGTTATGGCGCCACTGTTCGGTGTGATCCTCGAAGTGGTGGTCATGCGCGGGTTGCGCGGCACGACCGACACCGTGAAACTCGTGGTGTCGATCTCGCTGCTCTTGTTCATGATCGGGCTGGCGCAGCTGATCTGGCCGACCGGTGTGAGCCGACCCATGTCGAAGTTTTTCGCATCGAGTGGCACCATCAAGCTCGGGCCAACGACGATCACGTGGCATCAGGCGATCACCATCGCGGTCGCGATCATTGTGGCCATCGTGTTGCGAATAGGGCTCACCCGATTCCGCTTCGGCATCGCGATGCGCGCCGCGGTCGACGATCCGTCGCTGTCTGCGCTCAACGGTGCGCGCCCCAACCGCGTGTCGATGTTGGCGTGGGCACTGGGCACGGCACTCGCCGCAGTGGGCGGCATTTTGATCGCACCGAACGTGGTGCTCGACGCGCCGTCGCTCAGCCTGCTGATCGTGAGCGCGTACGCCGCCGCCATCTTCGGGCGTCTGCGCAGCCTTCCCCTCACATTCCTCGGCGCCATCGTGGTGGGCCTCACCGACGGTTACCTCACCGGGTATCTCCCTCAGAACCAGTACCTCCCGGGCCTTCGCATTGCCAGCCCGGCGGTACTGCTCTTCGTGGTCCTGCTGGTGATGCCGAATCCCAGGCTACGCGGCCGGATGACCCGCAGTCGCGAGTTCTTCCCCATGCCATCGATGCGCGGCGCGCTCGTCTTTGCCGGCACGGTGGCCGCCGGCGGAGTGGTACTGATGACTACGTTGTCGATCCCCGACCAACTCACGTACGGAAAACTCTTTCCGATCGCGATCGTGGCGTTGTCGTTGGTGCCGCTCGTGGGATTCGGCGGTCAGATTTCGCTTTGCCAGATGAGCTTCGCCGGCATCGGAGCCCTCGTCATGGCGCACCTCGGCCATGGTGGCGACCCCGTTGCGTTGGTGTGGGCGGTACTCATCGCGGCTGCGGTCGGCGCCCTGATCGCACTCCCCGCGTTGCGGCTCTCCGGGATCTACCTGGCACTCGGGACCGCGGCCTTCGCAACAATCCTCGATCGCTGGATTTTCACGCTGCCGAAGTTCTCGGTGTTCGGATGGTTCGACGTCGACCTCTTCACCCAAGGATCGGTCAAGGTCGACCCGCTCACGGCGTTTGGAACCACCTTCGACGACCCCGGCGCGCAAATGGTGATCGGCGCGGTCGCGTTCGCGCTGGTGGCGCTGGTCGTCATTGCGATCCGCCGCGGCCGGTTGGGTCGGCGCTTGATCGCCATGAAGGACAGCGAGGCGGCATGCGCCACGCTTGGCATGAACCTCTTCGGCACCAAGCTCCTCGTGTTCTCGATCTCAGCCGGGATCGCCGGTCTCGGCGGCGCGCTGTACGCCACCCAGCTCACCACCATTCAGGCGGGAAAATTTGACCTGGTCAACAGCCTGCAAGTCTTCGCGCTCAGCGTGGTGGGGGGTATCGGCGCAGTCGGTGGTGCGCTGTTCGCCGGCATCTCGCTCTACGCGGTGCTTCCGATGATCGGTACCCTCTTCCCGAGCCTGGTGCGCTGGGTCCCCCTCCTACCCGGCGCCACCGGGATCGGACTCGGTCGCAATCCCAACGGAGCGGTGAGCCAAATGCGAGAGGGATTCGCTCCGCTTGCCGGTTCGCCGTCAGCGCTGTTGGTGATGACGCTCGCGCTCGTCGCGCTGTACGGCCTCCGACTCGTCGACGCGATCGACAACTGGACGTTCGTTGGCGGACTGGTCGTCATCCCACTGGTGGCATCTGTGATCGCGACGGTATCGAGCGCCTCCAAGCAGCGCATACTTGCGAAGCTCGAATCCTCACCCGGCCGCACGCCCCTGGAGTGGGTCGGCATCGATCGTGAGTGGACCGAGGCCGACGTCGTCGCCATGGACGCCGTCTTGGGGACCGCGCAGATGGAGAACCATGGCGCTGCTTAACGTGGTAGGCGCCACGGTCCGCTTTGGCGGCAACATCGCGCTCGACTCGGTGAACCTGACCGCCGAACCGGGCGTCGTGACCGGATTGATCGGGCCGAATGGTGCGGGCAAAACCACCCTCTTCAACGTGATCACGGGACTGCTCCCGCCGAACAGTGGTCGCGTACGGCTGGGCGGACGTGACCTCACGAATATGTCGCCCACGAAGCGCGCCCGCCAAGGCCTCGCTCGCACCTTCCAACGGCTCGAGCTGTTCACCTTGCTCAGTGTGCGTGAGAACATCCGTGTCGCGGCCGACATCCGGAAGGGCTGGTCCCGCGAGAAGGACGACCCCGCCGCGATCGTCGAACACATCATCGATCGGGTCGGGTTGCGCGACGTCGCGGATGCTCGGGTCGACTCTCTCCCCACCGGCCAGTGCCGCCTGGTCGAGTTGGGCCGATGCCTCGCGACAAAACCGCAGGTGCTCCTGCTCGACGAACCTGCCTCCGGCCAGGACGAGAGTGAGACCATCGTATTTGCATCGTTGCTCCACGAGCTGGCCACCGAAGGCATGGCGATCGTGCTCGTGGAACACGATGTGCATCTCGTGATGGGCGTCTGCGCAACCGTGCACGTGCTCGACTTCGGTCAGATCATCGCGTCGGGCACGCCGGCCGAGATCCAGCGCGATGGAGCGGTGCTTGCCGCATACCTGGGCGGCAGCGCGTGAACCTGCTGGAACTCCGCGATGTACGCGCCGACTACGACCGCATCGATGTGCTGTTCGGCATCAACCTCGAAGTCCCCCAGGGCAAAGTCGTCGCGTTGCTGGGTCCGAACGGTGCCGGCAAGACCACCACCTTGCGGGTCGCGGCCGGGCTCCATCCCGCCGCCTCCGGCGATGTGTTGGTGGCGGGTCGGCGCGTGAACGGCACTGCGCCCGAGGAACTGGTCCGGCGCGGACTGTGCCTTATCCCGGAGGGTCGGGGCATCTTCCCCAACCTCACCGTGCGCGAGAACCTGCGGATGATGACCTACGCCGGAATCACCTTCGGCGCGGTCGAAGCCGAGGCTTACGAGCGGTTCCCGCGCCTGAAGGAACGACGACGCCAGTTCGCCGGCACCCTGTCGGGCGGCGAGCAGCAAATGCTGGCAATGTCTCGCGGTCTCGCCACCCGACCCGCCGTGCTCCTGCTCGACGAACTCTCGATGGGTCTCGCACCCATCATTGTGGAGGAGTTGTACGCGATCGTGGCCCAAGTGGCGAGTGAGGGCGTCTCAATCCTGGTCGTGGAACAGTTCGCGAGCACGGTGCTGGGCGTCGCGGATCTCGCCGCGGTCATGGTGCACGGGAGAATCGCTCGAGTCGGAACTCCCGCGGAGTTGGCCGACGACCTGTCCTCCGCGTACCTCGGCGGTGAACCCACATGACGGTACAAGCACAATCAAGTCTGATGTTCGAACCGAAGCGTAACCATGGAGTGAGGACGAGATGATCGAGCACCCGGAGCGGGTAGAACAGTTCAAGCAGGACATCGCCGCGATGCAGGTGCGGGATCCCGCGGCCGGACGCGACCGGCTCTTTCTGCGCGGCGGCACCACGCTGATGGTGATCGGCATCATCGTCACGATCGCCGGGTACGTGCAGTCGCACGGCACCACCAACCCCCTCACCCAGTCGGATGCCACGATCATCGCGTTGATCGGTCTGGCCCTCTGCGTGGTGGGTGCCGCCCTGTTCCTGCGTGGCTCGATCGCCGCGTTCTTACGCTTCTGGCTGGCCCGCCTGGTGTATGAGCAGAAGGCGCAAACCGATCGAGTCGTCGACAAACTCGGTTCGTGACCCCTTACGAACTTGCGCCACTTTCCCACCGTATAGGTGGGAAAGTGGCGCAAGTTCAGGGGGCGCGTTGCCGCAATAGCTCTTGGAGTGCGGCGCAGGCAAGCGTGCCACCCGATCGAAGGTCCGGTTTCACGACGGTGACCATGAGCCAGCCCGCCACGGTGAGTCTGTGTCGCCGCGCGGAGTCATGCGCCGTCGCCACACGCCCCGTGTGAAACTCGTCAGAGTCGTATTCGTAACCCACCCGTGCGTCGGGCCAACCGCCGTCTATTTGACCGACGAAGCGTCCGGCGCGGCTCACGATGACCTGGCGTTGCGGCAACGGGAGCCCATGCCGACGTAACGCCGCGAAGAGAAGTGTCTCCATCTCGCTATCCGCGGACCGCAGGTTCCGCGGCCTCGCCGCAACGAGACGGCCCAAGCGGACGCTTCCGCGCCGCCCTCGGCCGCCAAGTCGCTCGAGCACGTCATCGACCGCCTCAAGCGTGGTGAGCTTCCGTCGAAGCGCGTTTTCGAGGGCGAGCTCGGCGACGGCTGGCCGTACCGCGGCGAGGCCGAGCAACGTCAACGGCACCGAGGACACGGGGATGCCAGCGACAATCTGCACGTCGCGGTCGGGGCAGAGGTCCTTGAGTTCATGGACGATGAGGCCGTCATGATGAGCTCGACGCCACCGGGGGCAGGTGATTTCGACGAGGTCTCGGTCACTACCGGGAAGACCATGGACGGCTGCGGCCGACCGGTGAGATGCCAACGCCCGGAACCCACCGGCCCAGCAGCCAGCAAGGAGCTGCCCCTGCCATGTGGGTGGAACTGCGGCGAACCGATACACCGGGCCAAAGACGCGGACGACGACCCCTCGATCGAGGGCGACGTGGACCTGGCGGTCGGTCAGACCAACCATGCGAGCGTGCTCCAGCTGGAACATGCCGTGATTCTTGGATGCAAACTCCGCGAGACGATACATCCGGACATTCAACCCATAGGGTGAGACACTGCCCCCGCGACGGCCGAACTTGCGCCATTTTTCCACCATATAGGTGGGAAAATGGCGCAAGTTGGTGGAGTTAGAGGGTGAGGAGACGGGCTGCCGCCTCCGCGAGGACTTCTGGCCGTTTGCAGAACGTGAAGCGGATGAGGCTCGTACCCGCTTCCTTGTTGTCGTAGAACACCACGTTCGGGACCGCGACCACCCCGCAACGGCCCGGGAGCGCACGACAGAACGCAAGACCGTCGATCGTTCCGAGCCGTCGGATATCCGCGGTGACGAAATAGGTACCGCGCGGCGTCAAGGTGTCGAAACCTGCGGCTTGCAGGCCGTGGATGAGGAGGTCGCGCCTCGCGCTGAGGTCGGCGGCGAAGTCTCGGTAGTAGTCGTCCGAGAGGTTCGTCAATCCGGCTGCGATCGCGTGTTGAAACGGCGTGCCGCCGGCATACGTGAGGAACTGCTTGACGGTCCGCACCGCCGCCACGAGTTCCGGCGACGCGCACACCCAACCGATCTTCCAGCCCGTGAATGAGAACGTCTTGCCGGCCGACGAGATGGTGACTGTGCGATCCCGCATGCCGGCGAGGGTCGCGAGCGGGATGTGCTGGGCGCCGTCGTACGTGAGGTGTTCGTAGACCTCATCGGTGATCACGATGAGGTCGTGCTCGATGCAGAGGTTCGCGATCAGTTCCAGCTCAGCGCGGTCGAACACCTTGCCCGTGGGGTTGTGCGGTGAGTTGAGCAGGATGGCTTTCGTGCGCGGGGTGATGGCCCGGCGCAGTTCGTCGGGATCGAAGGCGTAGTCCGGCGTTCGGAGCGTCACGACTTTGCGGGTCGCGCCCGCCATCCCGACACACGCGGCGTAGGAGTCGTAATACGGCTCGAACATCACGACCTCGTCGCCCGGCTCGCAGATCGCGAGCAAGGTGGCCGCAATCGCTTCGGTGGCGCCGGCCGTCACGAGGACTTCGTCGGCTGGGTCGTGAGTGAGTCCGTACCAGTGCCGCTGATGCTCGGCGATCGCGCTCCGTAGCTCCGGAATCCCCAAGCCGGGCGGGTACTGGTTGTGTCCGGCGCGGATCGCTTCGATCGCAGCTTCGGCGATCTCCGCTGGACCGTCGGTGTCGGGGAACCCCTGACCGAGGTTGATCGAGTCCGTGGCCACTGCCAGCGCCGACATCTCGGCGAAGATCGTGGTGCCGAACCCCTGGAGGCGCGCGCTGAGGTACGGATGGGTCACGCGGGCGTGGCGCGGGCTTGGCGGAATGCGATGCGGAGGAACCGCCAAGCGACCGTCACCAAACTGAGAAATCCGAACGCGACGAGCGTGAAGACGCTGTAGAGCGGCCGGTCGGTGAGCGTTCGCAATGGGCCGCCGATGAGCACCGCGATCGCGACCGTGCCCACGAGTCGGAGTGGCCACCGGTCCGGACGCGTGTACACCTTGGTCACCAGCATCCCGATGAGCCAACCCACCGCGAGCGGCCACCAGACGTTGAAGAACCAACCCGCGCCGCGCTGCACGCCATGGTTCTCTTTGCCGAGCGCGACGAACAACAGGATGCACGCGAGGTCAACGGCCAGGGCGATGAGCGCGCCGCGCCCAAACGCCGGTCGTTTCTCGGATACCGGCGCGGTCACCCCACACCACCGATAACGACCTTGGCTGGGTACTTCCCGAAGCTGCGGAAGTGCTGTCCGAGGCCCGCGGTGAACGCGTCGAGGTACGGGATCTTGCGGATCATGTACGAATGTTGTTCCTTCGGGTCCAAGTACAGGTTGTACAACCGCGAGTAGGTGTACTTCTGGGTGACGCCGGAGAAGCCGCCCGAGTTCTGGATGTCGCGGTCGTCGTCCGAGGTGGAGGCGAGCATCATCTTGTACTCACCACATCGCACGGCGGAGAACGTGGTCCCCAGCCAGTAGTAGAGGTACTTGCGGTTGGACGCGGCGGCGTCGCCCAGCAGGAACGACGTTTGATCCACGCCGTCGATGTATCGATCGTCCGGTGTCGCGTCGGTCGCCCCGGCGAACCGCAACAGAGTCGGGAACCAGTCGAGCAACGAGAAGATGCCGTCGGTGGCTTGGCCCGGTTCGACCATCCCGCGCCAGTACACCACGCCCGGCACGCGTTGACCGCCTTCCCAGGTACTGCCCTTCGATGACCGGAACGGCGAGTACGCGCTGTCCGGCCAGGTCTCCATCTCGGGGCCGTTGTCAGACGTGATGAAGATCATCGTGTCGTCGAGCTGCCCGGTGTCCTCGAGTGTCTGGATGAGACGGCCGACGATGTCGTCGAGCTCGACAATCGTGTCTTTGTAGGGATGCTTCGCCGGAGAGGACCCGAGGAAATCGGGGTGGGGGTAGTTGTCGAAGTGCGTACCGCGCGTGCAGTGGTACAGGAACCACGGCCGCTCGCCGCCCGCCATCCGCTCGATGAACTGCTGCGAGTACTTGCACCACATGTCGTCGAGGAGTGAGAGGACCGGGATCGTGACTTCCTCGACCTCTTCGATCTCACCGCCCTTCTCGGCGTGCACGAAGCACTTACTGAACGGCTGGTTTTCAATCCATTTGGTGCGTTCTTCGGAGTAAACGATCTCCGGAAAGAAGTACGGGTCGCGCCACTCCGTATACATGTCCGACACGGAGAGGAAGCCGTAGAAATCGTCGAAGCCCACGTTTTGTGGTTGGGACTCCTTGTTCTCCCCCATGTGCCATTTGCCGACGGCTTGGGTGACGTACCCGGCGTTGCTGAGGAGCGCAGCGATCGTGACCTCGCCCTGCAGCCCCCCCGCCTCGCCGTACATCGGCGGGCGCATGAGGCCGTGGCGCATCGGCAGACGACCGGTCATGAGACTCGCTCGCGACGGCGTGCAACTCGGTTCGGAATAGCAACTCGTCAGGAGCTTGCCTTCGCGTGCGAGCCGGTCGATATTCGGCGTGGGCGCACCCACCGCCACTCCCCCGCCGTAACAACCGAAGTCGCCCCAGCCCACGTCGTCGAACACGATCATGGCCACGTTCGGAGGCCGCGTACGGGCCGCGAGCTTGGCGGCCGCGGCGGCCTCGGCGTCCGGGAAAATGAAGTGCGGTTCGAGGTGCGCAGCGTCTTGCACCGTGGTCGCGGTGATCGGGTCGTGAGCCATGCGCGCATCGTCTCACGCGTTCACGGTTCCGCGCCCACCCACCGACTTTGGCGCAGAACCTATGGCATTCAGACCCCCACAGTGCGCCAAAGTCAAGGGTGACGCGTGATCCGTTGTCGACGCGAAATGACGATCTTTCTTGGCGGCGGCGGGACTGCGGACCCGGTGGGGATCTGATGTTCTAACATCTGATGCATGCGCACAACCCTGACCCTGGACGACGACGTGCTCGCCGTGGCTCGAGAGTTGGCCGATCAACGCGGCGTCGCAATCGGTGCAGTTATCTCAGAGCTCTCTCGCGCAGGCCTTGACGCGCGCCGGGTGGCAACCCGCCACGTCGGCCGGGTCCCAACCTTCGCGGCGCGGCCCGGCGCACCGGCCATCACGCAGGAGAGCGTCCGCGAAGCGTTGGACGACGAGTGATCGCACTCCCGGATGTGAACCTGCTCGTGGCGCTCGCGTGGCCGGAGCACACGTTTCACGATCTCGCGGTCGCCTGGTTCGACGCCCGCGCGGATACCGGCTGGGCAACGTGTCCCATCACCGAGTTGGGGTTCATGCGGATCTCGGCCAACGCCAAGGTGGTCGGCGAGCCCGTGCTTCCCAAGGAGTCGGCCGCGTTCCTGGTCGCGCTCCGCGCGGTTGGTGCGCATCATTTCTGGATCGACGATCTGGAACCAAGTACCTCGCGTCTCTTCCCCCACGATCGGCTCATTGGCCACCGCCAGGTCACCGATGCGCAGCTCCTCGCGCTCAGCCGTCGCCACCGCGGCTCGATCGCAACCCTTGATCGCGGCCTGGCCACACTCGCACGCGGCCTCGCTTCGAACACGGTGGAACTCGTCACTGCGCCCTGACCGTACGCCGCCGACCGTCAGGCATCCGCGCACGCAATGCGCACCCTGACACCCGAGCGGGCGGCAGCGGCGCTGCTGCACGACAGCGCAAGCCACGAACGCATGGAACAGACGCTATCGCCGCGGACCCGTCAACAACACAGCATCGCGCTCGTACACGACGCCACCCAGGCGCGGTAATCACATCCGAGTCGAAGTGCCTCGGCCGCAAAGCGCTCCGCTGAACGTGTCAAAAACTGGCAATCACGCGTCCGCGAACGCGTGGCGCGGATTTCGCGACACCTACACACGACGACTCTCGGTCCTCACCGATCGCGTTCACACGTCAGCGCACCCAAGGGCGCGTTAATGACACCCGAGCAAGTCGAGGGTTAGATGTGGGGGCGATAGATGGTCAGCCCGGGAGCGCTGCGGCGACGAGCGCCTTGTGCTCGTTGACCGACCTCACCGGGAGCCGAGTTTCACGCGGGACCAACGAGGTCGCAGCACTTCGCAAGCTCGTTATCTCATCGATTTTCCAACCGCACGATCGAACAAAACTGGCCGCCTCGGAAAGATTGAGCACGAGCTTGAATACTTCGCCGCTACCAACACGGAACAGTCTCTGGCCGAGCATCTGGCGGCGATCGTTCGCCGTTCCAGCGTCTGGAGGCGGGTAGAAATCAATGGCGAGTCGACTCCCAGGCGCGGCTGATCTGGCCAACCCACGGAGCTGTCCCTCCACCACGTCGCACGGCAGTGGGCGACATAGAGGATCGGCCGCGGCGTCGCGCCTTCGTCAAGCGTGAGCTGGTCAATGCGTTGCGATGCGACCAAATGCTTGACGCTCCCGGTATCGCCGGTTCCGGAACCCGCGTCGTAGAGGACGCGTCCGATCCCGGTCGCGGGTCGACACGACGCGCACCTGACCACCTCAATTTGCACCGACCGCTCCTGGTGATTCGGGTCAAGATCTGGGGCACCGCCACGACCCGAACACGTGACGAGGTGCGCGCCTGAGTCCGAACCGCCGCCGAACGCACCCGGGTCCGCGGATGTGTGGAACGCCTGCGCCACGCTCGCCACGTTCCCGAAGCCGGCCCGCTGGGCCTGCGCTCGAAGGTCGCCATAGACGCGCTCGGCCTTCCCGCTCACCGCCAGATTCGCTGTCCATGCCCTACGGGGCCGGCCCGCGCCAGGGATGCCGATATAGCTCTGCAACTCGGGCACTACGCGTCCAATCAAGCGCGCGCCGTGCGGCACACGAAACCCGTCAGACAAGGAGTCCCCGCTTGGCGACGCGTCACCCGAACAGGCAGCGATCCACACAACCATCGCGGTCAAGAAGAAAGTGCCCGCCCTTTTCACGTCTGGGACGCCACCGACTCGGGCGCGCCCGGGACCCCGGCGTCTCCCGGGACCTCGCACCGTTCACCCAGGGGCGCGGGAATGTCACCCGAGCGGATCGCGACCGCTTGTCACCTCAGATGCGCTCACCGCACACCAGCCGACAAACGCTCCGGGGATAGGGGCAATGCACCCAAGTGCACGGCAATGACATCCGAGGCGGAGTGCCTCGGCCGCAGGACGCTCCGCGGAACGTGTCAAAAACTGGCAATCACGCGTCCGCGAACGCGTGGCGCAGATTTCGCGACACTTACACACGGCGACTCTCGGCCCTCACCGATCGCGTTCACACGTCAGCACAGCAGGCGCTCGTCAATGACACCCGGCGCAGGTGGGCGTCCGACCCGAGGCCACCGCGCCCATCGAACGCCAGATCAGCCATGACCCGAACACGACACGAGCCCCCCAGGCGCGCGCTAATGACACCCGAACCGTGTCCATTGTGCGTTCGCCACCGCTCTACGTGGCAGACGCACAATGAACGCAGAATCGCGCTGGCCAGCGAGGCCGAACCGCGCACCCAGGCGGCATGTCATCAGAACCCGACGACGAACCGATCCACAGATTCGTAGGCGTTCCGCGGAGCGCCTGATTCGCGCTCGGACCTGCTGCCGAAGCCGAGCGGTCTTACATTTCCAGGAATTGCCACGTTCCGCGGAGCGTTCTGCTTGGTCGAATCCGCTCGCGACTTACACGATCATGTCGGGCGGAACCGACAACTCCTCGGTGGCGTAGAGCTCGCGAATCGCGGCCGGGTCGTTCGACGCGCACACGGTGGCGACCGTGTCGATCAGTTCGTCGTAGTCAGGGCCGGTCTCACCCTTGTACGACGCGTCCATGCGTCCCCATTCATCCCACGGGAGCATCTCGATCTTGTTCAACGCGGCGAGATCTCGAATCGCGTTGCCGCGTATCTCACCGATTCCCCACGCGTGAGGAGCGCCATGGACGCCGAACCGCGACGGGTCGACTCCACCATCTCGACACAGGACCCACGCTTCGCCGCCGCTGAGAAACTCGCCCGGGCCGAGATCTGCGGGCGCACCAACGATCGAGAACCCGAGCATCTCCGAGTCGATCCGAACCCACCGATCCCCCGCCGCATCCCAGCACTCGACGACCCAGTGATCCACGTACTTATCAGGAACAAAGTACGTAGCAAATCCACAGCGAGCGCGAGCAGCGAAACCGCGGTGGCGGAGGAACGCGACGCTCAAGACCGTGAAGTGTCGACACGTACCGACGACGCGATGCTGCATGGGGACGGGGCTCGTGCAGCGCGGTCGAGTCCAACGCCATGAGCGTGGCGACGATCTCACTCGCCCTGCGGATGGACCGCTCCGTGTGCCGTTCCTCGGGGATGCCGAACCCACCGGCGAGATCGGGCGAGACCAGAAGCGACTGAGCGACGCGGCACAAGTCGACGGCCGCAGTCGGGAGCCCGTCGAGATGCGGAACCAAGTCGCGGTCGATCTCAGTGAGGACTCCGGCTGCGTCGTAAGGAATCGCGTCTCGGAGCGTCACAACGTCACCGTGCCTGATGGAGAGCGGCTATGTCCAGGGGAGCCGAGGCTCGTCAACCGTCGATCAGCATTCCTTGGGGTTGCTCGCGGGCCAAAAGCCAACGCTTCCACGGGAGACCACCGCCGAAACCCGTGAGGGAACCGTCGGCACCGATGACGCGATGGCACGGCACGATGATCGCGATGGGGTTCTGACCGTTCGCTGACCCGACGGCGCGCGCCGCGCCGGGCCGGTCCACCCGTTTCGCCAGCTCCCCATACGAGATCGTCTCGCCGTACGGAATCCGGCACAGCTGATCCCATACCGCGAGTTGGAACGGGGTGCCACGCGGCGCGAGTTCGAGATCGAAACCGACGCGCGTCCCCGCGAAGTACTCGTCGAGTTGGCGCGCCATAAACGCGAGCGCGGCATCGTCGCGTTCCCATCCGTCTTCGATCGGCAGGGGACCGTCGATGAAATGGCACCGCAGCACGCGGCCGTCGTCATCGACCGCGAGCAACAACGGTCCTTCGGGGCCTTCGTAGGTGGAGTATTTCGACATCAGGTCTCCTTCGTGATGGATGCCCACAAGTGAGCGTTCGCGTACGCGCGCCAGGGCCGCCATGCCTCGGCCCGAGCGATGACGGCACGCGGGTTCGCGTCGAGGCCGTGCGCAACAAACGCGTGACGGACGCCGAGATCCGTGGGCATGAACGCATCGGGATCTCCCACCGCGCGCATCAGTACGTACTCCGCGGTCCAGGGGCCGATGCCGGGAAGCGCAACCAGTTGCGCGCGCAGCTCGTCTCGGTCCGCACCCGGGTCGATGGTGAGGTCACCATCGGCGATCGCCGCCGCGACCGTTCGCAGCGCCTCACCGCGGGCACGAGGCATCGGCAGTTCCGTGACCGGAACCGCAGCGATCGCAGCAGCGTTGGGAAACAGATGCGTGATCGAACCCGCCGGCGCGTCGAGCGGTTTGCCGAACCGTCCCGCAAGCCGGGCCGCGATCGTCCGGGCGCCCGCGACCGATACCTGCTGGCCAATGACGGCGCGGGTCACGAGCTCGGCGCCATCGGGATGGCCCGGCACTCGGAGCCCGGGGCGAGCCTTCACCAATGGTCTGAGCATCGGGTCGTTGCCCAACGCGGCGTTCACGCTCTGAGGATCGGCGTCGAGATCGAACAGACGACGGGTACGCGCCACCGCCGCGTTGAGATCCCGGAGATCATCGAGTCGGAACGCCCCGACCACGTGATCGGCCGCCGGCGTGACCGTGATCACGCCAGTGCCGTGGGGAAGCGCGAGCGAGCGACAATAGGAACCGCCGATCACTGCTTCCACGCCGCCGACCGCACGCAGCGCCAAGAACGCGACCAGACCCGCTCCATCAAACGGTGGACGCGCTGCGAGCCGCACGGTGACGGTGCCCGGTTCGGCGACGATGTTGCGATGGTGGCGCAGCGCGGTGGGCGTGACCGCGAAGACGTCGCGGATCGTGTCGTTGAACTGGCGAATGCTGGAGAAGCCTGCAGCGAACGCAACCTCGGCGAAGCCGAGATCGGTGGTCTCGATGAGGACGCGCGCCGACTGCGCCCGCTGGGCTCGGGCCAACGCCAACGGACCCGCCCCCACCTCGGCCATAAGGAGGCGATTGATCTGGCGTTCGCTGTACGCCAGCCGCCGCGCGAGTCCCCCGACTCCGTCACGATCGATCACACCATCGGCAATAAGGCGCATCGCACGCGCCACCGCATCACCCCTGGGGTCCCATTCCGGAGAGCCGGGCGACGTGTCGGGCCGACACCGCTTGCACGCGCGATATCCGGCCCGTTGAGCAGCTGCCGCAGTGGGAAGAAACTCGACGTTTTTGCGAAGCGGAGTGCGAGCCGGACAGCTCGGCCGGCAGTAGATCTTGGTGGTCCGCACCGCGGTAAAGAACCACCCGTCGAAGCGGGCGTCCTTACTCTCGACGGCCCGGTAGCACTGTTCGAAGTCCGGCATCACTCGACCACCATCGCAGACTCCGTGGATCTTGGCTAGCGGGTTTCGGACTTCACAATTGCTCGTCCGGCTTCACCCTCCGCGCGGTAGTCCCTCCGTTCGCGGCTTGCGTTGCGCCTACCTCGCGGCTCGCCTCTGCTCGTTCCTCGCTCCGGCTCGGGTACGTTCGGTGAGAGGCAACGCGGATGAGAGGCTGATACACATGGAGCGATGCGAGGGTTGCGGGTTTGCGTGGGATCTCATCAGCGCAACCGACGTGCCTGAACGATTGCGGAGCGCGGCGGCTGCGTACCGCACGGCGTTCGCCGCCCAAGCACTCCACGAGACCGAGCATCACCTGGCCGATATCGAGGCCCTGATCGCACGCGCGGCCTGATCGGTCGCTCGCGAGGATGCACCGTGCTCATTGATCTGCTGACCGACGCAGTGCACCAAGCGCCCGACGGCGCGGCAGTCGTCACCGCGGAGGAGACCGTGACGTTCACGGAACTCCTCCGGCGGGTCGAGGCGCGCGCGGCCCAGATCGCGGCGATGACCGAGGCCGGGGATCGGGTGGCCGTGCTCGCCGAAAACTGCGTTGCGTACGTAGAGCTCTACTACGCGGCCCCGCTGGCTGATCGCATCCTCGTGCCCCTGAACCATCGACTCCATCCCGAGGAGTGGCGCGCCACCATCGCGGCGGCCGACGCTCGGGTCCTGTTCGGCGACCCGGCGCTGCTCGACCGCTGCGACTCGTCGGTCCCCATGGTGCCGTTCAGCGTCCCTCCCACTCCCGCGCTTGTCGTATTTGCGGCGCCTACCGCCACCGAACCGACAAACGCTGAGGAGAGCGGCGCGCCGAGGGCTCGAAGTGACCACGACGTTGCCTGGCTGATCGGTACGAGCGGGACCACGGGGACGCCCAAGCTCGCGATGCTGTCCGACGCGAATCTGCTCGCAGCCGTGGAAGCCACACTCCCCGCGCGGCCCGTCGAAGAGGACGACGTCCTCTTCACCCCGTTCCCGCTCTGTCACGTGGCGGGCTACAACGTGTTCGTCGCGCACCGCCGCGCTCGGCCGATTGTGCTGCAACGCAGCTTCGATCCCGTCGGCCTGGCCGCCCTGGTGCGCAAGCACCGCGTGACCATGCTGTCGCTCGCACCCACGATGATCGCAATGCTGTTGGACCACCCCGACATCGACGATGCCGACCTGGCCACCGTGCGGGCCCTCGGTTACGGAGCCTCACCGATTCCGGCGCCGGTGCTCCAACGGGTGATCGACCGTTGGAACTGGGACTGCTCGCAGGGCTTCGGCATGACCGAGCTCGCCGGCAATGCCGCGTTCCTCGGCCCCGATGACCATCGCGGCGCCGCGTCAGGTGACGAGCGACTCCTCGCGGCGGCAGGCCGACCATCGCCCGGAGTGGAGGTCCGGCTCGCGCCGGACGACGAACTCCTCATCCGGGCACCGCAAGTGATGCGCGGCTATTGGAACGATGCGCGCGCGACCACGGATGCACTCGATGGCGGCTGGCTTCACACCGGCGACATTGCCCGCATCGATGACGACGGGCTCATCTCGATCGTCGATCGCAAGAAGGACGTGATCGTCACTGGTGGCGAGAACGTGGCGAGCCGCGAAGTGGAGGCGGTGCTGTTCCAACACCCGGCGGTGAAGGACGTGGCGGTGATCGGCCTCCCCCACCACCGCTGGGGCGAGCAGGTGTGTGCGGTGGTGGTGGCGCGCGAGGCCGTCGACGCCGAGACCTTGATCACCCATTGCCGTGATCAACTCGCCGGGTTCAAGACCCCTCGGCGGATCGAGTTCACCGCCGCGCTCCCCCGCAACGCTTCGGGCAAGGTGTTGAAACACCAGCTCCGAACTGACCTGGCGACTGGGCTGCAGATGACGCCGGGTGACCCCCGCCCGTAGGGTGCCCCGCCATGCCGTCGGAGCTGATTCGCAACCGCCCATCCGCCTCCGAGATCCGCCCTGCTTCCTCGACCGCGGCTGCGCCGGTGGCCGAGGGCGTCTGGCTCTCGGCCGGACTCTCGAACTCCTATTTGATCGTGACGGATGTCGGACGCATCGTGGTGAATACGGGGATGGGCTTCGAGTCCGGCCATCACCTCCGGCTCTTCGACGCCGTCGATCACAGCCCGGTCCGATACATCCTGGTGACCCAAGGTCACGTGGATCACGTGGGCGGCGTCGATACCTTCCGCGAGCCGGGCACCCAGCTCGTTGCGCAGGCGAACAATCCGTTCTGCCAAGCCGACGACGCGCGCATCCATCGGTTCCGAGTCAAACGGTCACAGCCGTATTGGTCAGATGCCATCGCCAAGGCCGACGCGTTCATCAAGGCCCAGCCACCCGACTCGCCGATACCCGCCCAGTCCACTCCCACTGCCGACGTGCTCTTCGAGGATCGCTACGAGATCGACCTCGGTTCGACGCGCGTCGAGTGCATCTCGACTCCGGGCGGCGAGACGGTCGACTCGATGGTTGTGTGGTTGCCCAACACTCGGGTTGCGCTCGTAGGCAACGTGTTCTCCGCGCTGTTCGGCCACTTCCCCAACCTTGTCACACTGCGCGCCGA
The DNA here is from genome assembly GCA_046598395.1 of Acidimicrobiia bacterium. Classification (GTDB taxonomy): domain Bacteria; phylum Actinomycetota; class Acidimicrobiia; order IMCC26256; family JAENVU01; genus JAENVU01. The sequence continues at coordinate 115,138 of JBKJIQ010000009.1, forward strand.
TCGGCTCCGCTTCGCCCTTCCGTTCCTCGACGCCGTCGAAACCGTCAAGGCGCTCGAACCTGAAGTACTCGGCACCGGTCACTTCGACCCGATCGTCGGGGCCGCCACCATCCGGTCTGAGCTCGATCGACTCGCCGAGTGCGTGCAGTGGGTGCATGACGAGACGGTCCGCCGGATGAACGAAGGCCAAGACCTCCACACCATCATGCGCGAGGTCGTGCCGCCTGACGCGATTTCGGTGGGCGAAGGCTACGGGAAGGTGTCGTGGTCCATTCGTGCGATCTGGGAGGGCTACGCCGGGTGGTTCCACGCCCGGTCCACCACCGAGTTGTACGCCGTACCGCCGGATGCGGTTGGACCCGAGGTGGTCGCGCTCGCCGGCGGAGCGGACGTCATCGTGGCGGCGGCCCGCGCCCGTATCGAGCGCGACGAAGCGGTTGCAGCAGTTCAGCTGCTCGAACTCGTGTTGGTCGGTGACCCCGACAACGGCCCGGCACTCGATGCCTATATTGCCGCGCACGAGGCCCTCCTCGCCCAGACCGACGCGGAAAACTTCTGGCTCGCCGGATGGCTACGCGATCAGATCGCTCACGCGAAACGACGACGACGAGCATGACCGACACCGTCGGGATCGATGAGGTCGTCGACTCCGCCGTCATGACGACCGGACTCACCGACTTCGGCGACGAGTACGCCTGGCGCGATGCCCTCACGGTGCTCCTCGCTGCCGTCGCGGCCGAAGCCGACCTGAACGACATCGGCCGATCCATCTTGCGCACCTGGATTGCCGAACGGCTCGAGAATCGCCTACGCGTCATCGACTGGTGGCGACGGCACCCCGAGGCCCACCACGCGCCCGTGGTTGCACCACTGATCGTGGTGGGCATGTTGCGTACCGGTTCGACGCTGCTCTGCGAGTTGCTCGCCGCCGACCCCGAGAATCGGCCCCTCATGAAGTGGGAGGGACTCAACTCCATTCCTCCCCCTACAACCGCAACGTTCACCACCGATGTTCGCATCGCCGCGGAGGTCGAGAAGCAAGAGTCGATCTATTCGATGGTCCCCGCGCTCAAAGCGGTGCATTGGGAGCCCGGCGACGGTCCCACCGAGTGCGTCGCGCTGCTGACTCAGGCATTCCGCGCCCAGGACTGGTATGGGCTGTTTCGAGTCCCGGCCTACGTCGAGTGGCTGCATCACTGCGACATGGTGCCCGCGTACGAATACCACCGCCTCGCGCTTCGCGTGCTCCAGTCGACCGCGCCCGGGCGCTGGAGCCTGAAGGCTCCGGGCCATCTCATTGCGCTCGATGCGTTACGGGCGGTCTACCCCGATGCCCGAATCGTGGTGCTCCACCGCGACCCACTCCGCACGGTGCCTTCGAGCGCAAGCCTTTCCGCGAACTCTCATCCGGAATCCCTCTCGCACTCCGACGTGCGCGATCACTTCCCGCGCCAGTGGTTCGAAACGCTGGCCACGATGACCGACCGTCTGATGGAACATCGTGACCGGTGCGGCAACGGCGGGTTCTTCGACGTGCAGTACGCAGACTTGGTCAGTGATCCCCTCAGCACGGTCGCCAACATCTATGCGGCGTTCGGCAGCGAACTGTCCGTTGCGAGTGCCGCACCCATGCGCGCGCATCTCGTTGAACATCCTCAGGGCAAGCACGGCACGCATCGCTATACGCCCGAGGAACTCGGGCTGAGTACTGGGGCGATTCGGGAACACTTCGCCGCATACTGTGAGCGTTTCGCAGTTCCGTCGGAGGCCGAACCATCATGAGCACGGTGCTAAATCTGGCGTTCGTGGGGTGTGGCGCGATCTCGGAGTGGCATCTCCACTCCATCGAGACCGCGGTGCCCCAAATCCGCGTCACCGCGGCAATCGACCCCAACCGCACCCAGGCCGAGCAGATCGCGGAACGCACCGGCGCCGCCGTGTTCACTTCGCTCGACGATGCCATTGCCGCCGGTGGGTTCGACGCCGTCGACATCATGGTTCCCCACCACCTGCACGAGTCGGTGACCACCACCGCCCTCGCCGCGGGGCTGCACGTGATGTTGGAGAAGCCCATGGCTCCCACGCTCGACGCGTGCGATCGGATACTCGCGGCCGCAGCCGCGGCAGGAACCGTCTTCATGGTCGCGGAGAACGCGCAGTACTGGCCCGAGATTCTCATGGCCCAGGAACTCATCGCCGCCGGTCGGATCGGCGAGGTGATCACCGCCCGAGCCTGCAGCTTCGTGCCACCCTTGGACGAGTTCTTCGGCGGCGAGAAACCGTGGCGATTCTCGGCGGCGGCGGCCGGCGGCGGTGTGGCGATCGACACCGGATCGCATTGGCTCCGACCGCTGCGCATGTGGCTCGGGGAGATCGACGAAGTTGTGGCCGCACTGGCTCATCCCTTCCCTGGCATGGAAGGTGAGTCGTTATGCCGCGCGTTGTGTCGCCATCGCGACGGCCGGGTGTCGGTCTTCGATGTGATGCTCGCGCCCGGGCCACTCGGGCCGGAACCACTCTTTCGAATTACGGGGACCGGCGGCGAGATCGTGATCGAAGGCATCGGCCGCGTGAAGCTCTACGACGGAACGGAGCCGCGCGGTGAAGTGGTGGGCCAGGGCAACTACCTCCAGTCCTACGAAGGTGAGCTCCAAGATTTTGCCGCCGCGGTCCTCACGGGACGCTCATTGGCCGCAGGACCCGAGGTGGCGATCGGCGAGCTGCGGTGTGCGCTGGCCATGTACCGGTCCGCCGAGACGAAGCAATGGGAGCCCGTATGGACCTGAACGGTGGCGTGATCTTCGACTTCTCCGGTACCCGAGTCCTCGTGACCGGGGGCACGAGTGGGATCGGGTATGCGGTCGCGTCCCAGTTCGCGAGCGCCGGCGCGACCGTGATCGTGACCGGCACCCGTGACACGGCGGGGAATTACGACGTCGATCTCTCACCGTTTGAGTATCGGACCCTGCATCTCACCGATGCGGATGCGATCGCCTCACTCGGCGCCGGCCTGGGCGCGCTCGACATCTTGGTCAACAATGCGGGCCAAGTGCTCCCGGGAGGCAAGAGCGAGTACGAACCCGACGTGTTCGAGACCGCGCTCGCGATCAACCTCACCGGCGCATTCCGACTGGCTACCGCGTGCCGACCGCTCTTGCGATCCAGCGCGTTCGACGGCGGGGCCAGCATCGTGAACCTCGCATCGATGGCCTCCTTCTTCGGCATCGCTATGACCCCGGGGTACGGCGCGGCCAAGAGCGGCATCGTGGGTTTGACCCGCACGCTCGCGAACAGCTGGGCGAAGGACCGCATCCGAGTGAACGCCGTTGCACCCGGTTTGATCGCGACGAACATGACCGCGGTGATGCTCGACATCCCGGAGCTGACCGACCCGATGCTGGCGCGCACGCCCATGGGCCGGCTCGGCCAACCGGACGACATTGCACCGGTCGTCGCGTTCTTGGCCAGCCCCGCAGCACGGTTCATCACGGGCCAAACCCTGGCCGTCGACGGCGGCTTCAGCATCTCCGCATGACCGATCTCCCCACGATAGGCACGGTCCACCCGGAGGACATTGCCCGGTTCCACCGCGACGGCGTGGTGTGTCTGCGCGCGATCCTCGACCCCGCGGTTCTGGCCGGGATGGAGGCACCGCTCGAAGCCGCGCTGCGCTCACCCGCCGTAGCGGACCTCTCGGAGATGGGGCGTCAGCTTTCCGGCGGTGGCGTCGACGTGCTGACCGACGGTGCAACGCGCGGTCGGTTCGTGAGCGGCGTGGACCATTGGCGTACGCAGCCCGAGTTCGCGAAGTTCGCGTGCGAATCCGCCCTTCCCGGCGCGGTGGCCGCGATTCTCAAGAGCCGTTCGCTATGGCTCTACGAAGACAGCGTGCTCGTGAAGGAACCGGGGACCGCCGAACGAACGGCGTGGCATCAGGACCTGGGCTACTTCCACGTGGATGGCACCCAGCTCGCCACCACCTGGTGTCCCCTCGACGTTGTCACTGCTGCCACGGGCGCCGTTCGTTACGTCGTCGGCTCCCATCGTTGGTCCGCGGCGTTCAGACCGAACTTGTTCGTGAGCACCATGACCATTCCCGGAACCATCGGAGCGGACGTGCCGGATATCGACACGCTCGCCGCGGCCGGCGGGTGTGAGGTCATCACGTTCGACACCCGACCGGGCGATGTGGTGATTCACCACGCGCGCACCGTGCACGCCGCCGGTTCCAATCGCTCGGCCACGATTCGCCGGCGGGCAATCTCCGTGCGGTACTGCGGTGACGACGTCCGCACCTTCGTGCGGCCCGGTGCCCCTCGGAAGCCACACCAGGAGGCGTGGCATGACGGTGACACGCTCGACCCCAACGAACACCCGCAGGTCTGGGGTCAGAATGCGACCGACTAGAACGCGTTCTACACTGACCCCATGACGATGCACGACGGTCCCGTGTTCGACGCCGACAACCACTACTACGAGGCGCTCGACGCGTTCACCCGCCACCTCGACCCTCGCCTCGGGCCGCGCTGTGTGCAGTGGTGCGAGATCGACGGCCGCAAGTATCAAGTGGTGGGCGGACGTGTGAGCAAGGTCGTCACCAATCCCACCTTCAATCCCATCGCCAAGGCGGGCGCGATGCACGACTACTTCCGGGGCAACCCCGATGGTCGCAACCCGCTCGAGTTTCTCCAAGACCGCGAGCCGATCCGCCCGGAGTACCGCGATCGCGATGCGCGGGTACGAGTCCTGAAGGAACAGGGACTCGAGGGGTGCTGGCTCTTTCCGACCCTCGGCATGCTCTACGAGGAACTGTTGGTCCACGACACGGAAGCGATGACGCTCACCTTCACCGCGTTCAACCGTTGGTTGAACGAAGACTGGGGCTTCGCGTATCAAGACAAGATCTTCGCAGCGCCGTACTTGTCGTTGGCCGACCAGGACTGGGCCATCCGCGAACTCGAGTTCGCGATCGGCGAAGGGGCGCGCACGATCGTGATGCGCCCGGCTGCCGCCTTCACGCGTGACGGCGCACGCACGCCGGCAAATCCGGAGTTCGACCCGTTCTGGTCCCGCGTGCAGGAGGCGGGACTCACCGTGGTCGTGCACGCGGGCGATAGCGGCTACACCGCAAACGGGTACGCCCCCGACGGCTTCAGCGCCAACTTCAGCGGCGGGAACATGGGGCCGAGCATCAAGATGCTGCACATGGAACGCGCGATCTACGACTTCCTCGCGAGCCTCATCTTCGACCGCTTCTTCACGCGGTTCCCGGGGATTCGCGTGGCGAGTGTGGAAAACGGCAGCGAGTTCTTGCCCGATCTCTTCAAGAAGCTGGCGTCTCAGCACCGGCGCATTCCCGGGTTCTTCCCGGAGGACCCGATCGAGGCGTTCCGCCGCAACGTCTGGATCAACCCGTTCTGGGAGGACGACGTCCACGAGATCGCGGCGTTGATGGGTACCGATCGGGTGATCTTCGGATCGGACTGGCCCCACATCGAAGGCATGCCGAACCCACTTGACTACGCGGGAGAAGTGAAGGAGTTCGATGTGGCCGACCAAGGCCTGATCCTCCACGACAACGCCGTCGCCCTGAACCAGCTTCAGCCGTTCGTCTGAGCGCGACCGCGCTCCATGATCCCGACGCGGCGTTTCTCGATCTCGACGGGATCAAAGCCGGATCCTTCCCAGTTGCGCGAGACATCGTCTTCGATCGCCCACGCTTCGGCATCGGTCACGAGACTGTTGCGGTCGTAGGTGGAAAGCATCCGGCGGACGGCGAGCTGATCCACGGTCCGGCAGTCGGCGCCAAGCTGTCGACAATACGGGAGCAGGTCGTCGTGGGGAACCACGTGATTGACGAGTCCCCAGTCGTACGCCAGCTGGGCGTCGACGAAGTTGCCGGTGACGCTCATCTCTCGAGCCCGCGCCACACCGATGCGTTGGGGCAACAAGACCGTGAGCCCCCAACCCGGCATCACGCCGACCCGCGCGTGGGTGTCGGCGAAGCGCGCCCGATCCGACGCGATCAGGAAGTCGCAGGCCAGCGCGAGCTCCAGGCCGCCCGTGACGGCGACTCCATTGACCGCTCCGATGAGCAACTTGGTGCGCGGCGGCAGCGCGCCGCGCCACGGGAGCTGACCGTCACCGCCGCGTCCATCCATATCCACGGACTCAGGGTCGGGCAACGGACCTCCGGACCTCAGGTCATCGCCCGCCACGGTACCGGCCCCGAACTCCTTGAGGTCCACCCCCGCCGAGAAGGCCGGGTCTGCGCCGGTGAGGATCATGACGTCGACGGTGGCATCGGCTTCCAACTCGCCCATCACCGCCGGCAGCCGCCGACGGACCGATCGGTTGAGCGCGTTACGTGCCTCCGGCCGATTGATCGTGATCGTTGCGACCCCGTCCTTCACGTCAACCTCTACTTCGGACATGCCTACTCCCTTTCGAACCGATGTTGATCAGTACTCTGCCACGATGATCCTTGATCGATTTGACCTCTCGGGCCATGTGGCCATCGTGACCGGTGCGGGCAAAGGCATTGGCGCCGGTTGTGCCATCGGCCTCGCGGAAGCCGGGGCCGATGTGGTGCTGGCCGCCCGGACCAAGGAAGACCTCGACTCGGTCGCCGAACTCGTGGAGGCCGAGGGCCGCCGCGCGCTGGCGGTGCCCACCGATGTGACCGAGCCGGAACAGCTCGCCGCGCTCGTGGAGGCCGCCACTGCGCTCGGACGGGTAACGATCCTCGTGAATAACGCGGGTGGGTGGGACCCTCGCCCCTTCATGAACACGAGTCCTCGCAACTTGGAAGCCGCGTTCCGGTTCAATGTTCTCGCGGCCTTTTCGCTCACCCAACTGTGTGTCCCCCAGATGGTGGATGCCGGTACCGGCAGCGTGATCAACATCTCGTCACGCGCCGCCAGCATGGTGCAGCCGTGCTTCGTGGCCTACGCAACGGCGAAGGCCGCCCTCTCGATGATGACCAGGGCGATGGCGCCCGAACTCGCACCCACGGTGCGGGTGAACGCGATCGAAGTGGGCGGCGTGGAGACCGCGGCGCTCGAGCATGTTCTCACCGACGACTCCATCCGCCGTCAGCTCGAGACCGGCACCCCGATGGGACGAATCGGTCACCCCGAAGACATCGCGGCGGCCGTGGTCTACCTCGCGTCCGACGCGTCGAGCTGGGTAACCGGCAAGATCTTCGAGGTCGACGGTGGCGTCGAAAGCCCGGCGTTCACGATCCCGTTCGTTCCGCTCGGAGATTCCACCACTTGAGCCTCGTCAGGGCGTACCGTGACGCCCGGAAGTCTCAACGGGGGACGCGAGGGGGGCACCATGGGGTGGAAGAAGCGGCGAGCACGCGCGCTTGACCTCGCCCTGTTGCAGGCCGACACCACTCACCTGCAAGTGGAGGCCCTCCGCACCGAAATCGCGATGCTGCATCACGAACTCGCCCGTCGGGACGTGGAACTGATCAGTGCGCTCACCCGAGTGGCCAATGCCTGCGACGGACTGCAACTCCACGTTGAGGTCGGGCAGGCCGATCAAGCGCGGCTCATGCGTGCAGTTGATCGCATCGGCCTCTTTCTGACGGCGCCGCCGATCATCACGCTGCCAGCAGCCAGTCTTCCTGCTCCTCCTGCCGCGGACCACGGTGCCGGTTCGGTGATCGGCGGCAGCATCGACCCGTCACGCGTCGCGATGCCGCCCGCCGAGAACCGCGCCACCCACGCGGGCAACACCGGCCGGGAACCGGATACCACGATCGACCTCACCGGCGATCTCCCGATCGCGCCGGCAACGAGAGCCGAACAGCCGCTCGAGTGCGAAGTCCATCTCCAATTCGGAGACCGATGGATCGACGGTTTCCAGATCGAAGAGACGATCAGGACCGGTTCGGTGACCCAGTTCCGACTCCGCCGCCAGGTCGACGGTTGGATTCTCCCGGAACTCTTCGACGAGTGTGAGGTACGCGTGTTCATGCAACCCGTCGTCGAGGCCAACGCCAGGGATTAGCTCACGCGGTTGCGGCGGCCCGGCCTGCGATCAATGGCAGGTCGAGGTACGTCTTGATCCCCGCGTCCGCGCAGCACACGTACGGCACCGCGTTCACACAATGCATCGCCGGCGCGGTGAGACCAATCTCGGGGTGCTCCCCCACCACCGGCGGGTGGAGTCCGTGCACGATCACACTCACCGGCGGCTCCGCGGTGAGTTCGGCTTCGAACCGTTGACCTTCCTCGCCGAACGCCCACGCGGGTTCAAGGTGGTCCTCGCCCATCAACCAGTTCACGCGCACGGTGATGACAGGTTCGCCGTCGACGAGACCTTCCCACGTGAACCGTTGCGCGGCCACTGTGCCCGCGTCGATCACACCAACGGGGGTTTCGAGGTCTTGGGTCGCGACCGCCATCTCGTGCGTGGTCCGTTTCTCGGGGTCGAGAGTCCAACCCAGTTCCGCCGCGATCATGTCGATCGACTCGCAGAATCCCAAGCCCAGGATCGTGGGCATCAGGCTCGTTTGCGCGGCTTCGGGTGGCGTACCGAACATCATAACGTCGCGCACGACCGACGCCGTGGGGTAGTTGCGAATATCGGAGAACTCCTCGGCGCGCACGTGGCGGATGTTTCGACACCATGAACTCAATAGGAGCGGCAGCCGTTCGGTGATCCCGCCTGGGTTGATTCCGGTGCCGTGCAGGGTCGAGTTGCCGCGCCGACACGCGTCTTCGATCGCGGCAATCTTGGGTGACTCGCCCGGGTAGATCCACCCGACCGGCGTCACGACGTTCTTTCCCGACTCGAGCAACCTGATCACCGTCGTGGTGCTCGCCATGACCGGCGTGTAAATGACGCAATCAGCATCGAGCGCGACCAGCGCGTCGACATCGTTCGTCGCGATCACCCCGACCGCGCCGATGCCACAAATTTCTCCCACATCCTTTCCGGCCTTCCCGGGGCTGTGCACCCAACACCCCACCAACTCGAGCTCGGGATGCGCCAGCACCCCCAGAATCGACTCTTGCCCGACCATGCCCGTTGCCCATTGGATCACCCGATACGTCATGGCAGGAATCTATGCGAGGCTCAGGCCATGACTGATCTCGTGATTCGCAATGGCACCGTGGTTGACGGCACTGGCGCGCCCGGATTCGTCGGAGATGTGGCGATGGACAACGGCATCATCACCGACGTCGGTTCGGTGGCCGGGCGCGGCCATCGAGAGATCGACGCCGACGGTCTCATCGTGACGCCCGGCTTCGTCGACATCCACACCCACTTCGACGGTCAGGTCACGTGGGATCCCATCGTGGCGCCATCGTCATTGCACGGCGTGACCACGATCGCAATGGGGAACTGCGGGGTGGGCTTCGCGCCCGCCCAGGCCGACCAACACGATTGGCTCATCGGCCTCCTCGAAGGAGTGGAGGACATCCCCGGTACTGCACTCGCCGAAGGACTCACGTGGGATTGGCAGACGTTCCCCGAATACCTCGACTCCATCGCGGCAAAGCCCCATACCGTCGACATCGGCTCCCACATCCCCCATGCGGCACTCCGTACGTACGTGATGGGCACACGCGGTGCCGATCACACGGAAACCCCTACCGACGACGAACTCGCGACGATGACCGATCTGGTTCGCGAGGCCCTCGACGCCGGCGCGATCGGATTCGCGACGAGCCGTACCGATGTGCACCGGACCAAAGACGGCACCAACATCGGCACCCTCACCGCGAGCGAACGCGAACTCCTCGCGATCGCCGAGACGATGCGCGACGCGGGCACTGGCGTGACCCAGCTGATCTCGGACTGTTACCAAACTCCCGACGACGACTTCGCGAATCGTGAGATGGATCTCATCGAAGCGTTTGCGCGCACATCGACCCGACCGTTGAGTTTCACAGTCCAACAAGCGTTCCACTCACCCGACCGGTGGCGACACCTGTTCGACCGTGTCGCGACCATGCGCGCCGGTGGACTCGACGTCAAGCCGCAAGTCGCGTCACGGCCCATCGGCGTGCTGCTCGGACTGGAAGTCACCGCCAATCCCTTCCTCTTCACGAGCGCATTCGCCGAGATCGCAGCCGAGCCGCTCGCGGCACGCGTCGCCGCGTTGCGCGACCCGGAGCGGAAGCGGCGCATCCTCGAAGAACACGCGGCCATGATCGCGACGCTGCCCGACGGATTGTTCAAGTCGATCGTGTCCGGATGGGACGTGATGTTCATGATGAGCAATCCCGTCGACTATGAGCTCGACGCAACCGACTCGATTGGAGCGCAGGCGCGCGCCGCCGGTGCAGAGCCCGCGTCAGTCGTCTACGACGCACTGCTCGACCACAACGGCACGCAACTGCTCTATCTGGCGTTGTTCAACTTCGCCCATGGCAACTTCGACGACCTGTACGAGATGATCACGACTAACTTCTCGCTCTTCGGTCTCTCCGACGCCGGCGCGCACTGCGGCGCAATCTGCGACGGCTCGATGCCCACCAACTCCATCGTCGTGTGGTCACGGGACCGTCGCCGCGGCGACAAGATTCCCCTCGAGGCGATCGTGCACCAACAGACGCAACGGACCGCCGCGCACGTCGGCTGGCTCGATCGCGGCGTGATCGCCCCTGGCTACATCGCCGACGTGAACGTGATCGACCTCGATGCGCTTGCGTGCCACATACCCCGCGTGATCCACGACCTCCCCGCCGGTGGCCGCCGCCTCATGCAGACCGCCCGCGGATACCGCGCCACGGTCAAATCGGGAGTGGTGACCTTCCAGGAGGGTGAACACTCCGGAGAACTCCCGGGGGCGCTCGTGCGAGGCCAGCGCGCCCGGCCCTGATCCCGTTCAAGTCCTTCCAGGACAGGTCGATACCTAGGCCTCAAGAACTACTGGGAGGTAGCAGCAGTGAAACGAACCCTGATCGCACTCGGCCTGGTGGGCGCGCTCGCCGTGGCCGGCTGTTCGGGCGACGCGGTCAAGACCAACGCGGCGAAGGCCAACGACGCCACGACCTCGACGACCGCCGAGCCGGCGTTCGTCGCCAACACCAAGAACACCCCAGGGACGTTGAAGGACTTCGTCGGGGCCAAGGCCGATGTCAGTGACACCAAGTGCGCCTCCGGCGCCAAAGGTTGGACCGGTACGGGCAAGGCCAAGAACCCCACCAAGGAGAAGGTGCAGTACCGCATTTTTGTCAGCTTCTTGGAAGGCGACACGACGGTGGGCATCGCCCAGACCGACGTGTTGGCCGACGCCGGCGCCTCCGCCAACTGGACCGCCACGGTGGGTGCCGCCGGCAAGAACCTGCGTTGCATTCTCCGGGTGGAACGCGCCGCCGCGTAACCGGGTCGCTCAAACCGAACAGAACCGCCGGCGTTCCTCACGGGATCACCGGCGGTTCTGCGCGCGTTGATGGCCGTCGGACCAAAATTTTTGCCGGCCGAGATATTCAGCACGAGACCAAAAACACCACAAGGACACGGTCGGGTCTGCCGACACCGCCTCGGTGACCAACCACTTTGCATCCACGACCCCCGCGCGCCGTGCGACGGAACGCATGTCGTTCCGTCGTCTCGACATCGTCAAGCTCGGGCGAGTCGCAGCCGCGCTCTTCCTCGCGGTGGGATTCCTGTTACCGCTCGACGCGGCCATCGTCGAGCAGACCGCCGGTGCCGCAACCTGTGCGTCGGCCAGCCTTACGGTGACCCCCCTCACTTCCGCGATCTTCTACGCGGACTACAGTCCCAGCCCGCCGTCACTCCCCAACCTCGCCGGCCACTACACGGGGTATCGCATCACCAACACCTCGGGAGCCGCAGTCAACGGCGCGTGGGTCAAGCTCTCGAACTTCACTGGCGGGGTGATCTCACTCGCACCGAGTCAGGCCGCGTACGAGCCGCTCGCGAACATGGCTCCCGCGGGCTCCGGTCTCAGCTACTTCTACCTCAGTGCATCGGCCGCCACTGCTGCGGCGCAGACCCACACGATCTCGGTGTACGACCGTCGCCCCGACCTCACCGGCGCGACCGAACTCTGCAACACCACCTTTACGTTTACCTCGGTTACCAACACCACCCAGGCGGCCGCCAACCAGGTGAACGTCGCCACTGCGACGAGCAACCCGCCTGGCCTGGGCGCCACCATGACGCTGACCGTCAGCGGTGACACCGGCACCATCGGCGCGGGCTCCGCTGCCGATCCGGGTGGTTTCGACATGACGCCGGCGGCGGTGGTGACCGGCACCTCCGCGTGGAGTCCCGGCGCATACCGATTGCTGAGCGCGGTCTTGAACATCAACCTCACCGGCGGAGGCGCGACCAATCATTCGGACTTCCTGCACTACACGATCACCGACCCGAGCTCGGCCACTCGCCCGTACACGATCACCTACACGTTCGTGATCGTCGGTACCACCAGCTCGAACACCGCCGTGACGCCGATTCAATACATCGCGTCGGGCACCCAGATCAAACACACCAACATGTCGGGCACGAACTACGCAGCGATTCTGCCAATCCAACCGATCTCGAACACCACCAACCTCGCGAAATCGGTCTCGCCAGTCGCACTGACCACGCCCGGTGGCACCGCGACGTACACGGTGACTGCGACCAACAGCTCGGGGAGTCAGGGCGCATCGCTCGACGATTTCACCGATACACCCGGCGCGGGGTCGACCTACGTTCCCGGCTCATCAAAGTTCAATGGCGTCACCGTCGGTAACCCGTTGACCAGTGGCAGCACGCTCGTATGGGTCGGACCGTTCGCGGTCCCGGCCGGCGCGTCGCGCACACTGACCTACGACGTGAACATCGTCAGCGCCATCGGCACCGTCACCAACAGCGTGATTGGCCACATCGGCGCATCGGTCATCGACACGACCACCTCGACCGGGGACAACGTGCCCGCAACCAGCTCAGTGACGGTCGCCGCCCCGCCCACGCTGAACCTGACCAAGACCGTCGGCTCGCGCGTCAACGCCTCGGACCAGTTCACGGTCGCGATCATGAGCGGCGCGACGACGGTTGCCGCCGGGACCACCTCTGGCGCCGGTACCACGGCGAACACGGGCGTCCAGACCTTGGCCTCCGGCACCACCTACTCCCTCACCGATGCGATGGCGGGCGGCAGCGCCAGCACCATCGGCCAGTATGTCGGGACCATCAGCTGCTCCAACACCGCGAGCGGATCCACCACCGTCGTGCCGACGGGGTCGACCGCGCCGTTCTCGATCACGCCCCTCGCCGGCGACGCGATCAGTTGCTCGATCACGAACGCGCCCGCGCCGACACTCACGCTGATCAAGTCAGTGGTCGGCCGCACTCACAGCACCGACCAGTTCACCGTCGCAGTCAAAAACGGGGCGACCACGGTGGCCTCGGCCACGACCAGCGGCACCGGAACGAGTGCGACGACCGGCTCGACCGCCGCGAGCGCCGGCACCACCTACAGCCTCACGGATGTGATGGCCGGGGGGTCTTCCTCGGCCATCAGTTCCTACGCGAGTGCAGTCGCCTGCACCAATTCCGCCAGCGGATCCACGACGACTCTGCCGAGCGGAACCGGTAGGTCGTTTTCGGTCACCCCGGCCGCGGGCGATGCCATCACGTGCACGATCACGAACACCGCTCCCGCGCCCACGCTCAACCTGAGTACTTCCGTGGTGAGCCGCGCCGATCCGGCCGACCAGTTCACCGCCGCAATCATGAACGGCGCTATCACGGTTGGCTCCGCCACTACCGCGGGCGCCGGAACCACGGCGGCAACCGGCGCGCAGGCGCTGACCGCGGGAACCACGTACACGCTGAACCACACCATGGCCTCGGGGTCGGTCGACGCCGTCACGGACTACGAGTCCTCCATCTCGTGCACGAACTCCAACACCGGATCTGCCACCACGTTGCCCAGCGGGTCGGCGACGTCCTTCTCGATCACTCCCGGTCCGGGCGACGTGATCTCCTGCACCATCACCAAGGACGCGAAGCCGCGCATCACCCTGATCAAACACGTCGTCGGCCGAGTCACCAGCACCGACCAGTTCACCGTCGCAATCAAGAACGGCGCGACCACGGTTGACTCCACCACCACCAGTGGCACCGGCACCAGCGCATCTACCGGCTCGACGGTGCTCAGCGCCGCGACCACGTACACGCTGACCGACGCGATGGCCGGCGGCTCCGCGTCGTCGATCTCGGCGTATTTGAGCTCGATCTCCTGCTCGAACAACAACTCGGGTTCGACCACGATCCTGCCCAGCGGGTCCGGAACCTCTTTCTCGGTGACTCCCGCAAACGGCGACACCGTGAACTGTCAGATCACGAATACTGCGAAGCCCCGCCTCACGTTGATCAAGACCGTCACCTCACGCGCCAATCCGGCCGACCAGTTCACGGTCGCGATCAAGAACGGCGCCACGACCGTCAACTCCGCGACCACCAGCGGCGCCGGCACCAGCGCCACCACGGGCATCCAGACCCTGGCCAGTGCAACTACCTACACCCTGAGTGACACCATGGCGTCCGGTTCGGCCTCGGCGCTCGGCCAGTACGCCGGCAGCATCTCGTGTTCGAACGCGGCGTCCGGTTCCTCCACCTTCTTGCCGTCCGGCGCAGGCACGTCCTTCTCGGTCACCCCGGCAAGCGGTGACCTCATCACCTGCACGATCACGAACACCGCAGGAACCGCCACCCTCGGCCTCGTCAAGACCGCGTCGCCGAACACGAACGTGATCGTGGGCAACACCATCACCTACACGTACGCCGTGACGAACACGGGAACGCTGCCGCTCACGAACGTCACGGTGTCCGACCCGCACGTCGGCCTTTCTGCCATCACGTGCACGCCGGCGCAAGGCTCCACGCTCGCAGCCGCCGCAACGATGTCGTGCACCGCGACCTACACGATCACCCAGGCCGACGTCGACGGCGGTTCCATTCTCAACACCGGGACCGTGACCGGCACCGACCCGAGCGCCAACATCATCACCAAGACGGCAGGAACCACTGTTACCGCGGCACAGTCCGCTTCGTTCAGCCTCTCAAAGTCGGCTTCGCCGTCGACCAATGTGATCGCGGGCGATGTCGTCACCTACACGTTCTCCGGCACGAACACCGGCAGCGTCGCGCTTCACAACGTGAGCGTGAGCGATCCGATGAGTGGACTCTCCGCGGTCACCTGTTCGCCCGCCGCGCCCACCACGCTCGCACCGAACGCGACTATTTCGTGTTCGGCGACTTACACCGTCACCCAGTCGAACGTAAACGCCGGCTCGTTTGCCAACACCGCGACCATCGGTGGGCTCGACCCATCGAACAACCCCGTTTCGCAGACCGGAAGCACGACCGTTACCGCGCGACAGACCGCAACCCTCGCCCTGAGCAAAACCGCTTCGCCGAACACCGGCGTGGTCGCCGGCGACGTTGTCACCTACACGCTCCACGGCCAGAACACCGGCTCGACCAGCCTCCACGGCGTGAGCGTCACCGACCCGATGCCCGGACTCTCGGCCATCACCTGCACCCCAACCGCGCCCGCCACCCTTGCCCCCAGCGCGGTCCTCGACTGTACCGCCACGAACACCGTCACCCAGGCCGACGTCGACGCCGGTGCCATCACCAACACTGCCACCATCGACGGACTCGACCCGAGCGACAACACGGTTACCCAGAACGCAGCCGCCACCGTGACCGCCACCCAGGCCAGCGCGCTGGCGCTCACCAAGACCGCCTCGCCGAACAGCGGCGTGGTTGCGGGCGACATCGTCACCTTCACCATGCACGGCCAGAACACCGGCACGGTGACGCTCCACGACGTCAGCGTGATCGATTGGCTGCCCGGCGTCTCCGCCCTGGCGTGCAGCCCACTGCTGCCGACGGTGCTCGCACCCGGAGACACCGTCGACTGCACCGCCACGTACACCGTCACCCAGACCGAAGTCGACAACGGCGGACTGGTGAACGAGGCCGAAATCTCGGGCTTCGACCCGGGCAATACGCTGGTGCGCCAGCCGGCTTCGGCCACGGCCGACGCACTCCAGGTCGCGTCGCTGTCCCTGGCCAAGACCGCGTCGCCGAGTTCCGGAGTTGTCGCCGGTGACGTTGTGACCTACATGTACACGGGCGAGAACGACGGGACCGTCACGATCGAGTCGGTGTCGATCACCGACCCGATGAGCGGTCTCTCCTCCCTGAACTGCACACCGGCTGCCGGAGCCAACCTCGCGCCGGGCGCCACGATGACCTGCACCGCTACGTACACCGTGACCCAGACCGACGTCGACGCCGGCAGCATCGTGAACACCGCCGAGATCGACGGATACACCATCGCCATCATGCCCGTCACGGACACCGCCGCCGCAACTGTCACCACCGCGACGTCGTCGGGGTTGAGTTTCAGTAAGTCGGCGTCGCCGGCCTCGGGTGAGATCGCCGGTGACGTCGTCACCTACACGTTCCACGGCCAGAACGCCGGCGCGGTCACCCTCCACAACGTGAGCGTCACCGACCCGATGTCCGGGCTCTCCGCACTCACCTGCACGCCGACGGCGCCCGCGACCCTTGCCCCCAGCGCGGTCATCGATTGCACCGCCACGTACACCGTCACCCAGGCCGACGTCGACGCCTCCTCGATCAACAACACCGCGACCGTGAGCGGACTCGACCCGAGCGACAACCCCGTGTCGCAATCCGCGTCCTTCACCGTGACGCCCGCGCAATCTGCGAGCATCTCGCTCACCAAGACCGTATCGCCGAGCTTCGGGGTGATCGCGGGTGATGTCGTGACCTACACGATGACGGCAACGAACACTGGTGTCACCACGCTCAACACCGTCACGATCATCGATGGACTCGCAGGGATGTCCGCGCTCTCGTGCACGCCCGCGATACCGGGAACGCTCGCGCCGGGCGATTCGATGACCTGCACCGGCACCTACACCGTGACCCAGGCCGACGTCGACTCCGGGGGCGTCGTCAACATCGCGACCGTCGTCGGCTACGACCCGTCGGTGAACCCGGCAACCGACGACGCGACTGCCTTCGTCACCGCCGACGCCAGCGCCGATGTCACCTTCACCAAAACCGCGAGCCCAACCTCGGGCGTCGTCGCCGGCGACGTGGTGACCTACACGTTCGCCACTACGAATACCGGACCGACCACCCTCTCGAACGTCGCGGTGACCGACCCAATGGCGGATCTGTCCCCGATCACCTGCACACCCTCCGCACCTGCCACCCTGGCGCCCGGCGCCGGCCAGTCGTGCACCGCGACTTACACCGTGACCCAGGCCGATGTCGACGCCGGCGCCATCGTCAACACCGCGACCGTCAGCGTCGTCCCGTCGCAGGGGAGTTCCTTCACCCGCAACGACTCGGCCACCGTGACCACCGACACCAGCGCCGGCGTGAGCCTGGCCAAGAACGCATCGCCGAGCTCGGGTGTGACCGTGGGTGACACGATCACCTACACCTTCCACGCTGTGAATATCGGAGCCGTGACGCTCAACAATCTCACGGTGACCGATCCGATGGCTGGCCTCTCCGCAATCACCTGCACGCCCGTTGCCCCCGCGTCGCTTGCCCCGGCCGCAGTGACCGACTGCACCGCCTCGTACACCGTCACCCAGGCCGACGTCGACAGCGGCTCGATCGACAACACCGCAACGGTCGCAGGCACTCCGCCGACCGGACCAGTCGTCACCAACACCGCGGGGGCCACGGTCACCACCGCGACCACCGCGACCGTCTCGCTCACGAAGACCGCGTCCCCGACGTCGGGACTGTTCGTCGGAGACACGGTCACCTACACCATGACGACAACGAACACCGGAGCGGTGAGCCTCCACAACGTGACCATCACCGACCCAATGGTCGGACTCTCCGCGCTGAGCTGCACTCCCGTGAACGGCTCCACCCTCGGCTCCGGCGCCACCATGACCTGTACCGCGACCTACACCGTGACCCAGACCGACGTGGACAACGGGACCATCACCAACACCGCGACGGTCGACTCGCTCGACCCGAGCAACAACCCCGTCGCCGACAGCGCGACCAAGACGGTGCTCGCCGGACAGACCGCCAGCCTGAGTCTGGTGAAGTCAGCCACGCCGTCGAGCGGCGTGGTCGCGGGCGACATCGTCGACTACGGATTCGACGTCACCAACACCGGTACTGTCTCGCTCACGAACGTGAACGTGGCGGACCCGATGGTTGGACTCTCCGCACTCACGTGCACGCCGGCCCAGGGGTCGACGCTTGTCCCGGGCGCCACGATGCACTGCGACGCCGACTACACCGTGACCCAGGCCGACGTGGATACCGGCTCCATCGTGAACACCGCGACCGCGACGGGTACCGACCCCGTCGGCAACCCGGCCACGGCAACCGATAGCGCCACCGTCACCGCCAACCAGACCCAGCAGATCGACCTGGTGAAGACCGCGTCACCCGACACTGGCGTGAGCGTCGGCGCCACGGTCACATACACCATGGTGGCGACAAACAACGGTGCCGTAACCGTGGACAACGTGGTCATCACCGACCCCATGGCCGGACTTTCCGCACTCGCCTGCACCCCGAACGCCGGTGCCACTCTGGTCCCCGGTGCGACCATGACCTGCACCGCCACCTATGTGGCGACTGCCGCCGACACCGCCCGCGGCTTTATCGACAACACAGCCACCGTCGACGGTGTTGCACCCGGTGGACACACGGTGACCCACGCCGCGACCGCGTCCGTCCCCACGGTCACCAGCGCCGAGGTGAGCCTGAACAAGAAGCTCGAGAACGTGACCGATTCGGTGGCCACCTGGAACATCATCGTGAACAACACCGGCACCACGCCGTACCCCGGCCCGGTCACCGTCACCGACGCGCTGCCCACTGGCCTCGGGTTCCAGTCGGCCACGGGCGCCGGGTGGTCCTGCACCGGCACCCAGACCGTGAAGTGTGTCCATGCCGCCGACCTGCCGGTCGGCGCTTCGAGCACCGTGACGGTGAAGACCACCATCACGGGTGAAGGCGCGATCACCAACACTGCCACCATGGACGTCGCAGGCACAACCCTGCAATCGGCGGCCGACTACACGCCGGGCGGTGGCTTCGCCTTCACTGGTTCCGACGCACAACGGCTGGGCCTCCTGGGCTTGGTCGGGATCGTGGGCGGTTGGTTCATGGTGATAGCCGCCCGGAAGCGCGACGAGGACGACGTCGTCACCGAGAGCTGACCGAGGACGGAACCGACCCGTCGCATCTAGCCTGCGCGCCCATGGCTGAGTTCGAGGGGACCATCGGAGACACCTGGCGAGAGTCGGAGGCCTGGTGGCCACCCGATCCCGTCCCGCCGGCGGGTGCACCGAACGTGGTGCTCGTCGTTCTCGACGATGTTGGATACGCCCAGCTCGGCAGTTACGGCTCCGACATCGACACTCCCAACATCGACGCGCTCGCCAGCAACGGTGTGGCCCTCGCCAACTTCCACACGACTGCGTTGTGCTCGCCGACACGCGCGTGTCTGCTCACCGGTCGCAACCATCATTCCAACGGCATGGGTCGCGTTGCCGATCTTGCGATCGGCTACCCCGGCCACAACGGGATCATCCCCAAGGAGAACGGTTTCCTCTCGGAAATCCTGAGTGAGCATGGGTACGTTCCGATCGCGGTCGGCAAATGGCACCTCACGCCCGAGGACGAGACGCACTTCGCGGCCTCACGCGATTCATGGCCGTGCGGCCGCGGCTTCCGCCATTGGTACGGGTTCCACGGAGGCGAAACCCATCAGTTCGTCCCGAACTTGTTCCGCGATCACACTGCGGTCGCGCCGCCTCGTAGCCCGGAAGCGGGCTACCACCTCACCGAAGACCTCGCCGACGAAGCAATCACCATGCTCGGCGCGCTCCGCAGCGTGGAACCCGATGCGCCGTTCTATCTCCACTTCGCAACGGGCGCGTGCCACTCACCGCATCACGCACCCGACGAGTGGATCGAGAAGTACCGCGGCCGCTTCGACCGCGGTTGGGACGTGTGGCGAGAGCAAACGTTCGCTCGTCAACTCGCAACCGGTCTCCTTCCCGAAACCACCAAACTTGCGCCGCGTCCACCCTGGGTACCCGCGTGGGACTCCCTGGAACCCCAGGACCAGAAAGTGGCGGCGAAGTTCATGGAGTGCTTCGCCGCGTTTCTTTCGCACGCCGACGCGCAGATCGGCCGCGTGCTCCAGTTCATCGAGAAACTCGGCGAGACCGATAACACGATCGTGGTCGTCGTGTCCGACAACGGCGCTTCGGCGGAAGGTGGCGCACTCGGATCCATCAACGATGCCCGCCTCTGGAACGGTGTCCCCGCGGGCCGTAAGGAACTGCGGGCGCGTATCGACGAGATCGGCACCCAATCTGCCCACAACAACTACCCATGGGGCTGGACGATGGCGGGCAACACTCCGTTCCGCCGCTGGAAGCGGGAGGTCCACGAGGGTGGCGTGGTCGACCCGTGCATCGTGCACTGGCCGCACGGCATCGGGGCGCGCGGCGAGATTCGGACTCAGTTCGCGCACGCGATCGACGTCTTGCCGACCCTGCTCGAACTCATCGGGGTCGAGGCGCCCGCAACCCTCCACGGCATCGCGCAGAGCAAAATCGAGGGAACGAGTTTCGCCTACCTCCTCGACGTTGATGGGGCCGGTGCTGCGGAACGCCACACCACTCAATACTTTGAGATGTTGGGTTCCCGCGCGATCTATCACGACGGTTGGAAGGCCGTGACCTTCAAGCCCCTCGGACACATGTACGACGACGGCCTGGATCCGGACGCACCATTCGACGCCGACGTGTGGGAGCTCTACGACGTTCGCCTCGACCCAAGCGAGACCATGGATCTCGCACGCGATGAACCGCGGCGACTCGCGCAGATGATCGAACTCTGGTGGAGTGAGGCGCGAACGCATCAGGTTCTCCCGCTCGACAATCGACCGCTCGCCGCGTTGGAAGCACCGCGCCGCGCGTTCCACTCGCGTCAGCACGTCGCCTACTTCCCGTCGCCCTACCCGGTGCCCGAGAACAACGCGATCAACACCAAGGGGCGATCGCATCGCATCGTGGCCACCGTGGACGTACCCGACGCCACCCCGGATGGCCGGCCGTTCGAGGGCGTGCTCCTGGCGATGGGCACCGTGCTCGGCGGGTGGTCGTTCCATATACTCGACGGTTCACTTCGCTACGCATCCAACTACGTTGGGCGCGACCAATACGTGGTGGAATCAACCGAGAAGATCACCCCCGGTGAACACACACTCATCATGACGTTCGATGCCCGGCCGGATTTCTCCGGCACCGTTCACCTCTACGTGAACGGCGTGGAAGTGGGGACCGGCGAGATCCCGCGCACCACGCCCGTGCGGCACTCGATCACCGGCGCGGGGATGACGTGCGGGTGGGAGCAAGGTCCGCCGGTCGGGCCCGGATATTCCGCACCCTTCCCCTGCACCGGCACGATCCATCAGGTCACCGTCGACATCATCGATGGTCCACCCACCCCCGAGCGAGACCTGCCGGGCGAGTTCGAGGCTGTGATGTCGGAGCAATAGCCCAACCACCACGCCCTACGGTCGGCGCAGGGCGGCGGCGAGCGCGCCGAACTTGTCGAAGGTTTCGCGATCACGGTGATAGGTCATGCCCGCGTGATACAGCACGGGCGCAACGGCGGTCCCGCCCAGCGGCTCCATCCGCTGCGCAATCAAGTCCGGCATTTCCGCCCAGGTTCCCTGCACGATGAAGTGGTCGAGAATCTCGTCGTCGATGATCGCGTTCATCCCCGCGATATCACCGGCCTTCTGGGCTGCGCGTAGTGCTGCGGTGGTCCCGGGCTTGCCGATCTGTTCGAACACAAATGCATAGTTCGGCGTCGAGCCGTAGAACCCAACCATGCTGCGCGTGGCCTCGCGCCACCGGTCCCGTTCCGCCGCGGTATCACCCGCGGCCGTGAACACCGGGACGAACACGGTGAAGTCGTCCAGCGCACCGCCGCCGCGCTCCTTACGACCCGCGCGCAGATTCGGCAACAACGTCTCTTCGTGATACGTGGGCGAGTTCAGCGGATGCACGTGCACGCCATCGGCCACCGCGCCGGCCATCCGCAACATCCACGGGTTGACCGCGGCGATGTCCACGGGCGGATCGGGAAACTCGATCGGGCCCGGTGACCACATCGCGGGCAACAACGTGTGGCTGTAGAACTCGCCGTGGTAGTCGAGCGGTTCACCCCGAAAGCCGGCGAAGCACGCCTTCACTGCTTCTACGTACTCGCGCAGCCGCGGCCCGGGATGCTCAAAGGATGACGAGTACCGGCGTTCGATGTGGGCGCGGACCTGGGTGCCCAAGCCCAACCGGAACCGACCACCGGACGCCTGCGCGAGTTCCCACGCGGTCGCCGCAGTCACCATTGGACTGCGGGGGAAGGCGACGGCCACGCCCGTGGCCAAGTCGAGGTCCAAATCCGCGACCGCGGCGACCGCCGCCGAGAGGTAGGCGGTGCGCCCGGATTCGGTGATCACGAGTCCGGCAAACCCTGCGTCGGCCGCGTCGCGCGCCAGTTGGGCAAACTCGCCCAGCGGCGTTCCACCCGTCATCACGTGCACCTTCATCTGTGTCCTCCGTCCGCGAGCCCGGCGGGCCGTCGTGAACCCACACCACGCTTCCTATCCCATTGCTACGGTGCCTCGCCATGGCCGATACCGCTGCACCTGAGCCCACTCCGTTTCCCGTGACGCTCGCCGAACTCGCGGCCGCAGACCCTGACCGCCCGCAGATCACCGACGGCACGCGAACCGTCACGAGGGCCGAGCTCGACGCCCACACCAACCGGCTCGCCCGGGCCTACGCTGCCCTCGGCGTCACCCAAGATTCGTTCGTGACGGTCGGTCTGCCCAACGGCATCGAGTGGTTCGAAGCCACGATCGCCGTTTGGAAGCTGGGCGCAACTCCGGCGCCGGTTTCGGCCAAGCTGCCGCGCCTCGAACTCGAGGCAATCGTCGAGCTGGCGAACCCGTCGCTCGTGATCGGTCTCGACGCTCCGGGCCGCACGTGCGTGCCCGCGGGCTATGCACCCGACCCGAAACTGTCCGACGATCCGCTCCCGTTCAAGATCGCGGCGGCATGGAAGGCACCAACCTCCGGCGGAAGCACTGGTCGACCCAAGCTCATCGTGTCCGGCGGACCCTCGGTCACCGAAGGCGTGAGCCTCACCGCAATGGCCTTCGGCATGACACCGGACGGTGTGCACCTCGCGAGCGGTCCGCTCTATCACAACGGACCGTTGAGCTTCTCGGTCGCCGCGTTGTTCATCGGCAACCACATCATCGTGATGGAACGGTTCGACGCAACGAACGCACTTGCACTCATCGAGGCGCACTCCGTGGACTGGATGTACGCGGTGCCCACAATGATGCAACGCATTTGGAAACTGCCCGAGGACGAGCGCACCCAACACGACCTCTCCTCGCTGAACGTGGTGTTCCACCTTGCGGCGCCCTGCCCCGATTGGCTCAAGCGTGAGTGGATCGAGTGGCTCGGACCGGAGAAGATCTGGGAGTTGTACGCGGGCACCGAAGCACAGGCGGTCACGCTCATCAAGGGCGACGAGTGGTTGGAGCACCCGGGTTCCGTGGGTCGGCCGATCATCGGCGAGATGAAGATCCTCGATACCTCGGGCCACGAACTTCCGGCCGGCGAGCAAGGTGAGGTGTTCATGCGCGCCCCGGAGGGAGTCACCACCTACCGCTACATCGGGGCGAAGGCTCGCACGATCGACGGTTGGGAATCGCTCGGCGACATGGGCTCGATGGACGCGGAGGGCTACCTGTACCTCGGTGATCGCTCGGCCGACATGATCCTCACCGGCGGGGCCAACGTGTATCCCGCGGAGATCGAAGCCGCGCTCGACGAGCATCCGGCTGTGGGGTCGAGCTGTGTGATCGGGTTCCCCGACGACGACCTCGGCAACCGCATCCACGCCATCGTCGAGAACACGTCCGCCGTCACCGACGACGAACTGCGGTTGCATCTGGCCGATCGGCTCGTGCGGTACAAGATCCCCCGCACGTATGAGTACGTGACCGAACCGCTGCGCGACGACGCCGGGAAGGTCCGCCGCAGCGCACTCCGTTCGGCTCGACTCGAATCCGCTCGTTGAACTTCAGATTTCCCCTGAACACGCCGATACCCCTTCAAAGCCGCTAAAAGGGATACATCGTGAACTTCTGGTCATCCAAATTGCTTCGTCTCAAAGTGGCGGGTGCCATCGTGGCCGCCGTCTCGGTGGGCGGTTTCGCCGTCGCAGCCGCGAGCGTGGCCCGGGAACCAGCGCCGACCGTCGTCGAGGATCCGACGACCACCACGACGAGCACGTCACCCGTCGACGATCCCACGACGACCACCACCGTGCCCGCGGACCCCGGCAGTGGCGTGGACAATCCGGCTCCCGTGCCCGCGGACCCGCCGGCCGCTGACCCGCCGGCCGCGTGCACGAATCACGGTGCGCGCGTCTCCAAAGTCGCGCACGACACGCCACCCGGTCCGGGCCACGGTGCCGCAGTCTCGGCGGCCGCGCACAATCACGACGGTGAGTGTGGAGACGACGCCACCGATGCGACCACCCCACCGACGGCTGGTGACCCGAGCGACGACACCGCCGACGATCACGGCGACGCAACACCACCCGCCGACCAACCGCAGGCCGACCAACCGCAGGCCGACTCGCCGTCCGGCGAGCATCAGGGTGGCAACCACCCCGGCAAGCACGGCGGCGACTGAGTCAGCCGTCGTAGAACATCGGATCGTGGAGGCCCACGAGCGATTTCTCCCGATCGGACTGAGCGCGAGCAATCGCGTCGACGCTCAACTGGTTGGCGACGGCGGTCGTGCGCACTCGCTGCGCGATGTCGCGGCGTGCATAGTGCACCTGGAGAAAGTCGCGTCCTGACCCACCCGCGGCGGGCAATCCGCGGTGCCAACAGTCGGACACGAAGAACACCACATCGCCGGCGCGAGCGGTGAGAACGACTGGTGGTCGACCGTCATAGGAGAGTTCGTCGTTCCACAACTGGTCGAACGGCGCAAGGCGACCGGAGCGATGACTCCCGGGTACGACGGCCGTCGGCCCATCGGCGCACGTGCAATCCTTGAGGTAGAGATGCGCACCGATCGCAAACACCGGATACGGGATGCGATCGTCCCACTCGATGCCTTCAGCGCGCGGCACATGGGGTCCGGCATCGCAATGCCACGGCCCGCCCTTGAACTCTGCCGGATTACGCCACGCGGTATTCGCGATCACATGACAGTCGTCACCGAGCAGCGGTTCGATCGCCTCGAGAATCTTCGGATGCGCGAGCGCGGCCTGACACGCGGCACTGCGGTTGAGCATCTCGTACCGGAACTCGACGGCGTCGCTGCGATTGCGTTCGGGTTCGGTGCTCGCAAACACACCGTCGATCTCGGCACGCAACTCGCCGACGGTCATCGCGTCGAACACGTCGGTGACGACCGCGTACCCGTCGCGCTCGAGTTGGGTGCTCGCGCCGGGAACCGCACCGTTGAAAACACTCAGGTTCTTGAACACCCGCTTGATCACAACACGCCTCTCAGGAACCAACCCCGCTCGGAATGCTCGGTGAGCGTATGCGAACACGCGCGCCAGGGAGCCCACGAACTCCGACGACCGCCATGGTTGGCGACCGTAGGAGCCATTTACAAGTCGTAGTCCTGGCCCAGGTGGGTGATCGGAGTTTCGCCCATCATCCAGCGCAACGTGTTCTTCAACTTGGTCAGTTGAATGAACAGGTCGTGTTCCGGATAGAGACCCGGCGGGACCTGAGGCGACTTGTAATAGAAGCTCAACCACTCCTGGATGCCGCCCATACCGGCGCGCTGCGCAAGGTCCATGAACAGCACAAGGTCCAGCGCGAGCGGCGCCGCGAGGATGGAATCGCGACACAGGAAGTCGACCTTCATCTGCATCGGGTAACCCATCCAGCCGAAGAGGTCGATGTTGTCCCAGCCCTCTTTGTTGTCGCCGCGCGGGGGGTAGTAGTTGATCCGGACCTTGTGGTACACGTCGCCGTAGAGATCCGGGAACCGCTCGGGCTCGAGGATGTCTTCGAGCACGCCGAGCTTCGAGACCTCCTTGGTCTTGAAGTTCTCGGGATCGTCGAGCACTTCACCGTCTCGGTTGCCCAAGATGTTGGTGGAGTACCACCCCGCCAGGCCGAGCATGCGCGCCTTCAGCATCGGGGCCAACACGGTCTTGAGCAACGTCTGACCGGTCTTGAAGTCCTTGCCCGAAATCGGGATGCCGTGCTCCTCCGCGTACCGGCGCAAGACCGGCGTGTCGACCGCGAGATTGGGCGCGCCGTTCGCAAACGGCACCCCTTCTTGGAGCGCCGCGTACGCGTAGAGCATCGACGGTGCAATCGTCGGATCCTCCGCGTCGATCGCGGCCTCGAACGATTCGAGGTCTGCATGGGCGGGGCCGGTCTCGATGTAGATCTCGGTAGAACCGCACCAGATCATGACGAGGCGCTCGCAGAGGTTTTCGTCTTTGAACGTGTTGATGTCGACCCGAATCTGGTTGAGCATCGCCCGCTTCGACGGGTTTCCCATCACGTTGGTGCCTTCGAGGCGCTTGACGTAGTTGCCATCGAATGCGGCCGGCATCGGACGGATCGCCCGGAGAGCGTCGGCAATTCCTTCGAGGTGACGTCCCTGGTCGAGCACACCCGCACGGCTCGCCGCGGTATATGCGTCGTCCGGATACGGGTCCCACGCGCCGAACACGATCTGATCGAGGCTCGCGAGAGGAACGAAATCCTTGATCAACGGCACGGTGTCGTCGGTGCGCTTCCCGAGCCTGATCGTTCCCATCTGGGTGAGCGAACCCACGGGCACCTCGTCGCCGCGCTTGGTGAGTTCCACACCGGCGATCAAGGTGGTCGTCACCGCGCCGAGGCCCACACAGAGCACGCCGAGCTTGCCGTCGGCAGGGGCAACGATCGGGGACGGAGGAAAGTCGGTCATGGTTTGACCCTAAGCGAACCCAGCGGACGGTGGCCGCAATCGCGGGTCGCTCCGCGCATCACGGCAAGGCAGTATTCGTGTCATGGAAGAGATCCCGCTGCTTGGCGGCAATGTCGGCACGGTGGTGCGGGTGGGCAAAACGGTGCGGCGAACCACAGGCACCTGGACACCGGCGGTCCATGAGCTGCTCACTCATTTGGAAGCGGTCGATTTCGCGTATTCTCCCCGGGTTCTCGGCCTCGACGATCGCGGCCGAGAAATCCTCACCTACATCGACGGTGAGACGGTAGGGCCGTCACATCCCTGGCCGTCATGGGCATGGTCCGATGCAGCATTGACGCAGACGGCAGCCATCATGCGCGAGTACCACGAAGCGGTCGCCGGCTTCCGGCCCGTCGGCGAACAGATGTGGCGCTTCGGTTCGGGATCGCTTGCCCGCGACGAGATCGTGTGCCACAACGACATCGCGCCGTACAACATCGTGTGGCGCGACGGCCGCGTGGTCGGCATCATCGACTGGGACATGGCCGGACCCGGAACCCCGAGTTGGGATGTCGCCTGCGCGGCATGGACGTTCACGCCGTTACATACGCCGGAGCACGCTCGCGAGTTGGGCGCGCCGCTCGATGCGGGCCAACGGCTCCGATTGCTGTGCGATACCTACGGACTCGCCGATCGGTCTCCGTTGCTCGAGGTCATCGGCGATCGCATGGACGCGAGCATCCTGGGCATCGAATCATGGGCGGCGCGTGGTGAGGCGGCCTTCGTGCAGATGATCAGCGACGGTCACGTGGCGCGGATGGTCGCGGATCGGGCCGAGCTCGCGTCGCAGTGGCGAGGCTGGAGCGCTGCGCTGACTGATCGTTGAACGGTTTCGGTTTCGACAACGGTCGGGTCGCTGACGGCGGGCTCGGGGCTGCAGAAGATGCTCAGGATCGACTCCGGGGACAGCTCGGTCTCCGTCGCTTTCAGCCAGTCAGTCGACCGTCGAAAGATACTGGCAAATCTAGGTTTTTGGTCGATTTCGGGTTGACTTTCGAACTCGTGTTCGGTAGTCTGATTTCGACGTGAACGGCAGGTTCTCGACGGGTTTTGAGGGTGCACACCATGACAAACGAACGTCTCGAGGATCGTCCGTTGGGCGAGTTGCATGCCGGCGTCAACGCGATGATGGGGTTGGTTCCGGCCGAGCTGTCGGACTCGGAGTTGGCGGCAACGATCCGCGGGTTCCGGTCCGAGATGGACCGCCAAGACGCCGTGTTCTCCGACCTCGTGCTGGCGGGCCACCAACGTGGCGTTGGCCGACAAGACGGCTTCGAATCAACCGCCGAATGGTTGCGAGCCCGTTCAGACATGCGCACCAGTGACGTCCATGCCGTGATCCGCCTCGGCGAACTCGGCGACGTGCTCCCCGCGGCTCGCGCGGCATGGCGCGACGGTCACATTTCCACCGGTGCGGTGCGAATCATCGGCGCGGCGCGGGTGCAGGGCTACGACACCGAACTCGCGGCGATCGAGCCGGAACTCCTGGACGCCGCACGCCGCAAGGACACGTGGTCGCTCGGGCGGATGGCATCACACTGCAAACGGTGCGCCCGCCGCGACGGCGACCTCGGCCCCGAGAAGAACGGCCTGCGCGCTGCGATCCTCGGACCCGACTCGCTCCCCATGGACGTCGGGAACGAAATCCGCAGCTACCCGCGCTGGATGCGCCGCGCCGTCGCCGCACGAGATGGGCATTGCCGGTGGCCGGGATGTGAAATACCGCCTGGGTGGTGCGAAACCCATCACGTAAAACATTGGCAACACGGCGGCGAGACCAGCATCGCCAACGGCGTCCTGCTCTGTAGTCGCCACCACCACTTCCTCCACGCCCACCCGAAATGGCGGGTGATCTGGGACCAAACCACCTTCCGCGTCTTCCGAGACGACGAGACCGAAGTCTGTCCCACGCTCGAGCACACCAGTCTCGAATACACCATCACCGAACATGCGGGCCTCGGCCTCGCCGGGCCGTAATAGCGTCCTCGCATGATTCCCGGCGTGAATGCACGCATCGGATACGGCGCCGGAACCGGTCTCACCTCGGTGGCCGAGGTCCGCGACCATGCCGCGTGGGCGGCCGCAGCGGGGTTCGAGAGTTTCTGGCTGTCTCAGGTGTTCGGGGTAGATCCCGTCGTGGCATTGGCCGCTGTCGGCGCGGAGTTCCCAAGTTTCACCGAGCTCGGGACGTCGGTCGTACCTCTTGCCGGCCGCCACCCCCTGGCATTGGCGGCGCAAGCTCGGACCGCGCAGAGCGCGCTGGATGACCGGTTCACCCTCGGGATCGGGACCTCGCATCAGATGGTGGTCGAAGGATTCTTCGGCGAGTCGTACGAGCGCCCGTTCTCGCGCGTCTCCGAGTTTCTCGACGCGCTCATACCACTGCTCGATGGGGAGCCGGCTGACGTTGCCGGCGATCAGGTCTTCGCCAAAGGATGGCTCACCATCGACGCCGCCCCGTGCCCGGTACTGCTCGCCGCGCTCGGCCCAAAGATGTTGGAGCTCGCCGGCCGCCGCACCGACGGCACCTCGGTCGCGTCGTGCGGACCGCTCACGATTGCGAACCACATCGCCCCACTGATCAACACCGCAGCGGAGCAAGCGAACCGAGCACGGCCGCGCATCGTCGCGCTCGTGGGCGTCTGCATCACCGATGATCCCGCAGGCGTGCGTGAACATGGCCGAGCCCAGGGCCAGATGTACGACGCGTTCCCGAGCTACCGCCAGGCCCTCGATCGTGAGGGAGTGGCCAGCGGCGCGGATCTCACCCTTGCGGGATCAATCGACGAGATCACCGAAGGGCTCGCGGCGTACGCCGCCGCTGGTGCCACCGACCTGCGGGTGATGATCAGCTCGCGCACCGACGACGAGCGATTGGCGACACAGGAAGCTCTCGCCGCGCTCCTCGCCTGAACGATCAGTTCACTCTCGCGCCAGTCCATCCACGGCACGGACTGCCTCCTCCACCGCGAGTTGGGGACTACTCAACACCGGTACTGCAACGTGCACCCGGTCGACGGCACCGGCCATCGAGGCTTGCGCCAAGACGATCACGTCCACGGGTACATCGATCGAGTCCACTGCTCCCGCCACGGCGTCGAGATAACTCTCAATATCGCCCGACTGAAACTCCGACCACGCGTCTGCGCAGATCACTTCGACGATCTCGATCGGTTGTGCCACCATCGACGCCACCGATTGCAGCAACTCGGTCGTCGGCCCGATGGTGCTCGCCAACACGGCAACGACCGCGATCCGCGAACCGAGAGCAACTGCCCACTCCGCCATCGGGCGATCGACGCGAATTACCTGCACGCCGATCTCATCGGCGAGCGACTCTGCCGCACCGCCGATCGTGGAGCACGAACAGACGACGACGTCGGCAGTTGCAGCCGCCTCACGGAGCCGAATCGCAATCCGAGCCCGCAGGTCAGGGTCCACCCCGCCGCGCGCTTGTGCATCGGCGAGCAGGGTCTCGTCCACCACGTGGGTCGACGCCATGTGCGGCGAGACCGCGGCCAACAAGGCGGTGAACGTTGCCGTATGCACCGCCGCCGTATGGAGAAACCCGATCATCGTGATCCTTCGAACCAGCACGGACCGCAGGGCGCGCTCCAGAGCTGCGACGGTACCCGGAACCACCCGCCGGCCCACACGTAGGCTCTCCGAGCATGTCGGTCACCCAAGTCCCGCTTATCCCCGTACCGGCCGCACCCGTGGGCCACGCCTATGAACGCATCACGGTGGACCCTCACTCCGGCGTGGGTGGCGCGGTGATCTCGGGCGTGAACCTCTCTGACCAGCTCGACCATCAGACCGTCGCCGAAATCCGCCGCGCGCTGCTCGACCATCTTGTGGTGTTCTTCCGCGGTCAGTCGCTGAGCTCAGAGCAACAAGCGAACGTGAGTCATCGGTTTGGTCCGTACAGCCAGGTGCCGTTCATCGAACCCATCGCGGAGCATCCCGAAGTGATCGCCGTCGTGCGCGAGGCCACCGAGACGCAGAGCTTCTCGTTCGGCGGCGTGTGGCACTCGGACTTCTCGTTCCTTCCCGAGCCGCCCGCGGGTTCGATGCTGCACGCGCTCGAGATTCCGCCCTACGGAGGCGACACCCTCTGGGCCAACCAGTACCTCGCGTTCGAGACCCTCTCGGTCGGCCTGCAGAACGCGCTGCGCACCATCGACGGCGTGCACAGCGCGCGCGACGCGTACTCGCCCAAGATGCAGATGGTGCACGACCTGTTCGCAGGAATGACGGTCAAGACCAGTGAAGACGCGAACCGAAGCCAGCTCCATCCCACGGTCCGCCGTCATCCGGAGACGGGGCGCGAAGCGTTGTACGTGAACCAGCAGTACACCGTGGGACTCGATCAATGGTGGCCCACGGAACAGAAACCGGTGCTCGATTTTTTGTTCGCGCACTCCACGCAGGATTCGTTCACGTGTCGATGGCGTTGGGCCGTGGGCGACGTTGCGTTCTGGGACAACCGATGCACACAACACATGGTGATGGGCGACGTCCGCAACTACCGCCGCGCCATGCACCGCACCACCGTCGCTGGCGACACACCAGCCCGATAGCGAGGGAACAACCATGACCACTGCACTCATCACCGGAGCTTCCGGCGGTATTGGCCTCGAGATCGCACGCGTCTTGGCCCCCGATCACGACCTGGTGCTCGTGGCGCGCAAAGCGGCCAAGCTCGAAGCTCTCGCCGAGGAACTCGGCGGAGCCCAAGTGATCGCGGCTGATCTCGCGGAGCCCAGCGCGGTCGCGAAGATTGTGGCCGAAGTGTCAGACGTCGACATCTTGATCAACAATGCGGGCGTCGGGGACTTCGGCCCCTTTGCCAAGGCCGACACCGACAAGACCCTCGGCATGATCCAACTCAACATCACGGCGCTCACTGCGCTCACTCGCGCCTACCTGCCGGGGATGCTTGAACGCCGGAGTGGACGGATCATGAACGTGGCGTCAACCGCTTCGTTCCAACCCGGGCCGCTTATGGCCGTGTACTTCGCAACCAAGGCCTACGTGCTGTCGTTCAGCGAGGCGGTCGCCGAAGAGGTGCGCGGATCAGGTGTCACCGTGACCGCGTTGTGTCCCGGACCAACGAAGTCCGGCTTTCAAGCCGCCGCCGACATGGAACTCTCAGCACTCGTCGCCAACAAGAAGTTGCCAACCCCGGCGGAGGTCGCGGCCTTCGGCGTGAAGGCGATGAACTCCGGCGATGTGGTCGCGGTCCCCGGCATGCTGAACAAGATCATGGCGACCGGCGCCCGGTTCACGCCTCGCCCGGTCATGCGCCGCCTCGTCCACAAGATGCAGGCGACCAAGCCCACCAAACGTTGACGAGTCACGTCCAGGTGCTGCGGTCCCGCGGCGGCGCGTCGAGGCTGACCCCTCGGAGCAGCAAGACCTCGGAGACGAGAAACATCACGCCGACTACCACGATCGACGCGAGCGCGGTTACGTAGGCGATGCCCAACCGCACGGTGTGAATGCCCTCGGCCGAATCGATGGTGGTGGAGACGGTGATCACACCAAACGCCAAGGCCAGCACGAGAATCGCGCCGATCACCAGGCCCGGAAGGCCCACCGAGACCCGCGGTGAGCCCGTACCCCTCCACGCCACGAGCACCGCGCACACACCAAAGGTCCACATCCCCACGACGGTAAAGGCCGCCACCGCATCACTCGGCCGGTGCCAACCTGCGGCGAGTGTGCCCGCGGCAATCCCGCACGCGTAGAGCGCACCGACGGTGGCGGCAAGCGGACGCAAGCGAACCGGCGCCACCAGCACCAGCGCAGCCGCGAGCGACGCGGCGACGGTGCTGTGCCCGCTCGGCAACGTGTTGAACGCGATCAGATGCGATCCAGGGATCAAGTCCGGCCGCGTCACCAGTGCCTTGAATACCTGCGTCGTGATATTGGATCCTGCGATCACCGCGCCGACCCCCATTGCCAGGTGCCCTCGGCCGCGAACGAGCGCGATCCCCATGAGCGCGGCGCCGAGGAACACCAACGACCCCACCGAGATGGTGCGCAGGACACGATCCGAACGATGCGCGGTCCGAGGGTGTTGGACCACCTGGCCGCGCAGCGCCGCGTTGTCCACGCGCTGACCC
Organism: Acidimicrobiia bacterium; assembly: GCA_046598395.1. Lineage (GTDB taxonomy): Bacteria > Actinomycetota > Acidimicrobiia > IMCC26256 > JAENVU01 > JAENVU01. Next base: position 148,373 of record JBKJIQ010000009.1, read on the forward strand.
GAGCGTGTCCCTACGAACACCGCCGCGAGCACCACGAGCGCGAGCGCGCACAGCAGCGTCGCGACCGAAAGTCGGGTGGCGATTCGGCGCCGGCGGTCTGGCTCCGTACCGCCCTTTCCCGGCATGAGCACCGATGTGGTCATCGCAACATCACGACCCGTCGCGCCGAGATTCCGCGTCCCGGACCGAGGTCGATTGCGGTCATGCCCGACAGCAAGCAATCCCGATCCAACAGCCGCTCGATCACGGTCATGAAATCGCGCTCCACAGTGGGGGTCAGGTGGGAAGATCGCCGCATGAATCCTCTTGACAGTCCGGTCTGGCACGCATTGACCGGGCCGCACGCCAAGGTAGCCGAGGGTGGAAATCACGCTCGGCGGTACCGTCCCGAGTTCACCGTGTGGTGTGCACTCCATCCCGAGCCCGATCCAGCTGCGTGGAATGAACTCGCGATGATCGTCGGAGACGGTGGCGTCGCGTTGTTGTCCGGACCTCCATCAGATCTTCACGATTGGGAGATCATCCGCAGCTTCCCAATCCTCCAGATGGTGCTCGATGAGCAAGTCCTCACCGAAGCGCCCGCCGATATTGTGGCGCTCGACGCGTCCCATGCAGACGCGATGGCCGCGTTGGCTCACGCAACCGAACCCGGGCCATGGGTTGCGCGCACGCATGAACTCGGCAACTTCGTCGGAGTGTTCGGCGTGGAGAACCCCGACCTCGTGGCAATGGCCGGAGAGCGGCTGCGGCTCCCGACTGCGACCGAGGTCAGCGCAGTGTGCACCGAGCCTGGCCATCGCGGTCGTGGCCTCGCAGCGATGCTCGTCACCGAAGTCGCCCGCGGCATCCAGGCACGCGGTGAGCTGCCGTTCCTTCACGTACGAGCGGAAAACACTGCCGCGGTCCGCGTCTACGAACGCCTCGGATTCCGGACCCGCATCCAAACGCAGGTCGCCGCCGTCCACCGACCCTCCACCCCCGCTGCCGCCATCACCCCCGCGTGACCGCAGCCCCATGTGACCAGCGCAGCACGATCGCGGGCCGGGACTCACGACGCCGACACGCGCTCCGCTGGCATCCCTCGAGCGCGGCGAGCGCCGCGTGCAATCGATGGCGGGTGCGCCGAGTAGCGCGCGAATACTCGTTCTGGAGTTCATGGGGATCACGGCGCAGGTCGTACAACTCCCGCTCACCCGTCACGTACTCCACGTAGGTGTAGCGATCGGTGCGCATTCCTTGGTACTGAGGGATGCGGTCGTGGTCGACGAGTCCCGGATGACGAAGTCGGTGGCCCGTTCGCGCTCGTGGCCGGGGCACACGCTGCGTATCGATGTCATCGTGATCCGGCGGCTCCAACGGGAGACCCGGCCCCCGCGCCGACGCGCCTTTCTCCTGCCAGTGTTCGAGGAGAAACGCGCGGCGCGGATGCTCTGGTCTCGTTCCGTGCAGAAGACCCACGAGTGAACGACCATCCACGAAACTCGCCGGTCGCACGCCCGCCAGACCCGCGAACGTGGGGGCAAGATCCACGTTCCCCACGATCGCAGTCGACGTCTGTCCGGCTGCGATGCCGGGTCCGCGCACCACCAGTGGTACCCGAATGTCTTCCTCGAACGCGGTCTGCTTCCCGGCCGGCAATCGATGCTCGCCCGAGTGGAAACCATTGTCGGAGGTGAACACCACGTAGGTGTTGTCGAGTTGATGGGTTCTGCGCAAGAGGTCAACCAGACCCACGACGCCCCGGTCCACGGCGAGGAGTGACTCCCGACGGCGTTGGAAGAGGGCGCGGGACCGCTCCCTCACGTGGGCATTCATCCTGGGGACGCGGCGGAGCCAGCGGGGTTTATCACGCACGTCGCGTTCATTGAACGAGGGTGGCTTCGGGAGGGTGAGGCCGTCGAGCGAGTGCGTATCGCTCGGGTCCGGCGTCGCCGGCCGATGGGGCGCGTAGAGCGCTAGGTCGAGGAAGAACGGACGGTGAGCGCGCGCGGCCTGAGCGATAAACCCACGCGCGTGGCGAAGGTAGACCCGGGTGCCGTAGTCCCGTTTCGTAAAGCCGTGCGTCACCCGGTGCCCATTCACATCGAGGACATAGCCGTACTCGTTGTACGGGTCGCCGGCGACCGGGGTGACCCAATCGGTCCAGCCGGGCGGTCGGTAGCCGGGCGGCGCACCGTTCGGGAACCCGTTGAGGTACTTCCCGATCAACCCGGTGCGGTAACCGGAATGCTGCAACCAGGTGGCGATCGTGGAGCGCTCCACACCATTGCGGTAAGCGGATTCAAATCCGCCGTTCGTCCCGCTGTTGGCCTGCACACCCGTGTTGTGAGCGTATTGGCCGCGCAGCAGCGTGGTCCGCGACGGACAACACAGCGAAACGCTCACCATCGCGCGCGTGAATCGGATTCCGTGGCGCGTGATCGCTTCGCGCACGCCGGGCATCGTGTGCAGGTCCGCTCGATTCATGTCATCGGTCAGGACGACGAGGATGTTCGGACGCACGCGGCCCGACCCTCGCTGGGCCGCGCCCGAGTGGCCACTTGCGGGCGAGAAAACGAGCACTGCCATCAGCACACTCGTCACGACGACGGAGGACCTGCGCGATCGAGACATGAACCCGTCATTCTGACGGCCAAATCGCTACGGTGGGCATCGTGACCGATACATCGCAACGTTGGACCGTGGGCCACGCGACCATCACCAGCGTCGTCGAAGACGAGATGGTCCATATTCCGCCGGAGTTCTTCTTCCCCGAGGCCACCGCCGCGGCAGTCGCCCGCCACGATTGGGTGATTCCTGATTTCGCCGACGCCGACGGCAACGTAGGGCTGCGCACTCAGGCGCTGATCGTGGAGCACGCCGGGCGCACGGTGCTCGTGGACCCCTGCGTCGGCAACCACAAGCATCTCGCGCAGTTCTTCTGGGATCAACAGGAATGGCCGTTCATGGATCGGTTCCTCGCCGCCGGCTTCACGCCCGATGCCATCGATACCGTGCTGCACACGCACGTGCACGCGGATCACGTGGGATGGGACACCCATCTCGTGGACGACGCGTGGGTGCCCACGTTCACCAACGCGCGTCACCTCTACACCGCCGGCGAAATGGAGTTCGCTCGCGCCACGATCGACCACCCGCAAATGATCCACGTCTTCCACGAATCGATCGAGCCGATCATCAACGCCGGCCTGGCCGACATCGTGGAGGTCGACGCCGATCTTGGCCACGGTATGCGGCTCGAATCGACGCCCGGCCACACGCCGGGACATGTGTCGCTCTGGCTCGAGTCCGACGGCGAGCGAGCCTTGATCACCGGTGACTTCCTCCATCACCCGGTGCAGTGTGCCGAACCGTTGTGGTCAGAGATCGGCGACGCCGATGCCGACCTCGCGCGAGCAAGCCGGCAGCGAATGCTCACGATCGCGGCCGAGACCGGGGTGCTGTTCGTCGGTACGCATTTCCCGAACCGGCCGGCCGGCCGGGTAGAAGTCGACGGCAGCGCCTGGCGCTTCATCCCCGAACCTCGGTAGTCCGCCCATCCGGTGGCGGACCACCATGAGAGAACGTACGTTCGTCTAGGATGGGTTGATGGTCCTCACGAATGTGGTGCACCAACCAACGCTGCTGGGGTGCGCCGCGCCGACGCTCGCCGCGCAGCCGATCACCGAGCGAGTGCACCTCGATGCAACGTCGTGGATCGACATCGTTCGCGAATGGCTCCACGGCGCGGACGAACTCGCAACGCGGCTCATCGACCGCGTTGAGTGGAAGTGTGGCCGCCGACGAATGTGGAACGAGATGCGCGACGATCCTCGACTCTCGTATTGGGTTCGCCGCGATCAATCGCCGTTCGATCCGATCCTGCCGGTCGCGCAGGCCGCACTCGAGCGCAGCTACCGCAAGCCATTGCGCCCACCCGGACTCAACTATTACCGCGACGGTCGCGACAGCGTTGCGTGGCACGCGGATCGCGAACTCCGAGTACTCGACGACACGCTCGTTGCCATCGTCACCTTGGGAACCCGACGGCCGTTCTTGGTCCGACCACGGGGCGGCGGTCCGTCGATCGATCTCTCCCCCGCATCGGGAGACCTCCTCGTGATGGGCGGCGCCGCCCAGCGTGACTGGGAACACTCGGTTCCCAAGACCAGCCGCCTCGGACCAAGGGTCTCCGCCTCCTGGCGCTGGACCACGTCACCCCGCGTCGACCCCATCTGACCTAAACATCCTCTATGGCTCACAACGTCTTAGGGACCGAACTCGCGCCGTGCAGTCTTGATCCGCTGACCGGCTTCTACCGCAACGGCTGCTGCGAGACCGGCGGCGGCGACGTCGGCGTCCACGCGGTATGCGTGGTCATGACCGCCGAGTTCCTGGCGTTCTCGAAGGCTGCCGGTAACGACCTCTCGACGCCGATGCCGCAATACGGATTCGACGGCCTCAAGCCCGGCGACCAGTGGTGCCTCTGCGCCGACCGGTGGGTCGAAGCATTCGACGCCGGTGCCGCGCCGCGGGTTGTCCTCGCGGCAACGCACGCGTGCGTACTTGATTGGGCAACGCTCGACGACCTCCGCGCCCACGCCGCGTTCTAGCCGCCGCGTTCTCGGTGCGCGCTGAGAGGACGCGCCAATGAGCAACAAGCGCGTTCTCAGGCCGCGCTCTTGCATGCGTTGAGCGGATGGAGGTGCCACTTCGACGGCGACAGTTGGTAATAGCTGCCGTCCGGACACATGAGCGCCGGATTCAACTCGCCGAAGAGACCGTGGCGCGACTCCCATCCGGGCACCGACCACACGTGGGTCATCCACTGGGTCTGCTTCATCAACTTGCCGCCGACCGCTTCACATTCCTTCTTCGTCGCGGAGTGGTCGAGGCCATAGGGCACGTCGATACCGTCGGCGCCGTACTTCAGGCAGAGGTCCGCGTGGTAGTGCCACACGTCGTTCCCGCCCGCGAACCCCACGGGTTCCTTCGGACTCATCGAGTAGTACATGAAGCCGGCAATCGGTGAGGTTGGATCAGTACCCGCGTAGACAATCGCCAGCGGGTCCGCGATGTCGGAGTCGTCCATCACGCCATCGGGATTCAGACCTTGCCCCGTGAGATGGATGTAGTGCGCGCCGATCCCCGGCATATAGGGGCCGGTCCGCTTGTAGCCCGCCGCGAGCGCGGCAGCCACGGTCGGGAATCGCCGTGCGGTCTCGATGGTGCCGGCAATCTGGCGAGACAACGCGGCACGTTCCTCCACCGTGAGCGCCTGCTCGTCGATCATGCGGTGATGATGTCCGTTGACCAGCAGCGAAAGTCCCTTGTCATTGGTCTTCGTGGATGACATGTCCATGCCCGCCATGTCCCCGGCGCTCTTCTTCGCGTGGTGTCGCTTCGTATGTTTCTTGGCGTGATGCGCCTTGCGATGCTCGCCGTCGCCGTGCGCTCCTGCGACGGTGGTGGTGGCGACGAGGCCGACTCCCGCGAGTCCACACAGCCCGAGCGCGGCAACGGCGCGCGTTCCCCATCGAACGTTCATGACATCCCCCCGGTAGAGAGACCCTGACCTCGAGTCCCCAATGTCGGGCTCTGGTCTCGAGCCTGACGCGTTGGACCGCAGCGTACGCGAGATCCGGACACCCGGTTTGTACCCATCGTGGTAATCCCGTATGGTCCCGCCCGAGTTCGGAACGGGAGAAGTCCGGTGTGATTCCGGCGCTGACCCGCAACTGTGAGCCCTACATCTGATGCATTTCCGATGATGGGCGAGCCAGATCCCCGCCGCGCTCCACCGGGCTACCGGTGTTCCCATACCCGTTGCCACACCAGTGGTACGACAAAGGGGTCCTCGTGGAAAGGGGCCCGCGGAGGTTGATGATGTTCCGTTCACGTCGCGTGCTGTTCAGCGCGTGTGCTCTTGCGATTGCACTGACCGGGTGCAAGTTCACCGGATTTAACGATCCCGCCAACCCGCCGGTGGTGACCAAGGCGACCAACTGGATCACGTCCCACCAGCTCACGGACGGTTCCTTCGAAGTTGCCGGATTCCCTGGTTTCGAAACTGCCGACGCCGCGCTCGCGATCGGCGAGAAGGCACAGACCAGCAATACCTGGAGCAAGTCGAAGGCGCTCGCGGCCGTGACCGCGGCGAAGACCGGTGGAAAGTCGGCGCTCGATGCGCTCGATGACTTTGCCGACGGCACCTTGAGTGCGGGCCAAGCCGCGAAGCTCATCGTGCTCGTGGCCAAACCCCTCGGGTTGAGTCCAACCGCGTTCGATCCCCAAGCCGACGGTGCGCGCAACCTCGTGACGGTGGTGAACTCGGGTGCGATGCCCAACGGCTCCTATGGCGCGTTCAACGCGACGCTGTATGCGGCGTTGGCGAAGCAACTGACCTCGGGAACTGTCCCGGCGGCGACCCTCACCTTGATCCGCAACGCCCAGGAAACTGCGGGCGGCTGGGACTTCTCCGGCGACCCCGCTGGTAACGATGCTGACGTCGACACCACCTCGCTCGCGATTCAAGCGTTGGTTGCGGCCAAGGTGACCAAGACCGACGCTGATCTCGTGGCCGGCCTCCGATACCTCGCGGCCCAGCAAACGGCCGGTGGGTCATGGCAGTCATTCGGTAGCGATGATCCGAACTCCACGTCCACTGCCATCCTCGCAGTGACCGCGGCGGGTTTCGATGCCAACCAGCCGTGCTGGCGCAACACCGTGTCGCCGGGACTCGCCGGTAACCCCTACGGCAACCCGATCCAGTGGCTTCGCACGCAGCAGGCGACCGACGGTCACATCAACAGTTCCAACGATGCGTTCCCGCCGGTGAACACCTTCGCCACGAGCCAGACGGTGCAGGCGCTCGAACGCGGGTGGCTCCCGGTAGCGTGGCTCGACGTGCGGAACTGCGCGTAGGCGGACAGAGCGATCTCTTGGGGGGACCCGTGGCGGTAACCGACGGCTTCTACGATCCGGACGGCTACGTCGCGGGCCCCCCGCACGATCTCTTCGCTCGGCTCCGTGCCGAGCAGCCCGTCACCTGGCAGGACATGCCCGACGGCACCGGATACTGGGCGGTCCTTCGTCATGCCGATCTGGTGCAGGTGGCGCGAGAGCCCGTGCTGTTCTCTGCCGCAACCGGCGGTGTGGTCCTCGAGGACCTGTCGCCCGAGAACCTCGCGATGATGCAGGACATGTTGTTGGCGATGGATCCGCCACGCCATTTGGGCTATCGGCGCGGCGCGTCGCCTCACTTCGCGCCCCGGGTCATGGCGCGCCTCGAACCGCGCATTCGCGAAATCTGTCAGACGATCATGCGCGACGCTGCTGATAAGACCCTCGACTTCGTACACGACGTGTGCTCCAAGTTGCCGTCCCAGGTTGTGGGCGAACTCATGGGGATTCCGCTCGAAGACTGGCCACGGATTCATGCGTGGTCCGAGATGAACTCCGGCGGTCAGGACCCGGATATCGCGGCCGGATACGCGGCCGACGCCGCCATGAGTGCGACCATCGAGATGGCGATGTATGCGATCGAGTTGGCGGGCCGTCGCCGCGCAGAGCCCGCAGACGACCTCACTACCCTGATGCTCGCAGTCGAGGTCGACGGCGAAGCCATGACCGATGTGCAGTTCGGCAGCTTCTTTGTGCAACTGGTCACCGCGGGCAACGACACCACCCGCACCATGTTGTCGAGCGGGCTCCTGGCGTTGCTGCAACATCCGGACCAACTCGCGGAGCTCAGAGCCAATCCCGCGTTGATTCCGTCCGCGGTCGAGGAGATCCTCCGCTACGCGAATCCACTCCACTACTTCCGCCGCACCGCCACTGCAGATACCGAGCTCGGTGGCGTGACCATCCGGACCGGCGACAAAGTTGCGATGGTGTACACCTCCGCGAACCGCGACGAAACCGTGTTTCTACGCCCGCACGAGTTCGACATTCACCGTGATCCGAACCCGCATCTGTCGTTTGGAACCGGTGAGCACTTTTGTCTTGGGATCCATCTCGCACGGCTTGAAGGCAGAGTGTTCTTCGAGGAGTTGCTCTCGCACTTCCCCACGATCGAACTCGCGGGCGAGCCGCGGCGCCAACGGTCGAACCTCAACAACGCGCTCAAGGAACTCCCGGTTCGGCTCTCCACTACCTGAGCGGCAGTCACTGGGAGAGCACGAGAGCCACGAGCCCGGCAGTCACGATCGCGGCAGAGATCAGACGGCGGCCACCGAGGCGCTCCTTGAGCAGCAGCCAACCGAGCGCGGCACCCAGCACCACCGAGGACTCCCGCAGGGTGGCCACGTAACCGACCGGCGCGAATCGAAACGCCACCAACACCAATGAGTATGCGGTAGCGAGAAAAACACCGCTCACGAGGTGGCGCGGCCAGCTCGTGCGGACCGAGGCAAGAAACGCGGGGCCTCGCCCCCGTGCCACTCCCGCGATCGAAAGCGTCACGGCACTCATCGCGGTGAGAGCCACCCCGTAAGCGAAACCATTGGTGGTGTGACGCGCCCCCGCGGCGTCGATCACGGTGTAGGTCCCGATCAACGCCGCGGTCACGAGTGCGTACTCCACTTCAATCCGGGGCGTCCCCGGTCGGATCAATGACGCGAGCCCAATCGTCACCACCAGCAGCGCGGCCCACCCCGCCACCCCAAGACCGTCACTCAGGGCGACCGCCGCGAGCACCGCCGCCACCAACGCGCCGCCACCGCGTGCCAACGGATACGCCAAGGAGAAGTCGCCGTGGTCATACGCAGCCACCAACGCCCGCACGTAGACCACATGGATCAGCGCCGACGGCGCCAGGAACCACAACGCGGCCGCGGTCGGGAGGCCGGTAAACAGCAAGACCGGCGACAGGACGATTCCACCAAATACAAACTGTCCCCACGCCGCGAGATCGCGATCGTCGGCCGTCTTGATGAGCAAGTTCCAGCCCGCATGCAGCGCGGCCGCAACCAACGCGAGCACCGTGGCCGTCAGCATGTCATTCCCCCTCTCGGCCGCACGGGCCCGATGTGCGGGGGCCAGTACCTCGCTTACGGCATACTCACACGGCAGCGCTGCCGACCGAGATACCGGGGGACCCGATGGCCGAAATGGATCCGACCACACTGACGACGCCGTGGCGGCGCGATCCGACTGAGACCACTCCTGCGTTGGCGAAGTGGGTTGAGCACATCGTGGGCCCGGGAACGCGGGTCGAAGACGTGGGCGAGCCCGGCAACGGCATGTCGAGTGAGACCGTGCTCTTCACCGTGGTGGAGAACGACGGCACGCGCCAGCGCCTGGTCGCTCGGCTCGCGCCGATGCCGGACGTCTATCCGGTCTTCCCCACGTACGACCTCGACCTCCAACGCCGGTGCATGGATCTCGTGCGCGAACGCACCAACGCGCCGGCGCCCACGTGTCGCTGGCTCGAGACCGACCCGGCGTGGATGGGCACCCCGTTCCTCGTGATGGAACGCATCGACGGTGAGGCGCCGGCCGACGTGCCGCCGTACGTCTTCGGTGGATGGGTGATGGATGCAAGCCCCGAGCAGCGCGACGCACTCGTAGCGAACTCGGTGGAGGTGCTCGCGCAGGTCCACACCATCAATCCCACCAACGCCGACCTCTCGTTCATCGGCGAAGCCGCTTCGGCGCCGTCGGCCATGACCGCCCAGCTCTCCGGCCAACGCAGCTACTACGAATGGGCGCGCGAAGGCGTGACGTACCCACTCATCGAGCGCACCTTCGACTGGCTCGTTGCCCACCAGCCCGAAGCGCGCGAGACCGTCCTCAACTGGGGCGACAGCCGGATCGGCAACATGCTGTACCAAGACTTCGCGCCGGTCGCGGTGCTCGATTGGGAGATGGCCACCGTTGGTCCCCGCGAAGTGGACCTGGCCTGGATGGTGTTTCTCCATCGGTTCTTCCAGGATCTCGCGGAACGATTCGAGATGCCGGGAATCCCCGACTTCATGTCCCCCGAGACGGTGTGCCGCGAGTACGAATCCCGCACGGGCTACGTCGCACGGGACCTGCATTGGTACGAGGTCTACGGAGCGCTGCGCTTCGCGATCGTGTCGGTGCGCACCAGCACTCGAGGAATGGCGTACGGCCAGATGGAACAGCCCGAGGATCCCGACGACCTTGTGATGTTCCGCTCGCTCCTCGAGTCCATGATCGCCTAGTCCGAGCGCGACCCCCGCGGGCGGACCACCGCGAACCAAGTGTCGAACTCAACCGGCAAGGCGCTCGTGAAGGCCGGCGCGAACGTGGTGGCACACCAGGTTCGGATCTCTGAGGCTTCGTCACCATTCGCGACCGCGGCCGCGACGTTGGTTTCGGTCATGAGGTAATCGACGTACTGATCAAGACTCATCTCGATGGTGACGACGAACGATGCCGTCGCTACTACCTCGAACGGTCGCCGTCGGCGGATCGGTTCTAGAGTCTGCGTTCCCGACACTGAGGATGCACCGATGGACCTCATCCCCGTGATCGATCTCGCGCCGCTCATCGCGGGCGACATCTATGAGGTCGAACCCGCCGAGGTCGCGGCGCAGATCGACCGGGCGTGTCGCGAGGTCGGCTTCTTCTCCATCGTCAACCATGGAATCGATCCCGCGCTCTGCCGGCGCGTCGACGCCCTCGCTCGGGAGTTCTTCGCCCAACCGATCCTCGAGAAGCAGCGGGTAGCAATGGTGCACGGCGGCAGCGCGTGGCGCGGTTGGTTCCCGCTTCGTGGCGAGCTCACGTCCGGGAAGCCCGACCACAAAGAGGGTTACTACTTCGGCCGTGAAATCCCCGTCACCGATCCCCGGGTGTGCGCCGGCACCCCACTCCACGGCCCGAATCTCTGGCCGAGCCAACCCGTCGACCTGCGCGAGACAGTGCTCGAATACATCGGTGCCCTAGAGGCTCTCAGTCAACAACTGACGCGAGCCATCTCCGTGGGTCTCGGCCTCGCGCCGAACGAGCTCGCGCAGCGATGGTTTCGTGATCCCACCATCCTGTTACGCCTCTTCCGATATCCTCCGGCCACGCCGGACGCACCGGCACACGGCGTGGGGGAACACACGGACTATGGATTCCTCACGTTGCTCTGGCAGGACGACAACGGTGGGTTGGAGATCCGAGCCGATCATGGTTGGGTCGAGGTCCCGCCGAACCCCAACGCGTTCGTCTGCAACATCGGCGACATGCTCGACCGGTTGACCAGCGGCCGATACCGGTCCACACCGCACCGAGTCCGCTCGCCACACGCGAGCGACCGCATTGCCATCCCGTTCTTCTTCGATCCCGATTGGGACGCGCGGATCGATGCTCTGCCGTTGATGGGTGATGCGCCCGCTGACGACGCGTCATCCCGATGGGACCGAACGAGCGTGCATCAGTTCCGCGGCTCGTACGGTGAGTACCTCATAGCCAAGGTCGCCCCCGTCTTCCCCGCACTCGGCGAGGCCGTGCTCAAGCCCACCAACTCCCGCTAACCGGAGCGCGCATTCTTAACCGTCGCCGGCCAGCTCGGTCAGACTCGCGAAGACGGCTCGCCGAAGTTCCGACGGTCGACGCGGCTCCGAATCGCGCGCACCCACTCCCGCCGCGACCGGCTCACGGTTTGCATCGGGCACCGGTGTCGGGACTGGCCCGGCGATGGCGTCATCGCCGACCTCAGGCTCAGCTGCGCGCCGTACGGTCGATGGCGGGGTCGGTGCCGAGGCCGGGGCCGGTTCGGATGCCGCCGCCGGCGCCGGTATGAGCGCGTGCGCCGAGTCGAGCTCGGCGATCAGTTCCAACTCGCGCGAACGCAAAGCTGTCAGTGTCTCGTCCGCCGTCCCTGCCCGTGCCGTGGCTGCGTCGGCCTTCATGCGCAGACTCGCGATGGCCTGTTCCGCCAGGCGCCGGTCCTCGGAGCGGGTCGTCTCGAGCTCAACGGCTCGCGCTCGGGCATCGGATAGGGCGCTCATCGTCGACTCGATCTCGCCCGCCATCTCCGCCTCTCGGGTTCGGAGTGCGTCTCGCTCATCTCGGGTCGCGCCGAGCTCTCGCACGAGATCATCGAGGCGCGCCACCACATCGCCGTGTTCGGCGTCGACCGCGGATACCGCGTCATCAAGCTCGGCGATCCGCTCGGTTGCAGATTCATGCTGGCCGTGGAGCTGCGCTACTTCGAGCGTGAGCGAGTCGGCTTGTGCGACGGCAACATCACGTTCGGCGCGAGCCGTCGCCAGCGCCTGCTCCACGTCTCTCGCGGCCTTGTCGGCCTGCGTCAGCGCGGCGCTGAGTTCGTCAACCCGAGCGCTCGCAGCGGAAGACTCGGCCACGGCCGCCGTCATGGCTGCCTCGAGTTCCTCCATCCGCGAGTCACGCTGGGTCAGTTCGTCCGCCATGCGAACGAGCTGGGCTTCGAGGTCCCGGCCCGCGTCGACGACACTACCGTGCACGGCGAGGAGCATCGCGAGTTGCTCGTCGGATTTCGCCCGTTCGGCGCGTTCCACAACTTGGCCCGACTGCAGGTCCTCGATCTGTGCGGCACGACTCGCCAAATGCCGTTCGAGGCCCTCGGCGCGTCCAACCGATTCTCCGAGTTCCACGGTCGTGGCTGACAGCGCGGCTTCAAGCTGCGCGATGCGTTGTTCGCGCGCGTCGATCTCGGTCGCGAGGTGTTCTGAGCGCGCCGACGCCGACGTCAGTTCGGCCGCGGTCGCCGCGTGGGTCGCTTCGAGGTCCACCGCGTGCCGGTCGTGGGCGGTCGCCGCCTGTTCGAGTTGAGCTTCGAGCTCGGCCACCCGACGCTCGTGACGGAGAACCGCCGACCGCAGTTCATCCACATACGCATCGAGTTCGGATCGCACTCCGTCGATATTGACCAGTTCGCCTTCGGTCCTTCGTAACCGCGCCTCCGCATCGGCGTGCCCGGCCATCGCGAGTGCGAGATCCGCTTCGACGCGGGCGGTGCATTCTTGAAGCTCAGCGACGCGCTGCTCGGCCTCCACCGCCCGCGACCGCGCCTCCACCACTTCGCGCTCGAAGTCTCGAGCATGAGCCTCGGCCGCGTGCACCGCATCTGCGCTGGAGGTTGAACTCCGTTGCTCGGCCTCGAAGCCGACCACGAGCGCGTGCAACGCCGCGAGCTCGTCACGCGCCGCGTCGAGATCAGCACGGGTCGCTTCGAGGGTGTCCGAGGTGGAAGCCCGTTGGTTGTTGACGCCCTCGATCTCATCACGGAGTTCGTTGGTGCGCGACTCCGCCGACTTGGCTCGGGCAATCGCGACCGCGAGCTCATCGCGCAGGGCTCGGACGTGCTGCTCTTCAACCCCGTCGCTTCCTTCCGGACGCGGCCCGCCCACACTGGTCGCCCGATGAAGAACCTCGGTCACCCGCTCAAGACGCCGTTCCACGTAGGAGCGCGCGTCGCTCACCCGTTGGAGTTCGAGGCGGGCCGCGTCCCGTTCACGGAGCGCTTCTAGGAGTCGCTGACGATGGCTCTCGCCGAGCTGATCACGATCTGAGATGTGGGTCCGCAGCAGCTGCATCTCCGGCGAAGCCGGCGCGGGTTCCGGTGCAATCCCCGGGGGGGCCACCACGGCCGTCTCGCCGTCCATCGATGCACCGAGACGGCGACGCTCGTCATGCGTTGCCCGGAACCGCGCCTGCGCGACCAGCCGCTCGTGCTCCGAACGCTCCTCGAGAATCTCGCGCCGGACCGCGGCCAGTTGCCGTTCGGTCTCCAACCGTTGGCCCGCGAGTTCTTCCAACGCCCGCCGCTGGGCGAGCGCGACTCGGCGGGCCTCTTCGGCCGCTTCGGCGTTGGCCCGCACCGCCGCCTCCAGTTCCGGCGCCGCCTTGCGGCCCCGGCCAGGAGGCACTTGGACCAGTTCCCGGCGAAACACCGGAGGTGCCGGTAGCTTCGGCGCGGTGCGACTCGCCGCCAACTGGTCCAACGTGCGTTTGGGCGTCGGCGACGTTGTCGTTGCGGGTTCCTTGGTCGTAGTCAGCACAACTCCCCTCGCGGTCGATTTCGACCTCATCTTCTTTTCGACCATTGATCGCCCACAACTTGAGCGCTTGAGCACTTCCTTCCATTGAGACATCGAGGACACCTATGAGCGAAGCGGCCACCTATCCGAGCCCTAGCCAATCGGCCAGCGCAGCGGGGCCCGAGCGGCCCGCTCCCCAGGAGCAGGAGCGGGAGAGATGAGCGACTCCCTCACCCACCCGGACTGGGTTCGACGACTGAATCTGTTCGGCGATGCCGTTGGCGATCCTCGCCTACTCATTTCGTTGGACCCCGACGAACTCCTGGCGGTCGCCCGAGCCAGCACCGGCCTGGTGGATCTCGGTGAAGCGGACTGGCCCGGCTGGGAAAGCACCTTCCGCGCGTTCATCGGTTCGGTCGACCGCGAGTCCCAACTTCATGTGCTGGGCCGGGTCATCACGCGCGGCGAGGTCACCCGCATGCTCCAGACGTGGCTGCGCCTCCAAGCCCACTGGAGTGCAACTCCGGAGGTTCCCACCGAACCGATCGACGCGCCCCTCTTTGTCGTTGGTCCGCCGCGCACCGGGACCACAATCCTGCTCGAGCTCCTCGCGCTCGACCCCGCGCTGCGCGCTCCTATTGCGTGGGAGGCGGTGCAGCCTCTCCCCCTCCTCGCGGAGCCGGCTGCGGACCGAGCCGAACGCCGTCGGCTCGCCGAGAGTGAGCAGGAGTTCTGGGCCGACATCCAACCGGAGTTCATGGCGATGCATGAACTCGCGAGTGATCTGCCGTGCGAGTGCGTCCACTTCCTCGCCTATGACTTCGCGGGTCCCTACGGCTCGATGCACTACGACGCACCGAGTTTCAACGGATGGCAGCTGGAAAACCTCGACGCACTCACCCGCGTCTACCGACTGCATCGGCGAATGTTGCAAACCTTCCAGCATGCGGGCGACCCGCGCGGCGCAACCGTGGACGGTTCAACCCGACGCTGGCTCCTCAAGTCGCCGGCCCACGTCTCAACACTGCCCCAGCTCTTCGCGGAGTACCCGGACGCCCTCGTCATTCATACCCATCGGGATCCACGCAAGTTCATTGCGTCGCTGGTCAGTCTGCTCGGCGTGTTGCGGTTCATGCGCAGCGATGGCGTGGACCCCGTCGCGTTGGGACCGATCCTCGAGCTGACGTATCAGATGTTCCTCGAAGGCGCGATGGCCCAACGCGCGGATGGCTCCGTGCCCGCGGCGCGCATCGTCGACTCGCACTTCCTTGACCTCATGGCCGATCCGGTTGCGAATCTTCACGGCCTCTACGAGCAGCTCGGCTTCGACTGGCCGGCCGGTCACGACGTCCGGATCCGCGACTACTTGGCGAACAAGCCCAAGGGGAAGCACGGCACGCATTCGTACACGTTCGAGTCCGTCGGCCTCGACGAGGATCACGTGCGCGCCACATTCGCGAACTACGTGGCGCACTACGGCATCACCGAGGAATAGGCCTCTGTCAATCAGTGCCGCGAGTCGATCAGCGCAACGAGTCAATCGGCACGACCGTTGCCTGGGGCGTTTCAATCGGCCCCTTGGGGAGCATGAAGCGCCAGAACACCATGCCGAACGGGCGGTGCTCCGTGTCGATCCAGTTCGACACGCCCGGATCGCGATGCGCGATCACCGCGGTGAACCAACCGTCGTCATCGAGCACCATCTGCGCCCGATTGAGCGACACCGTTCGGTGCGCGTAGTCGTACGTCTGGAGGAACCGGTTCCACAGCATCACGTTCGCACACCGACAGTCGGGCCACTTCCCCCGCATCACCAACGCCTCGTCGGGCCCCAGCACGTAGGGCGCCATGCAGTACGACGCATCGATCGCGGCGAGCGGATGGTTCGACGGCGTCACTGGCGGTGGGAACACGTTCGGTTCCTGGGAGACGAACGCGGGCAGGTCCCTCGTACCCGGCGCACCCATCCCGAGCGTGCGCGTCCGCACGTAACTGGCGACTCGCCGGAACCCGGCCGCAACCACGGCGTCACTTGGAGGCGGCGGCGGCTCGGTCGCACCCACCACTTCCACCGCAAGCTTCACGTCCCGAGTAGGAGCAGCCCCCGGTGACCACAGCTCTTCCCAGTAGTGCCGCGAGGTGATGCGCGTGGTCTCGTCGGTCAGGGGCAACCAGTTGCGCGTTTGAGCGGGACCGCCGAGGGTGATCGCGAAATTTCCGTTCGCGTCCACGTCGAACTCAGTGTCGTTGATGATGCCGCCGGTACGGTCGGGGAAGGCTCCGGCACCGCCGCCCTCCTCGATGGTGAAGCTGGTGTAGATCGCACCGTCGGTGTTTCCGGTCACCCGGTACTCATGGGCATTCGACACCGCGGTGTCGTAGTAGATCGCATCAGAGTTGTCGCCGAGACTCTTGCGCGTGGAACTCACGATCTGTCGAAATACGGGGGCCAGCGGGTCGTCCTCGAAGTGGCCGAGCAAGCCACCCTCGAGCAGGTGTGAGATCGCGCGCAATGCGCCCGCGGTGTCTTCGGGCCCCGCAATCCCCCATTCCTCGGCCGCGTAGCGATCGGCGATTTCTCCCAACGTGGCCAACAGGTCCACGAACGCCGCCTGGCTCTCGCACTTGTCCATGGCCATGGTCACCTCCGGGAGTCAGACGTCGTCAGGCACCCGCCGACGAGAACCTGTTCTACTCTCCCACAATGACGATTGACACCGAAGCGCTCATCCAGGCGGCGATCGACGAAGCCGGATCTGAAGAGTTCGGTGATCCCCGGTGGCGCGAAGGCCTCGATGTATTGGTCGACGCGCTGGAACGCGAGGCCGAACTCAACGACATCGGCACCGTCATGGTCCCGGGCGAAATCACCGGGTACCTGCGCGACCGCCTGGGGATTATGGCGTACCGCAATCAGCACCCCGAGGTGGCCGACGTCGACGTCGTCCCCCCGATCGTGATCGTGGGCCAAGGTCGCACCGGCACCACGATCCTGCACGACCTCCTCGCCCAGGATCCGGCCAACCGCGTGCCGCGTACCTGGGAGGTGGATCGTCCGTGCCCGCCGCCGCAGGTTGCGACCTACCAGATTGATCCGCGCATCGCGGAGGTCGATGACACCCTCGCCATGGTCGACATGGTCCTGCCCGGTTTCCGCGCAATGCACCCGATGGGCGCCGAGTTGCCGCAGGAGTGCGTGCGCATGACCGGCTCCGAGTTCCGTTCGATGATTTTCCCGACCGCATACCGCGTGCCGTCGTACGGACACTGGCTGTTACACGAGGCCGACATGGCGCCGCTGTATGACTGGCACCGCATTTTTATTCAGCACTTGCAGTCACACCACCCGACCGACCGCTGGGTCCTGAAGTCGCCCGCGCACATCTGGTCACTTGAGGCATTGCTCGCCGAGTACCCGAACGCGTTGCTGGTACAAACCCATCGCGACCCCTTGCGCATCATCGCGTCGCTCAGTTCACTCGTAGCGAAGTTGCGCGAACTCGCCACGGATCGCAGCACGGTGCCCGAGGCCGCCGCCGAGTTCGCCGAGTACATCATCGATGGCCTCGACCGGTCGGTGATCGCGCGGGAATCGGGAGCGGTCGATTCCTCTCGGTTCGTCGATCTTCAGTTCGCGGAGTTCATGAGCGACCCGTTCGGCACCATCGGTGCGATCTATGACGCGCTCGGGTTGGAGCTCACGGTCGAGACGGAAGCCGCGATGCGTTCGTTTCTTGCCGCGAACCCCCAAGGCGCTCACGGCGTGCACGCCTACACCTGGGCCGACACCGAGCTGAACGAAGCCGAGTGGCGCGACCGCTCGCAGCGCTACCAGGACTACTTCAACGTCCCGAGCGAACACTTCGCGTAGCGCTTCGGCCCGACTTTGGCCCAGAACTCCTGCCTCCAGGCATCGAGAGTGCGCCAAAGTCTGCGGTGGGCAGAGGCGTGGAAGGGCTACCGGGGGTCGGGGGCGGCCGCGAAAACGCTCGGGTCGATGGTGATGTAAATCGCCTTGCACGTGGCCACGCCCACACCGTTCGCGGTGGCCTCGGCGGAGATGAAGAGCTTGCGGCGCTCCTGCCCGTCGAGCCGGGCGCGTATCTCGATCGGGGTTTCGATCGGCACCGCGTTGACGTAGCGGACAGTCAACTCGCCCGTGAACGCGGGCTGACCGATACGGCCAATGATGAAACCGGTGACGTCGTCGAAGGTTGCCGCGACGATGCCTCCGTGGGCGCGTCCAGGAGGCCCTTCGAAGCCCTTGCGAAAGAACACCTGCGCAACCACCTCGTCGCCACCCGGCTCGACCTTGATGTCGACGGCCGTCGGGTTGGCGAGCCCGGCGACGGCGCGATCGTTGAACCCGCCTGCGGCGATGCCGACCGGGAACGTACCGCCGTGGCCTTCCCGCGCTGCCTGCATGAGCGCCATCCGGTCTCGCCGCGGCGCCGAGTCGAGCATCGCGATCAACTCGCGCGTGTGCTGTTGGATCTGCCCGTACGCCTCGTCAGTCTGGGGATGTGCGCGCACGAACGCGTGCACCAGATCGCGCAACGAGTCGCTCGCCGATACGCGCGCCTCTTCCAGCAGCGTGCCATCATCCTCGGACGCCTCCGCCTCGCTCATGCTTCGACCGAAAGCACTGTGCGAATACCCTCACGGTTGCGCATCGACTCCAGTGCCTGTTCGGTCTGATCGAGCGGGAGCCGCTGGGTGATCATGCCTTCGAGGTCCAGGCGACCCGCCTTCCAGAGCGCCAACAATCGCGGAATATCACGTGGCGCGTGGACCGAACCGAGCAGACACCCCACGAGCTTCTTCTCCGTCGCGGTGAAGCCCACCACCATCGGGATACTGATGCCTTGTTCGAGTGGCGGTGCGCCCACACACACGATGGTCCCGCCGGATCGAGTCGCCATAATGCCCTGCTCGATCAACGGTGCTTGGCCGGCAGCTTCGAACGCGTAATCCACGCCGATGCCATTGGTGAGTGCGAACGCCATCGCGATGGGGTCATCCTCGCCCGGATCGCACACATCGGTCGCGCCGAACCGCAATGCAGCATCGCGCCGTTCCGCAACCGGGTCGACCACGATCACTCGCGCCGCAGCGGCGAGCCGTGCCCCCTGGGTTACTGCGATTCCGATACCACCGGCACCCAGCACCAGCACCGTGGCGCCGGCTTCCACGTTCGCCGTGTTGAGCACCGCGCCCACACCGGTCTGCACCGCGCACCCGAGCACGCACGCAACGTCGAGCGGCACGTCGGCATCGACCTTCACTACGCCGACCTCCGGCATGATCGCGAGTTCCGCCCAGGCCGCGGTCGCGAGACCGCGATAGACGAGCTCCCCGTTGCGTGACAACGGACTCGTGCCATCGGGCAACAGCGAGGAGAACAACGAAGCGCCGTAGACCGCGCACAAGGTCGGCTGGTTGCGAGTGCAGAAATAGCATTGTCCGCAGGCAGGCAACGGCGTCAACACCACCTTGTCACCCGGCGCCACCGAGGTCACATCGTCACCGATCGCTTCCACCACGCCCGCGGCCTCGTGGCCCAGCACGACCGGCAACGCGGAGGGGAACGATCCGTCCACGATCGACAGGTCGGAGTGGCACACCCCGCACGCCGCGATGCGCACCAAGACCTCGCCGCGTCGCGGGTCACGGATGTCGATCTCATCCACGAACACGGGCGTATTCGGGGCTTCGAGAATTGCTGCTCGCACGAAGATTCCTTCAGGGGGAGGCGTAACCGCGGGAGCGTAGGCGCTCCAACTCAACGACACCGTCTACGGTCTCGGACATGACTCATGCCACGTCCACCCGCCGAGTCGCGCTGATCGCGGACGGCAGCTTCTTCGTCGGCCCCGCGCTCGCGCGAGTCCTCGCAACCCGCGGCCATGACATCGCGATCGCCAACCCGCACCACGGGCTCGTGGGCGAACTCGAGGCCCTCGGATCGACCGTCGCGGTGGTTGACGCGCCGCGCGATCTCGCCGATCCTGCCGCCGCACCGGCACTCGTCGCCGGGGCGCTCGACGCGTTCGGCCGGATCGACGCCGCGTGTGCGTTCTCGGGCCAGATCGTGATCGGCCGCTTCACCGAATCAAGCGTCGACGATCTGCACACGGTCACCCGGGGGTGTATCGAAGCGCCGTACCACTTCCTGCGCGCAGTCGTGCCCGCGATGGTCGCGGCCGGGTCCGGGCAAGTGCTGTTGCTCACCAGCGCGGCCGGCGCGCGCCCCACGCCGGGAGCGCCGCTCTATTCGGCGGCGCGGGCCGCGGCGAACATGCTCGTGAAGAACGTGGCGGGCGAGGTGGCGCGAACCGGAGTGCAGGTGAACGCGCTCGGCACCAACTTCATGGACTTCCCCGAGTTCCGCCGCGCCAATGGCGCGGACGACCCCGAGGTGCGGGCGAAGGTCGAAGCCAAGGTCCCGATGCGCCGGCTCGGCACGTTGGAGGAATGCGCATCGTTCTGCGCCGCGTTCCTCGATGGCACCAGCCAGTTCACGACCGGTCAGTTCGTCGGCTACGCCGGCGGCTGGGTTTGAAAACCTGCACGGGAAGCGAGACGGAGTAGCGCTTAACCGCTTTCGCCGAGCGAAAAGATGCCGTCGAAGTCGGTGTCGTCGGGCAGCACCGAGGCGAAGCGACTCACGAGCAACGATGCATCACGGGGACCAGGGCTGAGATCATCCAGGGCGCGCAGTGCGTCTAACGAGGCCGTGTTCATGGCGCGAGCATCGTCGCGAGAATGCACCAGCTTGAGGTGCGATCGTCCGTGAGTCCGGTTGCCCGTCAGTGTCGCCATGATGCACATCTCCGTGGGTGAGTACCTCCCAGCACCGCCCGACGAGCATGGGCCGACCGGGACCCGGCTGCCATCCCCAACATGAGGGAAACGCGCGAGCGATGTTCAGACGCGATCGAGCTCGAGCATGCGGATCGCGTTGCCGCGCAACACCTTGTAGGCCACTTCGTCGTCGAATCCTTCCAGCATCTTCTGCACGTAGGCATGACTGTCGGGCCACGTTGTATCGGTATGCGGATAGTCGGTTTCGAAGCAGATGTTGTCGACACCCACCTCGTCCAGGCTCGCCAGCCCGTGACGATCGGCGGTGAAGCACCCGAAGATTCGGCCGTAGTAATAGGTAGACGGCGGATTCGGGATGAGCTCCTTCGAGTGTTGCCAACTGTCGTGCTGGTCCCAAACCGTGTCGGCCCGTTCGAGCGCGTACGGTATCCAACCGATCTGGCCTTCGGAATACGCGAGTTTCAACTTCGGAAACTCAATGAGCTTGCCGGAGAACAACCAATCGGCAAGTGACGCCATCGAATTGTTGAACGCCAACGTGCCACCCACGCCTTTCGGAGCGTCGGGCGAAGCCGCGGGGTTCGTGGAAGACGAGCCGATGTGCATGCACAACGTGACGCCAGTGTCGTTGCAGACCTCGAGCATCGGGTCCCAGAGACCGGTGTGGATACTGGGAAGGCCGAGATGCGTCGGCAGCTCAGAGAAGCAGAACGCACGCACGCCGCGATCAGCGTTGCGTTGGATCTCCGCGGCGGCGAGTTCCACGTCCCAGAGCGGCATGATGCAGAGCGGAATGTTCACGCCTCGGGAGGGAGCGCACCACTCCTCCACCATCCAGTCGTTGTAGGCGCGCACACACGCGAGCCCGAGCTCGCGATCGTCGTGCTCCTTGAAGGTCTGACCACAAAACCGCGGGAAGGTTGGGAACGGCAACGAGCCATCGACCCAATTGTTGGCGAAGTCCACGATGCGCGCGTCGCGGTCGTAGCAACCGGGGCGCATCTCGTCGTACGTCATCGCGGTCATCACCATCTTGGTGCGATCGAAGCGGGAGAGGTCACCGTCGGGTGTTGCATCGAGTGGGATCGCAACAAACCGCTTGTGCACGTAGATGAGCTTCTCGTCGAAGTACCAGGCGTCGCCCCACGTGCCGCCCTGCTCCTCGGGCATCTCGTAACGGGCACCGGGCAGATGACGAAAGGTGCCCCATTGCTTGCGCTCGACGCGTGGCCCGCGCGCCCGGTGCTTCTCGGGCAACCACGTCTGCCACACATGTGGCGGTTCCACCACGTGGTCATCGACGCTGACAATCTTGGGCAGGACTCGATCAGGGTTCACCGTCATGGCCGCGGATCGTACCTGACGCCTATGTCAGGTACGCGGGTCGGGTGCGTTGGTCAGACCGGGGCGGCGTCGACGTCGACACAACGCAGCGCGATCGGCCCCGCCACACCGACGAACGCTGATCCCACCGTGACCTGCAGCCCGGCCGATGCCGCGGCCCATGCCAGTTCCGTTCCATCGACGGTGGTGACCTCCGTCGTACGGGTGGCGATCACGTCGGGCAGCGTGACGGTTTCGTGACCGAACTCGGGTGCCCGCTCCACGATCGCGAACACCGAGTCGTCCGCAGCCGTATAGCGCACGCCGATGCCCTCGCCAGTTGCGGATCCCGGTCGCACCCACGGACGCGTCCCGCGCAGCGCAGTTTCGTTGACACCAAACCACTCGCCGAGCCACTGCAACCGCTTGCGTTGCTCGTCGGGAATCTGCGCGTCGACGCCGCGCGGCCCTACGTTGAGCAACAGGTTTCCGTTCTTGCTCACCATGTCGGCGAACGACCAGAGCAGGTCCTGACGCGTGAGGAAGTGCTCCGGGCGCGAGGCCGCGTTATAGCCGAAGCTCTGATCCATGCCCCGCACACATTCCCACGGCCGCCGTTGAATATCAGAGAACGACGTGTACTCCGGGGTACGCACGTCGTAGAACGGTGGTTCGGGCGGGATGAGACCGGAGTCCTTCTTGGCTTGGCGCACGGAACCGGCGTCGACCAGTCGTCGCGCCGCGCTGAACTTCATCGCCCCCGCAAGCGGGTTCCACGGCATCCACCGATCGTTCACCACGCCATCGGGGACCGCGTTGTAGTACTCGGCGAACAGTGGCCACAGCGCCTTGCCCTCTTCGGGCCACGCAATGTCGTTCCACAAGACGCTCGGCCGATACCGACGGATGAGTTCGCGCACCTGCGCCGCGGCGTACGCCGGGTAGTCATCACGAGGAATCGCGGCGATGAGATCCGAGAACGCACCGATCGGACGCGACTCGAACGTCCAATCCAAGCCACCCGAGTAATAGACGCCGAACCGCATTCCGTGCCCTCGCACTGCTTCGCCGAGTTCGCCCACCACATCACGGGCGCACTGAAGTCCAGGCACGCGAGGATTCGGAACGTCGGACGGCCAGAGGCAGTAACCGTCGTGATGCTTGGTGACCAACACCACGTACCGCGCGCCGGTGGCGGCGAAGGTTGCGGCCCAGTCCTCGGGATCCCACGTGGCGAGCCCGGCTTCCCAATCCCCGATGAAATCACGATACGGGCGATCGCCGTACGTAGCGCGGTGATGTTGGGAAACGGGGCTCTGCGAGAACCGCAACGAGTTCTCATACCACTCCGTATACGGAGACCAACCCAAGGCGGTGCGATCGCCCGACTGCAACCGCTCGTTGATATCGGCGTCGACCGGCGCGAACGCGGGAACCGACGCCGGCGTCCAGTGCACGAAGATCCCCAGCTTGGCGTCACGCCACCATGTGGGGACAACGTGGCGGCGGAGCGCTTTGAGGGCAGGGTTCGGGCCAGGCATGCGGCGAAGGTAGCCGCGCCACCTCGGCGGGTGTCCGGGAACTCCCCGGAACAGCGGGCAGACTGTGAACCGTGGCGTTGACCGACTGGTATCGCATCTTCGCCTGGTTGGCCCTTGCGACCGAGATTGCCGTCGTTGGCATTTGGCTCGCGCGCCTTGCCGGACTGAGCGCAGCGGGTGGCGAAACCTGGGAGCGGATCCGCGCCGGCTTCCGCACCCAAGGGCTCGCGGTGACGGCGCTCGTGGCGACGGTGGCGACCACCGGATCGCTCTACCTCTCCGAAGGCGCACACCTCATCCCGTGTCGGCTCTGCTGGTACCAACGCACAATGATGTATCCGCTCGCAGTGCTGCTCATCATCGCCGCCGTGCGCAAGGATTGGACGATCCGACCGTACGCGATCACGCTGTCACTCATGGGCGCCGCGATCTCCACCTGGCACGTCATGGTGGAGTGGAATCCCAACCTCGAGGGCACGCTCTCGTGTGACCCCAACAACCCGTGTTCCGCGCTGGCGGTGCCGCGGTACTTCCACTACCTCTCGATCCCGACCATGGCTGGATCAGCGTTCCTGTTCATTGCCACCGTGTTGTGGCTCGCCGGAAAACCAACTGCCGAGGAGATGCCATGAGCACCGCCAAGAACCCACCCCCCAAACCCCCGGCTCGCACGAGCACGCCGCCCAAGAATGCTCAGAAGCCTGCGGCGCCGTCGAAGCCGACCTTCCCCGTGTTCTGGATTGCCCTCGGCGTCATCGCCGTGATCGGTGTCGGGATCGCGATTGTCTCGTCCGGGAGCGACGAATCGAAGCAATCCTCCAATGGCGGCGGCAAGGCGACGAGCCGCGAGTTCGGAACGGTCGTGGTGGATGGCACCCAACTCGCTCCGCTCCCCGACCGCGGGACGGACCCTGCGGTCGGCAAACCGATCCCGACGGTCATCGGTCAAAACTTCGCCGGGCAGGCCGTGACGATCGCGCCGAACGGCAAGGCACAGATGATTCTGTTCCTCGCTCACTGGTGCCCGCACTGCAACCGTGAGGCACCCCGCCTCGTGAGCTACTTGAACCAGTCCGGCGGTATTCCTGCCGGAGTCGGACTCACCATTGTTCCCACCGGGTCCAACGACCAGGCTCCGAACTGGCCACCGTCGCAGTGGGTCAAGGATATGAAGATCGCACAGCTCACGACCCTGGTGGACAGTAAGGACGCCAAGGCCGCGCAGGCGTTTGGCCTCACGTCATTTCCTTACATTGTGATGGTCGACCAGAACGGCGACGTCGTCGACCGGCGCTCCGGCGAACAAAAGGACGGCTTCTTCGAAGCCGCGTTCAAATCCCTCGCCGAAGGTCGAACGATCCCGGCGAACGCCTGACGTGAGTTACGCGTCCTTGTCGCGACCAAACATGTCGGAGTTCGGACGAGCCGCCGCGAGCAACGGACGGATCACCGCGTCCACCTCGGACGGCTCATCGACCGGTGAGGCGCTCGGACCGCGGTGCCAGCTCTCCGCCACCGCGAGATAAGCACCCGATACTTCGAACACCCGACCAGTCACGCCCGCCGACTGTGGGGACGCGAGCCAGGTGCACAGCGGAGCAATCCAGCGGGGGTCCATCATCGCCTTGGTCTCTTCCGAGGCGCCGCCCAGACCAAGATCCTCGGTCATGCGCGTGAGCGCGGTCGGTGCAATCGCGTTCACCGTCACGCCGTAGCGCTCCAGTTCCATCGCGGCGATGATCGAGAAGCTGGCGATTCCAGCCTTCGCGGCGCCGTAGTTGGTCTGGCCCGCGTTGCCATAGATCCCCGACGGTGACGTGGTGTTGATGATCCGGGCGTCGTTGGTCTCACCGGCTTTGGTGCGCTCACGCCAGTAGGCCGCCGCGAACCGCGAAACACCAAACGTTCCTTTGAGGTGGACCTTGATGACCGAGTCCCACTCTTCCTCGGTCATGTTGATGAGCATGCGGTCCCGCAGGATGCCGGCATTGTTCACGACCACATCGAGACCACCGAAGGTGTCGATCGCCTGCTTGACGACGTTGCCCGCGCCATCCCACGACGAGATGTCGTCGCCGTTCGCGGCCGCCTGACCACCCATGGCTTCGATCTCGGCCACCACATCGTGGGCCGGACCCTCGGAGTGGCCCGCACCGTCGCGGGATCCCCCCACGTCGTTGACCACGACCTTGGCGCCTTCTCCGGCCATCATCAGCGCGTATTCACGGCCGATACCCCGACCTGCGCCGGTGACGATTACGACTCTGTCTTCACACATCTTTGTCATGGGCGAATGAATTAGCAGGCGCGGCCGCTCCGATGCGAGCCGCAGCCCCAGTAGAGAGTCCTTACGAGCCCGGGTTGACCAACTTGGCGCGGCTGGGCGCAACTCGTGGGGGTTCGTTCGGTTGCTTGGGATACACCGGCGGCCAGGGCGCGTCCATCAGACCCGCGGCCAGATCTCGGCCGCTCAGCTCCAGCAGCGACGTAATCGATTGCGGCGCCCCGTACATTTCCGCCCACGGATCACCGAACATGCGCAGGCGCTCCGGTGCGCTGGCGATCGTCCAGCGACGGGGCGCAACCTCATCCAGCTCGTCCCACCGAAACGGCATCGAAACGGGCGCCTCCGGATACGCGCGCACCGACCATGCGCCGAACACGGTCTTGTGCGGTGCGTTCTGGTTGAAATCCACGAAGACCCGCGCCCCACGCTCCTCCTTCCACCAGGCCGCGGTGATGAGATCCGGTCGCCGCCGCTCGAGCTCGCGTGCGGCGGCCACCACCGCGGCTCGCACCGCGTAGGAATCCCACTTTGGGAGCAGGCGCGCGTAGATATGGATCCCACGGCTACCGGTGGTCTTCGGGTAGCTGACCACTCCGTGATCCTCCAGCAGCCGGCGCACCTCGGCTGCGGCCTCTTGCACCATCGGAAACGTGACCCCCGGACCCGGGTCAAGGTCGACGCGCAACTCATCCGCGATCTCAACGTTGGCGGAGTGCGACGGCCACACGTGGAACCCGAGACACCCGAGGTTCACCGCCCACGCAACGTGCGCGACGTCGGCCACCACCATGGCCTCTGACTCGGTTCCGTTCGGCGTCGACACCGTGGCCGTCTGCAACCACGCGGGAGCGTTCTTGGGTACCCGTTTTTGAAAGAACGAGTCCCCTCCTGCGCCCCGCGGAAACCGCTGGAGCATCACCGGACGATCGCCCATCGTGGCGAGCAGCGGCGCTCGGACAGCCTCGTAATAGCGGATCAGATCCAGCTTGGTCTCACCGCGATCCGCGAACAAGACGCGGTCGGGATGGGAGACGGAAACATCACGACCGTCCACGGGAACGACGATCTTCTCGCGGTCTTCGGTCACCTTCCGAGACGCTACCGGAGGTGGTCGCAGCACGAGAGGAAGCGGCGGACGGCATTCCGGACTTTCGATTAGGGACGACCGCAACGGAGTTCCGGGACCTTGGGCACTATTGCGAAGGCGCCACAGAGACCAATCTGAACTCATGAACACTGTCATCGTCCCACTCGACGGAAGCGTCGAAGCAGAGCTTGCACTCCCCCACGCGTGCCAGATCGCGGGTGAAGCTCCTGTGCTGCTCCTCACGAGCACCTGGCACGGCGAGCCAGCAGCGCCGCGTGGCTATCTCGAACAGCGAGCGATGTCACTGATCGGCGCGCGGGCCGAGAGCCGAGTGGTCCTCGACGAGCGGCCGGCCGATGCCGTAGCGGACGCGCTCGCATCGCACCCCGGCGCCATCGTCTGCATGGCCACCCATGGACGCAACACTCTCGGCCAAGCCGCGCTCGGCAGCACCGCAGAGGAACTGCTCCGCATTACGGACAAGCCTGTGTTACTCGTGGGACCACGCGCCACTTTCGACCCCGTTCGGGCCGCGGCCTCGACCACAATCCTCGCGGTCGACGGGCCCGATACCGCGCGCGCCCTCGCTCCCGCGGCCGCGGCGTTCGCCAGCCGTCATCAGTTGAACCTGTGGACCGTGCAAGTCGACGCCCCGGCGCCATTTCCGTTCGTCGCGGACACCGCGACGGCTTCGCAGCCTCAGCAGGGTCCGGGACTCGATGCGGCAATCGAAGCCTTCGCGCGAGAACACATCACCACGGAAACCGAGTTGCTCTTTGCGATGGACCCCGCCGACGCGATTATCCATTTCGCAGAAAGGGTCAACGCCTCGTACGTGATCGTCGGCAACCATGCTCGAGCGGGTTTGGCCCGAATCGCGCTCGGGAACACTGCGATGCGGGTGGTGCACCGAGCACCGTGTCCCGTGCTGGTCGTCCGGCAATGAGGTTCCGAGACCGCCAAGACGCCGGGCGCCAGCTCGCCCGACGAATCGGATACCTCCGCGACTCCGATGTGGTCGTCCTCGGACTCCCGCGTGGCGGCGTTCCCGTCGCACGTGTGGTGGCCGACGAGCTGCGGGCACCGCTGGATGTCCTCATCGTGCGCAAACTCGGCTTTCCGTCGCAACCCGAGTTCGGGATGGGGGCAATCGGTGAGGGCAACGTTCGGGTCCTCGATACCGAGCTCGTCGCCCGCTACGGGATCAGCGAGCTCGAGATCCGTGAAATCGAGGATCGAGAACGCGTCGAACTCGACCGCCGAGTCAGCAAATACCGTGGCAACCGCGCGCCAATACCGCTGCGAGGACGAATCGCGCTGATCGTGGACGACGGACTCGCCACCGGTGGGTCCGCGCGCGCCGCGATCCAGGTCGCCCGCGCGATGGGTGCGCGTCGGGTGATCCTGGCGGTTCCGGTTGCACCGGCCGACACCGTCGCCTCATTGCATCGCGAGGCGGACGAGATCATCGTCGTCACCATGCCATCGGAGTTCCGTGCGATTGGCGAATGGTACGACAACTTCACCGCGACCAGTGACGCCGAGGTCCTCGCCGCACTCGAGTCCGGACCGAGCCCGGTGGCCGCAGATGACCGGAGGGCGCCATCGGAACCGTCCTCGTCCGACGTACGGATCTCGATGGGGCCCGTTTCACTCGCAGGCCTCCTCGACATCCCCGAGGCCGCCCGCGGCATCGTGGTATTCGCCCACGGAAGCGGAAGCAGCCGCCACAGCGTTCGCAACCTTGCGGTGGCCCGTCGACTCCGTGCAGCAGGTTTCGCGACGCTCCTGTTCGATCTCCTGACCGATGCCGAGGCGCGCGATCGTTCGCTGGTCTTCGACACCGAACTTCTCGCCCGACGGTTGCTCGAGGTCACGAAATGGGTCGAGGGTCAGGGCGCCATCGGCGACCTCCCGATCGGCCTGTTCGGTGCCAGCACCGGTGCCGGCGCCGCCCTTCGTGTCGCGGCCAATCCGGAAGCCCATATCCAAGCCGTGGTGTCGCGCGGCGGGCGCCCCGACCTCGCGGGCGACCAACTCCCGAGCGTGCGCGGCCCCGTACTCCTGATCGTCGGCGGGGCCGACGAACCCACGCTGCGGGTGAACCAAGCGGCAGCCGCATCCCTTCGATGTGAGCACGTGATCACTATTGTTCGCGGCGCCACGCACCTGTTCGAGGAACCCGGTGCCCTCGAAACCGTCGCCGACCTCGCGGCCGAGTGGTTTGACGCCCACCTCCACACCAGCCAGACGGCACGAGACCTTCCGGCACCGGTCAATCGATGACCACCACCGAGGCACCCACCCTCACAACGTTGGCGGCAGCCATCGCCCTCGCCGCCCATCCGATTACGGGGGCACGGGACGACTACGCCGGACTCGTCGAGCGGCTGGGCCAGCACCAGATCGTGCTCATCGGCGAGGCGTCGCACGGAACGCACGAGTTCTACGCCGAGCGCGCCCGCATCACGCGCCAACTCATCGATGATCATGGGTTCTCTGCCGTGGCGATCGAAGGTGATTGGCCCGACGCCTATCGAGTGAACCGGTACGTCCTCGGCCAGGCCGGCGACCCGGACGCGGAGCACGCGTTACGCGGGTTCCAGCGATTTCCGACCTGGATGTGGCGTAACCAGGACGTCCTTGTGTTCGTCTCGTGGTTGCGGGCCCGCAACGATGCCCACTCGCACCCGATGAGCAAGGTCCGCTTCTATGGGCTCGATCTCTACAGTCTCGGTGCGTCGATGGAAGCGGTGGTGGCGTACCTCGACGCCGTCGATCCGGCCGAGGCGGCTCGGGCCCGGGAGCGGTACGCGTGTTTCGATCGCTTCGAAGGACCGGAGGGTCAGTCCTACGGATATGCCCTCGCGCATCAGGGCGCGATTCCCTGTGAGAACGAAGTGGTTGCCCAACTCCTCGCGCTCCGAGCGCACACCGACGACTATCTGCGACGCGACGGGATGGACGCGTTCGACGAACAGTTCTTCGCCGAACAAAACGCCGTCGTGGTACGCGACGCCGAGGAGTACTACCAACAGATGTATCGGGCCGAAGTGTCCTCCTGGAACCTGCGCGATCGACACATGGCGAATACGGCCGACGCGTTGCTCGAACATCTCGGCCACCACGTGTCGCACCCGAAGCTCGTGATCTGGGAACACAACTCGCACGTGGGCGACGCCCGCGCCACTCAGATGTCAGCGCGCGGGGAGCTCAACGTGGGCCAGCTCGCCCGGCAGCGTTACGGCGACCGAGCGGCCCTCGTCGGATTCACCACCTACGAGGGTCACGTCACCGCCGCGCGTGATTGGGGCGAAGCATTCGAACGGCGCCGGGTCCGTCCGGCGCGAGCAGACAGCTACGAAGCGCTCATGCACGCCGTGGACCACCCCCGCTTCTGGGTCGATTGTCATGAGCCCACCGTCCAAGCAGCGCTGGAACAACCACGCTTGGAGCGCGCGATCGGGGTCATCTATCGACCGGAGACCGAGCGCCAGAGCCACTACTTCCCGGCGCAGCTCGGGGCGCAGTTCGATGCGGTGATCCACTTGGACCGCACGGGTGCAGTCGAACCGCTCGAGCCGACGCCCGTGTGGGTGGCGGGCGAGCCGCCGGAGACCTTCCCGACTGGACTCTGAGATCTGGGTGCCGAGGCGAACCTGGCCGAAGGTCCCGAAGCGGAGCGACCGACGGCACTACAACGCAGCACCGGGGCCTGCGATGGTGAGGCAGTAAGCCCGACCAGCCAACCCCGGCCAGCCAACGAGGTGCACGGTGCGTGCGATGGATGCAATGCGGAAGACCCCAGTGACGATCGATGCCGCCGAATCCATCCGGGCCGCGGCCCTGCCCGCGGACGCGGATCTTTGGGCCGCGCCTCCCGTCTTGCATCCGAAACCGCAGGTCCCGGCGACGATCGTCCGAAAATGACCGAAACGTCCGGTCCCCCGACTCCACGACGACGACACCGCAACTCCTTCCCGATCGCCCGAGTCGCGGGGATCGAAGTCCGGGTCCACTTCACGTTCTTCCTGCTTCTCGCGTTGTTCGCGTACGCCGGTCCCGCGGCCGGTTTCGACAATGCCTTCATGGCCGTCGCGTGGGTGCTCGCGGTCTTCGGCTGTGTCCTGGTGCACGAGTTCTCCCACTGCATCGTGGCGCGTCGGCGCGGTGGGGAGGTCCACGAAATCCTTCTGATGCCGCTTGGCGGAATCTCGAAGCTCGAGCGACTCCCCGAACGGCCGGCCGACGAGTTCGCCATCGCGATTGCGGGTCCGATCGCCAGCTTCGGCATCGCGATCGCCGCCGGGCTCGCGTGCATCGCGACGGGTCGGGCCCTCGTCCCGATCGACCTCGTTGCGGGTGCTTGGTTCGCCCGGCTCGCCTGGTTGAACCTGATCTTGGGTGCGTTCAACCTGCTTCCGGCATTCCCTCTCGATGGCGGGAGAGTGTTTCGTTCCCTCCTCGAACGCCGCCTCGACCTCGAATCGGCCACGATCATCGCGACTCGAGTCGGTCACGCATTCGCCGCCGCGCTGGTGGTCGTCGGGATTCTCTTCGACATATGGCTTGCCCTGATCGGATTGTTTGTGTACTTCGGTGCGTCGGCCGAACAGACCGCGACCATCGTGCACCTGCGGTTGCGCGGCCACCGAGTTGG
Source organism: Acidimicrobiia bacterium (assembly GCA_046598395.1). GTDB lineage: Bacteria > Actinomycetota > Acidimicrobiia > IMCC26256 > JAENVU01 > JAENVU01. Next base: position 180,054 of record JBKJIQ010000009.1, read on the forward strand.
GGAGCTGATGCGCATCGACCTCGACCGCCTGGCGCCGTTCGCTGGACTGGCCTCGAACGGCGTCGCCCCGAATGATCAGCTCTCCGACGAGATCGTCGCCCGCGTGGCGAGTGCCCCCGACCGTCAGCTTCCGGTGGTCAAGTCCGGACAGCTCGTCGGGGTCTTGCGATTCGAAGACATCGAGCGGCTCGTGGCATCCGCACCGGCGCCGATTCAAGATGCACCGAAACCGGCTGACAACCACTGAGGAGTGGAAGACGAAGCACGGCGAACCGGGCGAGTCCTTCGAGACCATCAAGAACGGTTCGATGCCACCCGACTACGACACCTGGTTCGGCCTGCATTCGAACGCGAAGCTGACCGCCGCCGAGAAGAAAGAAACCGCGGACGGCACCTCGATGGCGACCTGCGAAGTGGGTATCCATGACTGCCACATCGCGGCCGGCGTCCTCGGATCGGAACGCACACCCGCTCGTGGCCGTGATCCGACCCACCGCGGGCCCACCGCGGTCCGAGGGTCCACCCCGACCACCAGCCCCGGCACGAGGACGGTGCGAACGCGGCGTGACGCGTCGACCCCGAGAACAGATTGAAGGTCTGGAAGACAAAGCTCACCGTCTCGCGTCGGAACCGCGCGAGTTCCGCACGTGATGCGCCGACAATGTGGTGGCCGTCGATGATGACCTCGCCCGCGGTAGCAACGTCTCGCGCCCCGATCAGGTTGAGCAGGGTCGTCTTCCCGCATCCCGACGGTCCGAGCACAACCGCGAGCGCGCCGGATTCGACCTCGAGATTCACACGTTCGAGCGCGGTCACGATGGTGCCGCCGATCTCATAGATCCGGGACCCCTCTCGTAGCTCGATCAGGGACACGGTGGCGCTCCGATCGGTGTGGCTTCCTGACGTCGAAACCGCCGAGCCTTGTCCAACGCGTCGACGATCAACACCGCCGGGATGGCTCCCAGTGCGACCGCGAACCCGACGCCGGTTGGGATCGTGTGCCGCAGGACGTCGGCGAGCGGGGCGATTCCCAGGAACGCGAGCAGCGCGACCCCTTCGACGATCACGGCCCCGACGAGCAAACGATTCGAGAACCAACCCAAGCGCGCCGGGGTCACGCTCGCGCTCCGACACGCGAACGCGTTCGCCATCTGGCCGAGTACCACGGCCGCGAACGCTGCCCCCGACGCCGCGCGCAGCGGAGCATCGGCGAAGTGATCGCCGAACCACCAACCGGACGCGAGGTACGTCGCGAGGAACGCCGCCATCTCCACGGTCGCCTCGGTGGGTCCGAGCACGCCGAAGACGCGCCCGAGCAACCTCCGGTCGATGAGCCGGCCCGTGAGTGGTGGGCCGGCAAGCACATGTGCAGCCGGAGCCTCGGCGCCGAGCGCGAGCGCAGGGAGCAGGTCGGTGCCGATGTCGAGGCACAGCACCTGGAGCACCGTGAGCGCGAGCGGAATCCGGCCACCGGAAAGGGCCCACACGACGAACGGTGTCAGCTCGGCGACGTTGTCCGTGAGGTGGTACGTGAGGAATCGCCGGATGTTGGAAAAGGTCGCTCGGCCCTGCTCGACCGCCGCGACCACCGTAGCGAAGTGGTCGTCGAGGAGTACGAGATCGGCGGCCTCGCGAGCCACATCCGTCCCGGATGCACCCATCGCGATGCCAATGTCCGCGGCCTGGAGTGCAGGACCGTCGTTCACACCGTCGCCGGTCATGGCGACCACGTGGCCCCGCGCCTGCAACGCCCGCGCGATGCGTAGCTTGTCCTCGGGCGACACCCGAGCGAGGACGACCCCGTCGTAATCGAGGAGTGCTCCGAGAATTTGCTCGTCTTCGGGGAGATCCGCCCCGACAACCACCCGCTCCTCACCGAGCACCAACCCGACCTCACGCGCGATTGCCAACGCAGTCGCCGGATGATCTCCGGTCACCATCGCGACCCGGATTCCCGCTCCCCGGCACGCCGCCAACGCCTCGGCCGCGCCCTCACGGGGAGGATCTTCGAGGCCGACCAAACCCATCAGGGTCAGGCCTCGCTCGGCCTCGGCTGCGTCACCAGGTTCCGAACCCGGATGAAGAGTCCGGCAGGCGACGGCGAGGACCCGCAGACCCCGTTGGGCGAAGTCACCCAATGCCTCGTGAGCACGCGGATCCGTATCGGCGCACACGGCGAACACCGAATCCGGGGCGCCCTTGACGAGTACCGCGTCGTCCACCACGATCGCCATTCTGCGGCGGCGCGGATCGAAGGGGAAGCGAGCCCGCTCCACGCCGTCGACCGCGCCGGTGCCAAGCCGCCGCGCCAGGACGTCGAGCGCGGCTTCCATCGGATCGCCCAGGACGACCCAACGCCCGTCCGTTTCCACGGCACGGCCCGAGGAGCAACGGGCGGCGGTCGCCGCAAGATCGGCAGCGAGTCGGCGGGCCTCGGCCTCGCCCTCGATTGCTCCCGCCGGCTCGTACCCGCGTCCCGAAACGTGCACCGGGCCGCCTGGCGTCCACACTTCGACAACACTCATCTCGTTTCGCGTCAGCGTCCCCGTCTTGTCCGTGCAGATGAACGTGGTGGATCCGAGCGTCTCGACCGCTTCGAGTCGGCGCACCAACGCCGCCTGCTTCGACATGCGCTGCGCGCCGATCGCCAACGACAGCGTGACGGTGGGGAGCAGGCCCTCGGGAACCAGCGCGACCGTGACGCCGATGGCGAAGAGAAATCCGTCGGACGCCTCGGTACCGACGAGCAGGGCGACCCCGAAGAAGGCCGCGCCGCATACCACCGCGATCACAGCGATGACGCGCACAACCTGGTCGAGCTCGCGCGCGAGCACGCTCCGCGGTCGGTTCTCGGACCGGGTCAGTCTGGCAATTGCCGCGAGTCGGGTCGACCCACCGATCGCAACGACCACCGCTCGCGCCTCGCCCTCCACCACGAAGGTCCCGGCCGCAATCGAGTCGCCGGGCTCACCGATCATTGGAATGCTCTCACCGGTGAGGGTCGACGTGTCGACGGCGAGCGAATGCGCCCGAGTCACCGTGAGGTCCGCCGAGATCCGGTCGCCCGGTCCGAGCACGACGAGGTCGCCCACGACGAGCTCTCGAGCGTCGATCTCCCGCTCGACACCGTCGCGCACCACGATGCTGCGACGCGGCAGCAGATCCCGCAGGCGCTCCGCTGCCTTTTCGGCCCGAGTCTCCTGCACGAACGCAAAAACACCGTTGATGATGACGACGAGGCAGATCGCCACCGCGAGCTCGGAGAGTCCAGCGACCACGGCAAGACCGGCAGCCACCCAGAGCATCAACGCGAAGAAATGCGCGAACTGCGCGACCAGCTGCCGCCAACGGGCGTGCTGCCGGGCGACCGGCAGGACATTCGCTCCATCGCGAACGAGTCGGGTGGCTGCTTCCGCCGAACTCAGCCCGACTAGGTCGACGGGCACCCGACTCCTTCGCCGCCTTCGTCGATCGCCTCGAAGCTGCCGTCGGCGATGCCCACCTCAGCATCAAAACGACGAAGGGAGGCGACGACCTGCACCAAGATGAACTGCGCGACCCTCCAGGGAATGCTCGGGCGGAGGTGAAGTATCAATCGGCAACGGGTACCCGCTCGCAAGTACTCCACGTGCGCGCCATCCGATGGATAGCCATGCCAGTCGAGCGAGGCCCGGAGCGTGGTGGTGGCCAGGCCTTTGAGCCCGTCACGGGAGCGTGCGCCAGCCGAGGGGACGAGAGGGTGCGAAGTTGCCAGCATCGTCATACCGGCGATGATCGTGGTTCGGGGCCACTCCGCCAAGGGTCCGAAGTCCCGAGTGTGGCATCCCACCGTGGTGCGCTTCAGTCGCGTAGTGGTTCCAGGTTCTTGTGGAGCCCGGCGGCATAGACCGCGGCTTGCGTGCGGCGTTGCATGCCCAACTTGCTGAGCAAGTTGGACACGTAGTTCTTGACCGTCTTCTCCGCGAGATGGATGCGCTCGCCGATCTGGCGGTTGGTGAGACCCTCGGCGATCAGTTCGAGCACCTTGCGCTCCTGACCGGTCAGAGAGGCGAGCTGCTCGTCCTCTTCGGGGCCGCGGCGCAGGCGATCCAGGACCCGTGCGGTCACCCCGGGATCCAGCAGGGATTGGCCGGCGGCCACGCGCCGGATCGCGTCGACGATGTCGGGTCCCTTGATCTGCTTCAACAGGTATCCGGACGCACCGGCCATGATCGCCTGGAACAATGCTTCGTCGTCGGAGAACGACGTCAGCATCAGGCACTGGATCTCGGGGTGGCGGGAGCGCACCTCCCGGCACACCTCAACGCCGGTGCCATCAGGGAGGCGGACATCCAACACCGCGACATCCGGGCGGGTCGGCGGGATACGTGAAATCGCCTCGGCCGCGGTTCCGGCCTCGCCGACGATTTCGATCTCGCCGGAGTCAACGAGGAGATCACGCAGTCCCCTGCGGACGATCTCGTGATCGTCGAGCAGGAACACCTTGATCAATCGTTGCTCGCCTGCTTGGTTCTCGGACACCGTTGGACCTCCCACAGCAAAGCGAGCGACAATGCACAGATGACCGCGGCCTCGAACTCGGATCCACCGGTCAACCGTCTTCACAAAGCGATGTTCGCCGTCGCCTCGGACCTGAGCCTATCGGTGGTCTTACGCGAAATCGTCGAGTCGGCCACGACCCTGGTCGATGCGCAGTACGGCGCACTCGGCGTCATCGGATCGGATGGGAAGTTGACGGACTTCATCAACACCGGCTTCAGCGATGCGACCGTCGCCGCGATCGGACCGCTCCCGAAAGGACTCGGGATCCTCGGTCGGATCATCATTGATGCCGAACCACTTCGCCTGTCCGACCTCACCAAGCATCCAGATTCCTTCGGCTTCCCCGCTGGCCATCCCGCCATGCATTCGTTCCTCGGTGTTCCAATCCGTGTCCGCGACGAGGTCTTCGGCAACCTCTACCTCTGCGAGAAGCGATCAGCGAGCGAGTTCAGCGCCGAGGACGAATCATTGGCGATCGCGCTCGCGGCCGCGGCGGGCGTCGCGATCGAGAACGCTCGTCTGCACGCGAAGCTCCAGGAGCTCGTGGTGTTCGAAGACCGCGAACGCATCGCCCGCGACCTCCACGACAAAGTCATCCAACGGCTCTTCGCGACTGGGATGTCGCTCCAGGCCACCGAACGGCTCGTTGACGAGCCTGAGGTCGCGCGCCGACTCGTACAGGCAGTCGACGACCTCGACACCACGATTCGTGAGATCCGCAACACAATTTTTGCGCTGCACGCGCCCACGATCGGACTTCACGTCCAGATCACTGCGGTGGTGGCCGAAGTCGATGAGCGATTGGGAGTGGTGACCAACCTGCACGTCGAAGGACCGATCGACCTGTCCGTTCCACCTGAGGTCGCCGATCACGTCCCCACGGTCGTGCGCGAGGCGTTGACGAACGCGTGGCACCACGGCCGTGGAAGCACCGTCGACGTCGTGGTCCGCGCGGATGCCGACTGCATGATCCGGGTCGTCGACAACGGCACCGGAATCACCCCCGATGCCGGCGCGGCGTCGGACGGCTGCGGGCTCACGAACCTCGCGAGCCGGGCCGAGTCTCTCGGGGGGACGCTCGCTCTCACCGCGAGATCCGGCGGTGGCACCGTCCTCGAATGGAAGGTCCCGTTGGGCGCCAGCTGAGGACCGAGGGAGTCCCTGAGCGGGGACCTTTGGCCCTGCCATCTCCCCCCATCCACGCCGATGATGGCGGGATCGTGATGATCTACGACTTTGTCTCCATTGAGCGCAGCCTGCTCGTCACCAACGCCTGGCTGATCTCGCACGGTCAGGAGTTGACCCGCGCCGCGGCCTACGACACCACATCAACCGAATCATTCATCTTCGGTCCGCCCCGAACTCGCGCCGATGCGCTGGTCGTCCCCGTGCTGTGGTCGGTCCCATCGTCGGGACCATTCACCGAGCTACAGGGCGACCTCCAAACTGCCCGGCTCGGCCCCGACACCACCCACCTCAGCCTGAGTGCGACGTGTCACCTGGAGGTCGAACTTCCCGGCCGGCGCGCACAGGAGATGGCAGCCCAACGAGTGGCGGAGCAGTCGGTGCGCACATTCTTGGGTTCCGTTGCCAGCGCACTCGAGCTGCGGTCCAGCCAGCACGCCAACCGCTGACCGCTCACAGGCGGGCCAGTTCCTCGCCCACGACTTCGACCATGTACCCGAGGTCGTCGGAACTCAACGCGTGATGTGCAGGCAGGCTCAGCGCCCGTTCGGTGATCGCATCGGCATTCGGAAGACCGTCGGCCGGGACCCGACGTTCGATGTTCACGTACGCCGGATGCCGCAGGATGTTGCCGCTCCAGACCATGAACGTGGCGATCCCGCGGTCCGTGAGCGCACGTTGGAGCGCGGCGCGATCAACCCCTTCTCGCAGGAGGAACGGATACCGCATCCACGTGGTCAGCGTGTCCGCCGTCGTCGTCGGGCGCTCCAGCAATTCGTCGTGGTCGGCCATCAACTCGTGCAGGCGATTCCAGTTGTGTTGGCGACGGCGGTTGTATTCGACCAGCTTGTCGAGCTGGACCAATGCGTACGCGGCTCCGATCTCGGACGGTTCGAAGTTGTACCCGATCATCTCGAACTGGAAGGTGAGGTCATACGGCGTACCGTCGGCCAACGGACCGTGCCGGTCGGTTTGACCCTGGCGCGAACCGAACAGGTAGCTCTCTGAGCTGCGCCCCCAGCGGCGCAGCATCAGACACCGGTCGAGGTAGTCGTCGTCGTTCACCCCCACCATCCCACCGTTGCCGGCAGCGGTGATCGCGTGGCCGCGGGCGAAGCTCGTGACGCTGATGTCGGCGCGCTCGCCGGTTCGGCGACCGCCTTGCCACGAGTCGAGCACGTCGCACGAGTCTTCGATCACCACCAGACCTCGCGCGTCGGCAACCTTTCGAATCGCGTCCCAGTCCGGACAGTTGCCGACCAAGTTGGGAATGAGCAGCGCACGGGTTCGGGGTCCGACCATCTCGTCGATCCGGGTGACGTCGGCTTGAAACGTGGTCGGATGCACATCGACGAACACGGGGATGAGACCGGCTTGCACGATCGGGGCAACGTCGGTCCCGAATGTGACCGCGGGGGTGATGATCTCGTCGCCGGACTCGAAGCCGAGCAGTTCGATCGCGAGCTTGATCGCGGAGGAACCCGAGTTGACCATCACGCCATGGCGCTTCGCCAGCAGCGACGCGATCGCGGCTTCGCAGGCTGCCACGTTGGGGCCGAGGCTCAGGTTCGACGTGCGGAGTACCTCGACCACTGCTTCGATCTCCCGTTCGTCGTGCACGGCACCGGGGTCGGGCAGGCGTCGGAACGCGCGATCGGCCAGTCGGTCGTTCATCGATGCGTCGGGCATGGCCTGAGCGTATGAGCTGACCGTCACCTATGCTTCCCGCGCCATGCAGCAAGCAACGCAGGAATATCGAGGGATCGTTGCCGACAGTCTCCGTTGGGCCCGTTTCGTCCACCGACCGGGCGACGTCTTCGTATGCACGCCGCCGAAATGCGGGACCACGTGGACCCAGACGATCGTCACCGAGCTGATCTTCCCCAACGCGTCGGCACCGGGACCGGTGATGGACATTGCGCCGTGGCTCGACGCCCGCTTCAATCCCATCGACGACATCCTGGCCCGGCTGGATGCACAGACCCACCGGCGCCAGATGAAAACCCACACACCGGCTGATGGCATCCCCATGTTCGATGACGCGTCCTATATCGTCGTTGGGCGCGACGGTCGGGACGCCTGCATGTCGTTCCTCAACCACATGCGGAACATGCAATCTGAGTCGGTTGGCCACCTCATCACCACCGCGATGGAAGAAGGGCTTCCGCTCGGTACCGGCCTTCCGCCCGTGGCGGATGTGCATGAGTTCTTCACCTGGTGGCTGGACAGCCGGGCGCAGTTCGAGCACATCGGCACGTGGTGGGAACACTCCGGAGAACCCAACGTGTTGTTCGTGCATTTCGACGACCTACTCGCCGATCTGGACGGCGAGATGCGTCGCATCGCGGCGTTCCTCGGCATCGCCACCGACGAGACCGCATTGGCGGCCGCGGTCGCACGTTGCACGTTCGCGGGGATGAAGGCGCGCCCGAACGAGATCGGCGAGTTCGAGACTCATTTCGTCGGTGGCGCCGATACGTTTCTCTACAAGGGCACGAACGGTCGGTGGCAGGGCGAACTCACCCAGGACGAACTGGACCGGTACCAAGCGGCCGTCGCGGAGAACCTCACCCCCGAATGCGCTCGGTGGCTCGCCGGGCGAGGCGTCGCGTAGGCGAACTCGAACCCCGAGCTACAAGCCGCCGTCGAACTGAGCAAGGCGATCGGCGAACCGCTCGGGATCCACCAGGTGCGGGTAGTGCCCGGTTTCGGGCCACACCTCCACGCGTGCGTTCGCCACGATCCCCAGCAACCACTGCACATACTCGACGCCCGGATCGCTCCCGTGAATCGCGAAGTACGGGACCCGGATCCCCGCCAGTAGATCCGCGGCGAGCGAGTTGAGCTCATCGGCCGTGTGGTCGAACAGTTGCGACCACATTCCCAGAACCACGTCCTGCTCCGGACTCGCCTGGGCATCGAGGCGGGCACGCTCGGCTGCGGGCAGGGCCCCATCGAGCACCGCGAACACCGTGGCAATCGCTTCGCGGAAACCCGCCTCATCGCCTTGCAACATCGGTTGCAACGGTTCCAGCGCCGCCTTGAACGACCCGAGGGCCAAGGGCTGATCCACGTTCACGACGCCACGCGCCGGGTGGCCCGCACCCGCGTACGCACTCACGATCACCCCGCCCATCGAGTGACCCACCACGAGCGGCTCCTCCAACCCGAGCGCGCTCACCACGGCGGCCAAGTCGCCGGCCAGGGTGAGCGGGTCATAGGGCGCACGGCGATCTGACTCCCCGTGGCCGCGCACGTCCACCGCAGTGACATGCCACTTCGTTACGAAAAATGGGATCACCGGATCCCACATCGCGCGGGACTCGGTGATCCCGTGCACGAGCACCATGTCCCGGCCCGTTCCACCTTGTGCGTATGCGAGGTTCGTGCCGTCGGCAGTTGTCACGGTCTCCATGGCAGCGGAGACTACGGCCCTCCCATCCTTTGGTGTCGCGTATCCGTCGCAGGGACAACGGGGACGCGACACAAAACCCGGACGGTTCGGGTGCCGCTACGATTTCGGCTTCTGCTGGGAGGCACTATGCGGAAGTTGTCACTGCTCATCGTGCTCGTGCTCGCGACTGCGTGTTCGCAACTCCAGATTCACGTCGAGGTGCTCGCGAGCGACGCGCTGCAGGGACGCAACAACAACACCGTCGAGTCCGTCGCGTCCCAGGACTACATCATCAGCCAGCTCAAGAGTTACGGCGCCACCGGTCTGAACACCGCCGCGACCGGTGACGACACCTTTCGCCAACCGTTCATGCTCGGCACCAACATCGTCGGGGTGATCAGGGGCCGCGAACTCCCGAACGAGTACATAGTTGTGGGAGGGCACTACGACCATCTCGGCACCAGCTGCCGGGGCGCCGGAGTTACCGACACGGTCTGCAACGGCGCCACCGACAACGCCACGGGCGCGGCGGCCACCATCGAAGTCGGCCGCGCGATCTCGAACCTTCCCGGTGGACCGCGCCGATCCGTGATCATCGCATTGTGGGACCGCGAGGAGGACGGCCTATTGGGCTCCGCGTATTACGTCGCCCACCCGCTCGCGCCGATCGCGAATACCAAGGCGTACGTAAACTTCGACATCCAGGGTGCCAACCTGCTGCCGAGCCTGCGCACCTCGACCTTCGCCGTCGGCGCCGAGTCCGGCGGCGCTCGACTCACCACCGCGGTACGCAACGCAGTGGGCACCACCCTCAACACCCATCTCGTGAGTTCCATCTTCGGCCAGGGGCGAAGCGACTACGTGAACTTCACGGGAGTTCAGGTACCCACAGTGTTCTTCAGCGACTCCACCGGCCCCTGCTACCACACCGTCAAAGACGAGGTCGCGATCGTCGATTGGGGCAAGCTCAAAAAACAGACCGACATTGCGATCGCGGTGACCGAAGACCTCGTGACCGGCGACTCCGCCACGTTCGTTCCCAACACACCCCTCGCCACGTTCGCCGACGCGGTCGAACTCAACGACGTTGTCAACCAAGCCATCATCGATATCGATCGCTTCACCGGTACACCTCGAGCGCAACTCCTGCAGTTCCATGACGACCTCAATGCGGTCGTCGCCGCGGGTGCAGGCCAGTTCGACGATGCCGACGTAGCCAGCCTGCTTGGTGGCGCGATCAACGCAGTGAACCTGCTCACGAGCGGCGCGTGCGACGGGTTCCTCGCGCCGTAGCCATCGCCACTGGCCCTGCACCGGGCCGGCCATCGGTGATACAAGAAGCGGATGCGCTTCGGTCTCGACATCGCCCAACAACGAATGACCTGGTCCGAGAACGCCGATCGGGCTCGCCTCGCCGAGTCGATGGGCTTCGACGGAGTCTGGGGATTCGATCACTTCCAGCCGATGTACGGCGAGGGTCCCGGTGAATGTTTCGAAGGCATGACCACGCTCGCAGCGTGGAGTGGAATCACCAGCCGAGTCCGGCTCGGCCTGCTCGTGACCGGGATGACGTATCGCCACCCGTCGGTCTTCGCGGCCGAGGCAATCACCATCGACCACGCGTCGGGAGGACGGCTCGAACTTTCGTACGGCGCGGCGTGGTTCGACGCCGAACACCGAGCGCTCGGCATCCCGTTCCCGCGCCTCGGTGCGCGTGTCGACGCGTTCGAGGAAGCCGTGCAGATCGTGAGAGGCCTGCTCACCACCGACGGGTTCACCTTTCACGGTCGCCACTACCGGACCGATAGCGCCACGATGCATCCGCGGCCAGTACAAACGCCCCACCCGCCGATCTGGATCGGCGCGTCGGGCGAACTGCGCATGATGCCAATCGCAGCTCGCTACGCCGATGTCTGGCACTGCTTCGGACCGCCGGAGATTCTCCGACAAAAATCGGCGCGCATCAGCGCACACGCAGAAGGCGCGGGACGCGATCCGGCCACCATCTTGCGCGCCGCATCGCTCTCACTCGAAGACGACCTCGACACCATCGCAAGAAATGTCGACACCTGGGCCGACGCCGGCTTCGGGTATCTCGTCTGCGGGTGGCCCGCAGGCGGACGCGACCAAGTCGAAGCATTCGCCACCCGATTCCTCGCGGCATGACGCGCATTCGCCGCCGCGGTCAGACGCTCGGCCGGCTCGTCCTGATCGTCGCTCTGCTCACCGCGGGTGCCGGGTTCGCAGCCGTCGTCGTCGCCTCGCGCACGGACGATCGTGCCGCGGCCGCGCGCCGCCTCCGGACAACGGTGCGCAGCGAGATTCGATCCGTCGCCTCGAGGACCGACACCACGAACCACGGCGCCGACCGGCCCATCGGCGATGCTGAACTCGTCGCGAACTCAGTCGCCAAGATCGAAAGCAAGAGCGGCAGCGTGCTCCGCGAGGCATCAACCACCGACCAAGCCCTGGCCCGCGCCGTCGATGCTGCCAATGCCGGGAACCTGGCCGGGTCCCGCCAGATATACGACGGAGAGGCGGCCGACGCGTTGCGTCGGCTCCAAGACGTCATGAACCGCGCCCGCCTCTATTTGGCCGGCGCCCAACAAGCGGCAGTCGCATTGCAAACGAGCGCGAGATGACGACGAGCTTCGCGATCGACCCCGAGCCGGACTCGACCCCGAGCCGGACTCGTCGCCGCCGGACTCGTCGCCGCCGGAGCCGTTAGCTCCCCGGACCCGGATCGCCTGGCGCCTCGGCCTGCTTCTGCTCGCGGCTGCAGTGCTCGGGTATGGCTTGGTCACCTTGCGCGAGAGTCGGACTGCGGAACGGACGGCGCAGCGGCGGCTTGGCGCCATCCACGCTGATCTCATCGCCGGAAAGGACGTGCAGCGTCGCGCCGAGGCCGACCTCGCGGCCGCCCGCGCCGCCATCACCGACTTCTCGGGTTCCGCACAGTTCGCAACCGCGGCGGGCGCGGCGCTCGTGGACGTGGAAGCCCAGCTCACCGACCGGTTGAGTCGGTTACGGACGGCAGGCTCAATCGAAGACATCGATGCCTACAACCGAATCGTGGACGAACTCAACGGCAACAACGACTCCGTCGGGGTCGCGATCGACGCGCTCGAGCTCCCGTTTCGCAACTTCTCGGAGTCACTCGGGCGACTCCCGACCGCGCGGTGTGCCGGCCCACTCACCACGCCGATCACCTGGGCTCCGTATGGAACCTCAGGCCTCGAGTGCGCTCGGTTGGGGGTGCCACTCGACTACGCACATCAGCGCGGCTCGTCGATCGAACTCACCATTGTTCGCCGCCCGGCCGACAACGCCACCGGCGCGCTTCCACTCCTGCTCAACCCGGGCGGACCGGGCGGATCGAGCGTGGCCTTCCTTCGGGAAGCCGCGCTACTGCTCCCAACGAACGTTCTCCAGAAATTCGACCTGATCGGCGTCGATCCACGCGGGGTAGGTCAGAGCACGCCCGTCGATTGTGCCGACAACCTCGATCCGCTCTTCGACATTGACCTCACGGCCAAGAATCTCAATGCTCGGTCCACCCAGCTCGACACCATCGAACACATCATCAAGCAGTGCAAGGTGCGGAGTGCCGCACTGCTGCGGCACCTCGACACCCAAACCGGGGCGCGCGACCTCGACCGAGTGCGGGCGGCGCTTCAGGTCGACCAGATCTCGTTCCTCGGATTCTCCTACGGGACGTACCTGGGCGCGGTGTACGCCGATCGGTTTCCCGAACGAGTGCGCGCCGCGGTGCTGGATGGAGCGGTCGACCCAAAGTACGCGGTGACCACCGTGAACTTCGACACCGACACCGGCTTCAACGACCTCCTCAATGAGGCACTCCTCGACTGTGCCGCGAACGTTCTTTGCCCGTTCCATGGGACCGGCGACACCGGCCCGCGGTATGACACGCTCATGACGAAACTCCAGACCGCGCCACTCTCGGTTGGGCCCCGCCACCTCGGCCGTGGCCTCGCCGAACTCGGAGTCGTCACTGCGCTCTACGCCGGTCGTGATGGTTGGGCCGATCTGATGGATGCGCTGACAACCGCCCAGGCCGGCGACGGCGGTGCCCTCCTTGGGCTGAGCGACTCGTATACCGGGCGTCGGCGCGACGGCTCCTACAGCAACGAAACCGAGGCGCACTATGCGATCGCCTGCACGGAGGTTCGGTCGCGGCCATCGCATGACGACGCCCGGGCCAAGGTTCGCGCGATCAGCACGAGTCCGGATCGCTTCGAAACCGTGAGTGTCATGCTGTCGATTCCCTGCGCATTCTGGCCGGCGCCACCCAACCGGAATCGCAGCGCCACGCCCCGGGCACAGGGCGCAGCACCGATCCTCGTCGTGGGAACCGAAGGCGATCCGGTCACACCGATTGGGGATGCCGAGGCGCTCACGAAGGCGCTCGACTCCGGCCATCTCCTGCGTTGGCAAGGCGATGGTCACACCGCGTTCGGACGCGGTGTCGACTGCATCGACAACGCGGTCAGCGCGTATCTCATCGCCCTCACCGTGCCCCCGGAAGGGACGACGTGTCCGGCCGAGTAGCCGCCGGTGCGCTGGCGCTCATGGCTGCTCGGCATCGAACGCCGGACGGGTCCGCTCTGGATCGCCGGACACGCCCAGGTAGCAACTCAGACGGGCGGGAGCGCATCGAGCTGGCGATGTGCCTCGCGAGCGGCGGCCTGGGCGGCCCGAGTCGCGTCGCGCCCCAACTTCACCAACTGGGGAATCCGCGCCGGATGGGTCAGCATGAACCGCAGCGCCGCGGGCATATTCGGCGAACCATCGGGGTGTGCGAGCCCGAGAACCGCCGCATCCGGATGGTCGACCGCAAGATCGCTGATCACGCGCACTGCCGACCAATCACAACCCCGCTCGACACAGACCGCGGCAATCGCTGCAGTCTCCATATCCACCGCACGCACACCACTCGCGGCGAGTGCAGCCAGGCGCCCCGGATCGACTACGAAGTCATCAGACGATGAGATCGTCCCGATAGCCGCAGCGGTGAGTGGAACTGCAACGAAGTGGGGGTCCGCGGCGCCCGCGATCACCACCAGTGGACACACCAGGTCACCCACCCGCGCCGAGCCAACCCCACCCGCGATCCCCACCACCAGCACGTGGTCGACCGCGTCGTGATCGAGCAGCCGATTCGCCGCCCCGGCCGCGAGCCGCATCCCCATTCCGGCGTGCAGGGCAATGACGTCGACCGAGCCGACCCGACCGGCGTAGACCGAGTCATTCGAGCTGCTCCCCCGCCGGGTCAGGCCCATCGTCTTGACGATCGGCCGGAGCTCGCTCGGCATGGGGACCAGTATCCCGACGCGGCGCAGCTGAAGGGCCATGTCCATAGCTTCGCGGATCGTCGACGGCCCCGCCCGCTGGACGCCTCACCGCATGAACCGCAAGGATGCCCCCATGGATCTGACCGTCGCGGCCACGCCGGGATATTTCGCGACGATGGGCCTCGAGTACCGGTACCTCCAGCGCCGGGCCGAGCGGAGCGGGCCCACCCCGGCCGACTACGAACGCAACGACACCACCACCAGTCTGGCGATGGGGGTGCTCAGCCTCGTCGCGTCGCTCGCCGCGCCGAAGCTGCTGGCTCCCCTGGTTCCCGGGCGCGCGAAATTCGGCAAGGCGCTCATTGCGACCGCGGCCGGAGCAGTGATCGCAACGACCATCGCCGATCACGTCGTCGCCCGGTTCGCGACCGACATTTCGCCACTCGAAGATCACAAGTACGAAACGAGATCGCGTGGCCGGCGTCGGCGCTTCGCGAAGGTCGCTCGTCGGGTTGCCGCGATCGGTGGGGTTGCCGCCATCGCTGCCGGAGGAGTGGCGATCACCACCAGCTGGGCATCTCGATGCAACGTGGCCACCATGTGGGATCGGCGCATCGTGGCCGACCTCGGGACTGGACCTTGGGCGGTGGGCGCGGCGATCCTCGGCTGGGACTTCATCTACTACTGGAACCACCGGTTCATGCACACGAGCCGGTACATGTGGGCCATCCATGTGGTCCATCACTCGAGCGAGCGCTACAACCTCTCCACGGCGTTACGCCAGCCCGTTGCGGATGCACTCGGAACGTTCCTGCCCTACGGCGTGCTGTGCCTCTTCGGGATTCAACCGGCGTTGATTCTTCAGGCCCGCGGCATCAACCTCATCTACCAATACTGGATCCATACCGACGCGATCCGTTCCCTCGGACCGTTCGAGGCGGTCTTCAACACCGCGTCACACCATCGCGTGCATCACGGCAGCAACCGCCAATACCTTGATCGCAATCACGGGAGCATCCTGATCATCTGGGACCGCATGTTCGGAACCTTCGAGCCGGAGGCCGAACCCGTGGTGTACGGCCTGACGACCAACATCAAGACGTTCAATCCGGCCCGGGTCGCCGGGCGCGAACACGCGGGGATGCTCCGAGACGTGAGCGGCGCCACCAACTGGACCGACCGCTTGGCGTTCGTACTCCGAGGCCCGGGCTGGTCCTACGCCCGCCACGCCGAGATCAAGACCAATACCGGAGCCAAGGTCACGATCGCCCGATAACTGATGGTGTTACGCGTATTCGAATGCCGACGGATCGGGTGCTGCCATCACTTCCCGGAAGCGATCGAAGGTCCACGGCCAGGTGGCAGGGATACCGCGATCGTCGAGATACCAACTTTGACACCCGGTGACCCAGATCGACTTCTGCGCGGCGGCGACCCGTTCGGCTTCATGACGATCCATTGCCTCACGGGTGGGACTGATCTCGCGATGGTCGCCCGCGGCGAGCGCCTCGATGAGTTGGGCGATGTAGCCAAACTGGATCTCAGCCACTTCGATCAATGAGAAGTTGCCCACGGGACCGTTCGGGCCGTTGATCATGAAGAAGTTCGGAAACCCGGGAAGGGCCACCGACAGATACGCGTTCGGGCGCGCCGCCCACGCGTCGACGAGATCGATGCCGTCGCGACCAACCACTCCCATCGGCCGCACGAATGCGTTCGCTTGGAACCCAGTAGCGAACACCAGCACATCGAGTTCGTGGAAGACGGCGTCGGCGGTACGCACGCCGGCCGGCTCGATCTGCGCGATGTCGGCGGTAACGAGCTCCACATTCAGTTCCTGCATCGCTTCGTAAAAATCGGGCGACACCACCAACCGCTTACACGCTGCCCGATAGGTGGGCCGCAGCCGCTCTCGCAGATCGGGGTCCCGCACCGTCTCCAAGTTCTGGAGACACATCTGTTCGATCACCGCCATCCCAGCCGAGTCAGCATCGATCACTGCACTGGCGAAGCCGCCGAATGCCACCGCCAGGTTGTCGTGGATCTGCATCAACAACTCTCGGCTGGCGCGGAACGTTTCTCGTTCGGAATCGGAGTACTCGGCGTTCTCCTGCGGCAGCACCCACTGGGCCGTGCGTTGGAAGAGCGAGTACTTCGCCGCTCGCCGCGCCAGCGCGCCGGTGATCTGCACCGCGGTGGAGCCGGTTCCAATCACCCCGACGCGCGCGCCGTCGAGCGGCACCGAGTGATCCCAACGGGCGCTATGGAAGGCGGCCCCGGTGAACGAGTCACGCCCGGTCAGGTCCGGGACCACCGGATGATGCAAGACCCCGGTCGCGGCGATCACGATGTCGGCGACATCGCTGGTGCCGTTCGCAGTCTCGAGATGCCAACGACCGCAGGTGAACTCGCAGCGCGTGATCGTCTCGTTGAACCGGACCCGACCGATCACACCGTGGTCACGCGCCACCCGCTCGAAGTACGCGTGGATTTCGGGCCCCGGCGAGAACGTATGGCTCCACTCCGCGTTGGGCGCGAAGGAGTACGAGTACAGATGTGACGGCACATCGCACGCGATTCCGGGATACGTATTGTCCCGCCACGTGCCCCCGACCCGAGCGCCTTTCTCGTAGACCACGACATCCGAGAAGCCGGCCTCCGTGAGCTTGATGGTGGCCAAGATCCCGGCCATGCCCGCGCCGATGACCGCAATCCGCAGGGGCCTTCGGTGGGGATGATCGGTCACGGTTTCCTCAGACTCAGTCGGCGGTGGGACCAGAAGTTAGGGCTTCGCTCACCATCGGGCGAGGCGACGGTGCGCCGGACGGGCCAGACTGTCCGAATGGCCACCACCTTTACCCGCATGGACGAGTCAACCGCTGAGCAGTGGGCGGTCATCGGCGCCGAGACCATGAAGAACCAACCGCGCGTCGCGGAGGAGATCCTGTCGATGCTCCGACGCCTCGAAGCCATCACGGATGGATTCGCTACCAACCAACTCGTGCACTCGCTGCAAACCGCGACGCTTGCCGAACGGGCCGGTGCAGATCAGGAAGTGATCGTTGCGAGTCTGTGTCACGACATCGGGAAGAACATCAGCGTATTCGGTCACCCCGAGATCGCCGCCGCGATGCTGCGCTCCTACGTGCGGTCGGACGTGTTCAACATGATCCGCGCCCACCAGGACTTCCAGGGCCGGCACTACTACCACCACTTCGGTGGCGACGTGAACGCTCGGGAGCAGTACCGGGACGAGCCATGGTTCGCGCTGGCCGAGCAATTCGCTGACGAATGGGATCAGGTCGCATTCGATCCCGACGGCCCGTACGAATCACTCGAACATTTCGAGCCAATGGTGCGCGAAGTGTTCGCAAAGCCGACCAACGCCTGAGCCCCGGTGGGGCTCGAGTGAGGCCCTCAGTGGTGGTGGAGCCCGAGCACGCTGTGCGGCAATGAACGGTGAGAATGGTCGAGCCACTCGCCACTCGTGACCCGCGCCCGCTCGATGAGTTCTTCGGTGTGGGAGAAGTCCACCGGAGATACATCGAGCGGGCACAGCGGCGGAAGCACCACGAGTTCGATTTCGTTCTCGTAGCGCTCAACATCATGGGCGAGTCGTTGGGCGAGCAACAGCGTGAGTGCCTGCAGGGCAACTCCGAGTGCACTCTTGGGGGGCCCAGTGAGCGCGCAGGCGTATCCCGTTGGGAGGACGTAGACCTGGTCGGCCCCGCGCGACACGGCCTCCGCTATCGGCACGTTGTTACATACTGCGCCGTCGACCAAAACCCGATCATCGATGCGAACGGGCGAGAAGACGCCGGGGATCGCCGCGCTCGCGGTGATCGCCGCGACAGGATCGCCGGTAGAGAGCACCGCCTCTTCTCCGGTGAGCAGATCGGTCGCCACCACGTGGACGGGAATCAACGCGTCCTCGAGCCGCTCGAACAGCAAATGTTTGCGCAACACTGCGCCCACACCGTGGCTCGACACCAAATGGTCGCGATGACCGAGAAAACCGCGCAGCCCTTCGACGAGGTTGGTGGGGAAGATGTCGTTGCGCCGGATCGAGCGCCACACATCGGCGAGTTGCACCGCACCATCGGGACCAGGATGACCGGCCAACCATCCCGCGTTGATCGCACCGACCGAGGTTCCCACCAGGAGGTCCGGGAAGATCTCGCGCTCGGCAAGCGCCAACGCCATCCCGGCCTGCACCGAGCCGAGGCTGCCACCGCCGGACAGCACGAACGCGATCGTCACGGGGTCGAACTCTCCAGTCCCAACGTCAGTAGGGCCGGTCGCCGACCACGGTCACGCGTTCCATCACGCGCCGAGCGGGCAAGAAGTCGTTGCTGACGACATGCTGGGTTGCCCGGTTGTCCCAAAACGCGACGCTCCCGGGAGCCCACCGGAATCGACACTGCACATCCGCGACCGTGGCAGTGCGCTGTAACCGGTCGAGCAATCGAGATCCTTCGGCGTCGTCCATCCCCTTGATCCCCATCGTGAACGAACCGTTCACGTAGATCGTTTTCCGGCCGGTTTCGGGATGGGTGCGAATCACCGGGTGCTCCACCGTCGGATACTTGGCGCGCATGCGCTCCTGGATCTCGGGTGGCTGCCCAATACCAAACGCTCGCGTGAAGTCGTGCAACGCCACGAGGTCGTCCACCTGTTCCTTGGTGCGCTCGTTCAACAAGTCGTACGCCGCGCCCATGTCGGACCACAACGTGTCGCCACCGAGCGGGGGCGACTCGACGACGCGCAAGATCGAACCGAGCGATGGCTCGGGGCGCCACGTGACATCGCTGTGCCAGACATCAGGCGCCCGATTGTTGCCACCGGCGGGGAGGACGAAAATCTCTGGGGCGGCCTGATCCTTGGGCGTGAGGGGGTGTACTTCGAGCTCACCAAACGCCCGCCCAAATGCGACATGACGGTCGCGGTCGAGTCGATGCTGGTCGCGGAAGAACACCACCTTCCACTCCAGCAGCGCGGCACGGATCTCGGCGATGGTTTCGGAACGGAGATCCTCCGCGAGGTCAACGCCCCCGATCTCCGCGCCGATCGTCGCCGTCATGGGAGCAACAATGATCGGCATGCCCCGGATCGTAGGACCGCCCGACGCCCCGTGCACCGAAGGGGTCGAAACCGACCGAACCGGATAGCGCGAAAGAATCAGATTCCATCACGGGACGAAAAGGTCGCCGTGGGTCGTTGCGACTGAACCCCGCGTTCGGTATGAAGGGGGCGGAAACCGTTGGCGGACGGATAGGGCGGTCATGGGAACGGCGGAGAAGATTCGGAGCCGCGTTGCGGCCTTACTGATCGCGGCCGGCGCGCTTGGTGCCGTGGCATCAGTGGGCTTGCTCATCAGTTCGGGCGATTCGGCCCAAGCGGTGGGCACGGTGCCCTCCACAACGGTGCTCACCTCCAGCATCAATCCCAATGTGTATCGACAGATCGTGGTCTTCACCGCGGTCGTGAGTGGCACGAGTGGGACCCCCACGGGGACCGTCACCTTCACGAGTGGAGCCCAGACCACGACCAAGACCATGACGGCAGGAACGGTCTCGTGGAGCACCATTTTCAACGTCGGTCCTCACCCCGTGACCGCGACCTACAACGGAAACGCTACCTACGCGGTGAGCAACGCCCTGCCCATCAATCAGGTCACGAACACTGCTCCGACAGCGACGACCGTTGCATCGAATGTGAATCCGTCCGTGGTCGGCGCAACGATCAACTTCACCGGCACCGTGGCCGCGACGTTCCCGGAAATCGCCGCTCCATCGTCGGGCACGATCCGCTTCTATGACGGGGCAGTCCAGATCGGATCCAAGGCCGTCGTCGCCGGCACCGCGACCATCACGGTGTCGAACCTCGCAGTCGGTAGCCATCCGATCACCGCGGTGTTCCAAGGTTCCACGAACTACAACGCCAGCACCAGCCCAGTGCTGATCCAATCCGTCATTCCCACCACCACGACGGCACTGACTTCCAACCTCAACCCGGCGACCTCAGGCGCGGCGATCACCATCGACGCGGCCGTGACGTCAACCTCGGGCACCCCCACCGGTTCCGTCACGTTCACCGAAGGCGCCACGGCCATCGGCACCGCAACGATCGCGAATGGTCACGCCGTCCTCGTGACGACCCTGGCCGTCGGTACGCACCCCATCGTCGGCGCCTACAGCGGCGCGGTCGGCTACGCACCGAGCACCAGCACCGCCTTGAATCAAGTGGTCGACCGCGCGCCCACCACCACGGTCACCGCATCGAACGCCAACCCGTCGATCATTGCGGATTCCGTCACGTTTACCGCGACGGTGGCCTCCGCCGCTGGTACTCCCTCCGGGTCGGTGACGTTCGCCGATGGTCCCACCACCATCGGCACCGCCACACTCGTCAACGGCACCGCGGCCCTCACGACCGCCACCCTGGGCACCGGCACCCACGCCATCACCGCCACCTACAACGGCGACACCAACTTCACCCCGAGCACCAGCACACCACTCAGCCAGGTGGTGAAAACGGCCGCGAGCACCACATCGATCTCCTCTGACGCGAACCCGTCCACCTCGGGCGATGCAGTCACCATCACCGCCAGCGTCGCTTCGACGATCGCACCTACGGGGTCCGTCACCTTCACCGACGGAGCCACCGTGCTCGGAACTCCCGGCCTCGTATCGGGCCAGGCCAGTATCACCGTGAGCACCCTCGGCGTCGGTTCGCACCCCATCACCGCCACCTACAACGGCGACACCAACTCCCTGCCGAGTGTGAGCAGCACACTCACCCAGGTCGTCAACGCCAGCGGGAGCGCGACCACGATCAACTCGGACACCAATCCCTCGGGTCTCGGCCAACCGGTGACCTTCACCGCTTCGGTCACCTCCACCGCAGGCACCCCCACCGGGACCGTCGCGTTCGCCGACAACGGCATCGCGTTCGGGAACGCCCCGTTGACCAACGGCACCGCCAGCATCACCGTCAGCAACCTTACCGTGGGCTCCCACCCCATCACCGCCGCGTACAGCGGCGATGGGAACGCAAGTCCCAGCACCAGTAGTCCACTCACCCAGACCGTCAACCCAGCCGCGACCACCACCGCGGTTTCCACTGACACCAACCCGTCGACCTTCGGTAGTCCCGTCACCTTCACCGTCACCGTCACTTCGAGTGCCGGCACCCCGACCGGCACCGTCACCATCACCGAAGGCCCCACGTCACTCGGCACCGCCACCCTCGTCAACGGTCAAGCCCCGATCACCATTGCGACACTGCCCGGCGGCACCCACGCCATCACCGCCACCTACAACGGCGACACCAACTTCACCGCAAGTACCAGCGCACCACTCAGCCAGGTGGTGAAAGCGGCCGCGAGCACCACCACGATCAGTTCGAACCCCAATCCCTCTACCTCCGGCGCGAGCGTCACCCTCACCGCTTTGGTCACCACCACCGCAGGCACCCCCACCAGGACCGTCACCTTCACCGACGGCCCCACCACCATCGGCCCCACCGTCCTTGTCAACGGCACCGCGAGCATCACCGTCAGCAACCTCACCGTCGGCACCCACCCCATCACCGCCACCTATTCGGGCGACACCAACTTCGCCGCCAGCAGCAGCACGCCGTTGAGTCAAGTGGTCAATGGCACGGGCGCCACGATCTACGTCGATCGCAACAATCTCGCGTGCAACAACAAGGGGACCGGACTGCCCAACATTCCGTTCTGTACCATCAGTGCGGCCGCGACCAAGGTGCTGCCGGGCCAGACCGTGAGCGTGGCCGCAGGCACCTACCCCGAGCGAGTGCTGATCTCGGTCTCCGGCACGTCGGCGGCGCCCATCACCTTCACGCCGGCTCCGGGAGCAACGGTCACCGTCACCGGTGGCATGAATGGTTTCAGCGCAACCAACAGGAGTTGGGTCACGGTGAGAGGTTTCACGGTCACCCAGACCACCGGAGCCGGAATCGTGTTCACCACCTCGTCGAACATGTCCGTCGACGGCAACCACGTGTCGTTGACCGGCCAACCGGTGAACGGGTCCACCGCGACGGGAATCAAGTTCAATGGCGTCACCCAATCCCTGATCGCCAACAACGTCACCGACCACAACAGCGACGCAGGCATCTTCGTCACCGCCTCCGATAACAACATCGTGCGCAACAACGAGTCCTTCGCCAATGCGCGGGTCTATGTACGCGCCGCGGCCGGGATCGATCTCCGTAACGGCACGGGAAATGTCTTGTACTCCAACATCCTCCATGACAACGAGGACTCGGGCATCAATGTTTGGACCGGACTCGCGTTCGGGAGCAACACCGTCTACGACAACGTGGCCTCTGGCAACGGCGACCACGGGATCGACGTCCACAATGCGGTCAATGCCCGCGTCATTTCGAACACCGTGTATCAGAACTACGACTCCGGCATCGAGATGACGACCTCGACCAACAGCATGCTCGCCAACAACGTGAGCGTGAACAACGGTCTCACCAGCATCCGCACGTCAGGCAACATTCGCGCCGACTCGGCCTCGGTGTCCGGTGGCTCGACCGTCAACGACGACCTCATCTTCCTCAGCTCACCCGGGGTCATGGTGGATTGGGGCGGCGTCAAGTACACCTCTCTCGCGTCGTTCAGGACCGCGACCGGTCAGGAATCGCGTGGCGTCCAAGCGGACCCGCTGTTCCGCGCGGCCACCAGTGCCGACTTCCACCTGCTGTCCGGGTCACCCGCAATCGATTCCGCGAACACGGGTGCGCTCAGCCAACCACCACTCGACTTCGAGGGCTCGACCCGTTTCGACGACCCGACCACGATCGACACCGGAATCGGACCGATCACCTATGCCGATCGCGGAGCGTTCGAGTACCGTCCCTGACCCATGACACCACTCGTCGATGTGGACCGAGTGGCCCCAACAGGGAGGCCGAGCGGCTCCACGCAGTCAACGAGGTCGTCCCGGCCGTGGCACTGTTGGCGAGGGTCGATGATTTCACCCCATCGATTGCGAATGCGCCGCGAGCAAACCTGCTGCGCACGAAGGCCGAGGTGATCGCGCGAGCCGGGATCACCTCGGGGCCCACCGTCGATCTGTGAACCGAAGCGAAGTCCAGCCGATCGAACTCCCGGCGCGCACCGAGGTTGTTGTTGTCGGTGCCGGTCTCGCCGGACTGTGCGCGGCGCGAACCCTCGCCGACGCCGGCCGAGAGGTGATCCTCCTCGAGGCGGCGGACCGCGTGGGAGGGCGTGTCCGGACCGATGTGGTCGACGGATTCCGACTCGACCGAGGCTTCCAAGTGCTGCTCACCGCGTACCCGGAGGTCACGCGCCAACTCGACGTCGACGCGCTCGCACTGCGGCGGTTCGACCCCGGCTCGCTGGTTTGGACTGGCGAGCGACTCCATGCGGTTGCGGATCCGATCCGAATGCCGCGACGGATCGCCCAATCGGCGCTTGCCCCGGTCGGCACGATCGCCGACAAGGCACGCCTCGCCCGCCTCTTGGTCCGGCTGCGACGGACGAACCCACGCGTCCTGTTACACGGTCCGGACGTATCCACCATCGCGGCTCTCCGCTCGGAAGGCTTCAGCGAGACGATGATCGACCGCTTTTTTCGACCCCTCATCGGTGGCATCCAACTCGATCCCGCACTCACTGCCAGTCGACGTATGTTCGACGTCATCCTGCGCTGCCTTGCAGTGGGCGACACGGCGGTTCCGGCACAGGGGATGCAAGCGATTCCGGACCAGTTGGCGCAAGGACTGCCTGATGGCATCCTGGCCGTTGGTACACCGGTGGATGCCGTACGCGCCGGTTGGGTCACCACTGCGGCCGGTCAAACCATCGCGGCCCGACAGATTGTGGTCGCGACTGAGGGCCCGGCCGCGGCCGGACTCCTCGGGCTCTCCCCGGTTGCGTCCCGGCCCGTTTCGTGTGTGTGGTTCACGGCCGATCAACCGCCAGTGCCCGACAAACTCATCGTCTTGGACGGCGCGGCTTCCGGTCCGGCGCTCAACGTTGCGGTGATGACCAACGTCGCGCCCGAATACGGGCCGGGTACCACCGCGCTCATCGCCGCGGCGTGCCCCGGCCAGTCCGACTCGAGCCTCGAGGGGACGGTTCGTCACCAGCTGCACGGTTGGTGGGGTGGCGACGTCGCACGCTGGACGCATCTTCGAACCGACGCGATTGCGCATGGCCAACCGGATTCTCGCCCTCCGTTTCAACCCAAGCGGGCTGTGACTGTGAGCGACGGGATCTTCGTGTGCGGCGACCATCGCGACACACCGTCAATCCAAGGTGCGATGTTCTCAGGCCGACGAGCGGCCGAGACGATCCTTGCGATGAACCGCTGACCGAACGGTCACCAGCCGAGGCTTCCCGGCGTTCCCTTGAATGGGCCCTTGATCGCGGCAGTGATCCAACCTCCGTAAAAGTTTCCGGGCTGCGGCGTGACCAACTCGCCGTCGACGCGGCACCCATCCATCCGACCTGCATACAACGCGAGATGGCCGCGCAGGCCGGAATAGGCCGACGTCGGCGCTTCGTAACTCCACCCCGCTGCCACCGCTTCTGCGCCACCCCCGCGGAGGGTCCAGTAGGTGGCCGCGCCTTTCCATTCACAGACTGATCCACCACCCGCAGGAACTATCGCGCCTGGCAC
This sequence comes from Acidimicrobiia bacterium, assembly GCA_046598395.1. Classification (GTDB taxonomy): domain Bacteria; phylum Actinomycetota; class Acidimicrobiia; order IMCC26256; family JAENVU01; genus JAENVU01. The sequence continues at coordinate 205,166 of JBKJIQ010000009.1, forward strand.
GAACGCATCGCGCGGCAGGTAGTAGTTCGGCGGGTGACTCGTCTCGAGCACGCGCCAGGCAGCATCGGTCACCGCAATCAACTCGCCCCCGAATATCACTTCGATCCGCACAGAGGTCTGCTCCAGCCTCGGTGGCCGCGGATAGTTCCACACCGATTCCTCCCCCGGGCCTGGAACATCCGGGGTCGGACGGGCGAGCTGGCTCATCGAATATTCTGCCTCCGTTCGGGGACGAGCACTCCTCGTCTTGTGGGTCCAAGTCATCCGGACCCTGTGACATTCCCTGCCCAAGGTCGCGGCACCGACGTTTTCCGGCAGGTACCGTGACCCATCGGCCCGCGCACCCTGCTTCGAATTCCCGTCTTCATCGCGGCCCTCGTGACGTTGGCCGTGACCCTCGCGGGTCGCCTGGCCTGGACCGCATGGCCCTTCGAACTCTGCACGAACTTCCCGGTCCAGGTTGGTGTCGTCGGCGTATTCGTAGCCCTCCTGGCCGGACTCCTGCGCGCGCGCATCACCTTCGTCGTCGCATTGGTCTGTGTGGTCGTCAACGGCGTCCTACTCGGCCAGACCCTCGCCACCGACCCCCGTCCGGCCCGATCGCATAGTCCGCTCCTGCGAGTGGGTCACCTGAACGCACAGACCCGCGCCATCGACGTGAACGCGCTGGGCCGTTATGTCCTCGCCACCCATCCCGACGTATTCGTGATCCTCGACCCGACCCAGTCCGATGTTCCGCGACTCACCCACGCCGCTCCCGGCTACCAAGTTCACCGATCCGGTCAGCATGCATCACCCGACCCCGTCTACGTGCGGACCGTTGTGCTCAGCCGCGTACCCGTCGATGGCGTTCGCCATCCGCGAGACCCGGCCTTCGGGCCGTCGGCCGTCGAACTGGCGATCCACACCACCAGCGCCGAGCCCGTGTCATTGGTGGTATTCGGCACCGACTCCCCCACCACCCCGGCGCGCGCCCATCGGCGCGACCAAACGCTCAACGCGGCCGCCAGGTGGAGTCGTCAACACTCGGCTCGTCGAATCGTGATGGGTGATTTCAACGCCACCCCGTGGTCGCCGTCGTTTCACCGGCTGGCCCACGAGGGCGGGCTGTTCGACTCCCTCGACGGCTTCGGCCTGCAAGTGTCCTGGCCGGAGTCCAACATCGCGCTGCGGATCCCGATCGACCACGCCCTCCTCGGCCCCGGCCTCGCCGCCACCGACCGTGGCACCGGCCCCGCGTTCGGATCCCAGCACCGCAGCCTGCACGTCACCGTCACCTCCGCCAAATGAGCAACCGCATGAGAGGAGTGCAGGGTGACCCAAGCGATTGAGGACTACGCACTGATCGGCGATACTCAAACCGCGGCGCTCGTGGGGCGTGATGGATCGATCGACTGGTGGTGCGTGCCGCGTTTCGATTCCGGCGCGGTCTTCGCCGCGCTGCTCGGCAACGCGGACCACGGCCGTTGGCAACTCGCCCCCGCGGGTGGCATCCAACGCATCGAGCGCCGGTACCGCCCCGACACGCTGGTACTCGAGACCACGTTCCACACCGACGACGGCTCGGTACGCGTGACCGATTGCATGCCGGTTCGGGGTAAGACCGTCGACATCGTGCGCATGGTGGAAGGGCTGAGCGGCCGGGTTCCGATTCACATGGAGTTGATTCTGCGCTTCGACTACGGCTCGATCGTGCCGTGGGTCGGTCGCTCCGACGGAGGCCTGCGAGCCATCGCCGGGCCCGACGCGGTCATGCTGCGCACTCCCGCTCCCACCCACGGCGCGGGTCTGTCGACCGTCTCGGATTTTGTCATCGAAGCGGGCGAGTCGATGCCCTTCGTCCTCGCGTATCACCGGTCCCACGAGCCGATCCCCCGACCCATCGACGTTCACCGCGTGATCCAAGACACCGCCCGTTGGTGGCGCAACTGGACGGCCCAATGCACCTACGCAGGCGAATGGCGCGAGGCCGTCATCCGATCGCTCATCACGCTCAAGGCGCTCACCTACGCGCCGACCGGCGGGATTGTTGCGGCACCCACCACGTCGCTTCCCGAGTGGATCGGCAGCGTCCGCAACTGGGATTACCGCTACTGCTGGCTCCGCGACTCGACCCTCACGCTCTTGTCGCTCACGATCGGCGGCTACACCGAGGAAGCCCTCGCGTGGCGTGATTGGTTACTGCGCGCCGCGGCCGGCGATCCTGACGATCTCCAGATCATGTACGGCGTCGCCGGAGAACGCCGGCTCAGCGAAACAACGCTCGACTGGCTTCCGGGTTTTGAGAACTCGAGCCCGGTGCGGGTCGGCAATGCTGCAAGTGAACAGTTCCAGCTCGACGTCTACGGCGAGGTACTGGCCACGCTGTATCGCACTCGTCAGCTCATGCCGGACCCCGACGCGCATCGTGACTCCTGGGATCTGGAATGCGCCATGCTCAGCTCACTCGAAGATCTGTGGCGCAAGCCCGATGAAGGAATCTGGGAGGTCCGCGGTCCACGCGCCCACTTCACGCATTCAAAGGCCATGGCCTGGCTCGGCTTCGACAGCGCGGTACGAAACGTGGAGAAGTTCGGTCTACGAGGGCCGGTCAAGAAGTGGGCAGCAATCCGCGACGAGATTCACACCCAAGTCTGCGCCGAAGGTTTCGATACCGACCTCAACGCGTTCGTGCAGTCCTATGGGTCGAAGCAACTCGACGCTTCGGTCCTGATGCTCCCGCTCGTCGGTTTTCTCCCGGCTGGTGACCCGCGGGTGGCCGGCACCGTGCAGGCGATCGAACGGACGCTGATGAACGACGGTCTCGTCGCGCGGTACGAGACCAGCGCGACCGGAAATGTCGACGGCCTCCCTCAGGGAGAAGGCGCGTTCCTCCCGTGCTCGTTCTGGCTGGCCGACAATCGCGCCCTCCTCGGACGCGAGGACGCCGCGCACGAACTGTTCGAGCGACTCCTCGGACTCTCGAACGATGTTGGACTGCTCGCCGAGGAGTACGACCCAGTGAGCGAACGGCAACTGGGAAACTTCCCGCAGGCATTCACCCACGTCTGCTTGGTCACCACGGCCGCTCATCTCTCGGCGCTCGCGGCGCATGGTCCCTCTCCACTCCGGGTGGCCCGAACGAGCGCGGAGTCTGGGCAATAGAACGACCGCGACTCAGGAGTTCTCAGTCGCGGGGCCTCGGCACCGGTGGTGGACCGAGTGCCCAACCCAGCACCGCAAGCAGCGCGGAGGCGGTTGGACGCACCACCAATGGATCCGCGAGCGGGACCGGCCACAGACCGAGGGTGAGCCGCCGCCGCCATGACAGCAGGTCGGCGGCCGCCGCTGCGATCACGCCATAGGTGGGGAGCATCGCCACCGGCAGTGACGGCAGCACGAGAAACCGAATGATCTCGCGAGCGTCGCGCGTCATCGCCAGGCCGGGCGCATCATCAACCCAACGGCTCAAGTCTCCCGCAGTTTCCGGAACGTCGGTGGCACCGAGCCGGCGCCCGAGACCCGCCATCTCCGCCACGTACTGATCGGCGTCGGCATCGGTCAAACCCGGCCCGTAGCGGCGATAAGCGACCAGAAACGAGTCCACTTCCACGTTGTGCACCCACGCCAAGCGGTCCGGATCATTGGCACGATACGTGCGTCCGTCCGCGGCGGTGCCTCTCACCTTCACATGCACCCGACGCACCATCGCGATCGCTGCCTCCGCTTCCGAGGTGGTTCCGTAGGTGGTGGCGCCCACGAATCGACCGGTCCGAGCGAGGCGGCCCAGCGGGTCGTCGCGGTACGAGGAGTGTTGGGCCACGCCCGCGACCGTGAGCGGGTCGAGCACTTGGAGGAAGAGGGCGCGGAGTCCACCGATGAGCATCGAACGGTCGCGGTGCACCCGCCACGTGACGGAGTCAGGACCGAAGAGGCCGGGCTCAGCTTCGGTGGCCATCTCGATCTCGGCATGTTCGGACGACTCGTTCGCGAACACTCCCCGAGCGGCGTTCACCACGACACCACGTGCGGGGGCGACCAGCAACGATGGCAACCGCGCCGCGGCTCGGGCCACAGTCTGGACAGTGGCCCCGGGATCACGCATACCCGAGAGTCTCTCAGACTCTGGATGCCCTGAGGACGTCAGGAAAGATCAGCCCGCGAGTAGCTCCTGGACTCGACGAACCCGCTCACCGTGAACGGTCTCCTCACGACCGTTCTGGCGCAGCAGGTTCGCAACCTCAGGGTCGGATTCGCGATCGGCCCACCGCTGGTATCCCGCGTCACCATCAAGTTCGGCCTTCACAATCAACGGAAAGAGTTCCGCGTCGATGGCGTCCGGCAACGGGATCTCGAAACGGGTGAGCATCTCGGGCGACGGCTCGTACTCGTGGCCGAGCTTGATACCGATTGCCCGCTGCAGCCGGCGCGCATGACCGACCTCCTCCCGCCCATTCTTGCGAAGGAGCTCGGCGGCTTCGGCGTTGCCGATGCGATCGGCGAGCGCGAAGTAGAAGTCCTCTCCGCTGCACTCGACGCGAAACAGCAGCTCCATCCCCGCGACATCCATGGTGTCGAGGTCGCCGACGGATGCTGCAGCCACGAAGAAGTTGTTGTTGTCGGTCATGGGCGCACTGTAGAACGCGACTGCCACACGAAGTTCAGCCCGCGACCAACTTCTTCTGACCGCGATGGTTGAGATCTCCAACCGCTTCCCGGGAGCGCATGAACTCGAGCAAGCAGGTCACGAACCGCTCCGACTGCTCAACCTGCGGATAGTGCCCAACGCCTTCGAAGATCTCCAGCCTGGAGTCCGGCATCGCCTCGTGGGCGGCGTAGGCGTGCGCCACCGGGATGATCGGGTCCGCATCGCCCCAGATGATCAAGGTCGGCATCGCGGCCGCCAGGTACAACCGGTCCGTTGCATTGATCGCCTGGCCACCGGGGTCAACGACGGAGCGCAACGTGCGGACGAACGCGGCCCGATGCTCGGCACCACACAGCGAGGCGTACGACCGCCACATCTCGTCCGCTCGAGGCGACCGCCACCCAAGCCGCGTCAACGTGTGGGCCACCCGATCACCGAAATCACGCACGAAATCCGGAAACACAGCAGGCATCACGTACTCGGCGCCCGGCAAGGTGAGTGCGCGCAACATCCAGCTGACCTCGCGTCCGAGCCCGCCGCTGCTCACCAAAACCAGGCGCTCGGCAAGTTCCGGATGCTGGTAGGCGAGTTGCATCGCGATGCCGCCGCCGAGCGACTGTCCGACGATGGTCACCTGATCGATGTCGAGTGCACCGAGGAGGTCACGCAACATCGCGGCGAAACCGCCGAGCGAGTAGTCGGTGGTGGGCTTGGCCGACTCGCCGTGTCCCATGAGGTCCGGCGCGATGACGCGGCACTCCTCGGCGAGACGCGGCATCACGGCGCGCCAGGTCCGAGAACTACCCGCCATTCCGTGGATCAGCAAGACGTTCGGGCCCTCACCGGCCATCCGGTACGCGACCTCGTGGCCGTGAAGGGAGACAGTTCGGTACTCAAACTCCGAGTTCATCCTCTAAGGGTTACCACGGCAACCCGCCACCACACAGGGTCCTACGTCACCTACCGGCAGGGACCCAGGGTCGTTGCGGATCGAAGCAAATCGGCCGTCTATCCTGCTGCACTTGATCGTCTCTCCCCGTTCCCGAGTCCTGATACCCCTCGCGGTTGCAGCGCTCATCACCGTTGGAGTCTCGATCGGCGCGGGAGTCGGCGGTGCAGCCGCGCTTCCCGTCGTGACCCTCCCGAGCGTGGTGATCGGCCAAGTCGAGGGCAACGCGGGGAGCGTACTGGTGACGTTGAACGCGTCGCTCTCACCTGCGAGTAGCAGTCCGGTGACCGTTCACTACGCAACCGCAAGCGGTACCGCAACCAGCCTGGACAACGACTTCACCCCCACCGCAGGGACGCTCTCCTTCGCCCCGGGTGAGACCTCCGCTCCGATCACCGTTGCGGTCGTCGGCGACACCAAGCTCGAAGATCATCAACGCTTTGTCGTGAGGCTCTCCGCGCCGAGCGGTGCCACCGTCGGTCACGGTACCCAGACCATCGAGATTCGCAACGACGAAAAGCCGAAGCTCACGATGGCGGTCGTCAGCGTGGCCGAGGGCGCGCCGGCCCATTTCGTCCCCAAGCTGCTCCAGCGCTACTACCTTCCGATCACGATCAGCGCGTCCACCGCGAACAAGACCGCCACAACTCCCGCCGATTACACCTCGGTCATCGCGCCGGTGACGTTCCCGGCCGACTCCAAGGTCGCCACCGCAGTGGACGTGCCCACGATCACCGATGGCGTCGCTGAGCCGAACGAGACGTTCACCCTGACCCTCAAAGGTGTGGATGTGTTCGCCGCGATCTCGCGCGTCGCCACGATCAGTGCGAGCACCGGAAGCGTCACGTGCAACTCCGGCCAGACCGCGCCCGCGCAGTATCAAAAGGTGGTCGTCTTCTCCCTCGAGAACCGCCGGTGGTCGACGGTGGGGGGAGTCGGCTTCGGCGCCATCGATATGCCGTACGCGCACAACCTGGCCACCTCCTGTTCGTACTTCTCAACCTGGACGGAGGCCACGCCCGGCCAGAACTCGGCGACCCAGTACGTGGGCCAAGCGCAAGGCGACAACATCAACACGGTGCTCAACGATTGCCATCCGAGCGCCACCTGCAACTCCCAGGCCGACAACATCTATCGCCAGGCCCGCGTGGTCGGAAAAACCGCCATCAACTACGTGGAGGGCGCGACCACCCCGTGCAGCACCACGGGCAACGCGGTCAAGCACGTTCCCGCGCTGTACTTCTGGGGCGCGGATGATCAAGCGCATTGTTCTGAGCAGGTCCGGCCGTACTCAGAGTTCACTCCTCAGAGCCTCCCGAGCTATTCGTTCATTACCCCGACTCTCTGCAACGACGGTCACGACTGCGCGAACGCCACCGTCGATGCGTGGTTGCAGGCGAACGTTCAACCGGTGATCACCTCGGCCGACTACCAGGCCGGCAAGGTGCTTATCGAGATTTGGTACGACGAGGACTCGCCCGTACCCAACCTCTACATCACGCCGAGCGCGCACCCGGGCCCGTTTGGTACCCCGGGAGTTGGCTACGCATCTACCCTGCGATTGTGGGAGAACGTCCTCGGTCTGCCGTGCCTCGCCAACGCCTGCACCGCCGCTGACATCCGCCCTATCACCGGCATCTAGGAACTCCGGCGGCCGACCGGCCCGTCATCAACAGAGATCCCCGTTTCCGTCGGGGCGCGGGGTTATCGTCGGGCCACGTTTCAGGTTCTGCGGGGGAGGCAACATGCTCGGACTCGGACGACGTCGGCAGCAGGAGCGCGACGAGTTCCTGATGATGCACTCCAAGATCGCAGCGATCCACGGCGACCTGTTGCGCCGGGACGAGGAACTCATCTCGGCCCTCACGGAACTCACGGAAGCCACCAGCCAGGTCGGCGACCGGCTGAAGACCGATACCACTTTGGCCGAGGTCCTCGATCGGATGCTCGCAAGTCGCGATGACCATGCGATTGATCTCACAGCCGAACCCCGCGTGGTCGGAGGATCGGTGCGACCCGAGTACGCCAATGGTCGACCGGTCACCACCGCGCCCGCACGCGTACTGAACACCTAAGTCTTTCCGGCGCTCCACGGCGTCGCTGACCCGAGAGGCAGGGTCATGGCCAGCGCAGCATCCACCACGAGGCGGACCGGAAGTCCGAACCGCCCGGACGGCGTTCCCGATGATGTCGTCCTCGCGTGGACGACGCGCGAACCGGTCGCCACCAACCGCTCAGGGCTTGGTATCCCCGTCGCACTCAAGCCGCTCGCCACAACACCGCCGAATCGCCTCGTCACCATCGGTGATTCCATTACGCACGGGTTCAAGAGTTTCGCAATCGCGGATACCGCTTTGTCGTGGCCAGCCGTTCTGGCCCGGACCGTGGGCATCCCCGACTTCCGCTACCCCACGTATCCGGGTCCCGCGAACTGTCCCGGCTTGCCCTTCAATATTGAAGCCTCGATTCGCGAACTCGATGCGCTTCTGCCCAAGACGCTCGCAAATCCACTTCCCGATCTCAAGGTGCTCGCACGATTCCATTCAGTGATGAACGATGTGGAGGAGTTCTGGGAACGCGGGCCGGGCGCGGATCTCGTGACGTCAATGCCGGGACCGGGTCCGATCAACCACAACCTCGCGGTGTGGGGATGGGACCTTCGCGACGTGATGTCCAAGACGGTCGCCGACTGCCAATACAACATCGCCGTTGCCAAACATTCGGGGCGAGACTTTGCCGCTCAGGTGCCGTCGGCCGCAGGTGATCGGTCGGCGCTACCCGTGCTGGCCGGCGGCGGCCTCGCCGACACGCCGATTTCGCTCGCGCGTCGGCTCGGAGACGAGGGCCAGGGCGACGATCCGGGGATCGAGACACTCGTCGTTGCAGTCGGAGCCAATAACGCGCTGGGCACCGTGATCAATTTTACCGTGAAATGGTCGAAGGACGAGACCTTCCAAGGACTTCGGACCAAGCAAGAATCGAACCTCTGGACCCCAACCCACTTCGCGATCGAACTCGCGGAACTCGTGAACCACATTCGCTGCATCAATGCCCACCACGTGATCTGGTTCACGGTTCCGCACGTGACCATCGCTCCGATGTTGAGGGGCGTGGGTCAGGACAAGATGAATCCGCGGTCGCGTTACTTCGTGCGCTACACCCGACCATGGATCACCGACGTCGAGTTTCATGCGAACCGCCATCCGAGTTTGAGCGGAGATCTGGCGCGCACGATCGACAGCACGATCGACCAATACAACGACATGATCGTGGCGGCGGTGCGCGCCGCTCGGCTCGAGGGTCGGGATTGGCGAGTACTCGACATCGCGGGAATTCTCGACCGTCTCGCCTATCGGCGCTATATCACCGACGAGACCGCGCGTCCACCGTGGTGGACGGAGTACCCGCTTCCCGACGCCTACGACGTGCTCTCGCCGCAGGTGGACACCCGGTTCTATGGGTCCGACCGGTTCGGACGCACCCAGGGCGGTCTCATCGCGCTCGACGGGATCCACCCCACCACGCTCGGATACGGGCTCCTCGCCAATGAGGTGCTCCACGTGATGACCGCGGCCGGCGTGGAGTCGAACAACACCGAGGTGAACTTCGCGGAGCTCGTTGCCGCTGACACCTTGATCCAACATCCGCCGGTTGGCTTCTCGAGTTTGTGGACCTTCATGTCCTCTGCCAACCGAGCCGCCGATTTCTGGCAGGCGCTTCACGGCCAAGCACCGCTCTGACCATCGAGTTCGTAGCGCCGACCCGCGCCGGCGCTACGCCGGCGACTGTTGCACCGCCAGGGTGGCCAGAAACGGGTAGTGGTCGCTGCCGGCGGTGGGGAGATTGACCACATCCATTGCATGGACTCCGGGACTCAGCAGCGCATGATCCACTCGGGTAAACGCCGGGAACCATGCCAGGGCTCCGTGCGCACCCGGCTTGAGTGAGCGAGTCAATCCCTTGCCCGCGGCGTGGTGCGCGTCCAAGAGCCCTGCGTCCCGCAGCAGACGGGCCAACGCCGGCCGGAACTGGCTCGCGTTGAAATCGCCCACCACCACGAACGGCGGCGCGACCGTTCTGAGATACGACGCCAGTTCCTTCACTTCGGTTCGCCAGGCGTGAAATCCGCCGGGCTCGGTCACTGCACGCAGATGCACGGCCACCACGCTGAGTTCGGCGGACCCGCACTGCATCACGGCGCGCACGATCCGAATCGAACCGGAGTACACCACCGTCGAACCATCGAGCAATCGCGCACGGGACACAATCGCCGTCGCGTAGTCGGGCTCGTTCGCCGGCCCATCCACGGAGAAGGGATACGCGTCCATGCCGCCTGCAACACCGAACTCGCGCATGAAGTTATCGTTACGTTCGCCGACCACGAGCAGGTCGGCCTCGGTCTCGAGCAACATCACCGCGGAGTGTTCCGGCGTCCGGTTGCCGATGAAGACGTTTGCGACCACGACCTTGACCTCCGCGGCGGAGTTCACCCACTCCGGCGTGGGAGCGGCGACCAATCGCGAAACGATCAGCACGAGATGGACCACCATCAGTGGAACCGTCACTCCGAGCAGCAGCCACTGCTGGGCGGTGACGGCATAGACCGCGACGACCCAGACCCAGACCAGGGTGACCGGAAGACTGTCGTGGACCATTGCCAGGAACGCGAACCGTGAAACACCGACGCGCCAGGTCACCACGACCACGACCAGACCTACCGCTACTGCCCACATCACCATCAACACCGTTGCACCGTATCCAGTCTCGGCCACGGGCGCGCGACCATTCCTCAGCGGGTCAGCGACGACACGTGACGGGTCATCCAACCCCCAACTCCACCGGCTCGACAGAGGGGGTGACCCCAGGCGCCACGAGCGGCCACGGGTGACCGCGTTCGACGGCGAGGGCAACGTCGAAGAGGAGCGCGTCTTCGTGGTGACGGGCGAGCACTTGCATGCCAACCGGGAGCCCGTCGATCGTGCCCGCGGGTATCGACACCGCCGGGTTTCCGTAGATGTTGGAAATGATCGTGAGCGCGCCCATGTTGACGAGATCCGGGAACCGTCTACTTCCGGCCGCCACCAGCGCGGGCGGCATCTTCGGAAACGCCGCACCCGCGACCCTCGTCCCGAACATCGCGCCGCGGAAGGCCCATTGCGCGACCGGGCTCGACATTGCCCAGTCCACCAGACGCGGCTGGCTGTGACTCATGACCGACTCGGCCCCGAAGGCCGGGCCCGGGTTCGTCGCCGCAACGATGAAGTCGACCTCGTCGAACGCGGCGGCCATCACCTCGTTGGCCTCGATCCGTAGGGCTTCGGCGGCGGCCGCGGAGTGCAGGTTGTAGAGCGCTTCGGAAAGCCGCAGCCCGAAGGCAACCTCTACGGTGAGATCCGGCGCGCAGCGCGGCCACTGGGTTCCGAGTTCGCCGATCAACGTGGCCAGGTTGCCCATCATCCACTGCAACGCAAGGTTCGGCGGCTCCAGGTGCAGGTCGACCTGCACCATCCCAGTAGCCGCGATGAGTTCTGCGGCGGAAGCGCGGATGCGATCCTCCACGCCGGGTTCGAGGGTCACTCCACCCAAGGCCGGAACGATCGCGGCTTTCCGACCGCGCAGCTCATGCGTGCCAAGCCCCTTCTCCCAACCGCCCGCATGCGGGAGCGTGGTGGGATCGGCCGCGTGCGGGCCCGCGCACACGTCGAAATACCGCGCGGCGTCGCGCACCGAACGCGCCACGCTGCCGGCCACGACCGTGTTGGGTCGCATGTAGGCGTGGGGGCTACGCGGGATGCGACCGAACGTTCCCTTCATGCCGATCAAGCCGGTGTATCCCGCGGGGATTCGGATCGACCCACCGCCGTCGCCACCGCTCGCGAGACTCACCAGGCCACCCGACACCGCAGCCGCGGAACCAGCCGACGATCCACCGACCGTCCGGCCATGGCGCCAGGGGTTATGGGTCGCGCCGTTGATCTTCGACACGCTCACGTTGAGACCGCCGAACTCACTCGCGGTGGTTGCGCCCACCGGCACCACCCCACCGCGTTCGATGAGTCGCTCGATGTGATGCGATGTGCGCTTCGCGATCCTGTCCTTGAATACCAGCGATGCTTCAGTGTGCGGCCACCCGGTCACCGGGTCCAGTTCCTTGATCCCGGTCGGGACCCCGCCAAAGGGCTTGGTGAGATCCGCCTGCTGCGCGGCCCGACGGGCCGCGTCGGTGTCGAGATAGGCGAAAGCATTGAGATCCGACGCCCCGATGGCCGCGAGGCTCGCCTCGAGTTCCTCCACCGGCGACCGCTCGCCGGAGCGAAAGGCGTCGACGAGCGAGCAGGCATCACCGGTCCAGGGCGCATCAATCATGGGGTCATCCTGGCAGATGGTGGCTGCGACCCTGGCTGCTGAGTATCCGAGCGAGACCTCCACCTCGAGCGCACCTCCCAACTCATGTATTGATCGTGAAGTGACCCCCGTCGTCCGTAAAGACGCGCGAGCGTGGGGTGATGCGGATTGGTGCACACGCAATGCGGTGGGGGTCGTCGGTTGTCATCGTGGGGCTCCTTGGCCTGGTAATCGGGAACCCGGCGGGCAGTTCCCCACGACCAGCTGGAGGGTCCACGGCGCGAGTGAGCAACCTCGCATTCCGGGGCCTCGGCACGTGGGTCGACGTCTACGACTACGGGCCGAAGTTCCAATCGTCGCCGCACTCGCTCCCGGCGGTGACTCCCGACTCGGTCGACGACATGGCCCGCCTCGGCATCACCACGTTGTATCTCCAGGCGTCCCAGGACGACACCCGATCCGATGGGAACATCGCGGATCGCAGACTCGTCGGCGACATTCTGCGACGCGCGCATCGGCGTGGTCTCAAGGTCGTGGCCTGGTACCTGCCCCACTTCGTCGATGCGGACCGGGACCTGCGTCACGTGCGGGCGATGTATGAGTTCCGGAGCAAGGCGCAGCGGTTCGACGGCATCGCGCTCGACGTTGAATGGACCAACGACGTGCCGGATCCCGACCAACGCAACCGCGCCCTGATTGATCTGGCCACCCAAACCCGACGCCTCGTCACTCGGGTGCCGCTCGGCGCGATCGTGCTCGAGCCGGTTCTCATCGAGGACGTCAACACCGCATACTGGCCGAGCTTTCCCTGGAAGAAGCTGCGGCGGTCCTTCGATGTGTGGCTCCCCATGAGCTACTGGACGAACCGGTCGGGATCGTCGGGATGGAACGACGGCGCTCGGTATACCCGCGAGAACATTCGCCGCGTCCGCACAAATCTCGCTGACCCCAAGGCTGTCGTCCACGTCGTGGGCGGCATTGCGGATCGCGCCAGTCCCCAGGACTATGCAGGCTTCGTCGCGGCGGCGAAACAACGCCGGGCAATCGGCTGGTCGATCTATGACTACGTCACGACGTCGAGCAGTGCCTGGCCGCGCCTCCGCCCGTAGCGGACCGGTCCGAGGTACCGGTGCGGCCAACCAGTGCGCGGAAGTCTGATCAGCTCGGCGCGTAGGTCCAGTCTGGGAGTTTCCGATCCGCCATGGGGTCGAGGGTCGCGATGCCGTCGTGGATATCGATGATCTTGGGGATAGGGAGCGGCGCAACCGGGCGATCACGTTCCATCTCGGCCACGAAATCTTCGGGGAACTCGCGCAACAAACTGCTGATGGTGCGCTGCTCCTCCTCGCCCAAATAGCAGCGGTTCTGGTCGGTGACCCCCCGCAACCGGCGGGCGATGACCTCGATGTCGCTCACGTCACCGCTCCCATCAGCGAGCACATCAAGGTGACGAGTCACCTCGCCGCATCCCTGCTTGCACGCTCGGCACTGTCCACATGACTCCACGTACAAGAACCGTGACACCATGCGCGCGACGGCGAGCATGCTGCGCGTTTCGTCGTACACGACGAAACCTGCGGAACCAAGACCACCTCCGGCGGAGGCGAAACCCTCGTAGCTGACGGGCGCGTCCAGGGCCGCGGCGGTCAACACCGGGTTCGACACTCCTGAGAGCACGGCCTTGATCGAGCATCCCGCACGCGGACCGCCGCCGATCCGATCGATGACATCGCCGAGCCGGGTTCCAGGTTCGATCTCTCCAAAGCCGGAGTGCAGAACATCGCCGCTGACCGTACAGATCAGTGGGCCACTCGTCTCGGCCGTGCCGATGCGCTGGTACCAGTCGGCACCGCGGGTAAGGATCAACGTCACGTTCGCCAACGTCTCGACGTTCGAAACCAGCGTGGGGTTCGAACCGATCACACCGGCTTCATCGGACTGGCCCACTCCTGCCGACCAACCTTCTTGGGGCGTGGTGGCAAACAGTCCATGCAGGTATGGCGGGAGCCAGCGCGGCATCGGGTCGTTGCCCTCGATGACTTCGAGCAACGCCTTCTCCTCGCCGAAGAGATACTCCTCCGGTCCGCTCACGATGGTGACGGGCACCGCAGGGATCAACCCCGCGTCGGCCATCTCGCGCCGCGCCCGCTCCAAGGCCTCGATCTCCAGTGTGAAACTCGCCTTGACCGCAAGGAACGCTTCGCGCGCACCGAGCACGTGCGCGGCGATACCGAGCCCCTCGATCACCTGATACGGATTCGCACGCATGAGCGGACGGTCCTTGAACGTGCCCGGTTCGCCCTCCGCACCGTTGGCCACCACGTACCGATCCCCGAGCGCGACGCCACCGGCTAACACCGACCGCCACTTCTGCGCCGCCGAGAAGCCCGCTCCCCCACGGCCGCGTAGGCCCGCGCTCTCCAACTGGGTGATCACCCAGTGACCGCCGCGCTCGACCGCCTGCGAGAGCGCAGTTCCACCGCCCGCGACGAGATACTCATCGAGAGACGCGAACGGCTGTTCCGGGATCAACAGGTTCGGTTCCATCAGGAGGGCACGAGCGCGGCGACCAGTCCGTCGACATCCGCAACGGTGACTGTCAACGCCGAATGGCCGGAACGCCGCAGACGGCTGGGAACCTTGGCGTGAAAATGCACGCAGACGCCACGCTCGATGTTGGTTCCGAACGTGAGTCCGTCATCGGTGAAGGACATGCGAGCTCCGGCGGCCGTCCACCAGCGATAGCCCGTGGTCACGTGCGCGCCATCGACGTTCGCCAGCGGAGTTTCGACACGCAGCCAACCAAACGTTGCCACGAACGTTTCGTCGTCGGTGATGGTGACGCCGTCCTTCGACGGTCGTGCGCCGAACGGTGCCCAGAAGGGCGCGAGCTTGGCATCGAACGCGTACCGAAACCGCTGGCTCACACGTACTCCTTCGTTGCGGGGATTCAACCGACACTACGACCACGAGAGCCGAGACGTAGCCGTGGAATCGTGATCTTCGCGTTCGGTCCGGACGCGAGTCCGGAGTTCATTGCGTTGCTCGACCACCTCGACGACTGAGGGCCAACCGCCTTGACGCAGCCTGATCCAGCCACGATCATGCCGGAATGCGTTTTCGCCGTTTCGTTCCGCTCGTCGGTTTGCTCGTCATCGTCGCCGCAAGCTGTGCGAAGCCCGACCTCGTCCCTCCCGGCGATGCCCCGGTTCGGTATCGCGACCCGATCTTCAACGCGGTCACCGTCACCAACAACATCACCTATGCCAGCGCGGTCAATATCAGCAACCAGACGATAACCTTGGTGCTCGACCTGTACCAGCCCTCCGGCGACACGGTCACCAGTCGACCGGCGATCGTATGGGTCCACGGCGGCTCCTTCTGTTGCGGCAATCGCACGTCGGCCGAACTCGTCGATGAAGCGAACACGTTCTCGAAAATGGGATACGTGAATGTGTCGATCGACTACCGCCTCGAATCACCCGGCTGCTCCGGCAATCAGTCGAACTGCGTGGTGGCGATCCAAGAGGCGACCGCTGACGCGCAGACCGCGGTGCGGTTTCTTCGCTCCAATGCCGCAACGTACGGCATCGACCCGGACCGCATCGCCATCGGCGGTTCCTCTGCGGGTGCGATCGCCGCGCTCAACGTTGGCTACTCGACCTCGGAAGATCCGTCCGCCAGGGTTCGCGCCGCGCTTTCGATATCGGGTGCGCAGATCGTTTCGGGCACCGTGTCGGAAGGTGACGCACCGGCGCTCGACTTCCACTGCACCACCGACCCGCTCGTGGCCTATGCCTGGATCAATGCCACCGTGGACTTGGCGAAGGCCGCGGGACTCGACATCTATCTCACGTCCTGGGACGCAACGTGCCACGTGCCGTATGTGGCGCATCGCCAGCAGATTCTCGATCAGTCGAGAAACTTCTTGTGGTGGGAGATGGACCTCGCCCACGCAACAACCTGACGAGAAACCTTCGACCACACCCGTGACCGCGGAGCGACCCGCGGCGCTCGCCGAGCTCCCGATCGACATTCTCGAGATCGACAAGCGGTTCATCGACAACCTCACGCGTGACCACGAAGGTCGGGGGTTCGTCAACGCGATCATGCAACTCGCGCAGACGCTCCACCTCGAAACTATCGCCAAAGGGTTTCGGAAGCGCTCGCGCTCCCGGATGAGAGGCCCGACTTCGAGTCTGGCGTACACCTAGCATTCAGCGTCCGAGAAGTCACGAGGGAGTCCAATGGAAGTCAGCGCGCATCCCGGAATCCTGTTGAACCCGCACGCCTACCGCGCGAGTGAGCTCGACGCCGGGTCTCGGGAACTCATGGAGGCGACGATCGCCTACTTCGAGTCCATCGGGAAAGACCGCATCACGAACGAGGACAATGCCGGAGTCTGGTACGCCGATTTCTGCCGATTCCTCAGAGAGTCGGAGGCCTTCGCCACACTGATGACACCGGCCGGTCACGGAAGGGATGATGCTCGGTGGGACACGTGGCGCAACTGCCACTTCAGTGAGATCACCGCGTTCTACAGCCTCGGGTACTGGTATGCCTGGCAAGTATCGATGCTCGGGCTCGGGCCGATCTGGATGGGCGAGAACGAGGAGCTCAAGACGCGCACCGCGGACCTGTTGCGCGCGGGTGGCATCTTCGCGTTCGGCCTCTCCGAGAAGGAGCATGGCGCCGATATCTACTCGAGCGAGATGGCCCTCACCCCGACGGGCGACGGTACGTACGTGGCGAACGGCAGCAAGTACTACATCGGCAACGGGAACGAGGCCGCGCTCGTCTCGGTGTTCGGTCGGGTCACGAACGACGACCCCGCGGCCGAGACCGAGTACGTGTTCTTCGTGGTCGAGAGCAAGCACGAGGCCTACGAACTCGAGAAGAACACCGTGCATTCGCCGATGTACGTCTCCGCGTTCACACTTCACGATTACCCGATCACCGACGCTGACATCGTGGTACGCGGCCCCGAGGCATGGAACGTCGCGCTGAACACCATCAACGTGTGTAAGTACAACCTCGGGTGGGCATCAATCGGGATTTGCACGCACGCGTTTTACGAGGCCATCGACCACGCCGGTCACCGCACTCTCTACGGCGGACTCGTCACCGACTTCGGCCACGTTCGCCAGCTGTTCGTCGACGCGTACGCACGCCTCACCGCCATGAAGCTGTTCGCGATGCGCGCCAACGACTACATGCGCTCCGCGTCGGACGACGATCGCCGGTACCTGCTCTACAACCCCCTCGTGAAGATGAAGGTCACCACCGAAGGCGAGCACGTGATCAACGCTCTGTGGGACGTGATCGCAGCCAAAGGGTTCGAGGCCGACACCTATTTCCAGATGGCGGCACGCCACATTCGTGCATTACCCAAGCTCGAAGGAACGGTGCACGTGAACATCGCGCTCATCGTGAAGTTCATGGCGAACTACTTCTTCGCGCCTCAGGAGTACGCGCCGGTGCCCGTTCGTCAGGACGCCACGCACGACGCGTACCTCTTCGAGCAGGCGCCGACGCGCGGGCTCGGCAAGATCCGCTTTCACGACTGGGCCAAGACCTTCGATCGGTTCCATACCCCGAACGTGGAGATCTTCCGGAGTCAGGTCGACACGTTCCGCTCCATGCTCGAGATTGCCGCGCCCGAAGGAGCCCAGGCGACCGACATCGACTTCCTGCTCGCGCTCGGCGAACTGTTCTCCTTGGTGGTCTACGGGCAACTCATTCTGGAGAACGTGGAGCTCCACGGCATCAGCGAGCCGATGACCGAGCAGATCTTCGATGTCGTCGTGCGCGACTTCTCGGCCGGGGCTGCCCGTCTCCACGGGAAGACCGCCGCCTCCGCCGAACAGGCGGAGTTCGCGCTCCAGATGGTGCAACGGCCGAACGGTGATCCGGCCCGCTTCGCCCGCGTGTGGGACGAAGCCTCGGCGCTGATGGACACCTACCAACTCGCACCCTGAGCGGAGCTCGATCGTCGAGGCGAAACTTCAGGTCGCTGCGTCGAGGGTATCGACTCCTGATCGCGATACCGTCGCACCCGATGGTCGCGGTGGGCGGAGTGAGGTCAATCTTGGGTCGTAACCGAGCACGCCGACTCAAGGCTTCGGCCTTGGGTTGGGTGTTCTTCGCCGTCTCGATCAACGGCGCGATCTATACCCTGAACGCCTACCGACCCTCACGACGCAACCGACTCCTGCTCGGCTGGAGCATGTTCGCATCGTGGATCACGGTCGAACTCGCTCCGTTCCATCTCGTCGGGCAGGTCCTCGCCACCGGGTGGTTCGCCCGGCGAGGTGCACTGCGCAGCCGGCCCGGCCGCATCGGACTGGCCCTCACGCTCGCTTCCTGGGTCGGGCTGGCATTTTCGATTCGCCAGAGCCTCGCCGCACGCGACGAGATTCGTGAGGCACTGCGAGATCTCCAGCGCATCACGCCTTCCGTCGCGCCCCTCCCGGTGCGAGTGCAACGCCGCATCACCTTCGCCCGCGCCGGTGGGCGCCGACTGCGCCTCGATGTGCACGCGCCCACCGTCGGCCCCACACCGGGGGAACGACGACCGGCTCTGGTGCAGGTCCACGGCGGCGGCTGGGTGATCGGGTTCAAGAATCGTCAGGGTCAGCTGTTGATGCGTCGCCTGGCGTCGCAAGGTTGGGTGTGCTTCAACGTCGACTACCGACTCAGCCCGGCCGCGACCTTTCCCGACCATCTCGTCGACGTAAAACGGGCGATTGCCTGGGTCCGCGAGCACGCCGATGACTACGCCATCGACCCCGACTTCGTCGCCGTGACGGGCGGATCCGCGGGCGGACACCTCACCGCACTCACCGCGCTCACCAGCGGCGACCTGAGATACCAGCCAGGCTTCGAGACCGCCGACACCTCAGTACAGGCGGCGGTGCCGTTCTACGGCGTGTACGACTTCACCAACCGCAACGGCACCGCACCTCCCGACATGGAGCGTTTCTTCTTGGCGCCGATCGTGATGAAGGCCGACCTCGCCGAGGCTCCTGAGGCCTACGCGGCGGCCTCACCCCTCGACCAAGTCCGCGCCGACGCACCTCCGTTTTTCGTCATTCATGGCGAGCACGACGTCCTGGCCCCGATCGAAGATGCGCGCGACTTCGTGGCCCGCATGCGAGCCGTGTCACGCCAGCCCGTGTACTACCTCGAGCTTCGAGGCGCCCAGCACGCGTTCGATACCTTTCCATCGATCCGGGCCAATGCGGTCGTCGACGCCGCTGCCCGTTTCCTCACCGCGATCTGGACCGCCTACCGAGAAACGACCGAGTCCGACCCCACTGCCGCCGAGGTCAGAGAAGCGGTCGTCGACTCGCTCGGCGCGCCGCTCACCGAAGCAATCGATTGAACCGTACGCGGGTCACGACGCCATAACCTGCGCGCATGACCGCAACGATCGACGCGACCGATTGGGATCCGCGCGATCCCGGATTTCGATCCGACCCGTACCCGTGGTATCGGGCTCTGCGCGACCAGGCACCGGTCCATCGGCATCCCGAAGTGGGCTACGTGATTTCACGGTACGCCGACATCGAAGCGTTGCTGCGCGACGACCGGTTCTCGGTCTCGACCCCCTCGCCGTGGCGCGAAGTACTCGCGGAACATGCGGCACCCGAGCTGCGCAAACTCGGGGAGAGCACCCTGTTATTCATCGATGCACCGAACCACACCCGAGTGCGCGGACTCGTCACCAAGGCCTTCACCCCGCGTCGGATCGCGCGGCTGCGTCCGCACCTCGAGCGCACGATCGACTCGATCCTCGACCGGCTGGAGCCGGAAACGGAGTTCGATCTCCTCACCGAGATCGCCGAACCGCTGCCGATCCTCACGATCACCCATCTGCTCGGGGTCCCTGACGCCGACTGGTCGCAGCTCCATCGATGGACCACCGCGATCACCGCGTTCAACGAGCTGCCCATCGATTTCACTGCACTGCCTGGCGCGAACGCAGCCGCCGCCGAGTTCGCCGACTACTGCAACACGCTCATCGACCAACGCCGGACTGCGCCCGGTGGCGACCTCGTCTCCGCCCTCATCGCCGCCGAAGACGACGGACATCGACTCAACCACGACGAAGTGGTCGGCATGCTCATCCTGTTGCTCATGGCCGGTCACGACACGACGAAGAGCCTGATCTCGACCGGCATGCGCGAACTGCTGCGCCATCCTGATCAAGCGGCGATCGTGCGGGACGAACCGGGCGTCGTGAGCGCCGCAATCGAGGAACTGCTCCGCTTCGAAAGCCCGCTGCACGTCGCGTCAGGCGGCGGCCGCTGGACTCACGAGCCGATCACGCTCCACGATGTGCGGATCGAACCGGGTGTGCCCGTCCGGTTGTTGCTCGGTTCGGCGAACCACGACCCGGCTGCGTTCGACAATCCCGATCGTCTCAATGTGCACCGTACGCCCATGCCGCACCTCGCGTTCGGCAAGGGCATCCACTTCTGCCTCGGTGCCGCGGTCGGGCGGCTCGAAGGAAACGTGGTGATCCCGCGTATCCTTCAACGGTTCCCCGACCTCGAACTCGTCCGGGACCACCTCAAATGGCGCCCCACGTTCGTCACCCGCCAACTCGCCGAGTTGCCCGTACGCCGCGCTGGACGCTCAGGGCCACGCAGCCCTTCCTGAGTTAGGACGGCATCAGCGATCGGCGCTCGCCGACTCCGCGTCTATCCGCTCCTGCGCGATACCGACCGCGGCGCGCAGATCGTTGCGGGCACTGCGCATGCCTTCGATGAGCGCGGTACCAACGTCGGAGGCTTCGTCGCTCAGCGCTTCCAGCCGGGCGCGGGCGGTACGCCAGACCGCCTCGGCGTCATCGACTGAACCTGCGGTTTCGTCCCGCATCTCCATGCGACCGAGGTCGGCTTGCACTCTCAAGCCGTCGATACGCGCCTTCCATGCCTCCAAGATGGCGTCGGTGGTCTCTCGGCCGAGCGCCACGATCAGGTCCTCGAGTTCACGAACCTTCTGCTTGAGTTCGTCGACTCGCTCGGACCGTTCGGTTGCCGCCACATCAGTCATTTGGACCCCTCTCGTCGTAGCCCCACTCTTGCGTTTTCGATATCCCGCCGACAGAGCCGAAGGTCCCGACTCGGGTGCACCGGGTGACCTTCGGCTCTACCGGCGAGGCCCACACCGATGCCACCGAAACCCAACTGCTTGGCCGCGAAGCCGATCGAGCTAGCGCGTGGGGGGTCGCGATCCGAAACGCCGCGGCTCAATGACACCCGGTCCTTCGACCCTTGCGAACTGCCCGGGATGACGCCAGGCTTTGCCGGGTGACCCGCGAAGAGTGGAGGACGTGTGATGCCAATCGATCAGCCTGACAACCCAGTGCAATCGATAGGGCAGGAGGGTGGCCATGCCTCCCTGCCGGATTCCGCAACTTGGGACGCTCGCGAAGACGCCGAGGTCGAACTCCTGGGCGACGCGGATCACATCGACGAAGTCGACCTCGTCGACGAGAACTGGGCGCCGGGTCAGCCGCCGCCGGGAGTGCCGGTCGACGAAGTGCTGCACATCCATTCCATGATGAACCCCGAACCGACCGCCGACGAGCTCGACGTCAACGAAGTGACCCACGACCGCCTCGAACTCGCCACCGACGAACTCTTCGAAGGCGAAGACGAGCGGTAGCTCACCGTTCGACGCTCCGAGTTTCCGTTCCGGCGCGCGGCGGCGTATGCGCTCGCCGATCTCCGGCGGTTGGGCACGCGGGGTCCCGACACCGCACCTCGGTTCTCCACGACCCGGGCCACCTGGCGGGGAGAGAGCGAGCCAACCACCCTGCGGGCGTAGCCTGATGGGATGGTTGTTCAACGCACCGCCGGCGCAATCGTGCTGGCCGCGATGGTGACGTTGGCGGCGTGTGCCAGCGACGGGAGCCGCTCGGAGCCTCCGCCGTCGACGAGCGCCAAGGTCGCGCCTACCACCACCACAACGACCCTTCCCCCGACAACGACCACCACAGGGCTCTCGACGCGGGATCCGTTTCAACCCGTCGCCTGAGGCGGCACCCCGGAGGAGAGCCGGTGGCGACTCGCGTCGGGGAGCCCGCGGGTCAGCGGTACCCGGACATGATCCGATCGAATTGCTCCCACGTCAGTCTGACCTGCCTAGGTGTGAAACACCTTGGCGCCGCGAGACTCGAGGTCATCGAGGCGCGGTAGCCACGCGGCCATCGCTTCATGTCCGCTCCTACGGCGACCCGCGGCGATGCAGTTCGCGAAACCGGTGGCGTCGCCCGCGGGCCCGAGCGAGAGTTCCACTTCCGCCGCGTTGAAGTCGAGCCCGACGATCAGTGGCTCCGAGTCCCGCTCCGTGAGTACCCGCCGCGCCTCGTCGAACCAGCGTCGGGCGTCGTCAGGCCGGCCGTCGAGCGCGCAGAGGAGCGCGTAGGACCAACGGGCGTCGACCTCCGGGTAGTCGAGGTCTGGGTCGAGCCACTTCTCGCGTACGTTGCGCTCGAGCACGGGAACGTAGCCGGCATCACCCAGGCGCCAGGCAGTCTCAACCGCGTACGCGAGGGCGATCTGCGCGTTCGGAGCCCACCCGCCCGCACGTTCCAGGGCTGGGAGCGCCTCATCGACGAGCACCCGCGCCCGGTCGTCGAAACCCCCGATCACGAGACCCCGTGCCGCGGCGAGCCGCAATGCGAGCCCCGCCCATTTCGTGTCGGGTCGCTCCGAGGCCGCGAGCAGCACGTCGGCGACATCCACACCGAGGTCCACGCCGCCGATGACGTCACGCAACATCGGCACGACGAGTACCTGAAGATGTTGGTTGGAGCCCGGCGCGATCCGCGGCAGCAACGCAAGTGCCACATCGAGATCTGCCGCCGCGGCGTCGAAGTCGCCGACGACGGACTGGAGACGCGATCGAAACGCGAGCATGAAGGCCTCCATCGCCACCAGTCCCTGCTCGTGGAAGGTCCCAACGTCGTCGCCGAGCCTGTCGATGCCAACCCGCCACGCTCCGCTGGCCAACACCCCCGCGAACCCGCCCGCGTCGAGCCGCTCCCGACCCTCGGCTCCCGACGCCGGCGCATCGCAGAGGAAGCCCGCCCGCAGCTCGCTCGGAAGCTCGGCCAGGACTGCCCGGAGCTCGCGGTACTCGTCGTCGTCCACCGGGATGCCGGGAGTCATCGGATCGTTGTGGTCGCGTTCCTCGAGTTCGGCCTGGCGGACCAAGGCCCATTGGTAATCGCGTCGCTCGGCTCGCAACCACCGTCGGCCCAGACGGGCGAGTCGCCAGGACACGGTGATGTCCTCGAGCGTGTTCTGCCCGCGAATGAGCTCGGCCACGAGATCTGCGGCGGCGTCGACCCCCTCCGAGGCCGCGAGGCCATCCGCGGCGGACGCGGCGTCCGCGAGCACCGTCTCCGGATCGATCTGCGCGAGGAGGCCGGCCTGCGCGATACGGCGCTGGACCTCGACGACACGGTCGTCGCCTTCTTCGAGCAACTCGGCCGCGGTCCGCAGCGCGGCCAGCTCCTCGAACCGTGCGTAACGGGCCGCGGCATCGTCGGCAACCGCGAGCGCGTAGGGCACACCGCGTTCGGCGCCGGGGATTGCCGCGCTGTGCAGGTAGTGGCGGGCGAGGGTGGCAGCCAGCGCGGCGTCGGGCGCCCCGCGCATCTCCTTTTCGATGGCTTCCGCGATCGCGCGGTGCATGCGCACCTGGCGGCTCGGGTTCAACTCCTCCACCAGCGTGTGGCGGAACAGCGCGTGGGTGAACGCGTACCGGTCGAACTCGTCGGTCGCGGTCACGATCCGCGCTTCCAAGGCCTCGTCGATCGCGTCGAGAGCGTCCTCCTCGTCGATCTTCGTGACGATGGCCGCGATCGCGAGCGGAAACGACACCTCGAACAACGCACCGGCCGCGAGGAGCTTGTTGGAATCGGGTGAGAGCCGTGACAATCGGCGACCGATCACATCGCGCACGCCGGCCGGGATACTGAGTTCCGCGTCCGGCGCCGCGACCCAGACGCCGTCTTCGACGCGGAGCTGA
Source organism: Acidimicrobiia bacterium (assembly GCA_046598395.1). GTDB lineage: Bacteria > Actinomycetota > Acidimicrobiia > IMCC26256 > JAENVU01 > JAENVU01. The sequence goes on from JBKJIQ010000009.1 coordinate 229,135, forward strand.
CCCTCATCCGCGAGATGCAACAGCGTCTCGCGCAGAAAGAACGGATTCCCATCGGTCTCCGCAGCCAACCGTTCGGCAAACTCGCCTGGTACGGCATGGCCGGAGATGCGTTCCAGCAGTGCCTGCACGTCCTCGGTCCCGAGACCATCGAGGGCGATGCGGGTCACGTCGGTTTCGCGCTGGAGCTCCGGTAGCGCCTTCGCGAACGGATGGCGACGGTCGAGATCCGTTTCGCGGTAGGTGCCGATCACCAACACGTGCGTGCGGGTCGCGACCCGGGCCAGGGTGCGCAGCATCCCAACGGTCGCGTCGTCCGCCCAGTGCAGGTCCTCCACCACCAGTGCGACCGGTCCGGCCGCACTCAATCGCGTGAGCACCTGACCAACGGCGTCGTGCAAGCGGGCGGTCTCCGCGTCGGCCGGCACGGGGAGCGGTTCGCCCGCGTCGGGCACCACCTCGCGAATCGCGGGAGCGAGGCGAGCGATGACGGCGGCGTCGCCGCCCAGGGCGTTCCGGACACTCGCCGCGAGAGTGCGGCGCGCCCAGTCCGTGACCGCTTCCGCGAATGGCGCGTAGGGCACGACGTCACCGTCGTGGCAGCCACCGATCAAGATCGTGAGACCGTCGAACTGCGCGCAGACCTCGGCGACGAGCCGGGTCTTGCCGATCCCCGGTTCGCCGGCCACGAGCACGAGACCGCCCACTCCATCGCGGGCCGCAATCACCCGCCCGGCGAGCACCGCTCGTTCGCGCGCCCGGCCAACGTAGGGCGAACGGGTTCGGAGGTCGGCTGCGCCGGCCGCAGGCTCCCAGCCGACGTCGAAGGTCGGCACCGGCTCGGTCAGGCCTTTGAGCTCCAGGTCACCAACCGACGTCATCTCGTGGCCACCGCGGCCGCGCGCCAAGACGCGCACGACTTCGGCAACCAGGATGTGACCGCCATCGGCGGCTCCGCAGAGTCGGGACGCCTCCACCACCGGGGCCCCGAAGCAGTCACCGTCCTCGAGGGTCACATCGCCGGCGGAGATCCCCACGCGGATCGCGAGGTCGAGATGCTCATTGCGGGCATGAAGGTCGACCGCCCGTTGCATCGCTACTCCGGCGGCGACGGCCTCGGCCGCGCCGGCGAACATCACCAGCACACCATCGCCGAGGCCCTTGACCACGGTGCCGCCGTTCGCCTCGGCCGCGTCGATCAGCGAGCGGTCGTGCTCCCGACGCACCACCTCGGCGCGTTCCTCGCCGAGCTTCGAGCGGAGCTCGGTCGAGCCGACGAGATCGCTGACGAGGATCGTCGCAGTCTGAGTGGCCATGAATCGAACCCTACATTGAGCACCGCGGCCACAGACCGGGGCGGGAGTGCGGCTACACCGTCTCGAACCGACCCAGCCCGTAGTCACCCGCGATGGTGGTGCGGTGCATGCACCGCCCGTGCTCGGGCGCCATCCCCGAGACCGAGTGGAGCACCCGCCAGTTGTCCCAGACGAGCATGTCGGTCGGGCGCCACTGGTGGAAGTAGCTGAGGTCCTTCGCCGCCGTGCAGATCTCCTCACACACGGCCGCCAGGAGCGCATCGCCCTTCGCGTCCTCCCGCGTCGCGAGACCCTTCGCCATCCACGGCGACACGTGCAGCACCTTCTCGCCCGCGCGGCGAGTCCACACCGCGGGATGTAGCGCGCGCGGTCGCCCCGCGAACTCCGTCATCACCGCGGCGGCATCGCGCGACGGTTCCACTTCCACGAAATCGGCGGGCCGCCCGAAGCGCAGGTTGTCGAGGATCACGTCCATCTCATAGATGACGGTCTCATGCTTGATCTGGTCACGCAGCCCAGATGACAGCACGTCGTAGAGAGCGATGCCATCAACGAAACCGGTGAGGCCACCCTCGGGCGCGACCTCCACCGCACGCAGCACGCCGGCGCGGTTGAGTTCGTCGTTGTAGCAGTGATCGAAGTGCCACGGCAGCCACTGTGAGAGCACCTGTCCGTTCACCTGGACGCGCCCCGGCTGGTTCGGCAGGTGGCGAATCTCGATCACGCCAACCTCGCCCCCGGCGCGCGGCGTCGCCTGGCTCGGGTGGTCCTTCAGCGGGCCGATCGCGGTGCTGAGCGCCACTTGCATCTGCGGCGTCGGCTCGATGTTCTCGAAGACGAGCAGCCCGTAGTCCTCGAAGAGATCGCGGATCTGCCTACGGACGTCGTCGTCGGCCAGGACGGTCCGGTTGACACCGCCCACTCGGGCACCGAAGGCGAGATCGTCGCGCACGGGTCGTACGGTCAAGTTGGTCATGATCGATTCCTCCTGTGCGCCGGCGCGCCGATGGTTCGGTCGGCCCAGTCGACGAGTTGCGGAACGAGCAACGGCCAGCGGACGAACAGCGAACCCGTGTGCTCGATCTCGGCCCGGCGCTCGTTCCACTCGTCGTCGCCCCACGGCGGCTCGACCAGCTCGGCGCCCGACAGGCCCGCGGCAAGCGCCTCGGAAGTGGCTCGGGTGTGCGACATATCCGACGCGCCACTGCGAAACACCAGGACCGGAGCGCGCAGACGCGCTACGTCGGCATCGTCGAGTCCGGGCACGAGCGACTCGTCGCACGGGCAATAGGCGAGCGCCCACCGGTCCATGACGTCGAGGAACTCTTGGCGGTCCATCGCCAGGAAGCGTGCCCGATTACGCGGGTTGCGGTCCTGCGTCTCCTGCCACTGGTCGAGCCCGACGACCGCATCCATCCCACCGTGCCACGCGGCGTCGGCCGACGGCATGCAGTAGTAGTTGGCGAGTTGGAGCAATCCCGGGATACCTCCGCTGATCCACCACATCGCGAGGCCGGCGTTGACATCGGGACACCGCGCCGCAGTGAGGAGCGAGACCCGAGCGCCACCCGAGCCGCCGGCGATCACGGTGGGGCCAAGGTCGAGGTAACGCAGCAGCGCGCCGAGTGTTTCCGCTTGGACCTCCGACTCCGACCGGCCGCGGAACACGACCGACGACGCACCACAGTTCGGACGGTCCCAGGTGAGAACCTGGCGACCCGTCTCAGCAAGGGCCCGCGCCATCTCCATGAGGCCGCGATCTTCCTTGGTAAACCGACCGCCGGGCGTGAGCACCCATGGCTGACCTTCGCCCACCAACTCGTAGGCGATCTCGATCCCGTCCAGCTGTGCGACCGGCATGCACCTCTCCCCCGTACGGCGTCCCCCGGTCTACCAGCCAACGCCCCGGCAGTCGATAACCCGGGGGCCCGACGACCGCGACGAAGGGGCGGCCTCGTGACCGGAGAGAACATCGGTTCAGGCGATCCGCTTGCCCCGCCGCGGGCATTGCTGGGAGAGTGACCGCATGCAGGGGCAGCGCGAGGGGGAACCGGGTTCCGCGACAGAGCGCGCGGTGGTGGAGCGCCCGTCACAGAAACCCACGGCCGTTCAACGGGCACTGAAGAGACTCGCTCGTCTCGCGTTGTCCGTGTCCTTTCGTCGGGTCGACGTCGTCGGCTCACTCCCGGACCCCGACCGACCGGCGATCATCGCGGTCAACCACACCAACGGTCTGGGCGATGCCGTCGTCGTCCTCGCGCGGACACCAGGCTTCCCCAGCTTTCTCGCGGCGGCCTCGTGGTGGAAGTTCGCGCCGGCGCGCTGGCTCTTCGGGCTCGCGGGCGTGCTCCCGATCCACCGGCGGCGCGAAGGCGAGGACACCGATCAGAACACGTCCAGCTTCGCCGCCTGCGAGGCGGCACTGGCGGCGGGCCGCCAGATCGCGATCCACCCGGAGGGCGAGATGCACGCCGGGACCGCGCTCCTCCCACTCCGCACCGGTGCGGCGCGCATCGCGCTCGGCGCGGCGGCCCACACCGATACGCGCGAGCTTTCCGTGATTCCTTACGGCATCGTCTACGAGGACCGCGGACGATTCCGTTCAGACGCGACGCTGAACATCGGAGCACCCATCCCTGTCGACGGTTGGGTTCGCGAGTACCGCCGCGACCCGGAGCCTGCGGTACGAGCGTTCACCAACGCGATCGCCGAGGGACTCTCATCGGTGACGGCGAATCACGAGAGCGCGGAAGGGGCCCGCGTCATCGCGCAGGCCGCCATCCTCACCCTGCGCGACAGGGATGAGTTGGCAGAACGGGAGTCGGGCTACGGGCATCGACACCTGCTGATCCGGCAGCTCGCGATCGCCATCGACGCCGTCGGCGGCGAATCGAGCGAGCCGTTTCAGCAGGTCGAGGCCGCGGTCAACGCACATCGCGTCGACCTTGGCTCGCTCGGCATCGGGCCCGACTCCCCACTGCCCCATCTCGAGCAACTTCCGGATTCCGAGAAAGCTCGCCGGCAACGCGAGCTCGGTGCGCTGACGCCGATCGCGGCAGTGGGCGCCATGCTGAACGCGCCGGTGGCGCTGGCGCTCGTGACCGTCGGTCGCTTCGTCCGCGACGACGGATGGCAGGCCACCACGAGAGGCGCGCTTGGTGTCGTTCTCTGCCCGATCGTTTGGGCGCTCGAGGCCGAGGCCATCTCGCGGGTCACGAACCGTCGGGTCATGGCAACAATCGCAGTCACCCTTGCCGCACCCCTCGGCGGCTGGGCGTCTCTCGCGTGGTACGAGCGATCGCAGGAACTTCGCCGCGCCGCCTGGCACGACCGCGTCGCGAGCCAACAACCCGCAGAGCTGAATGCCGCGCGCTCGAGCCGCGCTCGCGTACGCGTTCTCGTCGAATCGATCCTCGCGTCGGCGCGTGCTGGCGACGACGACCGTATGCAACCAGGGGTCGTCGGCGCCGTCTCGTCCTGAGGATCAGCGCCAGGTTTCGAGCTGGGACGAGATCGACTCGAGCACCTTCTTCGCTTCGGCGTAGCCGGCCGCGATCACCCGAGAAGCGGTCGAATACGCCGTAAGGCCGACATCGGGAAACTCCGGTGCGATGAGCACATCGGCATCGGAGCGCGCCCGGTCGCGCGCACCGAGGCTCGTGACCTGCGCGGTGCGGTTCAGCACCTTGAGGAGATTCGGGTACCGCGGTGAGTCCGGGTCCGGTCGGCGCCACGGCGTCAGCGCGGACGCGACCTCAGGAGAGCCGGGCGCAACCCGAAAGTCATCGGTGACCGAGACGTCGATCGCGATCACTCGCTCGGCGCCGAGCGAGCGCATCGTCGCGACGGGCAGGTTGTCGAGGACCGCCCCGTCGATGTGGAGGCTGCCGTCGGTGTCCGCAACCGCAGGCCAGATCGCCGGTGGAGACGCGCTCGCCCTCACCCATGTGGCCACCCGACCCCGACGCCTCACCGCGAGCGCCCCACGGCTCAGGTCCACCGTCGTCACGAATGTTGGGATCCAGAGATCCTCGAGCTGCGCATCACCGAACATCCGCTCGAACATGGCTGCGGCTGCCTTCACCGACAGGAGCGCGACGGTGGGCAGTGTGATCCTCCGATCGAGGCGCAGCTTCTGGAACTCCCGGGTGTCGGTCTCCGCCATCACGCGCGGGTCCCATCCAGCTGCGACCTGCGCGGCGATCACGGCACCGATGCTCGACCCTCCCACCAGATCGATCGGTACCCCGATCTCCCGAAGCGCGCGGACCGCGCCGATCTCGGCAAAGGCCTTCGCGCCACCACCCCCGAGCACGAGTCCGATAGAGCGGCCCGCGAGGTGACGTGCGACGCGATCGATGTCAGCGGGCGGCATGCCCTCGCGCACATGGTGGTGCGCCCCGAACGGGCGCAATGCCAACCAGCCGTCGGTACCCGAGGGCAGCGCCCTTCCCGAGGGTTGCACGAGTACGAGCTCTTCGGCCACACCGTCGCCGTGAGGGTCAAGACGCGCGAGCAACTCGAGATCGCCTCGGAGTGCCGGTTGAGTCTTCGCGTCGACGAGAACGAGCACACGGTCGGCCTGACCCAGCGCCGCCTGCCCCCACCCTTGGTCAGGGACGAGCAGCACGCTGGTGCCGGATTCCTCGTGGGCGTCAACGGTCTCGGCCAGCTCGGCAGGTTGCTCGCGGACCACCACGCAGGGTCCGACCCGACCGAGCGCCACCTCGAGCTGATGCAGGAACCGTTCCCGGACGTCGGGCGACACTGCCGCGAGCACGACGATGGTTCGGGCCCTCGGAGCATGTCGGTGACGCGCCGACGGGGTCACGCGCTCGGCCACTCGACGCGTCAGCCACCCGAGCGTCGCCGGCTCCTCGCGGAGCAACCGCTCGAACGTCGGACGATCAAGGCACGCGAGCTCGGTGTCGCGCACCGCGCGGGCCGTCGCCGAGCGAGGCTGGGAGGCGAGCAGGCCCATCTCCCCGAGGGGCTCGTCCCGGCCGAGCTCTGCGACCGTCTCTCCCCCGGCGATGACCCGAATCCGACCCCGCACGATGACGTACAACGAGTCGGCCTCGTCACCCTCCTCGAAGAGCGTGTCTCCCGCGCCGAGGACGACCCAGTCGACCTCCCCGGCGAGGCGCTCGAGGAGACCCTCGTCGACGCCCTGGAACAGGCCTGATCTGGCGAGCTGACGAACCCGGTCTTCGCTCTCAGTGCGCACGCCGAGAGTGTGTCAGGTCCGCACACGCGGTGCACCGTGCACCACCTCGGATCCTGGCGTAAGGTCCTCTCGGCAGGCAGGACGACCGGGAGGGCACCGTGGCAGGGACGTCAACATCACTTGTCCAGTTCGACGCGCGCACTGCAGCGGCGCCAATCGAACCAGGGGCCGACCGTGTGCGCTACGAGAAGGGGGGCGCATTCCAAGCCGTTCTGCAGCAACGGGTCCGCGAACAACTGGCCACCCACGCTCCCGGAGAGAACTGGGGCCTGCTCGGACAGATGCTGATCGCCGGCGCCTGGTTCTACACCAGCTACCTGCTGCTGGTGTTCGCTCCACTGCCGCTCTGGGCCGTTGCGATCGTTGGGTGCTCGCTGGGCCTGTCCATCGCCGGACTCCTCATGATGGTGGTCCACGACGCTGCTCATAATGCCGTCTCGCGTCGGCATTGGCTCAATGACGGCATCGGCTGGCTGACCTCATGTGGGCTCGCCATCAGCCCAGACTGGTGGAAGGCAAAGCACAACGGTCTCCACCATCCCTACACGAACGTCGCCGGCTTCGACGACGACGTCGACCTGGGCTCGATCGTGCGCACCGGGCCCGACCAGCCGTGGAAACCATGGCACCGGTTTCAGCACGTCTACGCGTTCGTCTTGTGCCCGCTGATGTACCTGAACATGATCTTCACCGCCGACCTTCGCTACATCTTCAAGGCGAGTGTGGGGCACCGACGCGTCGCGGTCCCGACCCTGTCGCGTACGGCGCGACTCCTTGCCCAGAAAATGGTAGGGGTCACGTTCCTCATCGGCCTGGCACTGTGGTTCCAACCCGCACTCGACGTCATCGCCGTCACCGTGGTCGCCGCGCTCGTCGCGGGCGCGTCAGTGTCACTCATCTTCCAAGTCCAGCATTGCTTCGAGGGAACCGCGATCCCGTCTCGCGACGTGACGACCGGCGTCGTCGACCGATCGTGGCCTGTCGCCCAGGCCGAAGGCACGACAGATTTCGGGACGAGCAACCGAGTCCTGACGTGGTTCTCCGGTGGTTTGAACCACCACATCGAACACCACCTCTTCCCGAGGACCCCGCACAACCGCCTCGCTGAAATTCGTCCGATCGTCCGTGCGACCTGTGCCGAGTTCGGTGTTCAGCAAACGGAGTCACCCACATTCCGTGCTGCGATCCGCTCGCACGCCCGGTTCCTCCGGAGAATGGGCGCCCGGCCAGTTCCCAATCTCTACACCTGACGAAACTGGATATCTCCAGGTGAGCCACACAGCATCGAGCGTCGCGTCGACCCCGACCGAAACCGCGACGTGCGAGCATTACGACGTGATCATCGTGGGCGCCGGCATCTCCGGTGTGGGCGCCGCGTTCCATCTCGGTGACCAGTGTCCGGACAAGAGCTTTGTCGTCCTCGAAGCGCTCGAGAGTTTCGGCGGCACCTGGTTCATGCACCGATACCCCGGCATCCGTTCCGACAGCGATCTCTTTACCTTCGGCTATCGATTCAAACCCTGGACCGGACATCCGATCGCAAGCGGCCCGGAGATCATGAAGTACATGGGCGACGTCATCGACGAACACGACCTCGCGCGACACATCCGTTACCAGCACCGCATTGCGAACGCGAGCTGGTCGAGCGACACCAACGAGTGGACACTCGAGGTGACGAACACCGGCACCGGCGAGACCGTGCGGTTCACCACGAACTTCCTGTGGATGTGCCAGGGGTACTACCGGCACGCACAGGGCTATACGCCCGACTGGCCAGGAATGGACCGGTACGAAGGCCAGATCGTGCATCCCCAGACGTGGCCCGAGGACCTCGACTATACGGGAAAGAAGGTGATCGTCATCGGTTCGGGCGCCACCACCGCGACCGTGGTCCCGGCCATCGCGGCCGACTGCGCCCACGTGACCGTGCTGCAGCGCTCACCGACGTACTTCTTTAGCGGCGCCAACACGAACGAACTCGCCGACACCCTCCGCGAACTCGACATCGACGAGACCTGGATCCACGAGATCGTGCGCCGCAAGATCCTGCACGACCAGGACCTACTCACGAGCCTCTCGTTCGATCAGCCCGCATTCGTGAAGGAGGCGTTGATCGCCGACGTCCAGGCGCGACTCCCCGATGGCTACGACGTGGAGACGCACTTCACGCCGAAGTATCGACCGTGGCAACAGCGCGTGGCGTTCGTACCCGACGGCGACCTCTTCGCGGGCATCTCCGCCGGCAAGGCATCGATGGTGACCGACGAGATCGAGTCGTTCACAGAGAAGGGAATCCGGCTCACCTCTGGCCGCGAACTCGAAGCCGACATCATCGTCACCGCCACCGGCTTCAACCTGAGTGTGCTCGGCGACATCGCATTCACCGTCGACGGCAAGCCGGTCGACTTCGCCGACACCGTCACGTACCGCGGGATGATGTTCACGGGCGTGCCCAACCTGGTGTGGGTGTTCGGGTACTTCCGCGCGAGCTGGACCCTGCGGGTGGAGCTCATCTGCGACGTCGTGGGTCGACTGTTGCACCACATGGACGAACTCGGGGCCGCACGCGTCACGCCGGCGCTGCGTCCGGAGGATGCCGACATGGCGATCGGTCCGTGGATGGACCCGGAGAATTTCAACCCCGGCTACCTCAACCGTTCGATGCACTTGATGCCCCGGCGCGGCGACAAGCCCGAGTGGCAGCACACCCAGGACTACTGGGCCGAGAAAGACCTGCTCCCCGCAGCCGATCTCGACGACGGATGCCTCATCTACGAGTGACGAACTCGCCCGTCAGTCGTCGTTGACGATCGTTCCGGTTGTCGCGGTGTCGGCGATTGCCGCGCCGACCGCCGCCGACAACTTGAGCAGCACCGTTTCGTTGGGCTCCTTCGTCGCATCACCGACCAGCGGGACGCTGACCGTATGAATGGTCTCGCCCGCTGCGAACGTCACCGTCGTGAGCGTGAGGGATGTGTAGTCGAGGCCAGCAGTTGCCGAGCCGCCACCCGTCGCGACCTTCACCGACACGGTCTCGCCGGCGCCGGGTGGCGCCGAGAGGACGACCGCGAACGTCAACGACGACGAACCGCCGGTGCCCTCGGTCACCCAGGTGTCGGTGGCCCAGACGGAGAGTGGCCCCTCATCGTCGAGGATGGTGACGGTCGCCGATGCATCGCCTGCCACGGCACCGCTCAGGGCCGAAAGGTTGAAGGTGAAGGTCTCGTCAGCCTCGTGCGCCATATCGCCCAGCACCGAGACGTAGATGAGCTTGTCGGTCTGACCGGGGGCGAACGTGATCGTCGTTAAGGGGATCGCCGTGAAGTCCGAACCCGCGGTCGCCGTCTTCGCCGTAGTTGCAACTTTCGCGGTGACGGGTGTCGCCGACGGCCATGAGAGATGCGCCGTCATCGGCACCGCGACGATGCCATGGTTCCCCTCGACCTGTGTCGCATCGGGGACCGTGAGGTACGGCTTCGGCCCGGCCGTGGCAGAGTCGTCGTTCACGATCACGCCGGTTGCCGAAGTGTCACTGAGCTTCGCTCCGACCGCGCTCGTCAGTTTCAGCACAACGGTTTCGTTCGGCTCGATAGTGGTGTCACCGTTCACCAACACCACCACATCCTTGGTCACCTCTCCGGCCGCGAACACGACAGTCGTGAGTGGCACCGCCGTGTAGTCGGTCCCGCCCGTCGCCGTGCCGCCCGATGTCGCGACCTTCAGGGAGTAGCTGCCCCCGATCGGCGGGGCCGGGTTGGCAGTCACCGTGAAGTGCAGTGAGTTGGTCCCGCTGTTGCCTTCGCTCACCTTCGCGTCCCGCACCGCGAGCGCAGCAGTTCCCTCCTCATCGAGAATGGTGAGGGTTGCAGACGAGTCCGCGATCGTCACACCAACCGGGCTTGCCAGCTTGACGAGGAACGTCTCGTCGGGTTCGGGGGTCACGTCACCAACGACGTCGACCATCACGACATGGTCAGTCTCACCCGGAGCGAACGTCACCGTGGTTGATGGCACCGCCACGTAGTCCGAGCCGGCGAGTGCGGTCTGGTCGGCGGTGCTGTATTTGACCGTCACGGGCACCGCCGACGGCCACGACAGGGAGAGATGAACTCCGTTCGTCGAGGTGTTGACATCGCCTTCTCGCAACACGGCGTCATGCACCGACACACTCGGACGTAAGCCCTGCGGGTTCGCCGGCGCCGCCAGCGTCGCGTTGGCGAGCGGGTGATAGAGGGTCGGCACTCCGTCGACGAGCGTGCTGAGCGCGTAGACGCCGGGCGGCGCTGCCGGCAGTTCGATCGACGTATCGGTTGCTTGCGCCGTCGCCAGCGGCATTGCACCGAAGGCGGTATCACGAGTCGCAGTTGCGTACACGGCGTAGCCAGTCACATTCGCGACTCCGGCCGGGGCCCAGTCGAGCCGAAGCCCACCCGCGGTGTTCGTCACGCCGAGCGCCGGCGAGTTCCCGACGGGAACCGCGACGTGCGAGATGATCGTGCTCGCCACATCGGTATTCCCGGCAGTCTTCTTCACGAACGAATGCTCGAGGTCGAGCAGACCGGTGATCTCGGGGACGAGCCGGAAGTCATGCGTCCAGAATGTTGCACCGGGCTGGACGACGTCGGCACCGTCGAAGAGCCGTTCACCCGGCTGGTAGATGTAGTTCACCCGTCCGGTCTCGAGGAGTTCGATCGAAGGGTTGTAGACGGGTACGTCCGAGACATTCTCGAGGCCAACGCGCACGACATACGGGTAGCCGTTGGCAGCATGGTCGTCGACGTCGACGATCATGTGCAACGCGGACCCGCCCCAGACGTGGAGCGCGTTCGTCTCGGTGCTCGCGTGCAACAGGACCGTGGCTCCGAGGGGCTCGAGGCTGCCCGAGTAGTCGGCGGTCACGGTGTAGTAGCCCGCGACGTCGCCGCGCAGGATCCAGTGCGCCTCCGCGCTCTGCCCGCCCGGGATGTCGGCTGCGGTCTGGCTCACCGACTGCGGGTCCGCCGTCGGAGCCAAGCTGAGCCCGGCCGGCAGCTGGTTGAGGCTCATCAGGCCGTGTTGGAACGAGAACGCGGAGCCGGCCAGATTGCTCACGATCATGTGGACGTCGAAGAACTCCTTGAGCCACTTCGCGCGACCGGGGATCACCATCCAGACGAGGTTCGGCTGACGATTCCCCGGAGGCCCGACGAGCTCGGGCTGGGCACACGCGTGGTAAGCCCCGACGTCGACACAGACGCCGCCGCCACCACCACCACCGCCGCCTCCGCCACCGAAGCCGCCGCCACCACCACCGCCGCCACCGCTGCAGTCACTCGGGCGGTAGATGATGTCCTGGCGGGTGATGGGGTCCTGGGTCGTGTACCCACAGGCGGGAAGGTCGATCGTCTGGCCTTCAGCCGTGAACGCGAGATGGATATCGAACTGGAACACATTCTGGTTCGCGGGATCGTTCGGGTTGAGGCCGATGGCGAGAATCTGCTCGATCGTCAACCGGTCCGCCGTCATCGACGTCTGGGCAACCGAACCCTCACCGAGCACCACCGTCGCGCTTCCGTTCCCTCCGACGACCGACGCCGATCCGGTATTGGGGAGGTAACCGTCGTGCCAGGCGTAGAGCGTGTACTGACCGTCGGGCAGACCGTTGATGTGCCCGTGCCCAAGGCCGTCGGCCACGGCCGCGTACCGCGTGCCGTTCGCGTCGATGAGCGCGATGTCACTGCCCGGGATCGCGACGCTGCTCGAGTCGATCACCGTGACCTGAAGGCCCGGCGTCACGGGGACCGGGCCTACCGAGACAGTGAGCGAGTCACTCGCGACGAGCGCCCCCGCGTGCACCGTGAGCGTGACGACCTTGGTGCCGGGGCTGGCGTAGGTGTGCGAGGCCTGCGGTCCGTTGGCGGTGCTGCCGTCGCCGAAGGTCCAGTCGTAGGAGTCGATCCCGACCAACGGACGCGAAGCGGCGGCGTCGAATTGCTCGGAGCGTCCGACCACGGTCGCGCGATCGTCGCCTGCCGCGGCCGTCAGCGGTCCCGACAGGCCGACCGAGACGTTCTTGACCTTGACGACCGTCGATTGCCCGTCGCTCACGGAATATCGCACCGCGTACGTTCCGGCCGAGAGGTACGTGTGCGCCGTTGGGCCGGCCGGCAGCGCGCCCGCCGACGCGACGGTCCCGTCGCCGAAGTCCAGCGTGTACAGGAGCGATGGGGAATCGGCGTCGGTAGCCGTGGTTGTCGCCAACACGGTGACCGGTGCGATACCGGCGGTCGGCGTCACCGAGAGCGTCGCAACCGGCGGCGGACCGCCGAGGACGCTGACTGCGACGTTTCGGTGCGCCGAGCCGCCGACCCCGTTGTCGATGCTGACGACCGCCGTGTAACTCCCGGCCGAGGTGTAGGAGTGGGCCAGGTGCAGCGTGGGGTACGGGTTCGACAGGGATCCGGTCGTAACCGGCGATCCGTCACCGAACTGAACCGAATAGGACAGCCCGAGACCATCCGGATCCGACGCGTCGATGGCGAAAGTGGTCGCGAGCGGAGCAGGACCGCTGCTCGGTGTCGCGGTCGCCGCCACCACCGGACTCGTGGTGTTGATCACAACTGGGACGACCGGAGCCGTCCATTGGTGAGCCGAGCCGAGTTGGTCGGTAAAGGTCACCGAGGTCGTGAGATCTGCCGGACCCGAGGTCAGCTCGCTCGCGAACTTCGTGGTGCGCCAGCTGAGGTCGGGCGACGGCGCGAAGATGCTCGCAGAACCCCCCGTCGAGAACGAGTTGTTCACCTGGTCGATGGCGAAACCTGAGGTCGGAACGAACGTGAGGTGCACGAGACCGCCGATCGTGCCGGCGGTCGGTTGGGTCAACTGTCCGGGCACTCGAGTGTCGACCGCGGTCTCATAACCACCGTCGGCCGGGTTGCCATCACCATCCACCGCGTGGATCGCGACCGTGTACAAACCATCAGGCACGACCACATTCGCGTCGTTGCGACCATCCCACGGATCGGTCTGCGTCACCCACCACGAAACATCGACACAGTTCTGCGAACCCGAACGCGCGTCGCCCGACACCAAATGGCGCACCACCACGTTCGCCGCGTTGCGCACCACCACATCGACCGTCGCATCCCGCGACAAACACGAACCCACATCCACCGAATCTTCCTGCCCGTCACCATTCGGCGAAAACGAACGCGACACCGCGCGGCTGAAGAGTTGTAGCGCGTCGATCGGATTATTGATGGTGACCGAGGTATCGGGCGACGTCCAAGCATGCGACGCACCGAACTGGTCGACAAACCCCACGTTCGCGTGGATCACCATCGGACCCGACGCACACGACGACGTCGGACCAGTACCAATAAACGTCCCATTCGGCTCCGCCACCGTCGCCGACGCCGCAATGCAATCCACCGCCACCGACCCGATCCCCGAGAACCCCACCGTCGGCACAAACACGAACGAACCCGACCCCGCCAACGTCGCCCCGGGCGTCGGCTGCGTCAAATGTCCCGGCAGACGCGTGTCAACCGCACTGGACAGGGTCAGATCGGACACCGCGTTCGTTGCGTCGACGGCATGGATCGAGAGGGAATAGTCGCCGTCCGCCACCAATGCACCACCGTTCGCGTGCCCGTCCCAACTCGACGAGAAGCAGTTCGCCGGGTGCGACTCGCCGAGCGCGAGGTCGCGGACATCCACATTGGCTGCGTTGCGCACCACCACATCGACGTTCGCGGCATTCGTCAAACACCACAAGACCGTGAGCGTGTCCTCCTGCCCGTCACTGTTGGGAGAGAACGAATGGGAAGACCAATACGGCGTCGACACAGCAACCGATGCCCCTGCAGGCACGCCCACCAACCCCGTCGTCATCGTTGCGATGACCAGCGCTACGAGGCCAAAGCTCGAGACCCGCTTCCCGCCTCGAGATGCACGTCGCCGCGATACCTGAGTAATGGCTCTGCCCATTTTGTTGCCCCTGTCCCATTCCGCTTCCCGGCCCGCCTTACGGCCATCCCACCCGTATGTGTAGTACAGGCGCGAACGCGCCGCAAGCGCATCCTGGACGGCCCATCGACCTCGTCGAGACTCGGTCCGTCTCGTGCCCCAATGCGCGCGCGGTTCCGCCGTGGAACAGTGTCCCCATGACCTACGCCTTCGATCCTGAACTCGCGCCCCTCGTGGAGTTTCTCCCACCGGGGAGCCTCGCCGACCTGGCAGCCGCCCGTGCCGGAATCAACGAACTCATCGGCCCACTCAACGCGGACGTCGACACCACTGGCGTGACCGTCACCGACCACGAGGTACCCACCGACGGCGCAGCCGTGCCGGTTCGCGTTTACGCACCGACCGACCCGCCACCTCCAGGTGGGCGGCCCGCGTTACTGGACCTCCACGGTGGTGGCTTCGTCCTCGGGTCGATCGACATGGAGCACGCATTCGCGACACAGATAGCTCGCGAGCTCGGCGCGGTGGTGGTCACGCCGGAGTACCGGCTTGCACCCGAGCACCCCTTCCCGGCCGGGCTGGAGGACTGTTACGCGGCCTTGCGCTGGGTACACGACCGCGCCGCGGACCTCGGCATAGATATCGCGCGGGTCGGCGTGGGTGGTCAGAGCGCCGGGGGCGGTCTCGCAGCCGCGACTGCGCTCCTCGCACGCGACCGAACTGGCCCGCCGATCTGCTTCCAGTTCCTCGGCATCCCCGAGCTGGACCACCGACTCGAGACCACAAGCATGCAGACGTTCGTCGACACGCCGCTGTGGCACCGAGCGAATGCCGTGCTCAGTTGGCAGTACTACCTCGGCGCGGACACCACCGATGTCTCGTCGTATGCATCACCCGCGATTGCCCCGGACCTCCGCAACCTCCCACCGGCGTACGTGACCACCATGGAGTTCGACCCGCTACGCGACGAGGGCATCCGTTACGCACTGCGAATGCTCGAGGCCGGCGTGTCAGTAGAGCTGCATTCGTTCCCCGGGACCTTCCACGGCTCCACCATGGTGACCACCGCCGCGGTTTCTCGGCGGGCCCATGCCGAGTTACTCAACGCCCTCCGCCGCGGCCTCGGCGCGGGCCGCGCCTGAACCGCGTTCCGTCGGTCTCAGCAAAACTTCAGGGACTGACCGACACCGAGGGAACCGGCCGCGCCAGGCTGGCGCCAACCGCAG
The DNA here is from genome assembly GCA_046598395.1 of Acidimicrobiia bacterium. Classification (GTDB taxonomy): domain Bacteria; phylum Actinomycetota; class Acidimicrobiia; order IMCC26256; family JAENVU01; genus JAENVU01. The sequence continues at coordinate 244,848 of JBKJIQ010000009.1, forward strand.
CGCCTCGCCGGCGCACCAGCCCCGACACCGAGAGGCGAACATGAACGAGGATCCCCGAACCGAGCCGACCGACGCAGAGCCGACCGACGCAGAGCCGACGGCCCCCGTCCCACCGACGCGCTCCGGCGTCTTTGTCCCGCGATGGTTCTTGGTGGCAATCTCGGGGCTCCTCGTCCTCGGGCTCGGTTTCGCGGCCGGTTATGCCGTGGGAGCGGATTCCGATCACGACGATCGGCGCGGCGAGCGCTCCTTCGATCTGCGCGGCCTTCGACCATTTCTCGGGGGGAACGGCTCCCCGTTCGCCCCCACACCCCGAGACGGGAACCAGGGCGGAAGCGGGGACCACGGCTCGGGACCGCGCACAACTCCGACGGCAACGGTTTTCCTCGGCGTTGAAGTTCAGGACTCGACCGAGCCGACGGGAGCGAAGCTGGTGCGAGTCGTCTCGTCGAGTCCCGCGGCCCAGGCGGGGCTCCGCGCCGGAGACGTCGTCACCATGCTCGACTCCACCCCGGTCAAGGACGCCGCGCAACTCACCAAGGAAGTGCGCGGCCATCGCGCCGGTGACAAGGTGAGCGTGACCTACATCCGCAACAGCTCAAGCAAGACGGTCGGCATCCGCCTCACCACCCGCCCGTCGATCCCTGAGACCTCCCAGCAATAGTTCCTGCAACTGATCGGCGGTGGTCAGACGCCCTTGGCCATGACGTCCTGGAAGGTGGCGTAGGCCGGCTTCGACCGCCGGTCGCGGTGTTGGAGTCCGAGGTTCTGCCACTTGTCGGCGAGGTCCGTACCGGAGTCGCGCAGCTCCATCCATATGAGCGGTCCGGTAAAGCTACGGAAACTTGTGTTCCAACCGAAGTAGTAATCGCGCACCCACTGCGCCTGCTGTGCTTCGGTAAGGACACCGCCGTCGTTACCGGTGGGCGCGCCCATCTCGGTGCCCCACACTTTCTTCGCGCCGTCGCCGTTGATGATCATCACGTTATGGAGCCGTTCGGTGTTCAGGAACGAGTTCCAGGTCTGCACCTCGAGCGGGTTGAACGGGAACGCATACGGATGGTGGCCAACCGCATCGAAGCTCCCGCCCGCGCCGCGCGCGTACAGGCCGCGCAACCAGGTCTCCGGCTGGTAATCGGTACCGTCCGCGGCGTCCGGTGCCGGCGCGGTGCCACCGGTGATCACTGTGGCCGCGGGATCCGCAAACTTCACACCCGCGTAGGCCGACTTCAGCATCGCGGCGTACACGTCGAGGTCTGGTTTCGGTTGGGAGAACTCCTGATGGTTCGGCTCGTTCCAGATCTGCCAATTGGTGATCGAGCCGCGCAGCAACGGGATCGTCGATTGCGTTCCATACCGCTGCGCCGCAGCAGTCAAGAACCGTCCGTAGTCGTCGGGGTTCGCAGGCAGACAGTGCAGTTCGCCCGCCGGACAGCTCGGACCACGGGCCCACGGCGGGCTGTAGGCCGCCATTCCGAGAACGTTCAGACCATGGGCACGAGCATTCAGCGCCACCCGATCCATGGCCCGGTCCCACCGAAAGCTGAACGGTCCGTCGCCTTGGATGCTGTTCCAGTCGACGTCAATCTCAACCCAGGTGGCGCCCGACTCGGCGATCCCGACGAGGTCGGCGTTCTGTTCGCCGTCGGATTCCCAGAGGAGTTCGGGGCCGGCAGACATCCCCGCGCGGGATGCAACCTCGATGCCGGACACCACCCGCAGTCTGGGCGGCTGACCGGTGTACTTCACCATGCAGCCGGTCGCCACAATCATCAGGGCGGAAAGCAGTGCGATGCGTCGAACCCACCATCGGTCCAGACGCGCTGCGGTGAGACGATGGTCGAACACCTGACGGCGTGACGAGGTAGTGCCAGACATGACGGGATCCCTCAGACGGTGTGTGTTCGGGACGTCGCGAGCCCACGGGCACGCGCGAGAAGCGCACCCCGTCTCCGTCCCGTTCTGAGTATCGACAGTCGGAGTCGGCGTTCTAAAATCGTAGGGCGAATGAATCAATTTTTCGCGCCCTCCGCAGTCGCCGCTTGGGCGACTGCGGGTGTTTGTGGCGTTCCACCACGCGGCGCCCACCTGCCGATCAGGCAGGCAGGATGATCGTCTGCAGTTCGGTGTAGGGATCGATGCCCTCGGGTCCGAGCTCGCGGCCGATGCCCGACTGCTTGAACCCGCCGAACGGGGCGTTGAAGTCAAGGATCGTCGACGAGTTCACCGCGACCACACCGGTGCGCACCCGGGCGCCCACTTCGGCGCCATGCTCCACATCACTGGTCCACACCGAACCGCACAGGCCGTAGTCGCTGTCGTTCGCGATCTGCACCGCCTGGTCCTCGCCGTCGTACGGAATCACCGACAACACCGGGCCAAAAATTTCCTCCCGAGCAATCGCCATGGTGTTGTCCACATCAGCGAAGACCGTGGGTGCCACGTACCAACCCGTGGACTGATCCGGTCGCTCACCACCGGTAACGACACGCGCACCCGCAGCCTTGCCGGACTCGATGTAGCCCTCGACGCGCGTGCGCTGACGCTCCGCGACGAGCGGGCCCACTTGGGTGGTGAGGTCGAGCGGATCACCGACGTGCAATGCCCCCACCGCGGATGCCAATGCGTCGACGACCTCGTTGTAGCGCGAGCGCGGCGCCAGGATGCGAGACTGCGCGCCGCATACCTGGCCGTTGTTCATCAGCCCCGACATCACCATCTCGTTGAGCAAGGCATCGTCGAGGACAACGTCGTCGAGAACGATCGCGGCTGACTTACCACCGAGCTCGAGCGTGACCCGCTTGAGCTGCTCACCACAGACCGACGCGATGTGCTTGCCCACCGCACTGCTCCCCGTGAAGCTCACCTTGTCGATGCCGGGGTGACGCAGGATGTAATCCGCGTTCTCACGACCGGCCGGAACGATGTTGATGACACCCGGCGGGAGATCGGCCTCGATCACTGCCTCCGCGAAGAGGTACGCGTCGAGCGGGGTCTCGGGCGCCGGCTTGATCACCATCGGAACCCCCGCGGCCATGGCAGGCCCGAGCTTCAACGCCATGATGAACAGCGGTACGTTCCACGGGATGATCCCCGCCGCCACGCCAACGGGGGTACGGCGCACCTGCACCCGGCCGCCGAGCGCTCCGGTGCGCTCGTCGAGATACGGGTAGGTCTTGGTGTATTCGGCGTAGCCGCCGAGCACCATCGTTGCCGAGAACACCTGGCCCATGATCGACCAACTCTTGGGTGAGCCGTTCTGGCTCGAGATCAAATCCGCGATCGGCTCGGCACGGTTCTGCAACGCCGTCGCGAGTCGGGCGATGGCCGCGCCGCGCTCAACCGGTGGCATCGAGGGCCACGGGCCATTTTCGAACGCGTCACGCGCCGAGGCAACGGCCTTGTCGATGTCGGCCGGCGACGCGTCGGGCACCTGGCCGATGACCTGTTCTGTGTGCGGCGAGACGACGTCGATGACGTCCTTGCTCTCGGGCTTCACGAACTCGTTGCCAATGAAGAGTGTGTCGAAGATCTGCACGGTGGAACTCCCGGGTTCTGCGGTCGAAGGCGAGGCGCAGAGTACAAGGCGCCACCACACGAGGTCGACGGCGGCACCAAACTCACCCCGGCCGAACTCACCGCGAATCCCGGGCGGGCCCGCTTCGTCGGTACGATCCGCACCCGAATCGGCCACCTTCGAGACAGGCGCCATGACCACCATCGCACGACACTGGACCCATGCCCGCGCCACTCACCGAGCCGGGTTGTGCAGCGGGCTACTCGCACTCGTGCTGGTCATCGCAGCGTGCGGTGGATCGTCTGCGAAGTCGACCGCCCCGAGCAGCAGCCGCCCTGGCCCGTCAACCACGAACCCGGAAACCACGAAACCGACCCCCAAGATTGCGACCGGACCCACCGCCGCGCAGGCTGCGCTCGTAGCTGCGCGGCCCTTCGAAGTGCACGTACCCCCCGGAGACGCGACCACGCCAAGACCACTGTTGGTTCTGCTCCACGGTTTCGGCGCCACCGGCGCGATCCAGGACGCCTACCTGAAGCTGACCCCCGCCACCGAAGCCCACAACATGCTGTACGTCTATCTCGATGGAACACCTGGTCCGCAGGGTCGACGGTTCTGGAACGCGACCGACGCCTGTTGCGCGTCCGGGAACACGGTGGACGACTCGGCGTACATCACCGCGGTCATCGCCGACGTGAAGGCCCATCACAACGTCGATCCGCGCCGGGTCTTCCTCGTGGGTCACAGCAACGGAGGTTTCATGTCCTACCGAATGTCGTGTGACCACGCGGACGAGATCGCCGCGATCGTGAGCATCGCCGGCGCCACGTGGAACAACCCGACCCGGTGCAAGCCCACGGAGGCGGTCGCCATCCTCGAGATCCACGGCACCGCGGACAAGACCATCACGTACGGCGGCGGATCGAACGGAACCGCCGAATATCCGAGCGCCCCCACCACGGCGGCAACCTGGGCCAAGTACGACGGCTGCACCACAAAGCCCGATGCGGCGACCACTCCCGCTCGCGCCATCGTGGAGAACCTGGCGCCCGCCACCGTGACCTCCTACTCCGCAGGCTGTGACCGCAACGGCCACGTCGAACTCTGGACCCAGCCCGGTGGCGTCCACATCCCGCTGTTCACTCCCACGTTCGCCGACCAGATCGTCACGTTCCTCCTCGCCCACCCCAAGCGGTAGCGCACTCCTCGAGCGCGAGACGTCAGACGAACGCGCCGTTGCCGCCCTCATGCTGGGTGAGGTCGAGTCCGGCTCGCCCAACGCGACCAACATGCCCATGGACTCGCGCTCAGGTGCGCGAGGTCCTGCTCGAGCCCGTGCAGGATCGCGACGGCAGGTGGCGAAGGCCCTGGATCAAAGCCGGCGCGCTCCACACCGCGTCCCGCATCTCAGTGGCGGAACTCGAGGTGATCACGGCGGCCGCGACCGTGTGAATCGCGGAGCTCGGAACCGAAGAAGAACGCATCGTGCACGAGACGCTCACCGAGATCCACGCGCGCGGTCTCGATCGCCGACCACGGATCACTGCCGGCAGGGACGCAGCAGAACTCACCGAGCACGCTGGTCGCATGCAGCAAGGAGCAACCTCGGCCACCGTCTGGAACCAGTCGCCCGCACACGTCAGAGCGCGAGATCGGCCGCGATGGTGGCGAGGCGATTGGCACGTGCGCCCGACGCCATCATGTCGTCGTCGATCGCGTTGCTCAGGAATGCGAACGAGGTTCCGCTCGCCGGATCGGCCCACGCCACCTGAGCGTGGGCACCGGCATGGCCGAACGACGCGGGGGAACAACCGCGGCCAAAGATCGCGTATCGCAGCTCGTGGTTGCCATCGTCGCCGGCAACGACCAGCCCGATAGTGCGGTTCGCGCTCACGCCGAGCATCGGATCGTCGAAGGTGCAGCGAATGTTGGCGGTCGCATCGCGGAGCACGGCGGGATCCCACACGTTGTGCGGATTATGCAACAGGCCCTGGTAGAAACGCACCAGGTCGGCCGCGGTCATGAATGCTCCCCCGGCGGGATTTCCCGCCGCCCTGACCGCGGGGTCGTTGAACCGCAGCAGCGGGTCGGTTTCTGCGTTCTCGGTCAGCGGAACGAGCGGGGCGAGGTCGTGCTGTGCGTCGGCGGGAAGACCCAACACCCGCGGCAGTCCCAACGGTGCACAGACGCGATCTTCGAGCACGTCGCGGTAGTCGCGACCGGTCAGTCGGTCGATCATGTCGGCGAGCACCCAATGCGCGCTTTCGGCGTGGTATTCGAAGCGGCTGCCCGGCGGCCATTCCAACCGCCAGGTTGCGAACCGGGCCCGACGCCGCTCCGGGTCGGCTCCTTCGAGTGTGGCCATCGGCGCGTTCGGAAACCCGGCCGTGTGCAGGAGAACCTGTTCGAGCGTCACGTCCCCAAGACCGGCCGCGTCGAGCTCCGGAACGTATCGAGCGATCCGCTCGGAGGGATCCGCGAGGCCGTCACCGATCAAGAGCCACACCACCGATGCCACGATCGGCTTGGTCGCCGAGAAGATGCAGAACCGAGTGGTGTTCGTCGGCACGCCGAACGTCTCGAAGGCGACGACCGCACCGAGATGGCCCACCGCGACCTGACAGGACGGGACCCTCCCTGTATCCACCATCGAGCGGGCTCGGTCGACGAGCTGATCGATGCTCGTCATTGCCTTGGGACCATCGACTGCGGCATCGGTTGCGCACCTCCTGGCAATGCACCCACGTACGGCTTCACCATCTCTGTTGCACCACGAACTGTATGAGTTCACTCCCCAACCCGCTCCGGCCGGATGGGCGCCACCACAGACGCGCCACGAGTGACCGGCGGCCACCTGAACACCATTACTCTTTCCCCACGTTCGAAGTGGCCAGCGCCGGGAACCGGTTGCCCGACAGGAGACAGAACATGCAGCGAGGGAGCGGCGCTCGCCCCACCAGCCGGAATCGAATGAGCGGTGCCGCCACTCGCCTGACCGTGGTGCTCGCACTGTTCGTGGGGGCACTCGCCGCGTCAATCTCACCCGCGGCCGCGTCCTCGGGGCCGTGGGAGTCTCTCGGGGGAAACCTCGTCGGCGAACCGGCGGCGGTCGCCTGGGGACCAGGTCGGATCGACGTCTTCGCCCGCGGCACCGACAACCACCTCTACCACCAGTTCCACGAGAACGGGTGGAGCGCTTGGGAGGGCCTGGGCGGCACCCTCGCCTCGGCTCCGGCCGTCACGTCGTGGGCCCCCGGGCGGCTCGATGTCTTTGCCCGCGCCAAGACAGGCAACCTCATTCACCGCTACTACCAAAATGGGTGGAGCGCGTGGGAGTCGCTCAGCGACCCCGGCACGATCGGATCGTCTCCCACCGCCGCTTCTTGGGCGTTCGGCCGGATCGACGTGTTCGCGGCCGGCGCCGGCGATGGGCAACTCATCCACCGGTTCTTCTCCATACAAGCGGGCGTGTGGAGCGGGTGGGACAACCTCGGCGGCAAGCTCGTGGGGGCTCCGGCCGCCACTGCGTTCACCCCCGACCGCATCGATGTTGTCGTCCGCGGCACCACGAACGCGCTGCATCACCGGGCATACAGCCTGTTCGGATGGGGACCGTGGGTCATGGTGGGCGGAACGCTCACCGCGCCGCCGGCCATCGTCTCGTACTCGCCCGGGGTGCTCGAGGTTCTGGCGGTCGGCGTCGATGACGCGGTGTATCGCCAGACCAACTTCGGGGGATGGCTCGGCTGGCAGCGACTCGGCGGTGTGGCCACGTCTGGTCCCTCGGTCGCGAGCTGGCAACCTGGTCGTATCGACGTGTTCGTGCGCGGCACCGACGGTGCGCTGTGGCACACCTGGGACGCGCAACCGCAAGGGAACGGCCCCGCTCCGCCGTGGAACTCGGGCTTCGGCCGCCGCATCGTGTACTGCAACTCGTGTCAGCGCGCGTGGCATGTCTCGGACAACGGCGATTGGTACACGTTCTCGGTCTCGGGAAAAATCGGAGTCCCGGCGCCGGGGTCCTACAGCGTTGTTCGCCGGGTCAACCCGGGCGGCTCCGGAGACCTCATCCTCCCGTACTTCGTCGGGTTCGCGTTCGGCAGTACGAGCGACATCGGGTTCCACGGAATTCCACTGCGTCCCGACGGCTCTCCTCTTCAAAGCGACGCGGAGCTGGGGCAGTACCGCAGCCATGGCTGCGTGCGTGAGAGCCAGGCCGACGCGATGCGGACCTGGGACTTCGGAACGCTCGGGACCCCGGTCATCGTTACCCCATAGCCTGAACCCGGACACTGAGGACTTTGGTCCGATGCGCCAGCCGGCGAATCGATCCAGAATCGAGGCATGGACCAGCTTCCCCACGATCCCGAAGCGGTACCTGAGCGCCACCTGAGTGACGTGGATACCTTCACAATGCAACTTGAACGGGATCCACTGCTGCGCTCGACCGTCGTCGCGGTCGCGGTGTTCGACCAGTCCCCGAACTGGGAGGTGCTCGAGGAACGGGTCGAGCGAGCGACCCGCCTCGCCCCCACGTTCCGCCAGAAACTCGTGCAGGTTCCCCTCCCGAACGGCGGCGCCGCGCTCGTGATCAAAGTCCACCACGCGCTGACCGACGGCATCGGCGGAATCCAGCTTACGAACCACGTCGTCGATCTCGAGCGCGACCCGGAGCCGCGGGGTCAGCTTCCGGACGTGCCGGTCGGTCGCCCGGGTGGGTCCTGCAATGCAATGACCGACGCGGTGCGGTACAACGGTCGCCGGATCACCGCCGCGGCACGTGAGTTCGGCTCGTCGGTGCCGAGAGCGCTGGCGCATACGGTGCGCCATCCGGTCGGCGCGGCGGTCGGCGCGGCGGTCGGCGCGGCGGCTGACGATGCCGGTGAGCATCCGCGTCGCGGGCGACCACGAAGGCGGCAACCACGTGACACTGGTGCGCTTCGAAGTTCTCGTCGACATCGCGGAGGTTTCGGAACGCATGCGACTGATCGGCGACCGCTGCCGCGCGCACCGCAATGAGCGGGCGATTCCCTATTCCAACGCGATCGCTGCGACCCTCAACCTGCTTCCCGTGACGGTGACGGGCGGAATGCTCAAGCGCGTGGATTTTCTCGCCAGCAACGTGCCCGGCTTCGGGATCAACACCGATGCCGGGGCGGTTCCCGACCCCGCGGTGCTGGTCGACGCAGTGCGTCGCGGGTTTGCGGAAGTCCTCGCCCTCGGGAGCTGAGTTCGTCCACTGGCTCGTGAATCGAAGCAAACCGGCGCACCGGGTCATCATGCATGTTGGTCGGGCGAGGTATGCAAACATCATGCTTTCGTCATGCGCAGCACCGACCAGGGGACCACCCCAAGTGTGAACGATCGAACCGACGCTGCTGCCACTTTCTTGGGGGATGTCGAATGCACCGACTCATCGTGGTCATCGCGGGTGCCGCAGTCATCCTCACGGCCGGCTGCTCTTCGAGTTCTGCGCCGGCCCGGAAACCCCGGCCGGCCCGAACCACCACGAGCACCACCCCTATGAACACCGTGACTCCACTGGGTGCCTCCCCCTGCGACGGCGCCACCGCGCCTCCAAGTCACTACACCTCGGTCGTCGTGTTCAGCTTCGAGAACCGAAGTTGGGATGAGGTCGGCCCGGGCTTCGGCGAAGCCATGCCGTATCTCCACACCCTGGGGACCGAATGCAGCTGGTTCCCTGACTGGACCGAGACCGACCAACACCAGAAGAGTCTGAGCCAGTACATCGGCCAAGTCACCGGCGTGAACGACCCCAAGACCGTGGACGACTGCAAACCGTCCGACACGTGCAACACCACGGCCGACAGCCTGTTCCGCCAGATCCGGAACTCCGGCCGCGCCGCGATCAACTTCGTGGAAGGCCCGACCACACCCTGCAGCGCGGAGGGCAATAAAGCGAAACACATCCCCGCCCTCTACCTCTGGGGAGCCGACGACCGCCAGCATTGCGCGGAACAGGTACGCCCCTTCACCGACTTCGACCCAGACCGGTTACCTGCATTCGCGTTCATCACCCCCACCGAGTGCAACGACGGTCACGATTGCTCCGACCAGGTCGTCGACACCTGGGCGCGTGAACACGTCCAGCCCGTGCTCGACAGCGCCGCGTACCGGTCAGGCAAGGTCGCCGTGTTCATCTGGTACGACGAGGACGCGCCGGTGCCGAATCTGTGGATCACACCCACCGCGTTCGCAGGCGCACGCGGTGGCGTCGCCGCTGGTGCGGCCGGGACCTTACGCGCATGGCAATCGATGCTCGGCGTCGACTGCCTCGCGGCGGCCTGCACCGCTGCGGATCTGCGGAGCGCCGCCCACTCATAGCGAGCGTGAAGAGGGGGGCAACATTGGCCCCCCTCTTCACATCACCCGTTGATCAGTCGGGTCAGGAACCCGAGTAGAAGTCGTGGTCCTCGTGGATCTTGACGTCTCCTTTACACAACGGCTGGAACCCGTCTGACGACAAGACCGTCCGATGTGAACTGTCCGCCACAAAGAAGGCCACCACGTCCGGGGTCCCCGAATGCCGACCGCTATCGAAGACGATCGCCACGAAGCTATATCCAGAGTGACCGTTGAACTTCCCGGAACCGGTCACCAGACCGAGGGTGTTGCCGGCAAAGCCCAATGCAGTGATCGACCTGCTCTTGAACTTGGCGTCCCTCGCCTTGAACTCGACCTCGCCCTTCAACCGCCCAGAACTCTTCTGCTCCACATCGTCGAAGTGCATGTCGATCTTGCGCGGCGAACAGATCCGTCCATCACCATCGATCTCGAGTTGGGTCAGAAGCGGCGGAATAGCCGAGAACGTGGCGGTCACCGACTTGTCGGCATCCATCGTCACATTGCACGCACCCGAACCCGCACACGCAACCGACCACCCCGTGAACGCGAACCCGGCCGCCGCAGTCGGCGTCAGACCCACCGACACCCCGTCGGCGAAGTTCGCCGTACACGTCGTCGGACACGAGATACCGGCCGGACTCGAACCAACCGACCCCGACCCGACGACATTGACGGTCAACGCCCGCGAGACTCCCGCGACCCAGTGCTTCTGGGCGGTCGCGGTCTGGAGCGAACCCACGGAGTCGGTGAAGCTCGCCTTGATGGTGTCGTCACCAGCTCCGTTGGTGTCGGCATACGTGAAAGAAACGTCGCCGTTGACCGCAGACTTACAGTCAGCGGGGACACAGGTACCGGTCGCACCGTTGTTCTGGCCCGTTACGGTAAAGGCGACGAGTTGGCCGGCGACCACGGGAGTACCGCCGACCGCGTGAACGTTTGCGGTCACGGTGTGGTTGGTGGCCACCGGATTCGTGGCGTCGAGTGGGCTCACCGAGATGACCTGCGAGCCGACCACAATCGAAGACCCGGCGATGAGGACATAGGCCTCACCACAGGCGTTCAACGCAGTTCCTGGGTCGATGCCACAAGTTGGGACACTCAACGTGTCGGTTGCGACGGCAAGCGCACTCCAGTCGGAGGTAAAGGTCGGGAACGCCTCGTGCACCGAGCAACCCCAACCTTGCAGCGACGCGGTGGTCAGATCGCTGAACGAGGGGTTCGCCGCGATCAACGACACATTGCCGCCGCATGGCGGATCCGCGTCGATCGTCCAGGTGCCCGTTCCTGCGCTGATTGCGCTGAGGATGGCAAGTGTCTCGGCCGACTGGCCGGAGTAGTTCGCCGCGCAGGTCGTGTCGAAGTACATGCCCGTGGTACCCGGGGTGCTCGCCGCGTAGGCAATCCCTTCACGGAGGACGGTGCCGCGGGCTCCTGGCGACGTGAAGTCACCGCCGTCGTGCAACACGACGTCGGTGCCGACGACGGTCCGGTTACCGGCAGCGGTTCTTCCACCCGCGAGCCCCAGAACAACGGGCCCGTAGACGGGGGCACTGGAGACGAGTCCCGCGGGAAGCGAGCCGCAACTGGGGTCACCCGCTATAAGCAGGTCGTACTGCCCGAAATCGGCTGCAGCGTATGCCCCCCAGGTCGTGTCGTCCACGACGGTGACCGTGAAGCCGAGCGCAGTGGCAACCTGCTCCTCCTGGCTCGGCGAGCCATTGACGGTCGACGCATTGATCAACGCCTTGCGGGCCACCGGGGCCGCCGGCGAGATGGGTCCAAACATCGTGGCCGCACCGCCTGCGGCCGCCAGCGCTCCCATGACAAAGACCGCCGACAACGTCGCACGCACCGCACGCCTGAACCAAAATTTTCCCATTCCCATTGCTTTCCTCCCGATTGGACGGCCATCGCCGTCGCCCTTCGGAGAGAACATCAAGGTCCCGCTTCCGCGGTCCGATTGCAAGACGTCCGCTCCGCCCTCGGCTTGGACCATAGAACCGAAATGTTGGGCTTGCAAACGGTTCATCGGCCAGGTCGCCGGCGTGAAGGATCCAAAGACCGGTCCCAAGGAATCCCGCCGATAGTCCCTGGTCACGCCGGGCCTATCGCCGTACGGTCGCACCGAGGAGGTGGACCATGGTCGAGCGGCCAGGCACGTTGGATCGGTTGAGCACCCTCGACGCGGAGTTCCTCCACTTGGAGGACGGCGTCGCCCATATGCACATCGCCGGCGCGTGTGTATTCGCCGACCCCCCACCGTCGTTCGCAGATGTCCGCGACGTGATCGCCGCCAAGCTGCACCTGATCCCCCGCTATCGCCAACGCGTGCGCACCGTCCCCTTCGAACTGGGGCGGCCGGTCTGGGTCGACGACCCCCACTTCGACCTCGGGTATCACCTTCGACATTCAGCCCTCCCCGCCCCCGGCGACGACGCGACCTTCTCCACGCTGATGGCTCGGCTGATGTCCCAGCCACTCGATCGGGCGCGGCCGCTGTGGGAGACCTCGTTGATCGAAGGCCTCGAGGGCGGCTATTGGGCTCTCGTATTCAAGATCCACCACTGCATGGTGGACGGCATTGCCGGGGTCGAACTGCTGAGTGTGCTGCTGGATTCCGAGCCCGACACCACGGCGGGCGTTCCCCAGCCCTGGGAGCCCCGCCCGGAACCCGGCGGTGCGGCGAAAGTGCTCGACGCGTGGGCGGGCCTCGTCGGTGATGCTTTGACGACGATGCGCGGGCTCACCCGAAGCATCGCTCATCCCGGTGCCGCACTCCACTCCGTCGTGAGTAGCGCGCAGGGACTCACCCGTTTCGCGAGCGACCTCGGCGCGACACCACTGCTGTCGATCGAAGGCACCATCGGTCCTGACCGCGCGTGGGCACATTCCTCGGCCAGCCTCGAAGATGTGCGCACAATCCGTGCTGCGTTCGGTGGCACGATCAACGACGTCGTGCTCGCCGCTGTGAGCGCCGGCTACCGCGAGCTGCTCATCGCTCGGGGCGAGGATGCCGACCGCGCAGTCGTTCGCTCGATGGTCCCGGTATCAACCCGCCACGACGATGGCCATGGCATCGCCGACAATCGAGTTTCCACGCTCCTCTACGATCTGCCGATTCACGTGGCCGATTCCATTGAACGGCTCCGCTTGGTCCACGAGCAGATGACCGAGCTGAAGGCGTCGCACATGGCCGAGGCCGGCGCGGCGGTCACGGCAATGGGCAACCTCGCCCCACCGATGGTCGTCGGCCCGCTGAGCCGACTCGCGGTTCGCGCCATGCATCAACTTCCGCAACGGTCGGTCAATACCGTCACCACCAACGTTCCCGGACCACAGCTCCCCCTGTACTGCCTCGGCCGGGAGATGCTCGAGTATCGCCCGTTTGTCCCGATCAGCCACGGCGTGCGAGTGAGCACGGCGATCCTTTCGTATAACGGACGTCTGTACTTCGGTATCACCGGCGACTACAAGACCGCCCCGGACGTCGACATCCTCGCGGCGGGAGCATCGCGCGGCATCGCCCAACTCCACGAGGACGCGCTCGAGCACCTCGCCGCGACTCCGAAGCAGCCCCGACAATCCAAGACCTCCACATCGGCCACGGAGAACGCCTGATTCGGAGCGCAACTACCAGTTCGGAAGGAGGTCGTCGTTCGGAACCGGCAGGAGATCGAAGATGCTTGCCGCACCCATCGAGCCCGGCGCGGTTCTCGGTTTGATCGATGCAGCAAATCCGGGATCGGCACCATCGCGGTTCGTGGCGTCGGAGTCCGGAGCGTCAGGGTCCGGGATATCAGGGACGGGGTCTTCCATGTCCAAGAACTGGTGCCAGTCGGCGTCGGCCGCCTGACCCGCACTCACACTCCAAAACAACTCGTCGCTCCCGACCGGCGCGGTCGGGGGAGGGGGCCATCCGGATCTGGTGGCCGGCAGCGCGTCCACTGTCTCGTTGGTCGTTTCCAATGCTGGCTGCACTGTTCAGGTATCGGCATATCGGGGCCGAAATCTGAACCTCATGTCGTCGCGGTGGCCTGGTTGTTCCTCCGGCGCGGTCTGTCATGGAGCGGCCGCGGCCTCAGCGCTACGGCTCCATCACGACCCAGCCGCGGCGTTGGAGTTCCGCCGCCAGGAGTTCCGCGGGCACCTCATGCAGTTGGTTGATGCGCTGCGCTCGGGCACGATCGAAGGCCGGCGCGACTGCCGCTCGCGAAGGCTCGGTGGTCTCGGCGGCCTCGGCTTCGGCCTCGAGGCGGGCGATCAACGCGTCGGCTTCGTCGCGGGTGAACCGACCTCCCGCTTGGCGTTGGTTCAAGCCCAACGGCCCCCGAGCGTCGCGAAAATCAGTGTGACCCGCGTCGTGGATCAACGTCGTGAGTTGTTGCACCTGACGGTGCGACGCCGGCGGTCCCGCCGGTTGACCAAATGCCATCGTGATGTCCTCGGATTTGACTGCATCGGCACCCTGCCAACTACGCCGATGCCACTCTACGGGCACGGTATGACCTTCAACTCCGGGGGCCACCGGTCACCCCCGGTAGGGTCGCACCAGTGGCTGCCATCCTTGAACCATCGGATCTCGGGGCGACGGGGCTTGGGACACCGGAGATGCGCGCGGCGCTCCACGGGCTTCGTACGCGGCGTCGGGCCCAACGACTCAGCAATATTGATTGGATCGACACGCTGTACCGCGCGTACGTGGTGGGGATCTCGCTCGTCGCTGCCCTCGCAACACTCGCGGCGATCGTGGGCGATGCGCCGGTCGGGCGCGCCGCGCTTCACGACGTTCGCCTCGTCGGACCCACGCTCGCCGGAGCACTCGTCGCGATCCTCACGGCATTAGGGCTGCGTTCGGGCGCGCACGGCGGGCCGCTCGCATTTGAGGCCGCGGATGTTCAGCACGTCTTCCTCGCGCCGATCGACCGCGGCCTCGTGGTGCGATCCGCCGCCTACCGACAACTACGCGGGGTCGTTACTGCGGGGGTCCTCGCAGGCGCACTCACTGGGCTCACTGCCGGACCCCGCCTCGGCGGTCTCAACGTGGATACTGCGGCATGGATCCTGTCCGGCATCGCGTTCGGAACGGCCGCGGCTCTGGCCGCGTGGGGTGCCGCGCTCCTCGCCTCCACCCGACGGTTGACCCAGCGCGGGGCCGCCGCATTCGGCGCCATCCTCATTGCGTGGTCGGCCATCGATGCGATCGGTCACACCACGACCTCACCGCTCTCCATGCTCGGCCATCTAGCCGTGTGGCCGATCCATAGTTCGTGGCTCGTGCTCGGCGGTATTGCGAGTGTCGGAGTCATCGTCGGCGCCGGGCTCGCCTCGGCGCGCCGCCTCTCCCTCGAGCCGGTGCTGCATCGTGCGCAGCTCGTGCGCGCCCTGCGCTTCGCGGCCACCATTCAAGACGTCCGCGCCGTCATCACCTTGCGGCGCCAACTCGCCCACGAACAATCGCGCACGCGGCCGTGGATTCGACTCCGCCGGGGTGCGGTGACCGGCCGGCCCGCGTGGCGCCGTGATTGGCACGGGATCCTCCGTTGGCCGGGTGCCCGCGCCGGGCGCGTGATCACCCTCACGGTGGTGGCCGGTGCCTCCACCGCGGCAGCCTTACGTGGGACCACTCCCCTCCTGGCAGTAGCTGCGATCGCCGCATACGTCGTGGCGCTCGACGCCATTGAGGGCCTCGCCCAGGAACTCGACCACCCGGATCGCGGCTCCGATCTCCCCATCCCGTCCGGACGGCTCCTCATCGCGCACCTCGCCGTGCCGATCGCCTTGATGGGCGCGCTGGCGATTGTCGGTGTTGGCGCCGGCGTGATCGTGGCCACGCTGGTGCATACCGCCCATGGCGTCCGCAGCATCTCACCCATTGTCATCCTCGCCGTCGCGCTCACCGTGACCATCACGGCGCCGACCGCCGCCGCCTTCTCGGCGTACCTCGGTCGGCCGGACCGGGACTTCAGCGTCGCGCTCATGCACCCGGGGGTAGTAGTGGCCCAACAGGTTGGACCGCTCGTGATTGTTGCCCTCGCGTTCATCCCGCTGATCGTTGCGCGCGAAGTCCACGCGCCGACGGACCCCGTCGGATCTGCCGTGGCTGCCACCGCACCCGCGCTGATCATCGCCTACGGCATTGCCCTGTTTCTTCGCGGTCGGAAGGCGGCGGCCGAATGAGTCCACCTCTCGCGGCCCGCGGGCTGGCCAAGCGCTACGACGAACTCGACGCGCTCCGCGATTTCACCATGAAGGGTGCGCCCGGCGAACTCATCGCGCTCGTCGGCCACAACGGTTCGGGCAAGTCCACCTTCCTTCGCCTCGCGGCCGGACTCCTCGAACCCACCGAGGGTGAGATCGACATCTGTGGTTCACCCGCCGGTTCCCTCGACGCACGCGCCGAGCTCTCCTTCGTTCCGGATGAACCCGTGCTCTACGACGACCTCAGCGTGAACGAACACATCGAGTACATCGGACGACTCCACGGCTGCGACGATTGGCCCGAGCGGGCCGACGAGTTACTCGACGCTTTGTCCCTCACCGATCGGGCCGACGACCTTCCCTCTCGCTTCAGCCGCGGGCTGCGCCAGAAGACATCCTTGGTGCTTGGTCTGGTACGCCCGTTCTCGGTCCTCACCATCGATGAGCCGTTCGTAGGGCTCGACCCGTCCGGCCAACATGCGCTGCGCGATCTCCTCGTCCAGGCCGCAACCGACGGAGCGTGTGTCATCGTGGCGACCCACCAACTCGAATTCCTCGACCACGCCGATCGCTGCATTGGCCTGCGCGATGGCGAGGTGGCGTTCTCCGGTCCCGTCGATCTCCCCAAGATCAAGACCCTTCTGGGCTGAGGAGTTTCATGCAGCGGTTGAGCGGTCTCGATACTGCATTTCTGTACCTTGAAACCCCAACCGTCCATATGCAGGTCCAGGCCGTGATGATCCTCGATCCGTCAACGGTGCCGGGCGGATACTCGTTCGAGAAGATCAAAGCGCACCTGGCGTCGCGACTTCCGTTACTCCCGGAGTTCCGTCGTCGCCTCGCGCATGTGCCGTTCGATCTGCACCGACCCGTTTGGTTCGATGATCCCGACTTCGACTTCGAGTACCACGTACGCCACCTTGCGATCCCTGCCCCCGGGAGCGCCGCGCAGCTTGCCGACATCGTCGGTGACATCGCCAGCCGTCCCCTCGATCGCTCCCGGCCACTCTGGGATTTCTGGGTCATCGAAGGGGTGGAACACGGTGCCGTCGCGGTCGTGGCCCGGATGCACCACGCGACCATTGACGGCGTCTCGGGTTCGAGCCTTTTGACCACCATCTTGGATCTCGAACCCACCCACCAGGACGCCGCACCTGTCGACACGTGGGCCCCCGAACACAGGCCGTCGGATTTCGAACTCGTTCGACACGCGATGATCTCGCGTCTGCGCCGGCCCATGCCCCTCGCGCTCGCATTCGCCGCGCCCAGCCTCATCCGGAGTGCAGCCGGCTTCACGCGCGTGCGCCGAGACACGAGTCTGCCGTCGGGAGGGACCCCGTTCAATACGCCGCTCACTCCGTGGAACGCGCCGCTGACGGCGCGCCGAAGTGTGGCGTTCGCATCGGTCCCACTCGACGAAGTGAAAGAAATGAAGCAGGCATTCGGATGCACCGTGAACGACATTGTGCTCGCCACCGCAACCGGGGCGTTGCGGCGTTACCTCACATCGCTCGACGCGTTGCCGGACCGTCCACTGATCGCGTCGTGTCCGGTATCGGTGCGCAGCGACGAGACGGCCGACATCGACAGCGCCAACAAGGTCTCGTCGATGTTCGTTTCCCTGCCAACGCACCTCGACCGCGTCGAGGAGCAGGTCAGCCATATCCGGGACGCCACGAAGGGCGCGAAGGAAGAGCACAACGCACTCGGCGCGCGGACGCTGTTGGAACTCGGCGAACTGGCGGGCCCACTCAGCTTCGGGCTCGCCAGCCGCTTGCTCGGTGGACTCGCCAGTCGCGGGACAGTCCCGATCAACCTCGTGATCTCCAACGTCCCGGGTCCACCATTCCCGATGTTCCTCGGCGGCGCACGGTTGGTGTCGATGCTGCCGCTCGGACCTCCGATCGAAGGCGCCGGTTTGAACGTCACCGTGCTCAGTTACATCGATCGGATCGACTGGGGATTCATCGCCTGTCGGGAGCTCGCGCCGCAACTCGATGACCTCGCGACCGCCGTCGGGGACGCGCACCGCGAACTGCTCGCGGCGTCGCGCGCCTAGGGCGCTCACACAAATCTGTGTGACCCGGATCACGCGCGCCGGACTCCGGCACTGGTGTAGAACGACCAGACCAACGGAATCGGGGAGGTCGCGCATGCGCGTTCAAGTGGACAGCGAAAAATGTCAGGGCCATAACCGGTGTTACGCGTTGGCGCCCGATCTCTTCGAGGTGGACGACTTGGGTTTCGCGTCGGCGGTCGGCACCGGCCTCGTGCCGCCAGGCATGGAAGATCGCGCCCGCGCCGCGGTTGCCAACTGTCCCGAATACGCGATCACGATCGAAAACTGACGCCATGAGCGACGAGACGATCCCGCACCACCCTCCCGTACAGGACTGGGCCACCGACTTCGATCACACCGACCCGGGCTGGGTCGCCGATCCCTTCCCGATCTGGGACGAGCTGCGCGCCACGTGTCCGGTCGCACACAGCGACCGGTACGGCGGCACCTGGCTCCCGACCCGCCACGAGGACATCGCCGCAGTGGCCTACGACACCGAACACTTCACCTCACGATCGGTGATTGTGAGCGAAGCTCGGCCCGGGCCGAACGAACTCCCCGCGCCCATCGGGATCGCACCTCCCATCACCTCGGATCCCCCGTTCCACGCGCTGGCCCGTCGGCTGTTGCTTCCCGCGTTCGCGCCCAAGCCAGTGGCCGCGCTCGAACCGTTCACCCGAGCGCTGTGCCGTGAACTCCTGAGCGCGACCGATGGCAAGGAGTCCTTCGACGCGGCCATCGAATACGCCCAGCACATCCCTGTGCGGGTGATTGCGCAGATGCTCGGCTTCCCCCAGGCCGACGCGGATCTGTTTCGACACTTCATCCATCAGATCATCGAAGCCGTTGACGATTCCGAAGCAGAGATCCGCGAACGTCGCGAGAACGGTGCCCTCGGCGAGTACATCGAAGCTCGCATCAACGAGCACCTCGAACATCCTCAGGCCGACCTCACCACGTTCCTGCTGGAGGCCGAACTGGATGGCAACAAGCTGTCGCCGGAACATGTCATGGGAACGATGGTCTTGCTGATGGTCGCGGGCATCGACACCACGTGGTCGGCCATCGGCGCATCGATCTGGCATCTGGCGACCCACCCCGAGGACCGGCGCCGCCTGGTGGGCGAACCGGAGTTACTGCCAACGGCGGTGGAGGAGTTCCTCCGCGCCTACGCACCGGTGACGATGGCGCGGATGGTGGCCGAGGATTTCGAGTTCCAGGGTTGCCCGATGCGCAAAGGGGATTGGCTGCTGCTGCCGTTTCCGGCGGCAAACCGGGACCCCGCCGTGTTCCCGGATGCGGACCGCGTCGTGATCGACCGCGCCGAGAATCGACACGCTGCGTTCGGCCTCGGCATTCACCGCTGTCTGGGTTCCAACCTCGCTCGGATGGAACTCACCGTTGCGCTCGAAGAATGGCTGGCCCACTACCCGGACTTCGAGGTCTCCGACCCCGCCACGGTCACATGGTCCGCGGGCCAAGTCCGCGGCCCCCGCACCATCCCCATCCGCATCGGCTGATCCAGCGTGCGACGTGACCGATGTTACGCTGGACTGATTGGGTGAGTGAGCACTCACTCAGGTAGTTTCCTGCGTCGTGCCAACCGGACAAACCACCCAGAGCGCCGACCTGGATACTCCGAGTCGGGCTCGGGCGGCTGCTATGCCGGCGGCGCAACGCCGGGCCGAGATCATCGCCGCGACGTTGCCGCTCCTGCTCGCCCACGGATCGGCAGTCACCACCCGCCAGATCGCGGAGGCGGCCGGCATCGCCGAAGGCACCATCTTTCGCGTGTTCCCCGACAAGGAAACACTCTGCGACGCGGTCATGGAATCCGCGCTCGACACCGCCAGGGTCGACGCGGCGCTGGATGCGATCGACCCGACTCTTCCCCTCGAAGTACGGCTCGTCGCAGCAGTCGACATCCTCCGCCAGCGCGTGGCTGATGTCCTACAACTCCGCACCACGCTCGGGATGATGCACGGTGGCGGACGAGAGATGCCCGGCCACCAGCCCACCGACCTCAACAAGCTCGCCAAGGTCTTCGAGCCCGACCGCGAAGAGCTTCGCCGCGATCCGCTCCAGGCCGCCCACCTGCTCCGCGGTCTCACCCTCACCGGCACCCACCCGGCACTCACATTGGGCGACCCGTTGTCCTCCGAGGAGATCGTTTCACTGCTCCTCGACGGCATTCGGAAGCCCTCACCCATCGCGCCGCCTGCCGCCTCAGCGCGCCCGTCTCGGAAAGATCGCACCGCCTGATGCTGCTCCGGCTCCTGCGCACCTACCTCCTCCGCTACCGCGGCCTCTTGCTCGTCGTCGTCGCGCTCACATTCGTACAGACCATGGCCACGTTGTTCCTACCGTCGCTCAATGCCGACATCATCGACAAAGGCGTGGCCACCGGGAACACCGGCTACATCTGGCGAATCGGCGGCGTGATGTTGGCGATCACGTTTGTCCAGGTGCTGTTCGCGATTGCGGCCGTCTACTACGGCGCCCGAATCGCCATGGCGTTCGGGCGCGACGTGCGGGCCGCGTTGTTCCACCGGGTGACCGGCTTCTCGGCACAAGACGTTTCCGCATTCGGTGCACCCTCTCTCATCACCCGCATCACCAACGACGTCACGCAGGTTCAGATCCTGGTGCTCATGTCGTGCACCCTGCTCGTGGCCGCGCCGATCACCATCGTCGGTGGAACGATCATGGCCATTCGCGAAGACGGGCCACTGTCACTCCTCCTCGTCGTGAGCATCCCAGCACTCGTGATCTCGATCGGCACTGTGATCATGCGCATGGTCCCGCAGTTCCAGGTGATGCAGGTTCGCATCGACCGCATCAACGAAGTGTTACGCGAGCAGATCACCGGGCTGCGCGTTGTACGCGCGTTCGTACGCGAGGGCCACGAGAAGCGCCGATTCAGCACCGCGAACGACGACCTCACCCTCACGTCGTTGCGCGCCGGCCGTCTCATGGCCTTCATGTTTCCCACCGTGGTGCTCATCTTGAACACGTCGAGTGTGGCGGCGATCTGGCTCGGCGCCAACCGCATCGGAAACGGCGAAATGAAGGTCGGCGCGCTCATCGCGTTCCTGAGTTACCTGATCCAGATCTTGATGTCGGTGATGATGGCCACATTCGTTGCGGTCATGGCTCCTCGCGCGTCGGTGAGCTCGGATCGGATCAAGGAAATCCTCGATGCGACCTCCTCGGTCGTCGCTCCCTTGCATCCCGTCACGACATTGGATCCAACCACTTCACTCGAGCTGCGGAACGTTGAGTTCAAATATCCGGGGGCCGATTTCCCGGTGCTGTGCGACATCTCGTTTCGCGCCACCGCCGGCGAAACGGTGGCGATCATCGGCAGTACCGGGTCCGGCAAGACCACCCTGCTCAACCTGGTCCCCCGGCTGTTCGACGCCACGGGCGGCGACGTGTTCGTGGACGGCGTGAACGTGCGTGAAATCGAACCCGAACTGCTGTGGAGCCGAATCGGCCTGGTCCCGCAGAAGCCGTACCTGTTCACCGGTTCGGTTGCGAGCAACCTGCGCCACGCGAACCCCGACGCCACCGACGCCGATCTGTGGCGGGCGCTCGAGATCGCACAGGCCAAGGACTTCGTGACGGCGATGCCCGGCGGCCTCGACGCCGCCATCGCGCAGGGCGGATCGAACGTGTCCGGTGGGCAACGGCAGCGTTTGGCGATCGCTCGCGCGCTCGTGCGTCGCCCCGGCATCTATCTCTTCGACGATTCGTTCTCCGCGCTCGATCTCTCGACCGATGCCCGCTTGCGCGCGGCGCTCGTCCCGAACATCACCGACGCCGTGACACTCATCGTGGCGCAACGGGTCTCCACCATCAAACACGCGGAGAAGATCCTCGTCATCGAGGACGGTCGCCAGGTCGGGCTCGGGACCCATGACGAGCTACTTGACTCGTGTCCCACCTACGGCGAAATCGTCGCGTCACAACTCACCGCGGAGGAGGCAGCGTGAGCGGGGCGTCCGACACCCCGCTACCCGCCTCGGCCGACGAGACCGTGCGGCCGCCGGCCGAGGACGCGCGCGGGGGATTTGGCGGCCGATGGGGCGCGGCCGGCATGCCGCTCGATCGCTCCAAGGACTTCAAGAACTCCACGCGTCGACTCGCGGCTCGGCTGCGCCCCGAACGCGGTGGCGTGATCGCGGTGCTCGTCCTCGCGTTGGTGAGTGTCACGTTGCTCGTCTTGGCGCCGCGGATTCTCGGTCACGCCACGAACGTCATCGTCGACGGCATGATCAGCGGGAAAGGCATCGACTTCGGCGATCTCCACACCGTGCTCCGCGCCGTCGGTGCCATTTACATCGTCTCCGCATCACTTTCGTATCTGCAGTCCTATCTTCTCGCCGGTGTCGTGCAACGGGCGATGTTCCATCTGCGCGCCGACGTTGAGGCGAAGCTCCACCGGATGCCCTTGCGGTACGTGGACCGCCAACCGCGCGGCGACATGCTCAGCCGCGTCACCAACGACATCGACAACCTCGCCCAAAGCTTGCAGCAGACCATGAGCCAGCTGCTCACATCCACGCTGTCGATCGTCGGCGTCCTCATCATGATGTTCACGATCTCACCGATGCTGGCATCGGTCGCGATGATCACGATTCCGCTGTCTGTGTTCACGATCCGCAGCATCACGAAACGGTCGAAGGTGAAGTTCGTTGATCAGTGGCGCCACACCGGCACCCTGAACGCGCAGGTGGAGGAAGCGTTCACCGGGCACTCACTCGTGAAGGTCTTCGGTCGTCAGCACGACGTCGAAGCCACGTTCAACGAGAAGAACGCGGAACTCTTCGAGGCCAGCTATGGCGCACAGTTCATCTCCGGGATCATCCAACCGGCGATGATGTTCTTCGGCAACCTGAACTACGTGGCGATTGCCCTCATCGGTGGTCTGCGCGTGGCCTCCGGCCAGATGTCGATCGGCGACATCCAGGCGTTCATCCAGTATTCCCGCCAGTACACCCAGCCGCTCACTCAGCTCGCGTCGATGATCAACGTGATGCAGTCGGGCATCGCATCGGCGGAGCGCGTGTTCGAACTCCTCGACGCGGAAGAGGAATTCGACGACGGAACCCTTGCGCTGAACGACGAGCCGGCCGGGCGGGTGGAGTTCGATCACGTGGCGTTCTCCTACGACCCCACCCGGCCGTTGATCAAGGACCTTTCACTCGTTGCGGAGCCCGGACAGACGGTGGCGATCGTGGGTCCCACCGGCGCGGGCAAGACCACCCTCGTGAACCTGCTGATGCGGTTCTATGAACTCGACGGTGGGGCGATCACGCTCGACGGTATCGACATTGCGAAGATGAGTCGCAAGGACCTCCGCTCCAATATGGGCATGGTCCTCCAGGACACCTGGCTGTTCGGCGGGACCATCCGCGAGAACATCGCATACGGACGCCCCGATGCAACGGAGGACGAGATTCTCGCGGCGGCCCGGGCAACGTACGTGGACCGGTTCGTCCACTCCCTCCCCCATGGTTACGACACCGTCATCGACGACGAAGGCGGCACGGTGAGCGCGGGCGAGAAACAGCTCCTCACGATCGCCCGCGCGTTCCTCGCCGATCCCACGATCCTGATCCTCGACGAAGCAACGAGTTCCGTCGACACTCGCACCGAGGTCTTGATTCAACGCGCGATGGCCGCACTGCGGTCGAACCGCACCAGCTTCGTGATCGCACATCGCCTCTCCACGATCCGAGATGCCGACACGATTCTGGTCATGGAATCCGGTCAGATCATGGAGCAGGGCAACCACGACCAGCTCCTCGCGGCCAACGGCGCGTACGCACGGTTGTACAACTCCCAGTTCGCCGCCCCCGCCGTCGAGGTCGCCTGATCCGGCCCGAGATCTGAACCACCGCGGGCGCGAATGTCGCACCCCTCCTCTAGCATTTGCTTCGACACCCGCTTCCCCCAACGCCGTTGTCGTCAATCCGTTTGGAATCGCCACCCAACAAGGGCTCGACGCGCTCGAAATCCGCATGAACGCCCGGTTCGAAACGGTCGACCACCGGTTCGACGCCATCGACCTCAGATTCGAGACCATCGACCACCGGTTCGACGCGATGGGCAGCCGGTTCGATGCAATGGGCAGCCGGTTCGACGCAATAGAGAGCCGATTCACGGCGGTCGAGAGTCGGTTCGGTTCGGTCGAGACGCAGATGGCCACCACGTTCGATTCATTTCGAGCTGAACTGCGCGGCGGATTCGCAGATATGCAGCGACGCACGATTCAGTGGTCGGTCGGGACAATGATCGCGATGACCACCGTGCTCACCGCAGCGGTCGGCGTCTTCACCCAGCTCCGCTGAACGCGGCAAACCGGGCCCGCTCGCGGCGTGGTCGTACCTTCCCAGTACGGTCGATGTTATGACCGATCCCGACTTTGCGCAGCGAGCAACCGAAGTCTTGTGTGAGCTCATCGGCTCACCCGATGCATCCTTTCGGCCCGGCCAGCTCGATGCAATCGAAGCGCTCGTGGCCGACCGTCGCCGCGTACTCGTGGTCCAACGCACGGGGTGGGGCAAGAGCGCGGTGTACTTCGTGGCCACGCGCCTGTTGCGAGAGCTCGGCGCGGGACCCACGCTGATCGTTTCTCCCCTCCTCGCGCTCATGCGGAACCAAATCGCCGCCGGTGAGCGCGGCGGCATCACCACTGCCACCATCAACAGTGACAACCGCGACGCCTGGGATCAGATCGCGGCCGACCTCGAGCGAGACACGATCGACGTACTCCTCATCTCGCCGGAGCGTTTCGCGAACTCGTCGTTTCGAGAGAACGTGCTCCCGGAACTCGCGCCCCGAGTCGGACTGCTCGTGGTTGACGAAGTGCATTGCATCAGCGACTGGGGCCACGACTTCCGACCCGACTATCGGCGGATCCGCCAGATCCTCGATCTCCTACCACCAAGGGTGGCGGTGCTGGGAACCACCGCCACGGCCAATGACCGCGTGGTCGCCGACGTCGAGACGCAGTTCGGCGAAGACATCCTCACGCTCCGAGGTCCACTCGTACGAACGAGCCTCGTCCTCGACACCCTGCGGATGCCGAGCCAGGCCGAACGACTGGCCTGGATGGCCACCGTTATCCCCACCCTTGCGGGTACCGGGATCATCTACTGCCTGACCATCGCCGATACCGAGCGCGTAGCGGGCTGGCTGGCCGGGGTGGGGATCGATGCCGCCGCCTACAGCGGAGCTACCGACCCCGCGCTGCGCCTACTCCTCGAGGATCGACTGTTGCGCAACGAGTTGAAGGTACTGGTGGCCACCTCAGCGCTCGGTATGGGCTACGACAAGCCCGACCTCGCGTTCGTCATCCACTTTCAATCGCCCGGATCCCCGATCGCGTATTACCAGCAGGTTGGTCGCGCCGGACGCGGGATCGACGTCGCCCACGGGGTGTTATTGAGCGGTCACGAAGACCGCGACATTCAGGACTACTTCATTCGCGTCGCGTTTCCACCGCAAGATCTTGCCGAGGCGGTGCTCGAGTTCCTCGATGCCGTGGGCGACTGGGTGGGCGTCGGCGCGATCGAAACCGAGGTCAACATCCGCCGCGGTCGGCTCACCTCGATGCTCAAAGTCCTGGAGGTGGAAGGCGCGGTCGAGAGACGCGGCGCGAAGTACCGACGCACGGAGGGAGCATGGGTCTACCCCGCGGCGCGCATCGAGCACGTGACCGCGCAGCGCCGTCGCGAGCAACAGATCATGGACGACTATCTGGACAGCGAGACGTGTCTCATGGAGTTGCTCGGCCGCGCGCTCGACGATCCCACCGCGTCTCCGTGCGGTCGATGCTCACGCTGTACCGGCGAGAGCTTGGCAATCGCGCTCGACCGGGCGCTGGTGGTACGCGCGCAGGAGTACCTGCGGCACAAGCCCCTGACGATCGACCCGCGCAAGATGCGCGCGGTCGGCGGCAAGATCCCTGTCGACCAGCAACTGGAAACCGGGCGCGCCCTCTCGTTCTGGGGCGATGGCGGTTGGGGCGGGCTCGTGAAGGAACAACGCGCCCTTGGTGAGTTCTCCGATGAACTCGTCGGCGCCGCAGTGCGGCTCGTGCAGATGTGGAAGCCCGAACCCCGCCCACGTTGGGTCGCCAGCGTGCCCTCATCGCGCCACCCGGATCTCGTGGCATCGGTAGCGAAGCGAATCGCCGCCGAACTCGGCATTCCGTATCACGGTGCCGTATCCCGACTACGGGACGCGCTACCCCAAGCCGAGATGCAGAACAGCTCGCAGCAACACGCCAACGTCCTGGGCGCCTTCGCTCTCACCGAGCCCGTGCCCGACACGCCGGTCCTCCTCGTCGACGACACCACCGACTCGCGCTGGACCCTCACCGTGGTGGGCGGACTCCTGCGCGAGGGTGGAAGCGGACCGGTGCTCCCCCTCGTTCTCGCCCAATACTCCGGCGACTGACAGGGCGTTCCTAGCTCGCCCAGTTCTCCGGACCGGCTACCGGAGAACGGTCGTGCGCCGGGTGGTGACACCGGGCAGGTTGGCCAACTCCATGAGTTCGGCACGAGCGCGATCGCGATCCCGATCGAAGACATCGTCGAGAAACGCACCCAGCATCCTGAGGTGGAAACCCACCGTGGGCCGCCATGGGTCGCCTGCGGTACCCGTGACCTGATCGGCCATGCTCGAAACGAACTCCGTCACGATCTCGGGAACGTTCTCGACCTGCGGCGCAACTTCCAGGTACAGGCCCACATCGCTACACGCTTGGTGACCCGCGTGCTCAACGTCGACGCACAACACATCGGTGTTCACCAGAGCAGCAAAGCCCCGATCTGCATCGAGTGCAGGCGGCGTGGTCTGGTCCTTCGCGCCCGCAATGATCAGGGCCGGCGCCGAAATCCGTCCGAGGACACGCCGACGCAGCGAGCGCATGAACGGCTGGAGCCCGACCACTGCACCGACGCGAGCATCCACAGGATCCGCGCCCGCAAACGCGTAGGCCGTCCAGGCGCCATAGGAATGGCCCGCCACCGCGATCTGGGATTCATCGAACTCCAACGCGGGCGTGAAGCCCGCCCCGCCTGCGAGCGTGACATCGAGAAGATGGCGAACGTCCTGCACCCGTTGCTGTTCGTTCGTCTCGTCGTCCACCGCCGATCCCGTCATCCAGTCGAACAGCGTGTCGCCCGGGTGATCCGCGGCTACCACCACGTACCCGCGCGCCGCGAGCCCTTCGCAGAGCATCACATACGACGTGCGCGTCCCGCTCCGGCCATGGGACCAGACCACGAGCGGATGCGAACCCGGCGCGGCCAGTGCGTCCACAACTGCCGTCGCGGTGAAGCCGACCCCCGGGAGCAACTCATAGACCGAACGACTCCCGGCATCGTCGACCGCGGGATACCAACAGTCGACGAGCAACGTCCGGTCATCACGTGCGGAGTCGATGAGCGTGGTCGAGGTTCGACCGACGGCATGCACCGGCGGCTCGAGCGGCAATCCGGCTGAGAGTGGTGTGGTCATCACCCACCGTCGCACGAACTCACCTTCTGGACCGAACCCGTCGTCTGACGAAGGTGCTCAACCCAGGAGGACAACCCGCCGATGACCTGCCATGGTGACCAGCGCCAGGAATCGGGCCTACGTGGTGCTGGCTGCGCTCGGCGCTCGGAGCTCTGGCGATCGCGCGCGCCGCGATGCCCACGGGCCCCCTCGCCGAGATCGTCTTCCTCCTCGCTCCTGGCGTCGCGACCATCGCGCTGGCACGGGCAGCTTGGAACCACCACCCCGACGACCCAACCGCCTGGGGGACGCTCGCGGCGGCGATGGCGCTCTTGCTGACCGCCGAAATCTTGTGGGCAGTTCTCCAGACAACGAGCCCGAATGCGTTCCCGACCGTCGCGGACTACCTCAGTGACCTCGGGCTCGCCATCCTCGTCGCCGGGCTCTGGCGAACCGCGAGCCGGCTCTCGACCATCGGCGATCGCACTCGACATCGCCCTGTTGGCAGAGGTCGGGAGGCTCGAGGACATCATCTTCATGCTGTCCTACGGTGCGTGGGCCGGGGCCGCCATCTGTCGAGGACCGGTCCGTGCCAGGCCGCCGAGTTCCATCCCACATCTCGGCGCCCGTCGACTGTCGCTCCTCCTCGTGTGCGCGGTCACGCCCCTGGTGACTCTCGTCGGCCTCGAAGGCTGGGGCCGGAGCCCGGACCGCTTCACGTTGGTAGGCATCGGGTCCGCCGGCTTGGTCATCTGGGTACTCGTCGGCGTTCGCGGTGCGGCGTTGATCTCGATCGGGCGCGCGCTGGCGACGGCCCAGGGCAACGAGCGATTCGCGGCCATGGTCGAAAACGCCACTGACGTGGTCATCACCATCGACGCCGAGGAGGAGATCACCTACGCGAGCCCCTCCGTGCTCACCCTCTGGGGATTCGACCCGGCCGACCTGATCGGGCGTCGCTTCGCCGACGTCACCGACCCGGACGACGCCGGAAGCGTCCGCCGCCAACTCCAGAACGCGGTGGGGATCCCGTCCCGATCGACCGTCAGTTTCCAGACCCGGGTCCCTCGAAAACATGGCGGGGTTTGTACATGCGCGGCCGTCGCCGCGAACCTCACCGATCACGCCGGCGTCGACGGCGTCGTCATCACGTTGCGCGACATCACCGCGGAGCTCGCGCTCGAGCACCAGCTCCGAGCGAAAGCGTTCAACGACGAACTCACCGGCCTCGCGAATCGAGCGCTATTCATGGACCGGGTGGAGCATGCGCTCCGGCTCCGAGACGCCTCATCACATCGTGAGGTCGCGGTGCTCGCACTCGACATCGACGACTTCAAGCACATCAATGAGGGACTCGGGCATTCGGCCGGGGACGAACTGCTCGTTGCGGTCGGATGTCGCCTGACCGAATGCGTACGACCTGGAGACACCGTCGCTCGTCTCGGCGCCGACGAGTTCGCTATCTTGCTCCAAGGCGGAACGGGCAGAACGGAGTCCCTTCAGTTCGCGGCTCGAATCGACGAAGTGATCGACGACTTTGGAACGGGGTACTCCTCGCTGGCCTACCTCCAACGATTCCCAGTGGACACCCTCAAGATCGACCAGGCCTTCGTCGCCGAGATCGAAGCCGACAGCGTCAACCTGCTCGCTCACACAATCGTGCGGCTTGCGAGCACCCTCGAGATCCCGGCGATCGCCGAGGGTATCGAGCATCTTGGCCAGCTCGAGAACCTCGCCCGGCACGGTTGCACCGCAGGGCAGGGCTTCTACCTCGCGCGACCGATGTCGGCGGAGGCCTTGACCACCCTCGTCGTCCGTTCCGATGGAATGATCCCGCTCCATGCTGCATGCGCGCCGAATCCGACACGCAGCTCGTAGACCGAACGACTTCCGGCGTGTCCCGTCCCCGCGTTCATCACGGCCACGCCAGCCCTGCGCGCGTGGCTGCGTCCTCGATCGCGTCGGTCAACCCCTCAACGGACCCGCCGCGGGCCTCCAGCTCGTCCGGACCCAACAGAACCACCACAGCATCGTCGGTCGTCTCCGCAACCACACTCGGCAACCGACCTGCCACCGCGAGCCGCACCGCGCCGGGCTGGTCGTCCCGATGGAATGCCTCGAACGGGACCGGCAGCCCCTCGCGGCACTGCTGCCAGTCGCGCCGCTCCCTGAAGACTCCATGGGTGATGTCGCATAGGGCGCAATGCGCGCTTCCCAGGCGGGCACCGACCCAGTAGGTGATCTCGCCGCGCCACGAACCGTCGGCGTCATAGATCCCAACGAGGCGGACGATCGTGGAGGACATCAGGCGACGCGTACCCGCGCCGGGCCCGGTGTGATCATGGCCGCAGACTATTCGTGGCACGACCGCCGGGCCCGGCGCCCCGGGGAGGAGGCGTACCCTGGAGGCTGTGGCGCCGACCGTGTACTCCGAGGTTGACGCTGATGGTTCAGCGTTCTTCGCCGAACATGGTTGGATCCTGACCCGCAGCATCGATGACGCCGGGGCCGCGCAACTCCGAGTCTGGGTCAACGAGATCATGGCGTGGCCCGACGACGGCGACCATCTGCACTACCGAGAGATGACCGACGTGGGCCCCCGCCTGTGCCGCACCGAGAACTTCGTGCCGTTCCACGCCGATCTTCGCGCGCGGTTGACCACCGGCGCGATGGTCGAGGCCGCGAGTGCACTGCTCGGAGAACCCGCGGTCCTCTACAAGGAGAAGATTAATTACAAGGCGGCCGGCGGTGCGGGCTACGCACCCCATCAGGACGCGCCCGCGTACCGCTTCGTCGAGCGCCACGTGTCATGCATGGTTGCGATCGACGACGCCGACGCAACGAACGGTTGCCTCGAGGTTGTGTCAGGTATGCACCACACGGTGCTGCCCACCGACGATGACGGTTGTATTCGCTCCGACCTCGTCGCAGCAATGGATTGGGACACCGTCCCGGTGTCTGCCGGCACCACGCTCTGGTTTCATTCCCGCACACCACACCGAAGCGGGCCGAACACCTCAAACCGCGATCGCCGGGCGCTGTACCCCACGTACAACGCGCGTCGGGAAGGTGACCTTCGCGAGGCATACTACCGCCAAAAACTCGCCGAGTTCGCGGCGGCGGAGGCCGATGGTTCTCGCGTGCAGGTCTCGCTCATCAACGATTTTCAAGGACGGCCCGCATGACGCAGCCCGCGACCGTCGACGATGTGCTTTCCCTTTACGACCAGTTCGGAAATCAGAGGTACGGCGAGGACGTGACCCAAACGGCGCACGCACTCCAATGCGCGGCACTGGCCGTTACGGAACGGGCGGCCGATGCACTCGTGGCGGCTGCATTGCTCCACGACATCGGACATCTTGTGCATCTCGACGAGTCCGGCCGGGATGCCGACGCCGATCAGATCGACGACGAACATGAGGCAATCGGTGCGCGGGTCCTCGCGCCGATTTTCGGACCTGACGTTGCCGGTCCCGTCGCGCTGCACGTCACTGCCAAGCGCTACCGGTGTGCCGTCGAGGCGGACTACTTCGCCGGGTTGTCTCCCGCGTCCGTCCGCAGCCTGGCGTTGCAAGGCGGACCGCTCACCACCGATGTCTGCGTGATCTTCGCAGCCCATCCTGCGGCCGATGCCGCGATTGCTCTTCGAGGCTGGGACGATGTCGGCAAAGTCGACGGCCTCCACGTCGGCACCATGACTGACTATCGCGACCTGCTCCAACGCCTTACTCGGTAAGGGTGCCGCCGGAGTCGGCGAACTCGTACCGAACGGCCGCGTAGTGATCCACGGCAAACACGTACACCAACTTCAACGGTGTGGGTCCGGTGTTCTGCACGTAGTGCCAGACTCCCCCTGGCACAAATACTGCGCTCCCCGGTTCTACTGGGTGGGCGTCCTGGTCGAGGTACACGTCACCGTAACCACTGATCACGTAGTAGATCTCCGGCTCGGCGTGGCGGTGGCGGGCGCCTTCCACCGGGGCTCCTACCGGGATCTCCGCGGTGCCGACGGTCATGGCGTGGGTTGGCGTCCGATCGCCACTCACCAGCGTTCGCCAGTTGACGATTCCATCCCAGGCTTCGATCTCGACATCGCGTTCGTGCGCGACGTACGCGTTCACAATGGGCACCTACAACTCCGTTCCGCAACCAACAACGCGGAAATGATAAATCCGAGTAGACGGCCGTTCGGACATCGGGGTCGAACTTTCGCGTACGGTTCCGCCCACCAACTCAGAACCGGGAGCAATCATGAACGGCGACGAAACAATGCGTGCATATTCAGCGTCGCTCGACGCGCCGGATTTCCCGGAGCCGGCGTGGGTGACACCAGTACGGCTCGCGGATGCGACTGTCGCCATCGTGACCTCCGCCGCGCTCCATACGCCGGATGACGAAGGCTTCAGCAACGACGACACCGGCTACCGGTTCATCGACCGCGGCCGTCGGGATCTTGCGCTCGGCCATTGGAGCCCCAACTTCGATCGCTCGGCATTCGCAATGGACCTCAACGTGGTCTTCCCCATCGATCGACTCGTGGAACTCGCCGCGCTCGGCACCATCGGTGCAGTCGCCCCACGCCACGTGTCGTTTGCCGGTAACCAACCCGACGACGTCTCTACGATCCGTCTCGACACCGGCCCGGCCGCTGCGGCGGCGCTCCACGGCGATGGTGTGGACGTGGCGATCTTCACTCCCGTCTGACCACTCTGTACGCGCACCGTGAGTGTGCTCGCGCATGTCTTCGAAGCCGCCGGAATCGCTACCGTGGTCCTGTCGTCGGTCCGCGGCGTGACCGAGAAAGTGAATCCGCCCCGCGCATTGCATTGTGAGTTTCCGCTCGGCCGACCACTCGGCCGACCGAACGACCCTGAGTTCCAGCACGATGTTCTGGCGCGAGCCCTCGCGCTGCTCGAGGTTCCCGCGGGTCCGGTACTGGTGGATTACCCGGATGTCATTGAGTCCGACGAACATCCCGCCGCATGCTCGCTTCCTCCGCGCTTCGACCCCGGTCTTCCGGCGGCCGTCGATGAAGCACGCGGCCTGCGCAAGGCGTACGAACGGACCCGCGCGCGGCGCGGAGTCACCTCAGTGGGTCGTGTGGTGGACGCTGACGGGGTGGCCGATGCCCTTGGTGTACTCGACGCAATTGCCAACGGCGCCGACTGGTCCACCGCCGGGATTCCCGAACTCAACGGGCCTGCACTCTGCCACGACATCCGCTCGTACTACGAGGAAGCTGCCATCGAGTTGGCCACGGGCCCTGCACCGGGTGGTCGCGCCATCGACGCATGGTTCCACGAAACCACCGAGGCGGGGACCACGGTGCTCGCGGCTCGCGCCGCCATGAAGAACGCCGGCGCTCCGTTCCCGTTGTGGTTCTACATGACCCCCGCCCACCGATAGCTTCGAACGGTTCACCGGACTCCGCCGATGAACGGCGAGCGTCCAGCCCGGAAGACTTGGGACGTACGGTCCTACCCACCCCAAGCGCACCTAGGTACGGTAACGAGAGATGGTCTTTCCAAGGAGGAACCAATGGCTGGCAAACGACGAGACACCAACGGCATCGAAGCCCTGCTCGACCGACTGGGCACGGCGACCGATCAGCTCACGAAGGCGTCCGAGAAGCAGGCCCGCGAGATCGACCGGCAACTGAAGCGACTCGTGGACCGCGGTGAAGCCTCGACGGAGCGCCTCTTGAAGGCAATCGACAAGGAGATCCGGTCCCAGATCGCGGGTTTGCGGCGCGAGTTGCGCGATGTGGAGCGGCGTGTCGCCGACATGCGTGCCGCCGGCGTGAAACAGATGTCGGCCAAGAAGGCTCCCGCAGAAGAGGCTCCCGCGAAGCAGTCGGCCACCACGAAGCGCCCCACCAAGAAGGTGACTGCGAAAAAGGCGACCGCTAAGAAGACTCCCGCGAAGAAGTCGGTTGCCAAGAAGCGCCCGGCGAAGAAGACATCAGCCACCAAGACTGCCGGCCGGGCTCCCGTCGCGAAGCGCGCGGTGGGCTGAGTTCGGCGTCGGTCACAACACCGTGACGATCGATACCCCACTGACCGACGCCCGCGCTCGTACGCGCGATCAAAGGTGCAGGACGCGCCGATAGCGACCATCTACCCGAGCGGAGTACTCCGACCGGATTCGCCGGATCTCAGCGTGAATCGCTTTGCGTTCGTTGCGTGGTTGCGACACCGCCAAAGACCACATCGGGGACTTCGATCGTCGACGTGCATGATGTCGCGGCAGGTATCGAGCGCGCCCTCGAAATCCCCGGGCGATGGTTCGCCCGACGGTGACCACGCCCGGATCGTCCAAAGTTCCTGCGAGGCGGTCCCACCCCGGAGTCGTGACACCGAAGTTCCGTATCGGTTCGAGCGCGGAGCAAAGCGTGGCCGAAGCGGACGGCCGATTGCCAGGTTCCCTGGTACGGTGCGGCTGCCTGGTTCGTTCGGGCAGCCGTTCTCTATTCCGCTGATGCGTTCATGGTCGGCGAAGCCAAAGGAGCCCTCATGGGCGACAAGTCCCCGAAGAAGAACGACGCAAAGAAGCCGTCGAAATCCATCAAGGAAAAGCGCGCCGACAAGCACGCGAAGAAGGGCGAGAAGCGCGGAGCAATGGGCGGCTAGCTGCGCCAAGCCAGGCGAGAGCTTCGGCGTCTACCCTCTGGCCGATGGAAACCGCCACGGCCATCGAGTTCGTACGCGCGCAGCGCCAAGGGGTCCTCACAACCATTCGTCGCGATGGCCGACCGCAACTCTCGAACATCGTCTACACGGTGGATGAGGCCGGGATAATCCGGATCTCGATCACGGCCGACCGGGCCAAGGCCAAGAACCTCATACGTGATCCGCGCGCTTCGCTCTACGTGACCAGTCAGGACTTTTGGTCCTACGCCGTCGTGGAAGGGTCCGCAGATCTCTCTCCGGTGGCCGCCACCCCAAACGACCCGACCGCCGACGAGCTCGTCGCGATCTACCAAGCCGTATCCGGCGAGCACCCCAACTGGGACGGGTACCGAGCCGCGATGGTGGCCGACAGTCGCCTCGTAGTCCGCCTCACGCCCACGAGTGCTTATGGGATGCTGCCCGGGGAGGGCTAGCGATGACGGTCACGGGGTTGGCGAATCTGGCCGTGCAAGTGTCGGACCTCGACACTGCGTGTGCGTTCTACGAGCGGGCCGGGGCCGAGGTGCGCGACCGTCTGTCGTGGCGCAACGGCGAGAGGGCCGACGTGTTCCTCGGACCGGTGATGATCACGCTCTTCACCCGAGCGATCTACCGCGACGACGTCATGCTGCCCGACGATTGCTTTCTCCACCCCGCACTCTTCACCGATGACCTCGACGCGGAACTCGTGGGACACGACGTCATCTGGGGCCCCGAGATCGTGGAGGGCGCCTTCGGACGGCGCCGGATCGCCTTCGTGAACGCGCCCGGCGGGATCAGACTCGAGTTCATGGAGCAGCTCGATGCGAGTGAGCCATCATGAGCTTCACGCCGTATGACCGCCCGGTACGCGCGGCGTTCGTCGGGCTGGGACGGATCTACGACCTCAACGTGCGAGCATACGTGAACAACCCCGACGTCGAGGTCGTGGCGCTGGTCGACCCGAGTGAAGACCGCCGTTCCGAACGCCGGCGAGACTGGCCGGCTGCCCAAACGTTCGCATCGGTCGCCGAGCTCGCGGCCAGCGGGCTCGACGTGGACACGGTGGAAGCGCTGCTGCCGATTCCGCTCCACGTCGAAGGCGTCATCGAACTCCTGGCGAACGGCTGGCACGTCAATCTACAAAAACCCATGTGCAACGACCTCGCCTCCGCGCAACGCATGCTCGACGCCGCTCGTGCGAACGACTGCGTACTGCGGGTAATGGAGAACTACCTGTTCTATGAGCCGCTCCGTCAGCTCAAGGCAACGGTGGAGTCCGGCGAGATCGGCGAGGTGAACGGTTACCACCTGAAGATGGTCGCAAGTTCGCGTGGCGGCTGGGAGGTGCCTGCGAGCAGTTACGAATGGCAGTTCCTGCAGATGCGTTACGGCCGCGGCATCCTGGTGTTCGACGATGGTTGGCACAAGTTGTCGACGGCCCTCTGGCTGTTCGGACCCATTCGGGAAGTACGCGCCTGGATCGGCGGGACCGAGGTCGTACCCGGTGTGGAAATCGATGCACCGACCACGCTCACCTGGGAGCACACCAGCGGGATTCGCGGGGTCTGGGACATCACCCTGGCGACCGATATGTACCTCCGCTCCGACTACTACACCAACGACGAGCGCTGGGAGGTCACCGGTCGCCGCGGCTTCGCACGCGTCAACCGCTGCACCGGCCGCGGCATCCAACAGCCGAGTCTCGAGGTCTACGTCGACGGTGAAATGCGCAGTTACCACGCGCTCGACGACGACTGGGCGAGCAGTTTCCGCGACTCGGGTCGCCACTGGCTCCGCTGGCTCCGGAGCGGCGAGGGACCACTGCTGTGGAGCGGGAATGAGGCAGTCGACGTACTGCGCTTTGCGCTCGCGGCCTATGCGAGCAGCGATGCGGGCGGAGTGGGCATCGATCCGGCCACGGTGACCTAGAGCGCTCACGGAGCGCTTGATCCACTGTTGGTTGCACCGGGCGAGCGGGGTATCCACCACGGTGGCCCATCCGGTTCCTACGATGAAGCCGCGGGCGGAGCCGTGTGGCGATCGCATTCGATCGACGGATCCCGCCCACTGAGCAAACGGAGGGCACCATGCGTGCAATCACTGTCTCCCGCATCACCGGGCTCACCGCGTTGACTGCGTTCGGGATCCTCGCACCGCTGACCATCGCGGGTGCCGCGCAATACCCGAACGGTGGCCCGCCTCCTGAGGTGAGTCCCAACCGAGAACCGACCGCGGTAGCGAACAAGACCGCGGTAAAACCGACGACGCTTCCGCTCACCGGTACCGACGTCGCGGAACTCGTGGCCATCGGTGGCGCGGCCGTTGGGGCAGGGCTCGTGATGACCCGACGCTCTCGACACCGCACTCCGGCCTAGACGTCACTTCATGACGACACGGATCGTCGAGACGATCGTCGGTGTCGATTGGACCAAGGCCAAGGCCGACCTCACTGCCGACGAGTTCGACAACGGTCGATCAGCTGCAGCGCTGGAGCGGGCGTTCGCCAACGCAACGTATGTTGCCATCGCATGGCACGACCACGCCGTGGTCGGCATGGCCCGGCTGCTCTCCGACGGCGTGTGCAACGCATACCTCATCGATGTGTGGACGTACTCGACCCACCGCCGGCGCGGCATCGCGACTGCGATGATTCGTCGTCTGTGTGATCGCGTTCCCGGCCAACACATCGGCTTGCAAACCGACGACGCCCAAGCGCTCTACGCGTCCCTTGGTTTCAAACCCCAACCTCAGTTCATGGGGCTCGTCGTCGGGACGTGGCTCGACAACTCCGCCAACCGTTGAACCACGTTGAGCACCGACCCCGGATCGAACGATTCGAGAAACAGACTGCACGCCAGCGCCGAGTGGCCTGATCCGTCCGTAAACTTCGCAGTCGAACATAATGCCGACGCCGCGAGAGGAGGCCACGCATGGTCGGTCCCAGGAAGACCCCCACTGACGACGCGTATCCCGTGAGCGACGCCGAGCTCACGAAACAGGCCTTGGCCGCGAACCGCGATGCTCCAATGGAGAATGCCGTGCCGTTCGCCAGCGTCATCGACCCTGGCGGCGGCGCCGCGTTGCCTGCGTGGTACATGCCCGCACCGATGAGCGGCGGACCCCGTCTGCGCGGCTGGCGCCGAGGCACGGTTCTGCTCTTCATCGTGTCGCTGCTGGTCATCGAAGCCGCGGGGCTTTGCAGCACCTACGGCCAGATCATCTGACATCACGTTCACCGAGCGTGCAAGAGTGCACGGCATGGCAGCACTAGCCTCAGACGCGCGACCCGACCTCGACGCGGGGAACTTCTCGCTCTGGCTCACGGGCCTGCAGGTCGCGCTACGCAACGAGGGCGATTCGGATGTGCAGTCGATGCCGCCGCGACCTATCTCCGCGACCACCGTGGCGATCTCCCGCCCGAGGCGGTTCCCGCCAATCCAACCCAGTTGGCGGTGCGGGCAATCGTGATGTGCGACGAAGTTCTCTAGGTGTGATGACCGGGCAGCCCACGCGACGGGCGTCGCTTCCGATCCGTCGTCAGCGCCAAGGCATCAGGCCCATGAGCATGCGATGAACTCGCTGCAACCGAGCGTGGCTCGCATCATTCGCTCGGCGGCCTCGAGGTCATCGACCACAAACGCCTGTTGAAAGAGGCCGCTACCGATCTTCGAGAGCAGGTCACCGATGTCGGGCATGGACGTATTCTTCCCTACGATCACCGGCCGGACCGAGATCCACCCGCTGGGTCAGCCAGCGCCGCCGGACCCCAACGTTGCGGGGCCGCGCGATATGTGGTCAAGTGCCTTCCATGCCTTCGGAGTGGTCGCTCATCGGTCGCGTTGCCCTTGGGTTTGGCCTGGCTTTCATCGTCGGTTTCGAGCGAGAGCTGCGTGGCTCCCCGGCTGGTGACCGCACCTTCGCATTGGTCGGGGCGGCGGTCACCGCCATCACCGCGACGCTCTGGAAGACCTCTCCACAAGCGGTCGCCGGCGCGATCACCGGGATCGGGTTCATCGGCGCCGGCGTGGTGCTCCACGGGGAAAACGTCTTCGTGCGAGGCATCACGACCGCGGCGGCGATCTTCGCGACCGCGGCCATCGGCACCACCGTGGGCACCGGACACGAGGTGCTCGGCATCGTGACCACCGTCGCAATCCTCCTGGTGCTCGAACTCCGCAACATTCCTGGACTCCGCCTCCTCGACGCGCGCCGGTACAGCCCAACGTTTCGAGACGACAACGATCCACCCGAACGTCTCGGACGCGATCGATGAGCACCACGGGGCCGTGATCGGGGTGGTCGCTCCATTCCGATTCGATCGAACCTGGAATTTCGACGTGTCGCCCACCGATCTCTGGGCGGTGCTCACCCGTACCGACGACTACCCGGCCTGGTGGTCATGGCTCCGCGAGTTCGAGTCCGTCGGTCTCGAAGCGGGAACGGTGGCGCGTTGCACGATTCAGTCTCCACTCCCCTATTCGCTGCGCTGCCTTATCCGGATCGACACCATGGACGCCCCCCACCTGATCGCGACCACGGTGAGCGGTGATCTCCGCGGCCCAGCGCGTCTCGAAATCCGACCGGCCGGAACCGGCGCGTCCGCCCGGCTCGCATGGTCCGTAACCCTCGGAAACCCAGTTCTCGCCCACACTGCGCGAATCGCGCGCCCGGCGATGGCATGGGCTCATGATCGGATCGTTGCCGTCGGGGTCGATCAGTTTCGCCGTCGCGCGCTCACCGAGTGGCCGCCGTAGCTGTCGGTGTCAACGACTCGACAACGGCAACGGACAGGGCGGAACTCGGGACTTCGGACCCTGGCTCCCCTGCTTCCATCAATCGACGATGCACCCAGGAGGGCGCGTCGGTGGAACCCGAGAGCGCCCGGTGCGACGGCGAGCGGAGGACGCCCTTCACGGTTGCGTTTCCGAGGGACATGGTTCGAACCTAGGACAGCGACTCACGGCCTCGACAGAGGCCCTCGCCCTTGTTGATCGATCCGTAACGACCCCGCCCGCGCCGGGGTAAGGCCGCGCCGTCTAACGCGCGTCTGACCGCTCCACGAAGTCGACGAGGGCGTCGAGCTGATCCTGCGTCCCGATCGCGATAATCACGTGGCCCTCACGAATCTCGGTATCAGGATCCGGATTGGTCAGAAATCGGCCGTTCTCATCGCGGTCGGTCGCAAGACAAAGGCTGCCATACGCGCGCCCCCGATGCTTTGCGGGTTCACCACACGATCCGCACCCGCGCGCCGGAGCTTCTCGACGCTGCCTTGGCTTCGGGCGCGGGCCACGATAAAGAGTTTGGGATTGAGGGCACGGGCGCTGAGGGTGATGAACGAGTTATCCGCGTCCAGGTGGACGGCCGCCACCAGGGCGCTGGCCCGTTCGATACCCGCCTCCCGCAGCACGGCATCTTCGGTCGCGTCACCGACCTTCGCGGGATGCGAGATCCCGTCGAGCACGCTCGGATCGGCTTCCACGATGACCACGTCCCGACCGGCCTCCGCAAGCTCGTCGGCGATCGAGCGCCCAACCCGCCCCCACCCGCAAATGATGACGTGACCGTGCATCGATGCAATCGAATGTTCCATACGGCGTCTCCCGAGTAGTTCGTTGAGGCGACCTTCGATGAGGGTCTCGATCAGAACGCTGAACGCATAGAGCGCGGTCCCGACGCCGACAACGATCAAGGCCATTGTGAAGATCTGACCTGCCGCGGAAAGCGGTTCGACCTCGCGGAATCCGACCGTGGAGACCGTGGTGACGGTTTGATACACCGCGTCGAGGGCCCCGAAGCCGAGCACCAAGTAACCGACGGTGCCGAATACCAACACCATCACAAAGGCGATCGACGCGCCGAGCAACCGGCGCCAGTGGCTCATCGGCCCGAGACTACGTGACGACCGCCAGGACATCGTTCCGGTGGAACCGTCTGGAGATCGTTCCGTTTATGAGGTCGGATTTCCGTCGGGACATCGTTCCGGAGTGTGCCGGCTCGGTCAGGTTGATCGAGTGGGGAGCGGGTCGTGTCCGAAGAGGAACCGCGTCAAGGGGCAATCCGGCGGCGGCCGAATCCATCAACCGGTGTTCAGGTGACGGACCACGACCACCGGACACGGCGCGTGCAGGACGACTTGTTGGCTCACGGAACCAAGGAGCAAACCCTTGAATCCACCTCGTCCCCGCGATCCCACCACGACAAGATCCGCGTCCGAGCAACTCTCCAACACCACCTGGGCGCCGCCGCCATCGGCCACCCGCGACTCCACGTCGATCCCCTCGAACTCGCTTCCCATCGCCGTCATCGCGGCGTCGAGTGTGTGCTGAGCCGCACTCTCGAAGACGGCCGGGTCGGGCCATCCCATCCCCGGACCGACCTGAGTGACCGGCAGCGTCCAACCACACACGACTCGCAAGGGAACTGCACGCATCCGTGCCTCACCCGCCGCAAACTGCAACGCGTCCATCGACGCGTCCGAACCATCGATGCCGACAACGACGACTCCCATGTGATCTCCCTCTCGCCCTGCGACCACGCCCGACTGAGCGAGGTCCAGTACCACTCTCGCGGACACGCACCGAGATGCCTAGGGACTGAAGACCCTCGGTGCGCATTTCGAGTTTTCGCACCCTCTCGGAACACCGACGTGCGCCGTCCTGAGTCACCGACCGGCTCCGCGGTGGGAAACCCGGCCTCAAAGCCGAGCGAGCGCGGTGGCCACCGACTGTTCACGGGTCCGCGACGTGTCGATCATGACTGCGGTCGGCCAATCGTCGGCAGCCTCCGCCATCCGCGCCGCGATCGCGGCGGTCGCGTCCGAAGCATCAGCGTCGGACGCGGCACGAACGACGAGCCGTTGCCGCGTCGTGTCCGTGGGAGCGTCGCATCGCAGTTCGACAAGGTCGGCAGCCGTGTCAGCAGCAATCGCCCGAGCGGCCTCGCGCCACTCATCGGAGTTCCATGAAGCGTCCAGAATCACGGGCTCGCCGAGTTGGAGCATCGTCCGAGCGCGCCCGAGCAGAGCCTCGTAGGTGGCGGCGGTGGACCGTGCGTCGTAGAGGCCTGCTCCGAAGGCGTCATCTCGTCGGATCGTGTGCCCGATTCCCTTCAGGTCCTTGCGAATCTCATCGGAACGCAGCACGCTCCAGCCGAGCCGGTCGGCGAGGTCGACCGCCAGGGTCGACTTCCCAGTTCCCGGAAGCCCCCCCACGAGCGCGAGCACCACCCGACCGAGCCGTAAGTGATCGTGGGCAAGTTCAAGAAGTTGTGCTGCCTCCGCGCCGGCCGAAACGTCGCCCTGCGCAGACCGCAGACATGCAACTTTGGCACGAACATGGGCACGGTACGCGATGTAGTGAGCAGCAAGCGTCGCTGGGTACGTCTCACCCGAGAACTCCCGATACCAGCCGAGGAAACGCACGCCGGATTCGGGCGCGCCACTCCGCTCGAGATCCATTGCGAGGAACGCGACATCGGCCAGGACATCGCCGTAACGGAGCTGATCGTCGAACTCGATGCAGTCAAGGATGCGTGGGCCATCATCGAGGCAGAAGATGTCGTCGGCGAGCAGGTCCCCGTGACCATCGCGCACCTTCCCTTCCTCGATCCGAGTGCCGAACAGACGGGCCCGGCCATCGAGGTACCGGTGCGCGAGCGCGGCGACCCGGGCCGAGACATCGACGTCGAGCACCGTCCCGACGAAGGGTTGCATCGTGGCGAGGTTCGACTCCCAATGAGCGCGCACGACTTCAATCGTGCCCGCTTGCGCGATCAACGGCGAGGTCTCGGCCTTCGCGTGGAAGGACGCGATCACCCGCGCGACTTCTCTGAGGCAGTCGTCCGAGCGACCCTGCTGGCGGACGAGCGTCGATAACCGTCGCTCGTCAGGCATTCGGCGCATCACGACCATGGAGTCACACGGCACACCGTCAGTGCCGATGACTTCGACGACGCCGAGGTACACGTCCGGCGCGAGTCGACGATTCAACGCAACTTCTCGTTGGCAGAGCCGCGCCCGAGCCGACGGCGTCGAGAGGTCGATGAAGTCGAGCGTCACCGGCTTCTTGAGCTTGTAGACGCGGTCGCCGACGAAGAAGACCGTCGAAATATGGGTCTCCCGGACCGCCGCGGGGAACCCACCGGTGCCGTTCATACGCTGCTCCTCACGCTGCGTCGAGGGAACTTACGCGCCCATCTCGCCGAGGATTCCGGGCGGCACGAAGTTGTTTTCCGTCGTGGTGTCGGCCTCGGTGAGCTCGACCATCCGGTTCACGACCTCAACCGGATCCATCTGGCCCTTCGTCACGAAGTCACGCATCATTTCGAACATCGGCGTGGCTGGCGCGTTCAGCGACCCGTCATCGAACCACTCCCACATCGAGTCGGCCATCCGGTCGTTGAACCCCGTGAGGTACGGACCAGGGTTGAGCAGCGTCACATCAATACCTTGAGGAGCGAGTTCGGCGCGCATGGCCTTCCCCATTGCTTCCAATGCGTGCTTGGTCATCGAATACGGACCGAACGACGGCCCGGACATCACCCCCGCGATCGACGACACAATGATGACTCGCCCCGACCCCTTGGCGACCATTCTCCCCAAGACATGCTGGGTCACCGCCAGCGTGCCGAACACATTGACCTCGAAGAGATGCCGCACGCGATCGAGTGGCACATCCGCCATCGGTCCTGTCTGGCCCGCGCCGGCGTTGTTGATCAGCACGTCGATGTCCCACTTTGCGGCCTTGGCAACGTCGGCGGTGGTGATGTCGAGCTTCTCAACCGTGAGTTGCGGTGCCTCCGCTCGTAACGCGTCGGCGTGGGCATCGGTCTCGGTGGTGGCGATCACGTGGTGACCGCGAGCGGCCAACGCCAGGCTCGCGCCCTTCCCAAATCCAGAACCGGCGCCGGTAATCATCACGGTCTTCGTCACGATGGAATCTCCGTTTACGTTCGGGCAGGCCTTCCCCGGCGGAATGGCGTTTCTGGTGTCGCACCGTATCCGACGGATTGGGCACGTTGGCTTGGTCCCGGAGGCTGTGCGCGCGTCGATCCAGGTTGGGAACAAATTGCACCGCTGCGCATCACAAGGAACGACATGGCCGTGAGAGTCCACAACGCGAGTTCGGCGAGCAAGAGCACGTGCGGCGCCGACGTGGTTCGATCGACCGACGATTGCAAATGGACCGACAGTGTGCTGTTCGCGATCACGTACGCGAGGACGAGCGACCCACACATCGACAGCCACACGAGCCACAATCTCCAGGAGCTACCGAGACCAAGCCGTCTCCGTGCCGAAACCACGGTCAGGGTCCCCAGCACCGCGACGCCCAGTACCAACGCCACCGGCAGGGCAAGGTAGGGCTCGATGCCGGTAACGGTTGGATCGAATCGTTTCCAGAGTTGGGTATCCCCGGTGAGAAAATCAACGATCGATTCAATTTCGAACTGACTCACCGATCCAAAGTGGCGAGCCAGCACGGACCACACAACGAGCAGTGGTGAGAGCAGGAGCGGCGCCGGGTTCCTTCGCAGCACGACCCGATATCGGTATGCGGCGAGCAGCGCGATCACGATCGCGGTCACCGTTGCGTCGTTTTTGGTCAGCACGCTGGCGAGCACGAGCACGACACCCACGGCACCGTTCGTACTCCCCACCGGAGCGATGAGGAGATACACCGTCGCCCCCACGGCGGTCAGCCCCCACAGGAGGTCTTGATACCCGTCGGTGCCGTACTGCTTTGAGATTCCGAAGGCAGCAATCACGAATGCCATCCCGAGGACGGCCGGCATCGGACCAAGCCGTGCCCGGCGGAAGAGGCGCGGGAATGCGAGCGCAGTCACGACGGCCGCCGACCCATTCAACAATCCCACGATGAGCTGACCGCTCCGATCATCGATGCCGGCTCCGAGCCGCCAGAACACTGCGATCGTGGCCGCCGCGAACGGCGGATAGTCGCGGTTGAACGGGTACGCATCGTTACCGATCGCGTGTTGGGTGAACCTCCCGCCCTCCGTCAGCCACCGCGCCAATCGGAACCAGGTCGCCCGCGTATCCCAATCAACGGCAGGCCGAATGAGTGGGATCAGCATGAGTGCGGCCGCCGCGCAAATCGCGAGCGTCGACAGGAGGGATAAGTCGGATGAGACCGGATATCGCTTTCGACACGACCACAACGTCAGACCATTCAT
Organism: Acidimicrobiia bacterium; assembly: GCA_046598395.1. Lineage (GTDB taxonomy): Bacteria > Actinomycetota > Acidimicrobiia > IMCC26256 > JAENVU01 > JAENVU01. The sequence goes on from JBKJIQ010000009.1 coordinate 289,342, forward strand.
CACCACGATGACCGGCACAACGCAGACGAGGAGACCCACGCCGGTCGCAACCTCGATGATCGCGCCCACCGCGCACGCGAGTGCAGTCACCAGTGGTGCGAGGGGAACCGCGAACGGCCAAGAACGCGTGATGACGCGCGCGAGCAAGAGACCGGGCACCGTGAGGAGCACCGCCAACGCAACGACGGTCACCGCCGCGGCTCAACTACGAGCGTGATTTGCGCGCCGATCGGAAAATCCGGAGGGTTCGGGCTCGGCGCGAGGGCCTTGCCGCATCGCTGAGACGCCGGTGTGGAGCTCGTCACGTCGGCCACCGACAGCACGTAGTCAGCGTTCGCGGGTCGAGCAACGATGCGCAGTCTTGGGGTGGCGAACGATGCCAGGCCCTGCGTCCAGTACTGCTGCACCGGATCGAGGTACACCCGCGCACCCGCCGGCACCCGCCGGTCGAGGGAATCTTGGATGCACCGGTCCCATTGGTAGAACCACGAAGCACGAGACCGTTCGGGACTTGCCACGAGTCGGTGGATCGACTGCAACCCGCTTCCCGTGCGGAGTGCGAAGAAGCCCAGTCCGGCGGCGATGATCACGACCGCCGAGAACCCGGTGACCACCTTCTTCGTCCGTGGATGCCGTGGCCGATGATCGCTCGCCGATACATCGACTTCGGCAGGAGACCGTGGTTCGGCGTCACTGGGGGGCATCTCCATGCAGCGGCGACGCTACAGCCACATCCTCGCTCAGCGGAGGAGGCTCGCTACCCGTTACGGCGATTCGGACAAGATCCCCTCCGACGCCGACGCGCGGTGTGAGGAGTTCAACGGATACGGCGGCCCCCGCCGGGTCGGGACCTCGGCCTCTGTTGACCCGCGCTGATCATCCGTATGGTAGAGCTGAGCACTGTCGACACCTGGAGGTACGACCATGATCAGGTCCACCGCAATTATTGGAATCGTCGCCGAGTGGCGTGACGGTCATATGTGGGGTGGCGGAGATGGAGCGTGGGTGTTCATGACCGTGATGATGCTTTTCGCGGTCGCGGTCATCGGACTCGTGGTCTGGTTGATCGCGCGCGGCGGCGAGCACCGCCCGCGTTCGGGGTTGGAGAACGCTCGGGCGATCCTCGCCGAGCGACTCGCCCGCGGTGACATCACCCCCGAGGAGTACCGCGAGCGTCTGCAACACCTGCAGTAGCCACGACGCGTGCTGCCGCGCCATGATGAGGCGAGGATGATCACCTGCTTGCGAAGACGTCGACATTCGGGACTTCGCGTTGGCCGATGAACGCATGAGCGGTTTCACCGGTCCCGAAGCGGCGCGCTCGTCCCCATCGTTGTGGGAGTCCGAATCGACCCGGCGAGCGGCCCTCGACGCGCTGCTCGCTAACAATCCTCAGCATCGATTCGCCGCCGGCGAGCAGATCATGATCCAAGGCGAGGCCGCCGGCTGGTTTGCCTACATCACCGCCGGAACCGCCGATGTCTCCCGCAACTCCCCCACCGGCCTGGTTCATATCGGGGTCGCCGGCCCCGGTTCGATCGTCGGCGAGTTGGCCCTGATTACCGGTGCTCCCCGAAGCGCGACGGTCACCGCGACGACGGACGTCGTGATCGCGATCGGCGATGCCACCGACCTCCATCGCCTGTTGACCGATCACGACATTGCCGAGGCGATCGCTCGTGTCGTCGCGGATCGCCTGGCCCGGCTCGCCGAGCCGGTTGGGCTCACGCTCGCCGACGGACTCGCGATCCACCTGCGACCAGGATTGTCTTCCGACGGCTCCGAACTGGCCGCCGGACTCGCCGCGATGTCGCGCGAGTCGCTGCGACGCCGGTTCTTCTCCGCAGGAATGCCGCCTGAATCCGTGGTCAGTTACCTCCTCGACGTGAACTACATCGACCATTTCGCGTGGGTCGCGATCGATGCCGACGATCCCGAGTTGCCCACGATCGGGTCGGCCCGGTTCATCCGTTCGCGATCGGACCACTCCGAAGCCGATATCGGAGTCGGTCTGATCGACCGCATGCAGGGTCGCGGGATCGGAACCCTCCTCATGGAAGCGCTCGGTGTCGCGGCCGCGACCGCGGGGATCGAGCACTTCACGGCCGACGTGCTCCGCGAAAACCGAGCGATGCGCCAACTCCTCCACCGACCCAGCACGAAATGGGAGGGAAGCGAGCCGGGCGTTGTGCATGCCATCACAGAAGTCCACGAGTTCGGCGGAACACTCGACCCTGAAGTCCGAGACCGCCTGGCGGCAGTGGCCTCATCGATCATCTGGCACTCCGCCGCCGTCCTGCTCTAGCCGGCGAGACACCCGCGTCGTAGCTGAGGTCAAGGACGAGCAACGCGGTCGCGGCCATAGCATCGAGGGGTGCATGTTTCGATGACGGTGCCGACCGAGGACCTGGGAGACGTGCGGACGGTGTACCCGCAACTCGAGCAGATCGGCTACGACCGAGCATTCTCGTTCGAGGCGAAACACGATCCCTTCATCCCGCTGGCGGTCGCGGGTGAGCACACCTCCACCATCGAACTCGGTACCGCGATCGCCATCGCCTTCGCCCGCACTCCGATGACCCTCGCCAACGTCGCGTGGGATCTCCAAACCGTCACCGGCGGGCGGTTCGTCCTCGGGCTCGGCTCCCAGATCCGGCCGCACATCGAGCAACGGTTTTCGATGCCATGGTCGCGGCCCGTGGCCCGCATGCGCGAACTCGTAGGCGGGATCCGAGCCATCTGGGAGAGTTGGACCGAAGGCATCCCGCTCAGTTTCGCAGGCGACTTCTACACCCACACCCGCATGATCCCCGCGTTCGATCCCGGGCCCAACGTCTTTGGTCCACCCCGCATCCTCACCGCAGGGTTCGGACCGCAAATGACCGCGGTCGCCGGCGAGGTGGCCGACGGTTTCCTGGTGCATCCCGTGAACTCGCGTCGATCGCTGCTCGAAATCACCCTGCCCGCGATCGCCGAAGGGGCGCGCCGGACGGGCCGAGACCGTGCCGACATCGAGGTGGTCTGTGTCACCACGGTGGTGACCGGCCGCAACGAAGCGGAGTACGAACGCAGCCGGGAAGCTGTCCGCGCGCAGTTGGCCTTCTACGGAACGACTCCGGCCTACCTCTCGGTGTTCGAGCTTCATGGTTACGGCGGCGTGCACCCCGAGCTCAAGCGATTGGCTCACGAGAACCGCTGGACCGAGATGGCCGGCTTGATCGACGACGAGTTCATCGAGACGATCGCGGTGGTCGGCGAGCCCCACGAGATTGCCCCGAAGATCATCGACCGGCTCCACGGCATCTCCGCGTCGGTCAGCCTGGTGAACAACCGAGCGCCGGACCCCTCGCACCTGGCCGAGGTCGTCGCCGGCCTCCATTCGGTGTGAGCGCGCCGCGTGGTTCGGCACTACAGGTTGTTGCACTCGTCGGCGACGTCGCGAATGCTCGAGTGGAACTCGTCGGGCACTGAGGCCATGCGCTCGTCGCTGAGTTCGTCGGAGAAGCGGAGGCGCTCGGCATCCGCGAGGCCGTGATAAGAAGGCATCCACGCCGAGTGCAACACGAGCGGGATGCATTCCTTGTTGGTGCCGGCGAGGGTGGCGACCGGCCCCGCCGAAACGTTCGCGGCGTCGAACACGTCGACCCGGAAGCCGTCGTCGTTGCAGACGGGCTGGATCACGTAGCCGTCGTGACCGCCCGGCTCACCGCCGGCGTAGGTCCCGGCGGGGGCGCCGCGCGGAGCGAACGCCGGTGAGGTGATGTGGTCCGAAAGATCGGTGTAGTCCCAGCGACCCTTCAACTCCATGCTGGGACGATCGAACGAACAGAGCGCGCCGGGGCTGTCTTCGCGGACTTGGTCGAGGTCGATGCGGCCCTCGTACAGGCGAGCCGCGCGTCGGCTGATGTTCCCCGGACGACATCCCTGATAGGTGACGTGGTGCAGCGTTGGCGCCGACATGCCTTCGGTGCTCCAGTCCATCGCCGAGAGCTGGAGGTTGAACGTCCAGTCCTGCTTGAACAGACCTTGTTCCAGCACCTTCCCGGATTCCGGATCGAAGATCACCTCGGTGATCGTCTCGGGCGCCATGGCCATGTTGTAGAGGCCGACCACGCCGGGGTCGACCGGGTTCCCGTTGACGTCGAGGTCATCGGCGCGCATGTAGAGACCGAGGTCCATGAGGTCCATGCCCTCCCACACCACGGAGATGCCGTCGGTGTCATCCCAGCGCGCGTAGTAGTGGCCCGTGGGTGGCGCCATCGTGAAGCACACCGGGGTCACCGGGGTTCCCGATGCCACACCCTCCAGCTGGTCCTTGCGGATCAGCCAGACCGGGACCTCTTTGTCGATCGTGAGCGTGCGCGCACCACCCATCATCTCTGCGGGGTCGGCCTTGAAGTTGCCCGAGTCGCACAGGATGATCCAGTCGCGGGTCTGACTCACGGTGTGGAGCGACCCGCCAAATGCGACGCCATCCAGGGGCCAGTGACGAACCTGCGTGCCGTCGTGTCGGTCGTAGCGCACGACCGATGGCCGCATGCCGAACGTCGGTTCCATGACCAACTCGAGCTTCACGGTCCAGAGACAGTCGCGCTCGGGGTCGGCCACGGGATGAGCGGTGGAGAAGAGGAAGGGCAGCACACCCGCCATCTCCATCGAGCTGCCGCCCCAACTGTCCACGTGGCCGACCTCGGCCACGAACTCGAGCGTCTCCGGATTCAGCTCGACTGGCCGGCCCGCATCCCAAGTGGTGTAGAGACGGTTCCCCCACGGCAAGGGCGCGGTGTTCGAGGAGTTCGGCGGTCCGAACGGTGACAGGTAACCGATCGGGCCCGGCGCGAACTGCTCCGGGTGGCGGTCGTAGAGCCGCTTGCCGGGTGTCTGAATCGAACGCGTCTGCCAGGAGAAGCGACCCGGCGCGGCGCCGCGCCCGCCGGGCTCGAGCGACAACCGGCAGATCGAGCCCCAGTCGAAGATCCCGTACGGGAGGGTCTGACTGTTCTGGAAGCTCGAGAAGACCACTTCACCGCTGATGTCGGTGGGCCACGTGCCGGAGACCACCTCGAGCTCGAAGTCGGTGTGGGGCGCAGTGGTCAGCGATCGCGGAGTGGGCACGAGGATCCTCCATGGGCTTGATGGATGCGAGTGTCAGCCGATAGGTTGGTGAACAGTGTTTACCAACCTTTCGCGAAGCTCCGACGCCGTCACGTCCGGTCCCGCTGCTCCCCTGGCGCGGCCACTCACGCGGCGCGGCCGACGCGGGCGCACGATCCTCAAGCGGTTCCTCTACACCCAGCTCGCGCTGCGCCAGGCATTCATGATCGCCATCGGGCGCGAGCAGCCGCTGGTCAACTTCACGGTGGAGGCCGACCCGCCCTCGGTGTACTTCGTGTACCGGATCAAACGCGAGCTCATCGACGAGTTGCGCGCGCGGCTCAACCTCCCCGCGGGTTTCCGCTCCACTCCGATTCGGTGTCTGCGCGACGACGAACCCGCGCACCTCATCACCCTGAACGTGTATAGCGTCCGACCGCATTCGTCTCCACTATCAACCTCCCCGACGGCGACGAGGCCCCGCTGGTCACGCCCGCGCCGGAGTGGGCGACGGACAACGACTTCATCTACTGGGAAAACGGCATCTGTGACCGCACCTTCTACGACGCCGGAATGATCGATCCAAAGCAGCGCAAGGTGCCAACATCGTCCTGCACTATCGAGGACGGCACTGGGTGGGCGGACCTCGTGGAACCCGAGCCGGTGCACGTGCTCGTGTTCGAGGACGCGATCGAGCTCGTCATCTCTCCATGGGAGAACCTGGGCCGCCTCCAGCCATGAACAACACTTGCGTCGGAACATCGAGTCGACCCGCCGACCGAGCCAATGCACACCGCGAGGAGATGGCATGGAAGTGACGTTGGAACGGACCATTCGGGAACGAATCGAGGTCGAGAAGACTCGGAGTGCACCCCTGCCGGAGTCGGTGCCGGTTCCTCCGATTCCCACACCGCGCTACACCGACCCCGCGTTCTTCCAGCTCGAACGAGAGCGAGTCTTCGCTCGGTCCTGGCTGTTCGCCGGCCACGAGTCGGAGTGGCCCGACCCGGGCTCCTACCGCACGTTCACGCGATCGGGTGCTCCGATTGTGATCGTCCGCGGCGACGACGGAATCTTGCGCGCCTTCTACAACGCCTGCCGGCATCGCGGTGCGCCCGTCACCCGCGACGAGTGCGGCACCGCACGCCGGCTGACGTGCCAGTACCACTCGTGGTCCTACGGCACCGACGGTGCGCTGAAGGCCATACCCGACGCGCGTAGCTTTGCGGAGCTCGACATGGGTCAGCTCGGTCTCGTACCAGTGCGTTGTGAGACCTGGGACGGCTGGGTCTTCGTGAGCGAAGCGCCGGATGGACCGACGCTGCTCGACTTCCTAGGCCCGATCGGCGACCAGATGAAAGAGATCGACGGGCCGGCCATGCGGCTCGTCGGGACGAACGTGCATCACCTCGCGTGCAACTGGAAGCTGATGGTCGACGCGTTCTTGGAGGTGTACCACGTCCGCACCGTCCATCCCGACAACGCGGCGCTGCTGTATGACGACCAGTCCGTGACGGTCGCGATGCTGCCCAACGGCAACAGTCGACTGACCGTAGAGAAGCGGGCGGAGTTGCGCGACTTCCCGATGGTGTCACCGGAGTTCGACAACCCGGCAGTCGGCCTTCTGTGGCGTCAGACCTCGACCTCGTACGGTATCTTCCCCAACCTGGTCGTGCCGATGGATACCGGTGCATTCACGTTCTTGTGCATGTGGCCCGTCGACGTGGACCACACCGAACTCGAGCTGCGGTGGTACGCACCGGCCTGGGTCGGCGACGAGATCCCCGCCGACCACGTGGAACGGATGGCGTTGTTCGAGACGGTGATGGCCCAGGACACGGCGAACATGGCCCCGATCCAGGCCTCGGTGTCGTCGCCGGGTGCGCGCCCGTTTCAGATCGGTTGGCACGAGCGGCTGATCCACCACTTCCAGCGTGCCGTCGACCTTGCCATCGGATCCGACGCGCTGCCCGCAGGCACCGCGGTCTCGGACGCGCTCGACCGATTCGTCGAGCCGGTCTGAGGTGCCGACACCTCGGGTGCTCCTGAGCGGTGGCACCGTCATCGACGGCACGGGTGCCGCACCACGCGCGGATACCGACGTGCTGTTCGAAGTCGACCGCATCGTCGCCGTCGGCCAAGCCGCCCGCGCCGCAGCCGCCGCGGCCAATGCCGACATCACGACCGTGGACGTCTCGGGCCTGACCGTGATGCCCGGCCTCATCGACGCGCACTGCCACATCACCTTCGGTGAACCCGCGAGCAACGACGAGTTGTTTTTCCACCGCGAGCAGTCAGCCGCGATGCTCGTCGCCGCGCACAATGTTCCCAAGCTGTTGCGGGCCGGCGTCACCGGTTTCCTCGACGCCGACTGCATCTTCAACCTCGGACCAGTACTGCGGGATGGAATCGAGGCCGGTCTTGTGGAGGGCCCGCGCATGTCGGCCGGCATGAACGCGTTGCTGACCACGGCCGGAGGAACCGCAGGTCGACTCATCCCCGACCACGGCACTCTCGGCTACGCGGCGGTGATGGGAGATCGCGACGAGATCGTGCGGACCACTCGCCAACAGATCAAGCACGGCGCCGACTGGATCAAGATCCACGTGACCGGCTCGTTGCCTCGCTCCAATGGGGAGCTCACGGTCTGGTCTGCGGAGGAAATCCGGTTGGTCACCGGCACCGCGCACGCGCTCAACACCCCGACCATCGCGCACTGTCGAAGCGCGGAGTCGACGCGCCTGGCTGCGGAGGCCGGCGTCGACCTCATCCTGCACGCCAGCTACCTCGACGACGAAGCCCTCGAAGCCGTCGTCACCGCCGGCTCCGCGATCGCGCCCACCTTCACCTTCCTCGCGAATCTCGCCGACCACGGCGCCAAGGTCGGCGCCGCCACCACCCAGGTCGACATCTTCCGCGGGGAGATCGCCGCGACGGGCGAGATGATCCGGCGCGCGCACACTGCCGGAGTCCGCTTGCTGTGCGGCTCCGAGAGCGGCTTTTCACTCACGCCCTACGGACATTGGCACGCGCGCGAGGTCGAACTCTTCGTCGACGTACTCGGGCTTACCCCACTCGAAGCCATCAGCTGCGCGACGCGCAACGGAGCATTCGCGCTCCGACGGCCCGATGATTCGATCGGGGTCGTCCTCCCCGATGCGGCAGCCGACCTCATCGTGATCGACGGAGACCCCGCCACCGACATCGCGGTGCTCGGCGACCGTTCGCGCCTCCGCCATGTGTATTCGCGCGGCGCCGCGATCGACCTGGATCGCCCATGGCCCGAGCGCCGTCCACTCGCGGGCGAGAAGGTTGGCTCGTGGTCGACGCGTCCCCTCACGTGGGATCTCGCGCAGTCGTGACCGATCGTCGAGTCGGATCGGTCCTCGTCACGGGTGCGGGCAGTGGACTGGGAGCTGCGCTCGCAAGCGAAGCCGCCGGTGCCGGATGGAAGGTCGGCGTCCTCGACCGCGACTTCGATGCTGCGTCCCGAACCGCCGACGCGATCGGCGTCGCCGCAACCGCGCTCGCGGCCGACACGCGCAACGAAGCCGCGCTCGAGGCCGCGCTCGACATTTTCGCGACCGCAACCGGCGCACCCGCGCCCGATGGCGTCGTCTGCAACGCGGGCATCGTTCGGTTCGGACCGCTCCTCAACCTGACCGCCAACGACTGGCAGGCGGTCGTTGACGTGAATCTCACAGGCACGTTTCTGACCGCCCGGGCCGTCGCGCGTCGCATGATCGCGGCGGAGACCGGCGGATCAATCGTCGCGATCACTTCGATGAACGGCGTTGCTCCCGGCCCCAACGCCGGTGCGTACGGCGCGACGAAGGCGGGCGTCGCCCGCTTGACCCAGCAAATGGCGCTGGAATGGGGACCGCTCGGCATCCGGGTCAACGCGGTCGCGCCGGGGCTTATCGACGCCGGAATGTCCGAAGCGATCTACGCCGATCCGGAGATCCGCCGACTCCGCTCCGAGCGCGTACCACTCGGCCGGTTGGGCACACCATCGGATGTGGCGGCCGCCGTTCTGTTTCTCCTCTCCGACGGCGCGGGCTACATCAACGGCACCGAGCTACTCGTGGACGGCGGCGTCACCATGAGCGTCATCAGCACCCTGCCGCGCCCGCTTGCGGTCGATGCGGTGGGCGTCGATCCCGCTCTCGACCCGTGAGCGGCAACCTGGTGCTTTCCGGCGGCCCCGGTCACGACTTCGACGCCACCACCAGAGAACTCGGGGCGCTCAGCGCAGATATCGGGCTCAACCCAACCGTCGTCACCGAGCCGGTCGAGTTCTTCACTGCACTCCGGCGCGCCGAGGAACGCGAGATCCCTCCCTGGCAGCTCATCACCGTGAACGCGTTGCGCTGGCGCATGGAGACCAATCGATATGCGGATCAGCGCGACCGGCTCGCGTTCGCACTCGGCGCCGCCGATGCGGCCGTACTCGCGCGCTATGTCGCCGAGGGCGGCGGACTCTTGGTACTCCACACCGGCGTCATCTGCTTCGACGCCGAGCCCACCTGGCACGAACTGGTCGGCGCCTCCTGGAACTGGGAGACCTCCTCCCACCCACCCGTTGCCGACATCGAGGTCGCGGTCACCCCGGCCGGCCGCGAGCATCCCATCACCCAGGCGGTGACCCCGTTTTGTGTGCGCGACGAGCTGTACCTGCGCCTCGAGACGGTCGACGACCTCGTACCTCTACTCACCGCTTCACATCTTGGTCAGGATCAGCCGCTGCTGTGGGCCCGAAGGTTCGGCAAGGGTCGCGTCGTCACCGACGTACTCGGCCACGGCACCGAATCGATGATCAACCCTGTCCATCGCGCCGTACTCCGCGGCGCGCTGGCATGGTGCCGCCGAGGGGGATCCGATGCCTCGTGATCCGCTGAACCAAGGAGCGACCGTGCCAACACCGACCGAGATCACGATCACGGCATACGAAGACGCTCGCGCGGCCTTTCGCAACAAGGATCTTCGTCAGGCGCTCTACGACGCGGGCGAGGTGGTGATGGACCAGGTGCTGGTCAACCTGCACGGAGACGAGCACCGATCGCGGCGACGACTCGAGAATCGGCTGTTCCGGCGCGACACCCAGACCCAATACGAGCGCGAACTGTTTCCGCCGATCGTAGAGGCCACCTTGGCCCCGTATCGCGCCGACGGACACGCCGAACTGGTCAGCCTCAGCCATCAGATCATGATGAACCTGGCGGCGTTCACTGCCGGGGTGGACCGCCCGAGCGGGACGCCAGAGGAGACGTACCACCTCTACTCGTACATGATGCGGTTCATCGAGGGAGCCACGCTCGCTCACTACACGGGCGACCGCGACGCCAAGCGGGCCGAAGTCGCGGCGGCACTCGACTCGTTCGACCGTGAGTTCCTCACACCATCCATCGCGACCCGGCGCCACGCCCTCGCGCAGTTGGCTGCGGGTGAGATCACCGAGCAAGACCTCCCCCGCGACGTGCTGACGATCCTCCTGCGGAATCAGGACAACCTCGCGCTCCCGCCCGATGTCGTCCTGCGCGAAACGTGCTTCTTCCTGCTCGCCGGCGCCCACACTTCGGCCACCGCGTTCGTGCGCACGTTGCACAACATCTTCATGCTCGACGACAGCAACCCGGCCGATGCCGAACTCGCGCGCACCGACGTCGGCTTTCTGCAGCGCTGCGTCCACGAGACCGTGCGCCTACAACCGTCCAGCCCGGTTGCCATGCGCTGGGCGCTCGAAGACATCGACCTGCCGGGTGGAGTTCACCTCCGCGCCGACGACAAACTCATCATCGATCTGATGGCCGCGAATCGCGACCGGACGATCTTCGGTGACGCGGCCGACGCGTTCGACCCCCACCGCGAGTTGCCGATCGGCGTACCGAAGTGGGGGCTCAGCTTCGGCCAGGGCATGCACGCCTGCATCGGCCAAGACCTCGCGGCCGGACTCGATCCGCTCGGCGAAGACCCGGGGCCCGACCACCTCTACGGCCTGGTACCGGTGGCGATTCAGGCGGTGCTGCGCGCCGGTGCGGCACGAATCCCGGGGGATCCGCCGGAGCTCGATCCCACCAGCGACCGTGGTTACTGGGCCCGATACCCCGTGCACTTCTGAGCCTCGATGATCGATCTGCACGCTCACGTCGTCCTCGCATCGGTGCTCGGCGCGGCCGGGCCCTACGGACCGGAGCTTGACCCGGGCGACCCAGCCACCGGACGACTTCCGTGTTATCGCGTCGGCGACTACACGTTGGTTGGGGTTCGCTACGCCGACAGTCCGTTCATGGATCTCGATCTCCGGCTCGCCGCCATGGACGAGATGGGAATCACCCTTGCGGTGCTCTCACCGAATCCCCTCACCTACTTCACGCACGTGGAAGCAGATTGGGCCGACGCCTTCTGCCGGCGTCACAACGACGAACTCGCGATGCTCGTGGCCGAGGCACCGGAACGTCTGGCCGGCTTCGCGCAGCTCCCCATGCAGGATCCGGCGCGCGCCGCGAGTGAGTTGCGCCGAGCGGTGACCGAGCTCGGTCTGCTGGGTGCGTATATCGGAACGGACCTCGGTCGGCCACTTGACGACCCGGCGTTCGACGAGGTGTGGTCTACCTGCACCGACCTCGACGTTCCGTTGTTGATCCACCCGGCACCCGATGGTATCGACGCCCCGCGGCGCGACGATCGCCTCGCCCGGTTCGACGGCGACCTGTGGCTCGGGTTCTGTTACGAGGAGACGCTCGCGGTCGCGACGCTGATCCTCGGTGGTGTGCTGGACCGCCACCCCACGCTCGATGTGTGCATGAGCCACGGCGGTGGTGCCACATCGTGGCTGGCCGAACGCCTGGAACACGCGGCGCGCACTCGACCGTGGGCGTCCGAGCATCTGCGTGATGAAGGCGCGGTCGCCGAACGGCTGGGGCGGCTGTGGTGGGATGGGCATGTGGGTGGGCCGCGGGCGCTGCAAGCATTACTCGATGCGTTCGGCTCCGGACGGGTGGTGGCCGGCACCAACTTGGCGGGCTGGGATCAGAGCAACGACCCCAGCTGGGGCGACGCCAACCTCGCCGAGATATTCGATGCCAACGCCCGGCGGTTGCTCCGCATCGGAGGCAGCAGGCCGCGCGGCTGAAGGGCTGACCGGTCAGTCCTTCAGCGAGTACTGCAGGGCCGCCCGTCCGGCCACCACCGGTCGAATCCGCTCGGTGATCAACCCTTGATGCGTCGGGTGGTCTCGGTAGACGATGTAGCCGTCGATGTCATCGAAGTCGGCCACCACCACGAAATCCCAGTTGCCCTCAGCGAGTCCGGCATCGGGACCGAACTCATACGCGCGGATCGTCTCGATCGCGTCGGGAAGTTCTGCCAACCCGGCAGCGACCAACGCCTTCGCCTCGGCGGTCGCGTCGGGAGTCCATCGAAACATGACCACGTGTCGGAACATGGCCCTACCAGTCCACGGTCGGAGTGGGCGGGAACAGCCGGTCGCGCTCCGTCATCAGACGGGTGCAGTCCCAACCCTTCGCCACCGGCTTGAGAATGATCGGACTCTTGCTGAGATCGGGATACTGGATCCACTTGGCCTTGGTCTTGAAGATGTCGTTGGTGGCACCGACGATCAGCTGCTCGGAGTGGTCGGAGACCGTTCCCTGCAATGACGCGTCAGGCTGGGCGAGCACGTCGTAGGCGAAGATCTCGCGGCGGGCGATGTACAAGTCGCCCTGGACCGCGTCAGTGACCTTGATATGCACCGTCACCCCGGGCTTGCCATCGTGGTCGTCATCGGCGATACGTGGATCGTCGGGGTTGCTCGGTAGGGCCTCATGGGCCGGGTCCTTCAGGTGGATGCCGATCCCCGTGGGTGTCGCGGGCCGCTTGATGCGTACCCGTCCGTTCTTCAGGGACACCGCCACCGGCGTGGAGATCGGCCGGATCGCGCTCGTGGCGGCATCCGACATTTCCGTCGTGATCGGCTGGTCGCTGCGCAGTTCCGAATGACAGAACGACTCGGTGGCGGAGAGCGTGTCGCCCTTCACCGCGAGGTCGGTGAATCCGAAACTGATGATGAGCGTCTTCATGTCGGTGCTCTGGTAAGCGACGACGTCGTAGTGCGCGTACCGGCCGGCCAGGCGTTTGGCGACGCGCTCCGCGTTCTGTTGCGCGGCGTTCTTCGCGCCGGCAACGGGATCGGCGCTGCTACAGCCGGCAGCTGCCATCAGTGCTGCAACGAAGACAGCCATCCCTGCACGACGCATGTGCATGCTCCTTGATCCCGGTTTCCTATTGGTGTTCGAGTTGTGGGTTGTGACGATCATCGGTGAGACAACTCAGTCGACCGCGGCGAACCAGTTGGCATGAAAGCCGAACGGCATCCGATGAGGGAGGTGGACCCGAGCAATCGGGCCCGCTTCGACCGCGCGTGCGTCGAGTACGCAGACGTCGGTGCGATCGGTAGCAGAGTCGTACACCGCATTGATCAGCCACCCGTCGTCCTCCGCATTGCCATCCGGATCCGGCGCGAAGACACTCTCACCTACGTGCCCGGTGGGACCCGAACTCCAGATCTGCCGGGTACCGGTGGCGTCGTCGTACTTCACGATCGCGTCGAAGTCGCCCGCCGGACGGCTCTCTGCGATAAAGGCCGACATGTAGTGGTAACGGGAGCGAATGCCGTTCATCTCGTCGTTGATCCGGCAGAAGTCGCCACCCAGATCATCGAACTGCTCCTGACCGGTTTGACCCGTCTTCAGATCCAACCAGTACCGCGTCGGGTGTCCGGCGCTGGCGCTCGCCATCGACTCGTCGAGCGGTGCATCGCCATCGATACCGAAATCGGGATGGTCGAGCCGACTGCCGGAGAACTCGATGCGATCGCCGTCGGCCCAACCGTTCCAGAAGTGCTGAACGTGCCCGGGCTCGATCTCGAACCAGCGCACGTCGTCCGCGGTCCCGAGCCGGGGCATCACGCCGATACGAGTGCCGTTCTCGGGCCGCCACCGCGTCATAGGACCGGAGCCGAGATTCGCCATGTCGAACACGATCGGCGAATCGAGAAAGACCGCGTGGTGCTCGGTGATCACGAAGTCGTGCATCATCACCGGCGCGGGGATGTCGATTTTTGCGCGATGGATCAGTGCGCCCGATGCGTCGACGGCGTAGTACCGGATCACCGGCTCGAACACCGAATACGCAAAGAAGAACATCTCGCCGGTGCGGGGGTCAATGCGCGGATGCGCGGTCATCGCGCCGCGCAGCGCCCCGTCGAAGCTGTACTCGCCGACCGTGTCCAGTGACTCGGTGACCTCGGTCGGCTTGCCGCCCTCCCAGAGCGCCAGGTACCGACCGGCGTGGCGGATGATGTGGGTGTTGGCCGGGTTCTTTACCGGTCCCGCATCGCCGACGATCGCGGGATCGGGGAAGTCCGTCACCGAACCGAGACCTGGATAGACCGCCCGGCCGAGTGCAGCCTCGATCTGGAGGCCGCGCGACCGGATCCAGCGGTTCCGAAAACCGGCGGAACCGTCTTCGAAGGTCACGGAATGCAGCATGCCGTCGCCGTCGAACATGTGGTACCGGCCGATGGGCTCGAACATCGGATTCGGGCCGTTGCGTACGAACGAACCACGCAACCCGCGCGGGAGCGCGCCCGTGATCTCACACCGATCGATGTCGAGCTCGCGATCGATCGGAAAGAGATTGCCCGACAGGTCCGGCTGATGGTCCTGGTTCGTGACGTGACCGGTGAGGACGGCGGGTCCAGTCATGGTTCGCTCCCTTCGACGGCCGCCGTGGATCGACGGCGACCTGGAACGGAACTTAACACCGTTTACCTGACGGTCGCCGTCCGTCGACCGGTGCCGCGTCACCCGGGTGTGAGCGGCTCGTCGGGTCCGGCCGGCGTGGCCTACTTGGAGGTCATGACCCACACGCCATTCCAATCGGCGGGGGGATCCGCCGCGAGTGCACGACAACGCTCGACGTAGGTACGCGAGAGTGCATCGGCCGGGTTGGCGCGCAGCACTTCACCGAAGGCGTCGATCGCCGGTTTCCAATCGCCGCGCCGGTACTTCTCGATGCCGTCGCGGAAGTAGTTGACCGCGTCCATGAGATTCGGGAACGTTTCGGCGCTGTGGTAGTCGAGCACTTCGTACACCGCCACCGGTTCGGTCTTGCCCTTGACCACGACATGATCGACCTCACGGGTGCGGTACACGCCCTTCAGGCGGCGAAAGGTGTGCTCGCTGATGAGGATTCGCGCGCTGTATTGCTTACACGCGCTTTCAAGACGCGATGCGAGGTTCACACCGTCGCCGATCATCGTAAAGTCCATGCGCTTGGGGCTCCCGATGTTGCCCGCTACGACCATGCCCGTGTTCAGCCCAATGCCCATGTCGAGAGGCTGGCGCCCATCCTGCGCGCGGCTCTGGTTCCACTCGAACAAGGATGAGATCATCGCGATGGCCGCCTGCACACCGCGGTCCACATCGTCGCCGCGCGCGACCGGGAGGCCGAACGCCGCCATGATCGCGTCGCCGATGAACTTGTCGAGCATGCCCCCGTGCGCCTGAATGCAATCGACCATGATCGTGAAGTAGTCATTCAAGAGCGAGACCGTCGCCTGTGGCCCAAGTTCCTCGGCCAGTGTGGTGAAGCTACGAATGTCGGAGAACAACACGGTGGCTTCGACGCTCTTGCCCCCGAGGATCTCCTGATCCCGACGTACCAACTGGTCCGCAAGTGCGGGATCCATGTAGCGGGCCATCGTGGCACGCACGCGTTTCTCGCCGCTGATGTCTTCCATCACGATCATCGTGCCGAGATGGCCTCCGTCGCCACCCACCAGCGGCAGCACCGTCACGTTCACGGAGACGCGGTCGCGGTCATCGTCGGTGTCGGCGTCCGTAACTCGAGCCAGGTCGACATCCATCGCGAGTTCCGGGCTACTGACCTCGCCATCAGCGACTCGCGCCACCATGGCACCGATGATTGCGTCGGCATCGCCGAAGATCTCCGAGCATGACCGGCCGACCAGCGCCTCCGGATCAGCACCGAGGATACGGGCGCCGCCGTCATTGCAGGTTGCTACAACGCCGCTCTTGTCGACGGTCACGACGCCATTCGACATGCTGGAAAGCATGGCCTCGCTGTAGTTGCGCATGTTCTGCACGTCGTCGAACAGCTTTGCGTTCTGCAACGCGATGGACACCTGCGCGGTGAACGCCTTGAGTCTCTGTTCGTCCTCCGCTGTAAACGGGCCCCCGCGCCGGTTCAGCACCTGGGTCACGCCGATCGTCTGACCGTCGTTGCTCATCACCGGGACGCAGAGAATCGAACGGGTGAAGAAGCCAGTCCGCCGATCGAGTTCCGGGTTGAATCGCAGGTCGGCGTAGGCATGCGCGATGTTGATGCTCTTGCCCGTAGTGAACACGGTTCCCGCGATTCCAGCCGACTCCGGGAACCGGATTTCGCCCACCGAATCACCCTCGGCAACTCGTGCGAAGAGCTCGTGCGTGCGCTCATCACGCAAGAACAAGGTCGAACGTTCGGCGTGCAGCATCCGGGTCGCCTCGGCCATCACGCGTTGCAGCAGCGCGTCAAGATCAAGCTCGGCGGTGATATCGGAGACGAGTCGGAGAAACTCCATCTCCTCGGCTCCACGCCGATCGACGTCCTCAAGGTGCCGGGTGCTGACGAGAGCTGCCGACGCCTGATTCGTCATCGCTTCCAGGAGTGCGAGGTCCTCGGCGACGAAGTCGCCCGATCGCTTGTTCAGGACCTGCGCCACCCCGATCACCACACCCCTGGCGGTGGTCACCGGTGCGCACACAATGTTACGCGTCGTATACCCCGTCTGTTCGTCGATGTCCCGGTTGAACTGGCCATCTGCATACGCGTCGTTGATGATCAACGACTTGCGGCTGGTGAACACCCGTCCGGCAATCCCGACGTCGTTGAGAAAACGGATCTCGAGCGTCCGATCGGCTTCCACGACGCGCGAGTACAACTCGCCCGTCGCAGGATCGTTCAAGAACAAGGTCCCCCGGTCAGCATCGGTCTCGCGCACGGTCAGGTCGACGAGCGCGGCGAGTACTTCATCGAGCGTCTCCATCGCCGAGACGGTCTGAGAAACATGAAGGAGGGTCTCGACCAGCTGCAGACGCTTCGCCTGCTGGGTGATAGCGGCACCGCTCGACGCGTCAGCCGGCATCTGACATCTCCAGACGGGAGCGCAGCGCCGCGATCATTTCATGAAGCTGTTGGCGTTCGGCACGAAACGCTCGCTCGCCCGCTTCGCGCTGCGCGGTCGTGTCCTCACGAGCGGTCACCAGAGCAAGCCGCAGCGCCTCCACCGTTGCCTTCAACTGCGCCACCTCGTCCGCCGACTGCACGAGCGCCGCCTGCACCGCGGCGTTCCGGACGACGACTTCCTGCTCGAGCCCCACGCGCATCGCATCGATGCTGGCCCGGGCTTGCTCGCCAATTGCTTCTTGCTGAACAACCGCGCGTTGGCGTTCGGCAAGGAGCCGCGCCGCCCCATCCTCGAGTTCGGCGCGTAACACGTCGATCATTTCGCGCAATTGACGTATCTCGGCCGGTGCATTCCCAAGATCATTGTCGGGTCCCGAAATCATCGACTGCCTCGCCTAGCACCGGTTCTGCCGGGGCGTATGTTCGCCGCGTGGCCGAAACGGCGCAACCTAACCGGCGCAGCGTGGGCAGTGGGGGCGCAAGAGGCGACGCGGCGGTAGTCGATGGCGTGCGCGCATGCTTGGCCGCACCGAAGAGCCCGAGACGCAGATGAGCGACCCAGAGAATCGCGATGCCGAGTTCGCCGCCACCCAAGGTGGCTGGCGTCCCGCGCTTGACATACGAAGACAGACTCGCTAATCTCCCTTCATCTGAAGGGGAGTACCCCAACTCTGGTGGTGTCGTCATCACGGCTCGGGAAATCTCGATCCCGGCACCACCGCCCGATTCGGGCGGGAGAGACCTTCGGCCGACCACGTTCGAGCCGGAGGTTCCCATGAAGTGTCCCATCGATTCCGTCGATCTCCTCATGTCCGATCGGCAGGGCATCGAGATCGACTACTGCCCTACCTGTCGCGGTGTGTGGCTCGATCGCGGCGAGCTCGACAAGATCATCGAGCGCGACGCGAGCGACGCCGCAGGTGGTCACGACGACCGAAACGACAACGATCATCCGAGACGGGTATCCAGCCCCAAGGTGAAGAAGCGCAAGCGAGAGGGGTTCCTCGGCGAGCTCTTCGAGTTCGGAGCCTGACGATGCAACCTGTTGCGAAGCCCTCGCTCGAGGCTCGCATCACCGATGCGGCCATCGAGGCAGAACGCGCAACCGGTGAGCGCGAGGAAACCGTCTCCGAGGCGCGCGCCCGGGTCGCGGTCCGGCTGCTACGAATGGGGGCCGGCTCGGCGCTCCTCGGCGTCGGCGTCATAATGCTGGTGCTGCCCGGCCCCGGTTGGCTGATGATTGCGCTCGGTCTCGGCATCCTCGCCCGCGACGTAGCGTGGGCCGAGCGGGCACTCGAACGAGTACGCCGGCGACTGCCGACCGACAGCGAAGGCAAGCTCAGCCGAGCCACGATCGCCACCATGATCCTGATCGCGCTCACCACCACCGCAGCCACGCTCTGGTGGACTACCCGGTAACCACCGCCCGCTCCTCACTCTTCTCGGTATCGATCCGAGCGATTGTCAGGCGTCGGGCCGCACCACGATCTCCACTCGTATTTCGACCGTCGGTTCGACCTCGAGCATGAATCTTCAGGGGTTCCATCCCGTCATCACGAACATCGACCCCTCACACGGGCGGCTCGGCGTCGGCCAACTCGCGGAGCTTGTTCTTCAGGAGCTTGTCGAGCGTGCCCGTGGGGAACTCGTCCACCACGTAGACCGCGCGCGGCACCTTGAAGTCGGCGAGCGATTGCTTGCAGGTGTCGATGACGGTGGCTTCGAGCACTGCGTGCTCCGGCGCGCCGGGGTTGGTGATCACGAACGCGACCACCACCTGGTCGAGGAAGTCGTGGTGCTTGCCCACCACCGCAACCTGGGCAACACCCGGGACCGTCGCGACCATCTCCTCCACCTCACGAGCGGAGACGTTCTCGCCACCGACCTTCAGCAGGTCTTTGTCGCGCTCTTGGTAGAAGACGTTGCCGGACTCGCCGAGCTTCACGATGTCGCCGGTCTTGAACCAGCCGTCCGCGAATGCGGCCGCGTTCGCTTCCGGGTTGTCGAAGTACTCGAGGAACATCTGGATGCCCGGCGTCCCGCGGAGCCAGAGTTCCCCCGGCTCGTCGACCGCGCAAACCTTCCCGGTGTCCTGGTCGACCACGAGCATCTCGTAGCCCGGCGACACGTGACCCATCGACCGGTTCGGTAGCTGCTCACGTGGGCGGCCGGTGATCGCGTGCGTGACCGTCTCGGTCATCCCGAACGCGGCGATGACCTCGATGCCGAGCAACTCGTCGAGCTCGGGCATCACCAGACCGAACACCCCGATGCGCAGCGTGTGCTCGGCCGGCTTGTCCGGACTCATGATCGTGGGAATCGCGAACGGCATCAGCGAAATGTGAGTGATTTCGTGGCGGACGATGACGTCCCAGAACCGACTCGTGGACCACTTCGGCATGAGGACGGCGGTCGCGCCTGCACCGAGCACCGAGAACAGCGACCAGCTCTGCGCGTTCACGTGGAAGAACGGCAGGTAGATGAGGTAGCGGTCGTCGGGTCCGAGCCCGATGTTGCGCGACCCCAGCCGGCTGGCCCAAATCGCGTTCGCGTGCGTGTGCACCACGGCCTTCGGGCGGTTCGTGGTTCCCGAGGTGAACATGATCCCGAACGGCAGCATCGGCTCCGCGACGCGACCGGTCCACGCCGCGGGCTCCGCCGCGAACAAATCGTCGAAGTGAGCCGTGGCACCGCCGACGAGCTCGCCGCCAGTGACCGCAATCCATCGGAGCGCGGGCGCGGCTTCGGCCACCATCGCCGCGAACTGCGGTTGGGTAATCGCGGCCACGCACTGCGCCTTGCTGGCGAAGTATTCGATCTCGCTCGTCACCGACTTGGTATTCGTCGTGACCGCGACCGCGCCGAGGGTGGCGCAGGCCAGGAACGCGATCACCATCTCCGGGCAGTTCTCGGAATGGATGAGCACCTTGTCGCCCCGGACGATGCCGCGTTCACCGAGGCCGGCCGCGAGGCGGTACACGTCGTCACGGAGCTGCGCGTACGTCCAGCTACGTCCATCTCCTTCGACGGGATCCCAGACCAGCGCCGGGTGGTCGGGGCGGCGGTCGGCCCAATGCCCGAGCAGGGTCGGGATGTCCTGGCCGTGCATCTGGTATTCGACGATGTGTTCTCTGGTGGCGTCCATCACCGGGCATGGTGGCCGATGGGGCCGGGCACTGTCACGCTCAGGCAATCTCGTCGCGGGCGCGCACGAGGCGAGCGCGGTAGAACACAACCTCGATGGACCCCACCCAACCGGAGGAACCCGTGGACGACGAACTCCGCCAGCGCCGGCTCGCCACGCTCGATGTGCACTTCCAATCCGAGGTCGACCACGACTGGGATACGTGCCTCAGCACCTTCAAGGACGTCCCTCGGTACGAGATCGTGCCGACTGGCCAGATCCACGAGGGGGTCGAGGCCGTCCTCGCGTATCACAAGGGACAGCGCCGAGCGTTCCCCGATCAGCGGCACGAGCACGTGCGTATCCACGTGGCCGACGACGAAACCGTGATCACCGAGTTCGACCTGCTCGGCACGAACACCGGCGAGTTCATGGGTGGCGCACCCACCGGCCAGGCATTCCGCGTTCCGGTCGTGGCGGTCTTCAGCTTCGACGATGACAAGGTGACGAACGAACGCGTGTACCTCGACCTCGCGAGCCTGTTGCGTCAGGTCGGGCGCGTCGATCTGTTGGCGGTGATCGGAACCGTTGGGTTCGCCGCCACCGAGATGCGTTGAGGAGTTTCAGGCGTACACCATGCGAGTGACCCACTCGGCGATGAGCGCGGGCTTCTCCTCACCCTCGATCTCCACGGTGAAGTTCCTGGTCACGTCGATGGAACTGCCCTTGACCTCGACATTCGCGGTCACCGCCCGTGCCCGGATACGGGACCCGACCTTGACCGGGTTGACGAAGCGCACGCGATTGAACCCGTAGTTGATGCCCATCAACAAGCCTTCGTACCGGGCCGGGTTCGACGGCGCACTGCTCGCACCCGCGGAGAGGTGCGTGAGCATCGACAGCGTGAGGAACCCGTGCGCGATCGTGGTGCCGAACGGCGTGTTCTTCGCCGCCTCGGGATCCACGTGGATGAACTGATGATCGTGGGTCACCTCGGCGAACTGGTCGATCTGGTCTTGGGTGACCGCAAACCACTCCCCCGTCCCTTCGTCAGTGCCGACATCGGCGAGGAACAACTGGTAGGCGCGCTCGGCTGATTCACTCATGGCCGAGACACTACGCAACGCGGGCCACATAGTGAGCAACTCCGCGGCAACTGTGGGATCCCCGCACCACCAGCACCCGCCGCCGAGAATGACTCGATGATCGATTGGTCCCAAGGTGAGGTGCGATCCGACGGCGCAACGCTGCGCTACTTCCGGTCCGGCGGGGACCTTCCCCCACTCGTGATGGTGCACGGACTCACCGATCACGCGCTCTACTTCACCCGCGTTGCCGATGTACTCGCCGAACGGTGGGACGTCGTCGCCTACGACGCCCGGGGCCACGGCGCTTCATCGCGCATCACCGATGCATTCGACGAAGCGACTCGAGTCGCCGACCTCGCCGAAGTCGTCGACGCACTCGAGCTTGACCGGCCGGCGCTGGTCGGACACTCCATGGGCGGCGGCACCATCGCGCTCGCGCTCGCGACCCATCCGGACATCAGCCGCGGCGCGGTGCTCGAAGACCCGAACTGGTGGGAGCCGCCGACCGCGAAGCTCGTACGACGTCTGGAACAGCGGAAGGCGTACTTCGTCGACTGGCGCGCCTCCCTTGCCGAGCTACAACACCAGCCCCGCGCCGACGCGCTCGCGCAGCGCGTCGCGGAGGAACCCCACTGGTCGCCCATTGACGTGAGCACCTCGCTCGACGGTCGGCTCGCGGTCCAGCTCGGCGCGCTCGACCGATTCGCCCAGGACCACAGACCCTGGCGACCACTCGTCCCCGAGTTCACCTGCCCCACGCTGCTAATCATCGGCGCAGACAACAACCCGGGGGCCGTCGTCTCGCGTGCCGATGCGGAGGAGTCTTCACGCCTCAACCCGCTCGTGCAGTGGGTGCAGATTCCCGGCGCCGGTCACCACATCAAGTACGACCGCTTCGACGCCTATCTCGGCGTCGTCATCCCGTTCCTCGATTCGCTGCGGTAGCCAAGGCGAAACCAGGCCGGGCGCCCCCTCCGATTGGCAAAAGCGCGCGCCGTGCTACGGCGTCACTTCGCTCACAATCGTGAAGTCGACAAACTCGGGAGCGCCTTCGAAGATCTCGGCCATCGTCGCTCGCGCGGCCGCCATGCCGTCCGCGCGGCGTGGATCGCTCTCGCGCTCGCGAGCTCGCGCCTCACTCTCGAAGACGACGAGGAAAGAGATCCGGGCCGGGTTGGCGTCATCACGCATCGCGGTCGAGCGCACCAGCCCGGAACCGGCCTGCTCAGTTTCACGCAACTGCTCGATCAGACGCGGGAGGTCGGCTTCCTTCCCCGGCTTCAGGGTCATGGTGATTAGTTGTGCCCACATTCGAACCTCCATCGGACCAGTGAAATCGGACCATAACCCGAGATGACCGGCGGCGCGTCCTAGCTTGACCGCGTGGTTGCAGGAGATGCTCGAGGCGTATGCGCACGCGGCTCGGTCGATGCTCCGGCGCACTACCGGCCGCAGCTCGACGGGCTGCGCGCCGTCGCGGTGTACCTCGTAGTGGCCTTCCACGCAGGGCTGAACCGCTTCGACGGTGGCTTCGTCGGCGTCGACGTGTTCTTCGTCTTATCCGGCTACCTCGTGACCCGGCTCCTCCTGCGCGATGTCCACGACCAGGGTCGCATCGGTTTCGCCCGCTTCTACTCGCGGCGCTTCCGCCGCCTCCTCCCTGCGTCCTTCGTCGTGCTCCTCTTCACGACCGCAGCGTTCGCTGCAGTCGCGGCGCCCGCCGAGATGATCGAGGGACTGCGCTCGATCAAGGCCGCGTTCCTCTACGTTGCGAACTGGTTCTTCATTCGCGAGTCGAACAACTACTTCGGAAGCGACATCAACTCGAGCCCGGTCGTGCACTTCTGGTCGCTCGCCATCGAGGAGCAGTTCTACGCCGTCTGGCCACTACTGCTCGCCGGCACGTTGCTCGTCACCAAGCGGGCAGGACGCGCGCAGTGGCACGTCATCCGCATCGTCGTAGCGATTGCCGGCGTGTGCTCACTCATCGCCGCGTTGCATCTCGCGGAGACCAACCTCAACCGGGCCTACTACGGAACCGACACCCGCGCTTACCAACTGCTCGCCGGCGCGTTCCTCGCCATGACACCACAGATCTTCGCGTTCGCGCGGCGGCGTCGGCGCGGGCTGCGGGGTGGCGCAATCGTCGCTTTGGTCGTACTGATCGTGATCGGAACCTCGTGGGTCGATGTCGGGCCGATCACGCGCGGTGTAATCGCGGCGGTCGTGACCGTCGTGCTCATCGTCGCCTTGGAAGGGGCGCACGGTGGCGTTGTCGTGCGGGGCCTGTCGACGAGCCCGCTCGTGTACCTCGGCCAAGTCTCCTACGGAACGTATCTGTGGCATTGGCCGGTCATCGTGATCACGGTGCGCCTGATCGACCTCAGCCCCGTGCCGCGCTTCTTGGTCGCCGCCGGGCTCGCAACCGGGCTCGCATCGTTGAGCTATCAGCTGTTCGAACGCCCGGTGCGGGCATCGAAGCCACTCGATCGCTACCGCGTGCCAGTGATCGCCGTCGGCCTCACGCTCAGCATCACCGGTGCGTTCGTCTTCGCGCCGATGATCGTCGACAACCAGGAATCGAAGGGCGTGGCCGCCGAGACGACCCCCGCCGGATCAACGGCGGGCGCGCTGGATCCGAGCATGCTCGGATGGCAGGCCGCGACCCAGGA
Source organism: Acidimicrobiia bacterium (assembly GCA_046598395.1). GTDB lineage: Bacteria > Actinomycetota > Acidimicrobiia > IMCC26256 > JAENVU01 > JAENVU01. The sequence goes on from JBKJIQ010000009.1 coordinate 313,569, forward strand.
TTGGGAGGTCCAACCGCACTGCCTCAAGCGGCCGCTGTCGAACTGCATCGGAGTCACCGGCGGCAGGCCGCGCGTCCTCCTCGTCGGCGACAGCAATGCGGTCATGCTCTACCCGGCCCTCGAGGCGATGGCGAAGCGGCTCGGCCTCACGCTCGCGGTCGGCGCCCGCGACAGCTGTCCGTGGCAACGAGACCTGTTCTTCGCGGACTTTCGCCACCCTGACCTTTGCGCGGCGAATCAGACCGATACCTACGATCGCATCCTTCCCGGCTTCGACCCGGACGTCGTCGTGCTCATGGACCGGACGTTCGAAGACCCCAACAGCCTCGCGGCGGTCGAGACTCCGACCGGACGGCTCGAGCCCGGAACTCCGGGGTTCCTCCCCGCGGTTCGCCACGTGACCGAGCAGTCGCTCAAGGCGCTGCGGCGCGATGGCCGCAAGATCGTGGTGGTCGAGCCCACTCCGTATGCACCGAAGGAGCTCTCTCCCAATGTCTGTCTCTCCAAGGCCAAGACGGTCGACGAGTGCCGCTACATCGCGTCGCCCGGACCAACCGGCGTCGAGCGCATGTACCGCAAGATCGCGGATGCCCACAGGGACGTGTGGGCCCTCGACATCGACCAGCTGGTGTGCCCGTACCTGCCGATCTGCGATCCGGTGATCGACGGCAAGATCGTGAAGGTCGACCAAGGTCACATCACCGCGACGTACTCGCGCACGATCAGCCGCGCCATCGAGAAGTTCCTCGAGGACAACACCATCATCGAGGCGAAGACCTAGGCCCGGTTTGGAACCACCGATGTCGGGAACGGCTCGACTCGACGTTGCGCGATGAGCCGTGTGGTCAGGGGCGTCGGGCGGCGAGCACGATTCGTACGCCTGCCGCGCGTCTTCAAAGTCACCCGTGTCGGAGAGCAACTCCTCGATGTTGTTTCTCGCGGTCGCGGCCTGGACAACGTCACCGATACGGACGCACAGCTCCTCGCACCGCTCGTAGTGTGACTGGGACGCGCTCCCGTCACCCTCGAAGTAGGCCTCGACGCCGAGGTTGTTCCGTACCGAGGCTTCGAGGCCCAGCTCCCCGGCGCGCTGGAGCAGGGCGACCGCCTTACGCGCGTGCTCGTGGTCACCGGCGAGGGGCAGATCGGACAACGCGGAATCGAGCAGATAGTGGGCGCGACCGCGTTGCGCACCGGCTGCGTCCGCTAGCTCGTCGTCGAGCTCAGCGAGCAGGATCCGGGAGCACTCTTGATATCGACCCTGTCGGTATCGGATACCGGCCCGCTCGATGACCAGCTGGGCCTTGATCGCGCTCGACTCGCCCTGGCCGCTGGTCTGGTCGAGCCAGCGAGTTACTCGCGAGTAGCGGCCGAGTGCGAGCGAGTAGCGGCCCGTCGCCTCCTCGATCCGACCGTTCGCGAGCAGGAGACGCGCGTGATCGGCAGGATCGGAGACCATTCGGCGCGCCCGCCGGAGCGCGGCGCGCGCTTCCACATACAGGCCGGACTGCTCGAGCACTGCAGCCAACGACTCTTCGAGCTGAGCGCGGACCGCGGACCGCGGCACCATCGTCGCAGTGGCGGGCCGCATCGAGCGCCCGTCGATAGAACGCGGCGGCTTCGACGGGGGAATCGTCGGAGGCATCGTCGGAGGCATCGTCGTGGACATGGCAATCTCCTCGATCGAGTGTGATTGCGCCACCGGGGTCCAGAGCATCACTCCCGAGCTCGACGTATCGAGCTGACACAGGCCGGAAATGTTCTCTGCGGCGAGCCGGACCTCACACCCAAGCCCACTGGAGCTGGACGGGGGCGATGAGAGCAACGGTATTGCACCGACCAAGCCGCCGGCGTCGAACCGACGTGAAGGGTGATCGGCTACGAGAGGCCCCCCCTTTGACATAACTTGACGGATCTTTGACGACGTATAAATATGACGATCAATGGCTCAGTCACTGACGTCGGTCGACTGGCGTGAAGCGCGGCGTCGTTCCGCTCGCGACGCGATCGTGGATGCCGCCTGGGAGCTCGTGCACGAGGAGGGTCTGGCGGCGTTGTCATTGCGTGAGCTTGCCGGACGCGCCGGAATCACGACGCCCACCGTGTACGCCTACTTCGATTCGAAGCACGCGATCTTCGACGCCATGTTTGGCCGGGCAGCCACGGAGTTCGCTGATCGCATGACGCAGCCGTTCGACGCGGCTGATTCTCTTGGGCTGCTGGTCGCGTCCGCCCGCCGTTTCGTGGCGTTCTGCACGAATGATGTCGCTCGGTACCAGTTGCTGTTCCAACGCACGATCCGGGATTTCGCACCGTCGGCCGAGTCGTACGCGCCGGCAGTGCGGGCGCTCGACGCGTCGCGGAAGCGCCTGAGGCAGAGCGGCATCACTCGGCCGAAGCACATGGACCTCTGGACGGCGATGCTCACCGGCCTCGTCGACCAGCAGATCTCCAACGACCCCGGCGGAGATCGGTGGACCCGCTTGATCGAGGAGGCCGTGACCATGTTCCTCACCCATTGCCAGTCTGCGCCCGCGCCGCGCCGGCCCAAGCCCACGTCATCCCCAACCAAAGGAACCCAATCATGACCACCACAGTCGACGAGATCGCCCCACGCATCTACCGGCTGTCCACGTTCGTTCCCGAGATCGGTCCAACCGGATTCACGTTCAACCAGTTCGTGCTCGACGACGACGAGCCGCTGCTGTTCCACACCGGACACCGCTCGATGTTTCCCAGCGTCCGCGCAGCCATCGAGCGGATCATGCCGGTCGAGCGGCTGCGGTGGATCACCTTCGGCCACGTCGAATCCGACGAGTGCGGGGCGATGAACGAGCTGCTGGCCGTCGCACCCAACGCACAGGTGGCCCACGGCGGGCTCGGGTGCATGGTGTCGATCGGCGAGATGGCCGACCGACCGCCGCGGCCCCTCGATGACGGCGAGGTGATCGATCTCGGGGACAAGCGGGTCCGGCACATCGACACCCCTCACGTCCCCCACGCTTGGGAGGCTCGGGTTCTGTACGAGGAGACAACGGGCACGCTGCTGTGTGGCGACTTGTTCACGCACCTCGGCGACGGCCCCGCGCTCACCGAAGGCGACATCCTCGGTCCATCGGCCGATGCCGAGGATCTCTTCGCATACTCCTGCCTCGCACCCTCGACGCCGGTGACCATCGAGCAGCTCGCGGCGCTCGAGCCGCGCACGCTGGCGCTCATGCACGGCTCGTCGTTCACCGGTGACTGCGTCGGTGCACTGCACGCCCTTGCCGACGCCTACCGCCTCCGACTCACCGCCGACGTCTGAACCGAACCACTCAAGTTCACTGAGGAGAACCATGCCCACCGTCACCCGCCCCCGACTCCACCATCTTGCTCTGACGGTCACCGACATCGGCGCGAGCGTGCATTGGTACGAAGAAATTTTTGGCATCCATTTCCTGATGGACGCGCCCCACGAAGGTGGCTTCGGCAAGGTCCTCGCTGACGAGGCGCATGAGCTGATGATCGTCCTGCACCACCACGACTCGAACGACGGCAGCCGCTTCGGCGAAACGACCACCGGGCTCGACCACGCCGGCTTCATTGTCCCAAGCCGCGGCGATCTCGAAGTCTGGCAAGACCACCTCGAGACGAAAGGCGTCGCGCGAGTCGACGTGGCCGACAAACCGTTGACCCAATCACCCATCGCCGACGAGTTCTACGGATCGGTGCTCGTCTTCCGCGACCCCGACAACATCCAGCTCGAGTTCTTCTGCCGCCCCGGATAACCGGGAAGTTCGCCCCGATCAATGTTGTAGTTCGTCGTCGCCTTCGAAACCGCCTCACTCATCGCCGCGATTAGCTCGGTCGTGACAGCGTTCCATCGGTAGCGAAGCAGGTCGAAGGCCGGCGACGTCCGCGATGATGGGCAACCGCGCGGCCCCGCGTCCCCATCGAACGGACACGCAGATGAGCGACCCACAGAATCTCGATGTCGAGTTCGAGGAATCGTCCGGCCGCCACGCCACCAACCTCGAACTCTTCCTTGACCTCGTCTTCGTGTTCGCCGTCACCCAGATCGCCGGAGTGCTCGCCTCGGTCAGTGACCTCGCAGGGTTCGGGCGCGGGCTGCTCCTGGCCTGGCTCGTGTGGTGGCTGTGGTCCCAGTTCACCTGGCTCGGCACGGCCATCGACCTTACCGACCATTCGCTCACCCAGTTCTTGATCCTCGCCGCCGTCCCACTGGCGCTCCTCATGGCCGTCGCTATCCCCGATGCCTACGGGGTCACCGGGCGCGAGTTCGCCGGCGCCTACCTGGCCGTCAACCTCTGGGCGATTGCCATCCAGGGCCGCGGATTGTGGAGCGTCCCTTCCACCCGAAGGGCCTGGCTCCAATACGCACCGCTCGCCGCGCTCGCACCGTGCCTCTTGCTCCTCGGCGCGTTCTTCGGGTCGCGTTCTTCCTCGGCGGTTTCCTCGGGCTCCAATGGCAGGCGGCTCGCCGCATCGCCCCCGAACGGGTGGCCTCCATCGTCGTGGTCGCCGGCCTCTGCGCAGCATTGGGTCCCCATATCGCAGGAGCCGCGCTGATCGCAGCGGTAGGGGTCGCCGCGGCCGTATCCCACACCAATCGGCTCGCACCAGCAACGCCCACACTTCAGGTGGCGGGCAGAAGACCTGCTCGACAGCCTCGCACACCCGAGCGCAACCACGATCGTCACCGATGTCCCTTGCCTCGTCCCTGCTCTCGGATCCGTTGCCCCATCCTTGGCTGGACCACGGGTGCGGCGGGTTCGATCACGCGCCGAGCCGGAACGGCGGGTATTTGTCCGTCGCGAGTGCGAAGGCGTAGCTGACGACCCGGTTGTGCCAGCGCATGACACCGACGGTGAAGTCGAACAGCCGGCGGGGGTAACGCCCGGTGATGAGTATGGCGATCCAGGCGAAGATCGCGCCGAGGACCACGGCGATGTCGAGGACGAGGAGCGCTCCGTAATGGGGGATGGCGAGGAACCACTTGACCAGTGGCATCCAACGGTTGAGGTCGGACCGGACGTCCGGGTACGGGATGTTGAGGTGGACCGCTTGGTCTTCGTCGGTCGACGGGAACTCGTCACGTAACAACAGGAGATAGCTCATCACGCGGTTGTCGAAGCGTAGGAAGGCGAGATTGAAGTCGAACCACCAGCGCGGGTACTTCTCCCGGAACACGATCGTGAGCAGCGGTGGGATCACGACGAGACCACTCGCCAGGCCGACGAAGAAGAGCCAGTCGCCGCCTCCCCCACCGAACGCAGGCCCGTCCAACGCGGCGAGCACGACGAGGATCGGGATGGCGAAGACCAGGCGGAACAATGTCGACACTCGGTTGAGCGGGCGGTCGGGATATTCGACGTCGAACTCGACGGGATGGTTGGAGGTCATGGGTTGCATTGGTCACCCTTTCGGTGATGGTTGGTTGGGGCTGAGATGAAACGAACGACTGTGGGGCGGCTGCGACGACCGCCGCCCACGCATCGGGAGATCAGGCGGCGGTGAGCTCGCGTGCGGACTCGAGGTCGACGACCGGGACGACCGTGGCGGTGCCCTCGAGATCGAGGTGCGGCAGGATTCGGTCGAGCCAGCCCGGGAGCCACCAGTTGGAGCGGCCCAGAAGGCTCATGGTCGCGGGCACCAGAACCATGCGCACGAGCGTGGCGTCGAGGAAGACGGCGACCGCGAGCCCGACTCCGAAGAGTTTGCCGTTCGGGTCGTCGCCGAGGACGAAGGCTCCGAACACGCTCATCATGATCAATGCTGCGCAGCTGATCACCCGTGCCGTGCTCGAGAGACCGCGCACGACGGCTTCGTGGTTGTCGCCGGTTGCGATGTACTCCTCGCGCACGCGGGTGAGGAGGAAGACTTCGTAGTCCATCGAGAGACCGAACAGGATGGCGAACATGATGAGGGGCAGCATTGGGTTGATCGGCATGGTGGTGTGGAGCCCGATCAACTCGTTACCCCAACCCCATTGGAAGACCGCGACGAGAACGCCGTAGGCCGCCGCGATCGACAGCAGGTTCATGAGCGCAGCCTTGAGGGGAACGAGGATCGACCGGAACACGATCAACAGCAGGATGAACGACATCGCGACGACCACCGCAATGAACACCGGGAGCCGGTCGGTGATGCGGTCCGCAAGGTCGGTCACCATCGCTTGTCCGGTGAGGGACACACGTGCACCCGTGCCGTGCACCGTGGCCGGCAACACGTCGGACCGGAGGTGGCGCACGAGCTGGTCGGTGCGTTCGTCCTGCGGCGCGCTGGTCGGGTTGGCAGTGAGAAGCGCAGTGTCACCGGCAGGGTTGAACACCGGCGGGGTGACATCCGCGACGCCGGGGTCGGACTGCAGTGCAGCATGGACTCGAGCGACCGCGACCCGGCCGGCGGGTGATGGGACCTCGACGACGACCTGGATCGGGCCGTTGAACCCGCGACCGAAGCCGGATGCGAGATGGTCGTAGGCGGTGCGTTGCGTGGTGTGCTTGGCGGCGTTGCCGTCGTCGGCGTTCCCGATCCGCATGCTGAGCGACGGGACCGCGATGGCACAGAGGACGCCGAAGCTCACAATCGCGTAGCGGACCGGGTGGCTGCCCACGTGGTGGGCCCACCGACCCGAGATCGTCTCGGCGGCCGGCTTGGTGACGTGACCCTCGCGGTGGATCGAGAGTTTGTCGATCTTGGTGCCGGCCAAGCCGAGGAGGCCGGGAAGGAGCGTGACCGCGGCGATCATCGCGACGCTCACGACGAGTGCCACCGACACGCCCATCGCGGAGATGGACGGCAGACCCGCAAGGAACAGTCCGAGGATCGCGATGACCACGGTGGTGCCGGCGAACAACACGGCCTGCCCGGCGGTGGCGTTGGCGGTCCCGGCGGCGTCTTCGACGCTCATGCCCTCGTGGAGGTGTTGGCGGTGGCGGGTGACAATGAACAGCGCGTAGTCGATCCCGACCCCGAGGCCGATCATCATGCACAAGATCAACGAGAACTCCGGCACGTCCATGACGGCCGACAGGACACCGACACCGGCAGCGCCGACGAAGATGCCGACGAGCGCGGTCATGATCGGTAGACCCATCGCAACGACCGAGCCGAACGCGATCAGCAGCACGATGATCGCGACCCCGATACCAATCAGTTCGCTGCTCGCGTCCTGCTGCGCGAGTTGCGCGAGCGGACCGGTGAGCTCGACGCTCACGCCGCCGGTGCGGGCGCGCTGGGTCACGGCCGTAGCGTCGTCGAACTGCGTGGTCGTCAGCTTGTCCACCGCGTAGGCGACGTCGAGGTAGGCCGTCTTCCCGTTGGAGCTGACGGCGTTGGTGGTCAACGGATCGGTGACACCGGCGACGTTGTGGCCGCGCGCGAGTTGCGCGCGGGTCTGGGCGACGGTTGCGGCGTGAGCCGCGTCATCGAGGCGACCGTGGTCGGTGTGGAGCACGATGCGGGCGGACTGGCCACCATGGCTCGGGAACCGGGCGTTCAGCACGTCGGCGCCATGTTGGGACTCGACGCCTGGCACGCGCTCGCGGTTATCGAACTGACCGCCGGCGCCGGCTTGGAGTCCGACGATGGCGATGGCGGCGAGGAGCCAGAGGCCCAGCACCCGCAACGGGTGGCGGGCGCTACTACGGCCGAGGTGGAACAGGAATGAGTTCAACGAATCCTCCTGGGGTCTGACCCGCAGGTGCTGCGGGAACAGATGCCACTCTCCAGGAGCGCGCTGAACAAGCGCTGCGCTGACGCTGAAGGCCCTGGTCAGGGACTCGACGCCACCTCCGCGCCGAGCCGGGCCTCCTCGAAGATCTCCGTGAATCGGGTCGATCCCAGCGCGGCGATCGCAGTCTGGCGCGCCTGATCTTCGTCGTCCTGCAGGAAGGCCGGGATCTCGGCGCCGGCTTCCGCGCGGAGGCGCTCGGCCCGGCCCAGCAGGGCCGCGGCCTGCTCCGGTTCTTGGCGTTCGGTGGCGATCGCAGCGAGCACCACGTCGCACACCGCGGCGGCGACTGGCAGGTCGTTCTTCGGGTCGACGCGGTTCCTGAACCGGCGCGAATGCCCGGCCCGGTAGAGCTCCAACGCTTCGGTGGCCGCCGCGGTCGCCGCGTCTTCGCGCCGGTGCAGCCGGTGGAGGACCGCCATACCGGTGAGGGCGAGGAGCATGTTCGGTTCGTTGCGTAACCGGCGGGATCCTTCGAGCGCGCGCTGGTAGTTCATCTCCGCCCGCGCCACTTCGCCTTCGTGGAGCAGTGCCCATCCCAGACGAGCGTGCAAGGAACCGGTGAAGCCTCGGAGTCCGCACGCGTCGTTCGTTGCAATGGCGGTGTCCAACGCGCGGACCGCAGCGGCGTAATCACCTGCGCGTTCGTCGAATTCCGCGACGACGTCGAGTGTCATCGAGAGCATCATCGGCCGATCGATCCGGGAGAAACCCTCGCCCGCGGCGCGGTAGTGCACTTCCGCCGCGGCGAGGTCGCCGTCGAGCACTGCGAGCTTTCCCATTGCGTACGCGTGCGCCGCGATCGAGAAAGGGTCGTCCGGCGACTCGCCGTGGAACTCAAGCACGACCAGGCGACGGCGGCGGGCTTCGTCTCGGTCGCCGCGCGCGTTTGCGAGCTCGGCGTAGAACGAATGGGCCAACGCCACGGATTCCATGTCGTCGTGGCGGCGGAAGATCTCGAGCGCTTCGGCCAGGTCCTCGTCGCTGTGCTCGGGGAGTCCGGCCAAGAAGTCGAGAAGTCCCCGACCCGTCAAGCCCAGCGCGCGGGTGCGTTCCTCGACCTCGCCGCCGCACGCGAAGGCATCGTCGATCCACCGTTTGCCCTCGATCACTATGCCGGCCAGCCAGTGCGGCCAACTCGCGCCGCCCGCAATCGTCAGCGCAGTCTCGGCGTCGTCGTTCGCGACCGCCCACTCGAGCGCCGCCCGAAGATTGTCGTGTTCCTGGTCGATCGCGGTCAGCCACGCCCGTTGCTGGTCGCCCGTGTACGCCGCCGCGCTCCGCGCGCAGAGCGCTGCGTAGTGGTTCGACATCGCGTCGCGGACGGGCACGGCTTCTCCTCGTTCCGCGAGCCGCTCCATGCCGTACTCGGCCAGCGTCTGGAGCTGGGTGAAGCGCAGCTCGGTACCCGTCGGCACCGCCACGACCAGCGACTTGTCGACGAGCGCGTGGAGATGGTCGGCCAGGTCAGCCGCGGCGATGTCGTCGTCCGCACAGACGGCCTCCGCGGTCGCCAAGTCGCAACCGCCTGGGAACACCGACAGGCGCTCGAAGACCCGTTGCTCGTCGTCGAAGAGCAGTTCGTAACTCCAGTCGACCACGGCCCGCAGTGTTTGTTGGCGTGCCAACGCGGTACGCGACCCTCCGGTGAGCAGCCGGAATCGATCGTTCAGTCGCGCGCGGATTTGTTGGAGCGGGAACGCACGGGTGCGGGCGGCCGCGAGCTCTATGGCGAGTGGAAGCCCGTCGAGACGAGCGCAGATGTCGGCGATCACCATCCGGTCCTCGTCGGAGAGTTCGAGCGTCGCGCCGGCGGCGTTGGCGCGAGCGACGAATAGCGTGACGGCGTCGTCGGTGGCGAGTGGCGGGACGGACCAGATGGTTTCGCCGCCCACTCGCAGTCCCTCGCGACTCGTGGCGAGGAGGCGCAACGCCGGGCAGCGCCGTAACAGGTCTTCGGCGACCTCGGCCGCGGTTGCGATGACATGCTCGCAGTTATCGAGCACGATGAGCATCTCGCGATCGCCGATCATCTCGGCCAGCCGGCTCGGGTCCGGCAGCGCGAGCGCGGCCGCGATCGCGCCCCGGACGCCGGCCGGATCGCCGACGGGGGCCAGTTCGACGAGGCAGCCGCCGAACTCCAGACTGGCCGACGCAACGCGGGCCACCTCCAGCGCGAGTCGGGTCTTGCCGACTCCGCCCGGTCCCACGAGCGTGACGAAGCGCGCCTCGTCCATGAGCCGCTCGAGGTCGTGCTGCTCCGTGTCGCGTCCGACCAAGGTCGTCAGCGGTTCCGGGATGCTCGGCTGGGGTTGCGTGGCGCTGGTCGCGTTCCCGGGCGCGACCGTCGGCGCGTCGAGTGATCGATCCTGGGCCAGGATCGCAGATTCCAACTCGCGCAGTTCGTGGCCGGGCTCGAGCCCGAGTTCCTCACCGAGGAGATGACGACCCTCCTGGAACACGCGGAGGGCGTCGGCCTGTCGACCGGAGCGGTACAGCGCGACCATCAGGAGCCCGCGCAGGCTCTCGCGCAGAGGGTGGGCCCCGACGACTTCTTCCAACTGGGCGACGGCTTCTTGATGGCGACCGAGCTGGAGCTCGATGTCGAGACGTTCTTCGATCAGCGTGAGTCGCAGCTCGGTCAACCGGGTGATGGCTCCGGCGGCGAAATCGTCATAGGCGAAGTCGGCCAAGGCGTCGCCGCGCCAGAGCGCATCGGCTTCGCCCAGGAGAGTGGCCGCCTGGTGCAGATCGCCGGCGTCGATCGCAGCGCGCGCGGCCGCGGCGAGTTGCTCGTGGCGGAACACGTCGATCGCCGCGGCCGGCAGCTCGAGGATGTACCCACCGCCGCGCATCGCAACGAGATCGGCCGAACCCAGCGTACGGCGCAACTTCGATGCGAGCCCTTGGAGGCCGTTGCGCACTGCGGCCGGGGGATCCTCACCCCATAAGGCGTCGACGATCTGGTCGGTGGGGACCACACGGCCGGCATGCAAGGCGAGTACCGCGAGCAGGGCGCGCAGTTTCGGCCCTGCGACCACGACGGCTCGCCCGTCGTCGTCCTGCACCTCGAGTCCACCGAGCAGCTGGACCCTCATGTAACTCACCGTACCCCCGGCCGGGCCCGGCACTTCAGCGCGAGGTCAGCGTCGCGTCAGCCTGGGGGCGCAGGGTGTGCTCATGACACTCCGTGCCCCGCACTACTGCACCCGGTCAACCCGATGAACGCGATCGAGCGGGCGATGTTGGCCGTGATCACGGCCGCCGGGGGTGACCCGTCGGCGGCGCAGCTACACATATCCCTCGCGCAGCGAGATGCCCGCTTGGCCACCCGGCGGGAGCGCCAGGTCGTCGAAATCGCGGCGTTGACCCTTGCCGGGGGACATGCCCGCGCTGCCGGATTGGCCCTCGAGCACGCGATCGAGTTCCCGGACGATGTCGAGCTGCTCGCTCGGGTCGCGGGAGAAAACCGCGCGTACGACGTGGTGGTGGTCGGTGGTGGAGCGGCCGGTCTGAGCGCGGCGCTCGTGTTGGGACGAGCGCGGCGGCGGGTCGGCGTGATTGACGCGGGAGCGCCGCGGAACGCTCCCGCGGCCCACATGCAGGGGTTCCTGTCCCGCGACGGGATGCCCCCGGCCGACTTCCTGGCCGCGGGACGGGCCGAGCTCACCGGCTACGACGTGGAGTTGCTCGAGGATCAGGTGCTGAGGATCGAGCCCGGCTTCTTCGTTCGTCTGGCCGGCGGCACAGCCCTGACGGCGAGGCGAATCTTGGTCGCCACCGGCGTGGGCGACGAGCTGCCAGATATCCCTGGTGTGCGCGAACGATGGGGCAGGGATCTGCTGCATTGCCCTTACTGCCACGGGTGGGAGGTACGCGACATGCCGATAGGAGTCCTGGGCTCACATCCCGGCTCGGTCCAACATGCACAACTCGTCCGGCAGTGGTCCGACGACGTGACCTTCTTCGTCCACACCCACGACCTGACCTCTGCGGAACGAGCCCAACTGGAAGCGCGCGGCATTCGCGTCGTCGAGGGTGAAGTCGTGAGGCTGGTTGTCGAGGCTGACCAGCTGACCGGTGTCGAGTTGGCCGACGGTCGCGTGATCCCACGAGCGGCAGTATTCGTCCGCCCCGTCAACCTCCCGCACGCTGACGGCCTGGCTTCCGGTCTGGGCTGCGAGCTCGACGACGCGGGATTCGTCTCCGTCGATTCCACCGGTCGGACCAGCACCCCCGGTGTTTGGGCGGCCGGGAATGTCGTCGACCCGCGCGCCCAGGTGATCACCTCGGCTGGGGCCGGTTCTGCGGCGGCGATCGCCATCAACGCCGACTTGGTCCAAGACGACGTCGAACGCGCGGTGAAAGACCACCACACCGCTAACAGGCACGCGCTCCGCCGCGAGCGCGGCCAGATCGAGCGGGAGGAGGACTGACCGGGCTTCCAGCCCGACGTTCCGTTAGAAATCGCGTGAGAAGCCGCGATCCAGTCAGGCGGCGGTTTCCTTGCCGAGATGGATCGGGACGCGTTGATGTTCATCATCGAAGACGGCGACGAGTTCGAGGCGCGCACCGAGCGCTTCGAGGTACTGGCGCAACGTCGATACTCGCACATCTTCGGAATGTTCCAGTTTCGAGATCGCGCGTTAAGCGACGTCGAGTCGTCCAGCCAGCGTTGCTTGGCTCACGGCCTCGCGGTGACGGAGTTCGTAGAGGCGGATCTCTTCGAGTGTTTCGGCACGCGCCCGCGCGATGCGTTTCAAGGTCGTCGACATTCAACAATCCGCGATCCGTAACCGGCAAGAGTTGGATGAGACGGGCCAGGTCGTGCGACTTGGCGAGCGGGACCTCCCGGAGAATGATCAAGGCCTTCATCGCCTTCTCCGCGGCCAAGTGCGCGTGAAAGCACGCAGCACGCGGCGGCACACGGCCGTCCTCTACCAACACGACGGCAACGAGCAGCTCATCCTGCGCCTCTACCTGCCAGCGGCGCGCTTCAGCCGCGTGATCAGGCGGCGCGTCGCTCATATACGACCTCACCCTCATGGGCGGGCCAGTACTGCATCGATCCAATCACATTCTTCCTGCGCTCGAACTCCTCGACGTCGGTCACGAAGATGTCGATCGACGCGGGGGCCGTGATCGCGAAGCGAATCGCGCCCATCAGATGAGCGCGCTCCGACGGATCAAGTTGGTTGAGGACCACGAGAAGGTCAAGGTCGCTATCCGGTGTCTCGTCGCCCCGTGCGACCGAACCGAACAAGATCACGCGGACAGGATGAACCCGGTCGACGATTTCCTCGACGATCGAAGGCACCATCGCGCGCAAGCCCGGCACGTCTCCGCTCTCCGTGTTGGTCATCTCATCAACCTTCGGCCCCTAGCGCGAATCGGAATCTCCAAATGAAACCCAGGAACTCGGCATCCGTTCACGCTCATTGTCGAGGCATTGTGCCACGACCACTCGCGCCCGTCGTGTCGTATGTCGGGGATCGCCTACTTCGCTGCGAAGTAGGCGCCACCGACAGGCGACGGACCGCGAGTTCCACCGGTGAGCGCACGGTCCGGTCGATGATGACCGGGTCGGGTTATGAGCGTGCGGGCCTTCGTCCGACCCGTGACGTCGAGTGCCAACGAGGCCCATCCTACCTTGGGTTTCGACGGTCGTCGTCCCGTCCTTTACCAGCGAGTCCCATCCCGTACCAGCGCTTCCGTGAGAAATCGCGTGAGAAGTCGCGATGCGGCTCGACGGTGGGCGCCAATGCTTGGGGAGAGACGTTCGCCCACTCTCGATCTGACCTCGCGAGTGATTCGCGCGCTGACGCGATCGCCGGCGCGTGCGACGCTTCGGAATGTTCCAGTTTCGAGATCGCGCCTTGAGTGACGTCGAGTCGCCCGGCCCGCGTCGCTTGGCTCACGGCCTCGCGATGCCGAAGTTCGTAGAGACGGATCTCTTCGAGTGTTTCCGCCTTCGCTCGCGCGATCCGTTCGGCCGCCCCGGGACGAGCGAGGGTTTCCTTGCGGAGTTCAGACCACTTGGTTCATGCCATCAGATCAGTCCTTCGTTTCGCAGTTCGATCAGATACGCGTCGTAGAGATCATCAGCCGTCGGGATCGTCGTCGCATACCAGGAACTCCACTACGGGACAATCATGGGCCGGCACCCGGTGCGGCACTTCAGGATTCCGCGAGAAGATCACGCCCACCGCGGATCCGGTATAACGGCAAATATGGAAGAATCGTTCCATATTTGCTTGCTATCCGCGTAGCCTATCGGCGTGGACTTCCTGCGACCGATCGAGGGAATGGACGAGTACAGCAGCGGAGCGACGATCACGGCATCGGCGCCGAGGCATGCGGCTTCGGGTCCGGTCCATCGCAGGTTGTCCCACGGAAGTGTGATGTGGCCGACCGGCGACAGCGTTCCGTCGAAGCAGCGGCGCACGTTCTCCGCGTAAGAACCGACGAACGCCCCGTCGACCTCGGCCAGCATCTGGAGACTGCTGGACCGGCGCCGTGAACCCCGGCTCCATCGCGAGCGGCCGTGCTTGGCGCTGGAACTGATCGGCGGTGGCGTCGTTGAGGTCCGCCGCGAGCGCGTCCGGTCTCACCATCGTGACAAGTGCGACGACGGCGAGCTTGCGGCGCGCATCGAACATGTCGACCTGCACAGTCGCGACGGTCCGCCCTGCGTGTCCGAGGTCGGCCTTCGCGTAGGCGAACCCCGTCGGCAGCGAGCGCACGATCTGGACGTGCAGCGATCGAGGCGAGCATTCCGGCGCAGCGGAGCGTGCGACCCTCAGCGCGCTCGCCGCAATCGCGCCACCGTACACAGCACCCCAGTTGCTCCCAAGGTGCTCCCAAGGTGCTCGCCGAACTCGAAACACCATTCGTCGCCAACTAGTTGCGGACCACCGAGAAACGTGTGCACAGCGTCCAGGACCTCGCGCGTCACGTCCTCCTGATTGCTCGACATCGACACCTCCTGCTGGACGAAAGACACAGCTTGTCCGCTCGGTGTGCGGCCTGTCGCTTCCTCCGCGGCAATCGCCGCGACCCACCCAGGCGTTCGAGAATGTCACCCGACCACGTCGCGGCTGGTACCTCGGCCTTCGCCGATGTTCTCTGACAGATCGGCAGAACGGGGCCGGTCGCCCCGCTTCACGGCTGTGGCTCGACGAGCATGTCCCTTGGCCGATCGGCCAAGAGCCCGAGCATCGGCGTAAACGCACCTGCGGCTTCGGCCTGCTCCCTGACCGCCTGCCGCGCTTCGGCTGATTCCCAGTCGGCGATCTCGACGACGATGTCGGGGTTGTCGACCGCCTTATAGAGCGTCGCGCGGAGGAAGCCTGGCACGTTCGGTCCGCGATCCTTGATGATCCGCTCGACCAGACTGAGCAGCTCATCGCGCCGGCCGGGCTTGGCCTTCATCTCGACGATTGCCGTGACTGCCATTGCCAACCCTTCCTCGTTTCGACGGGTGACGCGCGTCGGAACCGAGACGGTTTCGTATAGCTCGTCAGAACGGACAGTACCCATCTGCGCTCGTTACGCGCCGACAGGGCTGGTCACCGTGCCACCGCACTGCGGCCACGGCCCTCGACGCACCACCATCCCAGAACGCTCACGCGAGAGCTTGGGCGCAGATCGCAACCGCGGTCACGGCTGCCCATGGCTCCGCACGTACGTATGCTCGGGCGATGGCTCGGACTGGCACCGTGACGGTGCTCTTCAGCGACATGGTGGGGTCGACCGAGGGCCTAACACGGCTTGGTGAGCGCGCGTGGGACGACGTACGGCGTCAACATTTCTCGGTGCTTCGCGAAGCGTTGGCGGAGCACGAGGGGGTCGAGGTCAAGAACACGGGCGATGGCCTCATGGCCGTGTTCGGAAGTGCCATCAACGCAGTGGACTGCGCAATCGCGATGCAGCGACAGTCCCGCCAGGTTGTCGTGGGCGGCTCGCCCGTTTGCATTCGGATCGGGATCTCGGCCGGTGAGGCGACCCGGGACCAGGGCGACTGGTTCGGCACCCCAGTCGTGGAGGCAGCGCGGCTGTGCGCGCTCGCCGGGACGAACGAGTCCTGGGCCAGCGCACTCGTGCACTTGCTGGCGGGATCGCAGACCACAGCCAGGTTCATCAGTGTCGGGTCGCAGTCGTTGAAGGGCTTCGATGAATCGATCGAGGTCTTCAACCTCGAGGCAGCTGCTGGGTCTCGCAGTTCGAAGTTTGCCGAGGTCGCCAAGCACAACCAGCACGGCGATCATCTCGTGGCCCTGTTGGACCACTTCGGGAGTCTCCCGTCGATCCAGACGATGCGAACCGGGATGATCACCGAGCTCGCGCCGCTCCCCGGCGACACGATCTGTGACATCGGATTCGGTACCGGCTCCGAGTTGATTCGAATCGCTGCCATCGTCGGCTCGGACGGCACGGCGATCGGAGTCGATCCGAGCGCCACCATGATCGAAGAGACGCGCCAACGCGCGCACCGCGAAGGCGTCGCCGTAGAACTCATCACCCGCGACGGACGCGAGACCGGGCTTCCTCCGGGTCATTGTGATGCCGTTCGGATGGAGCGCGTGGTGCAGCACGTCGGCGACGCTCCAGCACTCCTCGCGGAGGCGAGACGCATCACCCGTCTCGGCGGTCGCATCGTGATCGCCGACACCGACTGGGGCTCCTTGACGATCTATCCCGGCGACCGGGACTTGATCCGACGATTCAAAGCAGCGCTCGAAACCAACCCGGCAACAGAACCGTGGGCCGGTCGCATCCTTCACGAAGCGATGCTCGACGCCGGTCTCACCGACGTCACCACCAGGATGTACCCGATCAACGCGGGACCCGCCGATGGCCGGCCGCCGTTCGCTCCACTGTTCGATGGGATGGTCGCCGCACGTCTGGCGACCCGAGACGAAGTCGACCACCTCATGGCGACCCTCGACGCCGCGCTCCACCGAGGCGCACCGGTCGCCACATTCACCATGTTCGTCGCCTCCGGCCGCGTCCCGTACCCAGCAGGAGGGCCAGGACGTGGCATGACCGCAAGGGGTTGAAAGGAACGGATCTCGCGCTCCTCGCACGCCGACTCCAGCCCTCGCTACGACTTTCCGCCATGACGGGACGCCACGACCGTTACCGTCGAGGGTGGCCTGACGCTTTCGTACACCGCGTCAGGCGCCAAGCGGGTCCCGTCCTTGTGCTGCTGCCGGGGCCAACTGATTCTTGGCGCTCCTACGAGCCGGTCCTTGAACGGCTCCCGCGCTCGATCCGTGCCATCGCCGCATCCCAGCGCAGGCACGCCGACTCCGACAAGCTGCCGACGGGTTATCGAGTGGAGGACTTCGCCGCCGATGTCGTGCCGTTCCTCGACGAGACATGCTCGACACGCTTGGTGACCAGGCGTCGATCTGAAATCCACGATCGGGTGATCGCGCCACAACGAAAGGTCAATCGACGCCCCATGCACAGGCAACCCGTGGCCTACAGCTCTTCGTTGCCGGCGCCCGATCTGATCGCGTCGGAACGCGGGCCGATCAGGAGGTACGTCGTCATCGGGCCCTTGCCCTTGACCTCGATGGTTACTGGGGCCTCGAACAGGAACTGGTCGTGTGCGAGGCGGGCAACTCGTTCGCCGACGTGCACACGTTCGGGGACACCGTGTGACTCCATCCGGCTCGCCGTATTCACCGTGTCCCCCCAAAGGTCGTAACTGAACTTGCGTCGTCCGATGACGCCCGCGACGACTGGCCCGGTGTCGACACCAATGCGGAGCTGGATTGATGCTCCGTCAGGAGTCCTGATCGGGGCGACGGCCTCGACCATGCGCAGCGCCATCTCGAGCACCGACGCGAAGTGATCGGGGCGGGGCGTCGGAATTCCTCCGGCCACCATGTATGAATCGCCGATTGTCTTGATCTTCTCCAGCCCGGACTCGTCCGCGAGATCGTCGAACGCGCTGAACACCTCGTTGAGAACAGGACCACCGTCATCCACCACCTCGACGGCGCCGGCATCGTCCGACGGCGCGCGGTCCGCAAGATGACCGACGAGACCGTCACGCGGGCCGCGGCGCGTTACCGAGAAGGCGCCTCGTTGGCCATTGCCGCTGCTGAGTTCGGCGTGCACACCCGGACGCTCCGATATCAACTGCACCGAACGACGGTGATCCACCACCTCGACCGGGCCGGTGTCGCCCGTAAGCGGGTGGTCCGCAAGATGACCGACGAGACGGTCGCCATGGCAGCCGCCCGCTACGACCAAGGCGCGTCGCTCGCGGTCGTGGCAAACGAGTTCGGGGTGCACCAACGGACCCTGGCGAGGGAGTTTCGCCAGGCGGGGGCGTCGATTCGAACCCGTCGGGGCTGGACCAAGTGACTCGCTTAGCCTCCGATGTCCAAGGTCCCGGGTCAACTCCACCTCACGCGGGACCATGCGAACGACCACAAGCGAACAACTCCACGTCGAATGAAATACCCAAGACCGGCCCAAGCAACGAACGCGAACGCTGCCGATCTCATCGGGCCATCTGCAGCAACCCGGATGAGTCCATCGAGGGATCGACGCCCCCGATTGGCAGGAACGCCCGGGTTTTGAACCCAGCGAAGTAGCGGAAATTCTCCTGCTGGCCGGCTCCCCCCAATGGGCGTACATTGGTCGGCGCAGGGGTGACAACAGGGGGTTGGTATGGACCTGATCCGGCAGAACGACGCTCGATACGACGAGATGCGCACCGTCTTCAACTCGATGGTGGACAAGCGCCCGGCAGTGATCGCACAGTGCGCAACATCTGACGATGTGATCGATGCGCTCACTCTGGCCCGCGCCGAGGGATACGAGGTCGCGGTGCGGGCCGGCGGCCACTCCGTCGCGGGCATGTGTCTGAACGACGGTGGTCTCGTCATCGACGTACGCCCCATGAAACACGCCGAAGTCGATCCGACGGCTCGCACAATCCGTGCCGGTGCCGGCCTCACGTGGGGAGAGTTCGACCACGCCACCCAAGTGCACGGCCTCGCGACCACCGGCGGTCGCGTCTCCACCACCGGCATCGCGGGCTTGACCCTGGGCGGCGGGTCCGGTTGGTTGGAGCGCACGTACGGTCTTGCCTGCGACAACCTGCGTTCCGTCGAACTCGTCACCGCCGAGGGCACGCTGCTCACTGCGAGCAAGACCGAACACCCCGATCTCTTCTGGGCGTTGCACGGTGGAGGTGGCAACTTCGGCGTCGTCACGAACTTCGAGTTCGCGCTCCACCCGGTCGGTCCGATCGTGCTCGCTGGTCTGATGCTCTGGCCCGGCGACTCGGGCGGCGACGTGGGCCGCGTGTTCCGCGACCTCGCGCCCACGTTGCCCGACGAACTCGGTTCGGCGCTCGTGTTCCTGACCGGCCCGCCCGAGGACTTCGTCCCCGCGCACCTGCAAGGCACAACCGTCGTGGGACTGGCGCTGTGCTGGGCCGGCGATCCGATCGAGGGCGAGGAAGTCATTCGCCCGTTCCGGGAACTCGGACCCGAGGTCGATCTCGTCGGTCCGATGCCCTACGCCGATTTCAACTGCATGATCGACGACCCGCCCGGGATGCGGAACTACTGGACCGCCGAATACCACGAAGACTTCCCAGACGACGCGCTCGACGTCTTCGTCAAGTACGGGTCGGAACGGCGCTCACCGCTCGCCCAACAACTTCTCCTCCCCTGGGGCGGTGCCGTCGCCCGCGTCAGTGAGGACGCAACCCCCATGACGAAACGATCCGCGCCCTGGATCACCCACCCGTTCGCAGTGTGGGAAGACCCCGAAGACGACACCGCGAACATCGAATGGGCACGCGGATTCCGCCGCGACATCGCGAAGTACGCGACCGGCGGCGTCTACCTCAACTTCATCGGCAGCGAAGGCGAGGAACGCGTCCGTGCCGCTTTCGGCGCGGAGAAGTACGCAAGGCTCCAGACCATCAAGGCGGAGTACGACCCCGCCAACGTGTTCCACGGCAACCAGAACATCACCCCGGCCACTTGACCAGCATCCCCGGTCGTCACACCTAGGGGACGGATTTGCTCGTGTGCGGCATCCGGCTCGCACGACCTCCATGCCTGCCGAGCGAATCGCGATACCTTGTGGCGCCGGTACTGTGGCCATCGGAGGCATTGATGGGAACGATCACGATCTTCGCACGCATGGGCGTCAAGTCCGAGAACGCTGAGCAGCTGAAGGCGCTCGCGACTGAGGGATGTGAGGTCGCGGCTCGTGAGCCGGGCACCCTGACCTACGACTGGCACTACTCGGAGGAGCTCGGAAGTCTCGTGCTGCTCGAGGCCTACGCCGACTCTTCCGCTCATCTCTCCCACATGGCGGCTGATGGCCACGGTGAGTTCATGGGCAAGCTTATGGCGCTGATCGACGGGGTCGAGTTCTACGTCCTCGGGGAACCGACTGCGGAGCACGCTGAGGCCCTCGCTGGCGTGCCGGGAGCTCAGTTCTACTCGCCGGTCGCAAGCATGTAGCTGGCCGGTCGGCGCCTGCAGCCTCGGTGACTTCGGGGCGGTACGCCTTGCCCCGAAGTGCCTTCGGTCCAATGGTTGCAGCCTCGCCAGCCGCTGAGTTGATCGGGCACATCCCACCACAAGCGGACCAGACCGACCATCCCAGATCGCCGGCTCGGGGACGTGTCTCGCGATTGCTGCCCGAG
>JBKJIQ010000013.1:0-127132 GCA_046598395.1 Acidimicrobiia bacterium
TGGTCGGGCGCTTCGGGCTGCAACTCAACCTCGACGGCACCACGGCGGAACTCGCGGAACTCGAAACCACGCTGCTCCCAAAACTCGTCGACCGCATGCAACAAGCGGGTGCCTAACTCCAAGCGACCCGATCCGTTGGTGTCCTCGGCTTGCCCCCCGCCTCTCGCACCGACAGGCTGACCCGATGAGCGCGCCACCTTCTCCGACCGGCGGCTGGTCGGATCCAGATCAGGTCACGTGGTACCTGGAGCGCATCGGGAAGCTCGAAGCCCGCCGATCGGGCGAGCAGATGCTCGCGGAGTTGCTGCCGGCTGCACCGACACGAGTCCTCGACTTGGGATGTGGCGACGGTCGGCTCACCGAACTCGTGCTCGCGGCGCGCCCCTCCGTTGCCAGTTGCATTGCCATCGATCGGTCAGAGCCGATGCTCGCCGCGGCGCGCATGCGGTTCGGCCAGCAGCCGCTGGTCGACGTTCGGTTCTGGGATCTCGCCGATCCGGTCACCTCATTCGGCTCATTCGACGTGATCGTGTCCGGCTTCGCGATCCACCACCTCGCCAACGATCGCAAGCGGGAGCTCTTCGCCGAGGTGGCCACCATGCTGTCGCCGGGCGGGGTCTTCGCAAATCTCGAGGTCGTGGCGTCGGCAACTCCCGCGCATCACGCGGCTTTCCTCGCAGCGATCGGCCGCACCGAGGAGGACCCGGAAGATCAGCTGGTCGCGGTGGGGACTCAGCTGCAGTGGATGCGAGACGTCGGAATGATCGAAGTGGATTGCCTGTGGCGCTGGCGCGGGTTCGCCCTCCTGGTCGGCGAGCAGGCGCGCTAGCCCGTCCGGGGTGACGCGCTTGGGTGGGCGCCGATCTCTTGTGCACTCATGCCCACGAGTCCGAGGAAGAGCGGGTGAACCGGGCGGGTCACCTGCACCACCCACCCGATCATTCACAACGTCGACGGTGACGCGCCACTACGAATCCCTGCGGTGTCGTCTCGTGGTCGAACTCGGGTTCCCGTAGCGCGGTGGCGCGCACCTCGAGTCCGGCTTGCTCAAGGCGATCGGCCACCTCGGCGAGGTTGTGTCGATAGCTGGTCAGAGGCAGACCCGTCCCGTGAGCGTCGCTTCGGTGGATGGGCTCACCATTGCCTGCTTGGAAGGCCACCAACACGTATCCACCGGGGCTCAGCACGCGCTCGATCTCGGCGAAGGCGTCCCCGAGATGCTCTGGGGGTGTGTAGATGATCGAGTACCAACAGACGACCCCGGCGAGCGATCCCTCGTCCATGGGAAGGTCGTCGAGCTGACCGTCCTCGAACTCGATATCAGGGTGAGCCATCCGAGCGGCGGCGAGCATCCCCGGGGCCACATCCACCCCGATGACGTCGAGGCCGTGCCTCGCAAGGAAGGCCGCCACCCGGCCCGGTCCGCATCCGACATCGGCGACGCGCTTGCCGGTTCCGGCTACAACGAGCTCGACGAACGCCAAGAGCAACGACTGGTCGACCGGCGTCTCCGTCGCAGAGCTGAGCTGAGTGCCTACGAACTCGACGTAGCTACTAGCGGGCGAGTTGTAGACGGCCCGGGCCGTCGCGACGTGGTCTTCCTGTGGCACCCGCCCGACTCTATTCAGAGACGGCGAGCGCACCAGCGCCGATCGCAGACGATCGACGCGCCACCACCGCTCGGCGCGAGTCAGGGCGAGACGTGCCGTAGGAGCATTTCCTGAGCCATGGACGCGACGATCAGGCCCTGGGGGTTTCGGATCACGCCGCGCAGGGTGCCGCGTCCGCCGGCATTCACGAGACTCTGCACCTCTTGGAGGAGCCAACTGTCGGCGCGGGCGGGCCGGTGGAACCAGGCGCTGTGATCGAGACTGATCATGCCGGTGGTGTCGCCATCGAGGTGAAGCGGCCGCCCACCGACACCAGTCCAATCGGTCGCATAGCCGAGCAGCGCGGCGTGGAGGTGGGGGGCGTCGTCGAGGACCCGGGGCAGACGGAACCAGTGGCGGTGGGTCGCGTCGCGAGTCCCATCGGCTCGCACGGGGCTGGGCCCGATCCAACGCACATCCCAGGGACCAACCTCGCCTTCGGCGGCGGCGTCGGCCTCGGGGAGTTCTTCGGGCTGGGCGACATCGTCGGGGATCCCTGAGAGGTTGTACTCGTACCCGTCGGTATCAGCGGTGAACGAACACGTCATGGTGACGACCGGCTTGTCATCCTGCGACGCTGTGATGTGGTGCAGATTGAATGACCGTCCGGCCTTCACCACGTCGCTGCGGAACACGATCTCGTGCCCTCCTTGCACGGGTCGGAGGAAGTGCGCGTGCAGCGAGTGGAGCCGGCTTCCGACCGGAGCGTCACCGCACGCCGCGCTGATCGTGAGCGCGAGCCCGACACCGCCGAAGACCACTGGCCCGTACCAGTCGGGTGTGCGTCCGACCCACGTGTCTCCCCGGCGAACGTGGTGCAGCACGTCGAGGAAATCGTCAATCGCCGCCTGCTGCTGCTCGACCCGGTCCATCACCTCAGCGCCCGCGGAACTCGGGAGTGCGCTTCTCGATGATGGCCTGCATCGCCTCGTGTCCGTCCTCGCTGTCGAGGCCTGCGAGCGCGTTGCGGAGCTCATCGGCCAGGCGCGCGGTGACGTCGGTGACCAATGGTGTTCTGGCGACGAGTCGTTTCGTGCGCCGCACCGCCAGCGGCGCCTGGGCGGCAACGGTCTCACAGAACTCCAGCAACCGCGCGTCGAGCTGATCTGCCGCGACGACCTCGGACACGAACCCGCGTCGCAGGGCCTCGTCGGCTTCCACGAAGCGGGACTCGAGCAGAAATCGCATCGCGGTTTCGTGGCCAACGAGGGTTGGCAGCGACCAGGTCAGGCCCCCATCGGGTGACGTACCCGCGCGCAAGTATCCCGGGTGCAGGCGCGCCGTATCGGCCGCGATCCGGATATCGGCAGCCATCGCCAACGAGAGACCCAAACCGACGGCCGCCCCGCTGATTCCGGCGACAACCGGCTTGTCGGTCTCGAAACGCAGCGCCAGAAGAAACCGTCCGACCCAGCCCTTCTCGTCGAGTATCTGCTCTTGGTCCGACATTCCGGTCTCGCCCGGCGCGTCATCGCCACCGGCCAGGTCGAGGCCAGAACAGAACGCATTTCCGTTGCCAGTAAGAGCCACGACCCGGACGTTGTCGTCAGCCTGGGCGTCGCCGACCGCCCGCAAGACGCTCCAGCCGAGAGAGGAGGTCAGCGCGTTCTTACGTTCCGGGCGATTGAGCCGCAAGATCCGTACGTGCCCAACGGTCTCCGCGATCAGATGCGACATCCCCACAGGCTGTCACGCGAGACCAGGCTGTGCCTGTGGGTTACCGCTCCAACGGCGCGCTTCGTGGGCAACGACGAAGCGACGGGTGCTCGCTCAGCTCCACTGCCCGAACGCCCGGTAGCGGTGTGCGGGCTAGATGTACGCCCGCCGACCAGCATGACCATCCGAGCAGTTGACTAGTTTCCACCCATGATCATGGTGGTTGCAGCACTCAAGGGCGGCGTCGGCAAGACGACAACCTCCGTCTACCTAGCCGCGGTCGCGTCGGCGAGCCGTCGCGCCGTGACCTTGATCGACGCCGACGCTCAGGCGAGCGCAGCAGAGTGGATCGAACAGGCCGACACCGAACCGCTCGACGCGGTGACCGTTGTCGAAGCGCCGACGGGCCGGCTCCTCACCCGAGCGCTCGAGCGCGTCGATCCCGACGAGGTCGGGATCGTCGACTCCGCGCCCGGCAACGAACGGATGTTGGAACAGGCCATGTCCGTCGCCGATTGCATCGTCATCCCGACTCGAGTCGGCGGCGTCGAGACCGCGCGGGCCGAGGAAGTATTCGACATGGTGCCCCGCAAGACACCGGCCGGGCTCGTCATCTGCTCGGCGCGCACCTCCACCCGCGACTACCAAGAGGCGATCGCGGCGTGGCGCGCCGCGCAGGTGCCGGTCTGGGGATCCATCCCGGAACGCGTCTCCATCGCATCGGGACCGGACCGCGTGCTCGCGGCCGACGGTCTCGACAGCTATCGGAGCATCTGGCGTCGTGCACTGCGGTCCCTCCGCGAGACCTGATCGACGATTCTCCGGTTCGCCTGGCAACGCACCGGTGGACACAACACCTAGCCCGTTTGGGGTGACGCGCTTGCGTGGGCGCCGATCTGCTGCGCACTCATGCCCACGAGCCCAAGGAAGAGCGGGTGAACGGGGCGGGTCACCTGCACCACCACCCGATCATTCACGACATCGACGGTCGCTCGGGTGTCGGCAGGAAGCGACGACTGCGAGAGCACATCGTTGACCGCGCGTCGCGCCTCGAGGGCATTGAGTCGAACGTCGAGGCCGCCACTGGATCGATAGACGCCCTCGTCGAGCGATGACGCGCCCGCGAGCGCGGCGCTGTCGGCCACGTTCTGAAGGTCGCGTCGCGCGGTGAACATTCGGGCACCATCCACCGCGAGCCCCACGAACATCAACCCGATCAACAACACGCCGACGAGAAACACTGATGCCTGGCCCGACTGGTCCCGTTTCAACTTCCGCTCCGATACCGGTCGAGGCGAACCGCGTGGGTCGCCTCCACCGGAACCCGAAGACTCGGGAACAGCGCGCCAAGGAACGGAATCCGCGCCACCGGGACATCGGTGTGCACCCGGATGACCAGCACCTCGCCCCGATGGCGCAGACCCACCACCGTTGCGCGCAACGACCCTGGTGCCAGCCCATGGTTTCGGCCCGCCAACTCGACCGCGAGATCACCGCGCCGAACCGCATCGGCCTCGGAACCTGCCACCACGACCGCGCGGCCGTACTCGCGGGCCGCGGCACTCGTGGCCAACGTCGCGCGATGCAACGACCCGAAGACCACGAGTACATGCAACAAGACGCCGAAGATCAACGACCCGAGAATCGCCATCTCCACAATCGCATTGCCCTGCTCGCGTCTCCGTTGCCTACCCACCCGGCAATGCCTCGTCCTCGTCGAACGCACGCGCCTCGGCCGACACGTCGAGCGGCGCAAGGAACGGCACAATCTGGGGCGCCCGACCGCGGGTACGCACCACCACGGTGTCACCATCTTGGGCTATCTCCACCGCGAAGCCAGCACCACGCGCCCCCAGCCCGTCGTGCAACACCGACCGAACCCGCGCCACGCCATCACCCAACGGCCGGCCGCTCTCCGCCGCGACGCGCGCGCCTTCGTCGGCCGCGTTCACAGTGACGTTGCGCGCCCAAACCCACAGCGCGGCCTGCATCAACACCATCAGCGCGACCGTCGCGAGCAGCATCACACCAAGGAACTCCACGACCGTCGCGCCTCGCTCCCGTTGCGCCCCCCGGCGGTCAGCCGCGGAGCTGATTGAGTGCATCACTCACGATCGACGTCAGATCCGGCTGCACGATCGCCCACAAGGCCATCACAATGCCGATCCCCATCACCAGGAGCATCACCCACTCCGGAATTGATCCCCGCTCGTCCCGAACCACTGCTCGCATCCGTGCTCCTTTCATCGGGCCAACGTCCTGATGGCCACTACACCGGGATAGAAGGCAAAGACAATCGCGACCGGGAGGATCAGCGCGACGACCGGTACCAACATCGAGACCTGTTTCTTGCCCGCGACTTCGATCAAATCGCGCTTGTCCTGCTCACGCAGGTCGAAGGCAATCGAGCGCAACGCATCAGCCAGCGGGATCCCCCGCTCCTGCGCCGCGACCACGGCAGTCACGAACCGATCGAACGCGGGGAGGCCGAGCACGCGCGCTCGCGCTTCCAACGCGACGGTCAGCGGCGTGCCCATCCGTGCGGTTCGCAGCGCAGCGCGCAGTTCGACAGACAACGGCCCGCCCCCTGCTTCTGCGACCATCCCGAGTGCGCCGCGCAGGCTCTCGCCGGCAGTGACCGCCAGGCACACCATGTCGACGACCGTAGGCAACGCGATCCGCACGTCGTCGCGGCGTCGTTCGGCCGCCTTCGTCAGACTGCGATCGCGTGCCACCACCCCGACGACACCGGCGATCGCGGCCAACCCGAGCACCATGGCAGGCGACATCGATCCGGCGCTCGACGCCACAGCTCCAAAAACCACACCACCGATGATTCCCGCGAGCCCCCACGTGGCCTGCTCGACTCGAAACGTCGACGGATCGAGCGGTGAAGCAGCGGCTTCGAGCCGTTCGGAGAGATCCGCGCCGCCGCCCATGATCCGGTGAAGGCGTTCGCCCATCGCCGAGAGAAACGGATCGAACACGGCTCCGATACCAACCCGTGTGGCCTGGTTCCCGAGCAGGTTCGAACGGCGCGGATTGAGCGCTCCCAAATACGGCGTCAACCGCTGGCCTAAGCGCGGGCGTCGAAATCGAGGAAGCGCGCTGGCCATGACCACGAGTCCCAACGCGCCGAACAGGACCACGGCGATTGCCCGCAACGCGCTCATCTCTTCCGCTCCTGACCCTGCGGGTCGGGCCGCTCGGGCCACGCTCCGCTACCCAGACGGCAGCAACGCCTGATGAGTCCCGCTGCGCTCACGCCATCCGCTCCATTGGAGCGAGCACACGTGGCTCTTCAGGAAGACGGCCGAGGCGCACCATCAGGCGGTACCCGATCATCGTCACACCAGCGCCGGCGACGAGCACCGCCATTCCGGCCGGCGAGTCGAAGGCCTGCGCGCCTTGTGGGCGACTCGCCACCAGTACCAGCACCAACCACGGGGCCGATGCCGAGACCCGTGCAGCAATCACTGTCCACGACTGGCGAGCTTCAATCTCGCGACGGGTCGCTACGTCCTCGCGAAGGAACTCTGCGAGCGTCCGCAAGACTCGCCCCAGCTCGCGACCGCCAACCCGATGGGCCAACACCAACGTCGTGACCACCCGATCAGCGATGGGATCCGCAACCGTGGCTCCCATTCGCTCGAGCGCTCCCACCAGATCTCCGGTGATCCGATGATCCGAGAGCACGGCGCGAAATACGGGCCGGAGCGCATCCGGCCCCCGCTCGGCCACCACTGCGATCGCCCCAGGGAGCGTGTCGCCAGTGCGGACCGCACCCGCGAGCAGTTCGACCGAGTCGGGCCAGGCCTGACGCCGCGACGAACGCAGTGCGCGCCGGTGCCCGCGGTAGTAGCTCGCGGGGGCCAGTGCTCCACCGACCGTCGCGATCGCCGCCACGGCGAGGGACCCGACGACCACGAGCGCAATCGCGCCTGCCGCGCATCCGACCGCAGCACTCGCGCCCGCGAACTGGATTGGACTCGCATGTCCGATCCCGCTTGCGGCCAGCCAGTTCGAGCACCCACGCATCACGGTCGCCGACGTCCTCAGTGCCCACGCCCTCAGTGCCGGCGGTCGTGCGCGCGTCAGGGAGTCGAACACCATGAGCACACCAAGCCCCAACAGCAACGCGATCACGACACTCATCGTGGTCGCTCACTCACGCCAGCACGCTCGCAAGATCGATGCCGTGGCTCTCGAACCGGTCGCGCGCGGCGGGGTACTCGCCCGTCCAGGCAAGGTCTCGACCGGCGCCACAAAAAATCGAACCAGCGGTGAGGTCCATGCCGTCGCCGACCTGTTCGCTCACACCCAGAATCTCCGTGATCTGACGACCGCTATTCGTTCGGCGGCAGAACACCACGATGTCAACACATGACGCGACGGTGGCCGCCACGAACCGTCGATCGATGTTCTCACCCGCGAGTAGCGGCAGCGTGACCAACTTTCGCAGCGCCTCGCGCGCCGAGTTCGCGTGCACCGACGTCATCCCGACCGCCCCGCTGTTGAGCGCCAACAACATGTCGAGCGTCTCCGCGCCGCGGACTTCACCAATCACGATCCGGTCGGGTCGCATCCGGAGTGACTCACGAACCAGATCTCGCAATGTCACCGCACCCTCACCTTCAAGGTTCGGCTGACGACACTGCATCGCCACCACATCAGGCCGGTCGATCCGCAGTTCGAAGACTTCTTCACAGGTCACGATGCGATCACGCGCCGGCACCGCGCCCATGAGGCAGTTCAACAGCGTGGTCTTCCCAGCCCCCACCGCGCCGGCGACCACGACCGACAGTCCCACCCGAACTGAGGCTTCCAGAAAACGGGCAGCCGTGGCGGAGCAGGAACCCAGCGCCACCAGTTCATCGCACGATTGAGCGCGCAGGCCGACGAACTTCCGAATATTGACCGACCAGTGGTTCGTGATCGGAGGGATCGCAACATGGAGCCGACTCCCGTCGGGAAGCCGCGCGTCAACGAACGGTTGGGCGCGGTCGAGGCGGCGCCCCGCGCGGGCGAGCATCCGCTCGACCAGCTCCTCCACATCCCGGGCGTCGAGCACAATCCCCGTGAGCTCATGCTCGCCCCGCCGGGCCACAAAAACGCGTCCCGGCTCGTTGATCCAGATCTCCTCCACCACGGGATCGTCGAGGAGCGGAGTGATTGCCCCGAACCCGACGATGCGTTGATGAAGGAGTTCCACATCCTTATCTGGGAGCGCGGGAAGTCCACCCGCGAGATAACGGTCCCGATAGTCCGCGACGACCTCGTCGACCAAGCCGCGCAGCGCCACGTCTTCATCGAGGGGCAACTCACGCCGCACCAGTAATTGCCTGACGTCCTGCTCAACCAACTCGATCGCCCGAGTCATCTCGACTCGGCCTGCCATCTCCACGGCCGTCATGCGGACAGCTCGGTGAGCAGGGGTCGAAGCTCACGCAGCCATGGCGATCGCGGCGCGACATCGCGGAGTGGTCGCCCCTCCCAGACGGTGCGATCAAACGCCGGTTCTTCCGGCAGCATCGCCATCGGCTCCGAACCCATCCACTCGCTCACCGCTCGTGAACAGTCCTGGAGCCGTCGGCCGGCGCGCGGTACCCGGTTCAGGACAATGTCGGGGCCCATTCCCGCGCGAGGGTTGGCAGCTCCACCTTTTCGCCGCTCAGTCAACGTTCGGTGAGCAACGACGGCGCGCCGCAAGCTCACGGGATCAGCGCCGGTGACCAGCACGGTGTCATCTGCGTGATCAAGTGTCGTCGTCGTCACCACGTTGCGTCGATAGGGGACACGATCAAATGCCAACTCTTCGTCCTCCTCAATCGATGTGCCAACATCCACCACCACCAGTTCGAAGCTGGTACGCGCCGCACTTAACACCGCACGCCATGCTTCTTCTCTGATCTCGGG
The DNA here is from genome assembly GCA_046598395.1 of Acidimicrobiia bacterium. GTDB lineage: Bacteria > Actinomycetota > Acidimicrobiia > IMCC26256 > JAENVU01 > JAENVU01. The sequence goes on from JBKJIQ010000013.1 coordinate 9,222, forward strand.
CCACAGCTCGGCACGCGCCAATCCCGCGAGAACCTGGAGCCCATGGGGCCCGGCTTGTAAGCACTCCGTGAGCGGAGACGGCCATCCGTCGGCCGCAGAACGTGCTGCCTGCGCGATCGACGGCGACTCGTTGAGGCTGAGTAGCTGCGCCACACACGCGGACCAAACGTCGGCGTCGATCAACAGCGTGCTGGTACCAGCGGCCGCCGCCTCAACTGCGAGCTGAACCGCAACGGTCGTTCGGCCCGGCGAACCCGCCCCGCCCCAAACTGCCACCACATGACCGGGAGTCCCTTGCTCTGCGACAACCGGCGACGCCGCGACAAACGCTGGTGCCTCGAGTTGATGGAGCGCACCGGCAACCGCTTCGACACTCGCGTCCGCGGCAATACACCGAACGCCAATGTCGGCCAGCGGCCGCGTCGAGCTGCCGACCGCAAACACTTCAACCCCAGCCCGCCGGAGCGTGACCACGAGATCTCGATCGACCCACGTCATCGACGCATCGACCAGCACAGCACGCGGCCGGTCACGCAATGCGGTCCCGACGAGCTCCCCATGATCGACACAGCGTCGAGCGATCACGACACCGAGTTCCCGCCGCTGCATCCCTCGCACGAGCGGCAACTCCCATGCCGCACCGCCCGAGCAGATCAACACCGCGAGCGCATCGCCGTCGCGCGTGTCGCTCATGGGAGCTGCCGTGCGCTGAAGGTTGCCCGACCCTTGGCATTGAGGTCGCCGTGGGCGCGCACCACATCGAGTTCGGCGTTGCGGGCCGCGAACGCCACGGCAACCGCGTCATCGGGATCTACCCCCAGCGTGAGTGCTGTGACCGCGCCGGCGTGCGCACCGAAGAGACCATCAGATCGCACCACGCCACTCACGCGGGCTGCCCGGGCAACGGTCACCGTTTTTGCCGCGTCGGTCCCTTTGTCAAAGGTCGCGAGAAGATCAATGCGGTCGCCGGCGCGGATCTCACCTCCCAACGCGTGCTCGGGGGTTGCGGGAACCGTGATCTCGCGACCAGACGCAGCTGCGCCGCCGAGGCGATCGAAAACCAACGGTGAACCTTTTCGCAGCGCAACTTGGAGTATCCGTCCCACCGGCGCACCGTGTGCCGTCTTCGTCCAACCGGAAAGCACCTCACGCGGTGCCCGAACTTCAACCACCTCGACGTCGGCGGAAGTCAGCACGTGGCCTGCGTCGAGATCGGTCGACGCCACGTAGACAGGAGTCGCGACCACGGGGTCACCGGCCAGGCGCAATCCACCCACGATGGAGACCGCAACCAGCAAGACGCCCACCACCAGCCGCGTGTCCATCGCCCACGAAAAGCGTTGACGAATCACCGCGATCATGATCGGCGCCAGTCCACGACAACGCCAGGAACCACTACTCTGCGCGATCGAAACACCGTCAAGCGCACGGTGCACCACCCAGACAGACCTGATCGATAGCCTTCCGGACGCCTCGATATGACTGATCTCCCACCGCCACTCCTGAAGCCGGCCGACGTTGCGCGCGTCCTCAACGTGACCGTGACCCAGGTGTACACACTCATGCGGTCTGGAGATCTGCCCGCGCTCAAGATCGGGAAAAAGGGCGTCTGGCGCGTAAGCCAGGAGACGCTGGAGGCGTACCTTGCCGACCTCGAAACCGAGGCTCGGCGGCGCATCCCGGTCATCGATCCGACTCCCGGCTGACCCGAACGACGGCGTTCAACCGAACTTCATGGATCCGACGGCCGCGTACGCGGGCCGTACCCATCTCGTCGACAACTTCCATCAGCCGTAGCCAGTCGGCACCGACCCGCACCACGCGCCCACGAAGGTGTGCGCCGTCAACCGTTGTGAGCGTGACCACATCGCCGGCCGGCAGCCGACGGACGACGTCGGGAAAACCGCGTTCTGCTTCGCCCGCAGTGAGCACCTGCCGGGCATGCTCTTCCTGCTCGTCACGCGCTTCCGCCAAGAGCGACGCGGCGATCGCCTCAAACTCGTCCATCCTTGGACGCCCCCTTTCTCACCCTCCGTGGTGTTACAAACGCAGAGTGTAGTGAGCCCGTTCCGAAGTTTCTTCGCGAGTCGGGACATTTCACCTTGACGGATTCTCCTCGATATGAGAGTCTATTGATAGTAATACAGGGCTATTGAAGGTAACTCAAGGATGAGTTACGAGCCAAGGAACCAAAGGAGCCACGGATGGTGCGCGACGAACTCACCCTGAGGGCGGCCGTCGAGCTGGGAGCTTGGGCAATCGCTTTGGCCAGCTCGGCGGTCCTCCTGCTCGCTCTTGCTGCAGAACTCATCCGCCGCCGGAACGCCCACTCTGTGGTGGTCGTCCTGGCCGATCGGCTCCTCCCCACCGCGGGGCATCGCGTCGCGGTGGCGCTCCTCGCCGTGATGTCCGGGATCGTGGGGATGCTCGGCACCCAAACTGCATGGGCCGACGAGTCGGTTCGGCACTGGCTCGAGGCGCCCGCGGCCGAGAGTGGCGCAGCCCCGACCTCCAACACGGGCCCGGAGAGGAACCTGCCCTCACCAAACGTGCCATCCACCCCCGTTCCGTCAGCGACCCCCGGGCCGAGCCCGGCCGAGGTCGCGCCTCCCAGCCCGCGGGCCGACGCTGCTCGGCCCGCACGCGCATCGGCGGTACCGGCGCCCCGCGCCACGACCGTTGTCCGTCCCGCTGAAACCTCTCGGGACGGCTCCCGGGACGCGAGCCCCCGAGCGGCAAAGCCGACGCCCGAGTTCGTCCTCACTCAGCGACGTGTTCCCGCTCCCACTCCAAGCCGCGTGCCCGCTCCGACATCCGCCGCGCCGACGGTCGTGCTCCCGGTCGCGGCGCCGCCGCCTGCGGTCGCCTACTTCGTCGTGGCCGACGATTGTCTCTGGTCCATCGCGGGACGGTTGCTCGGTTCCGGCGCAACCAACGCCGACATCGATCGCGGTTGGCGTGCGGTGTACGACGCCAATCGAGCGGCGATCGGCGAGGACCCCAACCTGATTCAACCAGGCCTGATGTTGAACCTCCCATCGCTCACCGTCACCCCAACCGTCACCCCATGACCGCGCTTGAAGGAGCTTCTGTGCCCACCATCTCAATTGCCGCCTGGACCGATCCCATCATCGACACACTCGGCCACGATCCGCGATCCGAATACGTCGAGCGGTTCTGGCTCCCGACCCTTGGACCCACGAGCCTCCTACTGCTCCGTCGCATCGCGGCTCGGCTGGAATGCTCCCCCGACGGCATGGCGGTGGATATCGCCGAGCTCTCACAGTCGCTGGGGCTCGGGGCTCGCGACGGAACGTCTTCGCCGCTGATGCGCAGCTTCGACCGCCTGACCCAGTTCGATCTTGCGTGTGTCATCAAGCCGGCGACGTACGCGATCCGCCGCAACGTTCCGCCCGTCAATCGCCGCCACATTCGGCGCCTTCCCGAGTCGTTGCAGGCCGAACACGATGCCTGGGTCGATATCCAACTCGGCGAGTCACCGTTGGAACACGCACGCAAGCGCGCCCGGCGGCTCGCGTTCACCCTGTTCGAACAGGGCGATGAGGTGGGCGGCGTTGAGCGCACCTTGCTCGGAATCGGATTTCATCCCTCCGTGTGCCGCGAAAGCGCCCTCTGGGCGTACGACCGTCACATGACCGCATTTTCAGCCGCCACCGAAGCGGTCATTGCCGCCTCGGAAGCAACCGCCGCGGCGGCCCCAACTCCAGATCGCTCGAGCCGCGAGACCGCGGCCTGAGCCACGGGTGGGCGCAACGCGTCGGGGCCCTCCCCCTCCGCTCCCGATGCGTCGCCCACCCGTACCACTGCATCCGTATCCCTGCCTCGGTACCCTTGCCGGTCGTGGACATCACCGAGGCCGAGCTCGACACGATCGCGTCCTGGTTGCGCAACGCGCACGCCATCGTGATCCTTACCGGCGCGGGTATCTCCACCGAGTCCGGTATCCCCGACTTCCGCGGTCCGAACGGGGTGTGGACCAAGAACCCCGCGGCCGAAAAGACCGCGAACCTCCAGCACTACATCGACGACCCCGAGGTGCGGAAGCTCGCGTGGCAGAACCGGCTGACCTCCGACATCTGGAATGCCCAGCCCAACAATGGGCATCGCGCGGTGGCGGAACTCGAACGGGTAACGCACCTCCACACTTTGGTGACCCAGAACATCGACGGCCTGCACCTCGCGGCAGGCAGTGACCCCGAGAAACTCGTCGAGGTCCACGGCACGGTGCACTGTGCGAAGTGCCTCTCCTGCACGTGGCGCGGCCCAATGGCCGAGACCCTCGAACGGGTTCGCGCCGGCGATGAGGATCCGGCATGCCGTGAATGCGGAGGGATGCTGAAGTCGGCGACGATCAGCTTCGGCGAGAATCTCGTGCACGAGGACCTCGAACGCGCCCAGCGGGCCGCGGGCGACGCCGATGTCTTTCTTGCACTCGGTACCTCCCTCGGCGTCTATCCCGCCGCTGCGCTGCCTGAGATCGCGGTCCGCAACGGCGCCCGGCTGGTGATCTTCAATGGCGAGGAAACCCCCTTCGATGGGCACGCCGCGGCCGTCTCGCGCACGCCGCTCGGCGAGATCCTCCCCACCCTCGTCGCCCGGGTCGGCCCCTGAGCAGACCGGGATTGGGAATATCCGACCCACCGGGTAGCCTTTCAACCCCCGATACGTACTCTCATGCACCCGGAGCCTCCTGATGCCGTCCTTCCGTGAGCTGCTCGCCGAGACCAAGGCGAAGATCACCGAGATCAGTCCTGCCGACGCCGAACCGAGCCTCGGCCAGGTCACCTTCCTCGACGTCCGGGAGCAGGACGAGTACGACGCCGGGACTCTCCCCGGCTCGATCTTCATCCCTCGCGGGCACCTCGAAAGCCAGGTCGAGAACAAGATCCCGGCCCGCGACGCCGAACTGATCGTCTACTGCGCGGGCGGCGTGCGTTCCGCGTTCGCGGCCGAGACCCTCCAGGACCTCGGCTACACCAACGTGAAGTCGATGGGCGGCGGCTTCGGCCAGTGGAAGAACGAAGGCCGACCTTGGATCACCCCGGCGGTGCTCAACGCCGAACAACGCGACCGTTACAAGCGCCACATCCTCCTGCCCGAAGTTGGCGAGACCGGCCAGCAGAAGTTGCTCGAGTCGAAGGTGCTGCTCCTCGGCGCCGGCGGCCTCGGATCTCCCGCGGCGCTCTATCTCGCGGCCGCAGGTGTGGGCACGCTCGGCATCGTGGACATGGACGTGGTCGACGCGTCGAATCTCCAACGCCAGATCTTGCACAACATCGACCGCATCGGCGATCGCAAGGTCGACAGTGCGAAGAAGACGCTCACGATGCTCAACCCCGACGTCAACGTCGTCACGTACGACGTGCGCTTCGCGGCCGATAACGTGCTCGACATCATCGATGGCTACGACGTTGTGCTCGACGGCACCGACAACTTCCCCACGCGGTACCTCCTCAATGACGCGACCCTCATCAAGCGCATCCCCGTGGTTCACGGATCGATCTTCCGCTTCGAAGGTCAGGTCACCGTGTTCAAGCCGTATGAGGGTCCGTGCTATCGCTGTCTCCTCCCCGAGCCGCCGCCGCCGGAACTCGCGCCAAGCTGCGCCGAAGCCGGGGTCCTCGGTGTGCTTCCGGGCATCATCGGTTCCATCCAGGCGCTCGAAACCATCAAGCTCCTGCTCGACCTCGGCGACCCGCTCATCGGTCGCCTCCTGGCCTACGACGCGCTGGAGCAATCGTTCCGCACGTTCAAGGTCCGGCGCGATCCCACCTGCCCGGCCTGTGGTGAAGACGCCGACGAGATCGTGATTGCCGAGTACGACCAGCACTGCCTGCCGCACGCAGTGCTCGCTGACGGCAGCACCCTCACCCACTAATTCCCAAAAAATACCAGGGTTTTCCACCTTCCCTTCAAGCTCTGACCTCACGCGGCCGAAATACCTCCTAGCCGGGAAAGCACCCGGTTCGGTTGGGAGGCCGCAATGGATACGTACCTGGATCGTCGGGCGCGACGGCTCGAGCGTCGTCGCAGCGTCACCGCCGTCGGCGTGACGTGCGTACTGGGGATCGCGCTTTCGATCCTGGCCGCGTCGTGCAGCACCGGCGCCGCCGCACGAGATGCTCAGGAGCCGGCCACACCGCGCGCGACCCTGCGCGCGGTCCCGGCGCGGATGACGCGCGCAATCCCGGCCGTGCCCACCACCACGACCACTACTCGTCCCGCCGTGAATCCGGCAACCGGTCCGCCACCCGCGAACACGCGTGTCGGACGTCGCATCATCTACTGCAACTCGTGCCAGACCGTCTGGATCGTGGAGTCCGACGAGTTCGTAACCGCGATGTACAAAGTCAGCGGCCACACGGGGATGCCCCGCCCGGGCGAGTACCACGTGTTCCGCAAGCTCGACATGGGCCGCTCGAAGTCGCACCCCGATCTCCGGCTGCCCTGGTTCGTCGGCTTCGCGTGGGGATCAACCACCGACATCGGGTTCCACGGGATACCACTGCGTCCGGACGGCTCACAGATCCAAAACGACTCGCAGCTCGGTATCCCGCTCAGCTCCGGTTGCGTACGCGAGAACCAGATGACCGCGAAGTTCCTCTACGACTGGACTCTGATCGATACGCTCGTGGTGGTCACCGCGTAACCACGGCTCGAGCGCCCGCTCTCACCGTTGGGACCAACGGATGATCGGCCGCTCCAGAAACCGCCAACTGATCGCGGCGAGGAGCAAGGTCGCCACGAAGGCAACCGTCACTTGGAGGAGCATCGGAGTGCCCGAGGGAAGCCACTCGGTCAGCTCAATCCAGACCGGGAGATGCCAGAGATAGATGCCGTAGGAGATGAGGCCGCACGCGGCCAGGGCGCGCGTCCGGAGCAGGCGCCGAATCGCACCTGAGCCCTGGTCACCGAAGACACCGGGCATCACCACGGCCGCGGCCGCGACCCCCGTCACGATCCAACGGACGAGCACATCCGACTGGCTGAGCCTCGCATCGTTGGTATTCGATACGTACAACACGACCACTGCGTAGCCGGCGACCGCACCCAGCCAGAGCACGGCGGGATGGCGTCCGAGCCAGCTGATGACACGCGGACTGCGACCGCCAATCGCAATCCACGCGCTCCCAATCGCCATCGCCATGCCCAGCGCGAACCAATCAAAGAGGCTCGGCAACCAGTTGTGCGCAAGCTGAGCCGAAAACCAGGTCCCGGATCGGCCCGGCGCGATGTTGCGGCCGACGAACCAGAACCGAAAACCCACGGCCCCCACTCCCAGCAGCGCGACCCCGGCGAACTGGACCCGGGCCTTGACCCGAACATCGGGCGACCGGTTCGCGACCGACCGAATGACCAGGGCAAGCAGTGGAAGCACCACATAGAAGCTGAGTTCGATGACGAGCGTCCACGCCACTCCCAGACCCACGCGTGTAAATCCGCTTCGATAACTGTGCGTGAGTGTGTAGACGTTGACCGCCTGACCGAAGGAACCGAACTGGTCCTGAGCAAGGACGTGCACCGAGATCGTGAGGGCGAGCCAGTACGCCGGGAGGATCCGCGCACCCCGCCGTTTCCAGAACGCGAACAACGCCGGGGGTCGTTCGTGACGCAAGGCGGCGAGCGCGAACGGGCGATACAACAAGAAGCCCGACAGTACGAAGAAGATCGCGACACCGAAGAAGCCCAGGCGGTCGAGCCAGTGCAGGACCGACGCCGGCGCGTACCGAGGGCCTTGGATCACCAACATGACGTTCGAATGGCGAATGAAGACCGCAACCGCAGCAAGAGCCCGCAGACCGTCCAGGCAGGGGAAGGCGGAGTGATCACGCTCTGATGCCCGATCGACCGGTCCGACCGCCTGAAGAGTCTGGGTGACCCGTTGTTCGCCGCTCACTCGTTGCGAGCATGACACAGGGCCAGGCCCGTCGCGGCGCGGACACACTCGTATTCCGAGGCGCCGTCGAGCCACCGACCGGTCGGCGGATCGTGCGAAGCTGGGCCACCACCCCCCGACCCTGGACCAGACCAGCCGCATGTCGTCATCCGTTCGATACGCCGATCGACCGTGACGAAGGCCCCCGTGGGTAGTGGCCGGCGACGATTCCCCGACCGGTACTTCGGACGTGCATTGGTGGCGGTGGCCATCGCGAGCCTGGCGCTGCGCATCGCGATCGTCGTCGGGAGTGAGCACGCGTTGGGGAGCAACGTGCACGCAGGATTCGACGAGTCGGTCTATGTGGGTGCGTCATGGTTGCTGCGCCATGGTCACCTTCCGTATCGCGACTTCGTGTACGTGTTCCCGCCTGGATTCTTGGCGCTGTTGTGGCCACTCACCTCGATCACCGCCCTCTTTGGTGGGCCCGCGGCAACAGTGACGGCAGGCCGATTCGCGGCGGCCGTCGCCGGGTCCTGGAACATCTGGCTGGTCGGGCGCCTCGGCCAGCGGTGGCTGGGGTGGCCGGCGGGGCTCTTCGCCGCCGCGATTTTCGCCACCACCCCTGCCGTCATCGCGTCGGACACGCTGGTCCTGCAGGAACCGTTCGTCAACTTGGCGATTCTGCTCGCGTTCACGGCATGGTCGTCGACCCGGTCGAGCCGACGCAACCGGCTCTACCGCGCCGCGCTCCTCCTCGGCATCGCCATCTCCATCAAGCTCGTCGCCGCACTGTTCATCATCCCACTGCTGCTCATCGGTCCATTCGCCCAACCCTGGTGGGACCGAGTTCGATTCGCGGTCACCGCCGCCGCACCGCTCGCGTTGATGGGCGGCCTGCTCGGCGTGTTCGTCGGATGGCGCGCACCCTTCGAGCAGGCCGTGCTCGCACAAGTCACTCGACCATCCGATGGAAACGGATCAACGCGAATCAACTCGCTCCTCCCGCTCTTGCGAGGCCAGATCTGGCTCACTCGACCGTTGTCGTGGCTGCCGCTGGCGACGGCCGCGATTGTCTTCATCATCCTGTGCGCCCTTGCGTGCGCATCCGGATCCCGCGCCGGGAGACTCTGGGGATCGACCGGTCTCATCGTGGGCGGATTTCTCATGATCTCGCCGTCGTACTTCGGGCACTACGCGGCGTTGCTGGCACCGGCGGCGGCAGTGATCATTGCGTGGGCGCTCACCCGATTGCCTGGACGCGTTGCTCGAACGGGTCCCCGCCTCGCGGCAGTCGCGCTCCTCGCCGTAGGCGTCGCGATCGCGGTGAGCCAAACGTTGACCGCGTTGGACATCGTGCGAAAGGACAGCGGCGCGATGAACGCGTCGTTGGTCCGCGCCCTCAAGAATGCCGACTGTCTGACCGCAGTCCGACCACAACCGCTCATCGAAGTGAATCGGATTCCCTCCGCGGATCGTCGCGGTCACGTTCTGCTCGATGTCTACGGAACCGCGCTCGTCGCCGCACGACACGAACGCTCACCGAACGACGGCTTCAGCGCGAGCGAGTCAGCGACCACCCAGCGAGTGATCCTGCGCCAAGCCCGTGACTGCTCCCACATCTTGATCACCGACAGGTCGTGCCCCAAGGGAGCCAAGGACCTCACTACCGGCACGGCCGCCAAGCTCCGCCGTCGAGGAGCGGTCGTCGCCCGTTCCGGGTGCATGCTCCTGCTGCGCAACTCGAACCGGACTCGCCCATCGCCATAAGGCGACCGCGGGCGGCCGGTCACCATGATCACCGCGGGAGCGCGACCAACTGCGCCGGCACCAGGCCGCCCAAGCTGCGGATCCGGTGGGCGGTACGGGTGAGCGTGGTGGGGGTACCCGCGATCACGACGTCGCCGATCCGCAACAACTGCGCATCGGAGAGTCGCTCGATTGCCGCAGTCGTCACGATGGTGGGAATCGAGGCCGGATCGAAGTTCTCCAGCGCGAACACGCGGACCCAAGCGGGGTCCTGGCGTCGCCCGAACCCAACCACCGGGACCGCCCCGATCGGACGACCAGACCGCGCCAGCCAAGTGGCAAGGGCCGACGGGCCGGGCCGGTGGCGACCGGAAATCGTGAGGGTGGCGGCCCGACAAGTTGCGCGCGCCAACTCTCGGCGAGGGAGCGTATGAAATGATCCCGCGCTCCAGTCGACCCATACCATCGGCGCCGCCGCCGGAGGATCAATCGGGTTTTCAAACCGCAGTCCTTCGAAGGTGAACCGCTCCCCAACTCGCGCCCAGGTCTGGGCCTTGAACCGGAACGTCGAGGCCACCGTCTGAGGTCCCGACGTGTGTTCGTCCAGCCAGGAAGCCAGATCCCTATCGAGGGGCGGCGCGGAGAAGACCCTGACGTGGGTACCCACCCGCGCGACGGGGACCACAAACGCGCCCAGTGCCACCACGCCGAGGCCCACGGCAACCAACCGGCTCAGGGCCGATCGATTCGCCGCTGTGCTCAACCGAGTGCCGACCGCGTTGAGGGCCAGGGCAACGATGAGCGCGCCGAAGAGGGCAACCGGCGCGAACTGGCGAAGGGCAAACTCATCGACCCACGCGATGGTGGTGGCGGGAAGTACGGCGACCGCGGCGAGCAACAGCACGCGGATCCCGACGGCGCGGCGGCGATACACCACCAACACGATGGCGCCCACGACCCACGCCGCGATCAAGGTGAGCGCGGCAGGGTCGAGGCTCCACGCCCTCGGTACCGCGCGGCGGGCGGCCTGGGCCAAGCCCTGGAACGGGAACACTTCACCCCGGAGTACGAGTACCGCGACGAACCACCAACCCACGGCAAGCATGAAGGCGGCAACGAACCGCACAGCCCATCGCCGCCATTCGGCGGCTGGCACCACGCCCCACCACGCGAGAGGAAGCAGGACCAAGGGCGCGCTGGTTTCCTTCACCAACATCGTGAGCCCGGCGAGCAGCCCGGCAACCACGACCCGCCGCGGCGATGGCTCGGCCGCGATCAACACCGTGAGGACGAGCAACGCGAGGAGTGCGCCGTCGATCCGCGGCGACGCGGCGACATCCCAGAGAACCGGGGTGATCATCAGGACGAGTGCGGCACAGATCGCCGCGGCGCCACCTGCGCGTCGGTAGGCGAACACCACGGCACCCACCACCGCGCTCGCGCCCAGCATCACGCCCAGGATTTCGGGCCCGCGGAACGGATCTCCCCGACCGAGTCGGCTCGCGGATCCGATGACCAGCGGCCAAACCCAAGAACGGATGGTGAACAGCGTCCCGTCAATCCCGGTGGGAGACCGGAACGAAATCAGCCGACGTCCGACCCCGATGTACTCGGCATCGTCCGGCGCGATCGCCAGGACTCCGTGGGCCACGACACGCCAGGCGAGAAACCCCAGCACTGCCGCGATGGCAAGACCGAGAAGAACACGATCGGCGCGACGCCGGCGCAGGCTCAGCGCGCTCGCGTCGTACCTCCGTGCTGGGTGACCAACTCGATCAAGGTGCGCACACCGAAGCCGGACCCGCCGCGTCGGGTGTAGCCATCGTCGGCATTGGCGCGCGCGGGACCGGCAATATCGAGGTGGGCCCAGGGCACGCCCGCAACGAACTCTTCGAGGAACAAGCCGGCCGTCAGCGCACCGCCGTAGCCGCCCGTGCCGATGTTTTTCATATCGGCAATCTCGGAGTCAATCAGCTTGCGGTACTGCTTCGGTAGCGGCAGCGGCCACATCGCCTCGCCCGCACGTTTCGCGGCCGCCAGTACGTTTGCACTCACCGCGTCGTCGTTCGACATCACACCCGCGATCTTTTCCCCCAGTGCCACCATGCACGCACCCGTGAGGGTCGCGAGATCGATGATCATTTCGGGCTTCTTCTCCGCCGCCAGCGACAACGCGTCGGCGAGAATCAGCCGGCCTTCGGCATCGGTGTTCAGCACCTCGGCGGTTTTTCCATTCCGGAACGTGAGCACATCACCCGGCCGAATCGCTTCGCCACTTGGCATGTTCTCCACCATCGGCGTGTAAGCCACCACTTTCGTGGTCACACCTAGTTCCGCCAAGACCGACATCGTCGCAATGACCGCAGCCGCGCCGGCCATGTCGGTCTTCATCGTCTCCATCCCGCTACCGGTCTTGAGCGACAGGCCACCGGAGTCGAAAATCACGCCTTTGCCCACCAGCGCGATCGAACCGCGCGCGCCCCGCGGCGAATAGGTCATCTTGACGAACCGCGGCGGCTGCTTCGATCCTTGTCCAACGCCGATCACGCCGCCGAGACGCTCGCGCCGCATCGCGACGACGTCGAGTACTTCGACCGTGACACTCCGCCCGCGCAGCAACTTTTGGGCGTGCTTGGCGAACTCGGAGGGCGACAGCTCCCGCGCCGGCGTGTTCACCATGTCGCGCGCCCATTCCACGGCGGCGGCGACGGTGACACCTCGGTCCATGGCTCGCTTGACCGCAGCTCCGCCACCCCCGAGCATCACCACGTGCGCGAGCCGCGCGGCCTTCGCCGGCTTGGACTTGTACAGACGAAACTCGTACCCACCGAGCAGGACACCCTCAGCAATCGCTTGGGCCGCCGTGGCCCGATCCACACCATCGGGAGCAGCGTCCACCAGGGTGGTGACGACGCGCGCCGAATCTTTCGCCCGTTGCGCAATGAGCGCGCCTGCGGTCCGGAGATCGTCGATGGTCAGTTCGGCGCGACCCCCGAGTCCGACGAGCAATGCGGTCTTCGTCGCGGCCGTGATCGGCACCAGCAAAGCCTGGCCGGGCTTGCCGTCGAATGATGCGCTCGCCATGAACGCCCGGAGCGTGCCGCCCGTGGCTGCGTCAACCGCATCGGCACCGGGACCGAACTCACCATCGGCGAATATCGGGACGACGAGGATGTCGCCGCGTGTGCGTGCGGGCGCGGTCGATGCAACCGTGAACGTGATGGGCACGTGGTTCCTCCGAAAGTTTGGTGACACTAATGGTCGCGGCGAGCAGCGCGGAACTGGCCTTCTTGCCAGCGGCCGAGAGTCCAGCACAGATCGGCCAGCCGGTTGAGGTACGGAATGACGAAGCTCTGGTCGTCGAGCCAGCCCGCAGCCCGCGCGCTGACACACTCCCGTTCGCCGCGACGAACAGTGGTCCGTGCGAGATCGAGCGCCGCCGAGACGCGGTTCTCGCCCGGCAGCACAAACTCCTTCGGGACCTCGAAGCGCTCGGTGATGTCATCGATGACGGGCTCGAGCGCGTCGACCATGGCGAGCGTCACCGAGGTGGTGCCGGGGGTGAGCTTGTGGCGGTTCTCCGGGGCCGTGGCCAGCTCAGCACCGACCACGAAAAGGTCGCGCTGGAGCCGAATCAGCAACACGCCGAGTTCTGAGTCCGGATCGGTCTCGGCCCGAGCGAGTCCGAGGGCCGACACCGCTTCGTCGGTCGTTCCGTATGCAGTGGGACCGATCGCGTCCTTCGCGACCCTTCCGCCGTAGAACAGCGCGGTCGTTCCGTCATCGCCCGTGCGGGTATAGACCTTCATGGGCGGTGTGGCTCCAGCATCTCCGCAAGATCCTACGCGCGCACGGTTGACACCCATGGCCCCCGGCGACGGGACATCATGGGGCCATGATCCGGACGCACTCCACCTCTGCGCGCCCGGCCCGTTCCAAGACCCTCGTGATCGTCGCCGTGCTCGCGGCCATTGCTTCGTCCTGCACCACCGCGTCTCACCCCCGCGCTGTCCACACCACGAGGCTCGCGGCTGACACCACCACGAGCCGCGTCGCCTCGCCCACCCAACCCGAGAACCTGTCCCCACCGGAAAACGTCGCGTTCTATTACCAAGGAATCACCCGGACGACCGATCTCTCGCGCCTGGGCAACGTTGCGATCGTGGTGACCGGGAAGGCGGCGCCGGCGTACGCACCATCGATCATTCATCGTTCGGAGGCGAAGGCGTACCGCGGCGTCCAGGCCTACTGGTTCGCCGGCGGCGACAGCTACGACGGCCTCGAGGTCTCGAAGCGTCTCGACTGGGCGTTCTGCTCGCAGGGTGCGACCCCCCTCGTCGCGCGGACCGACCGCCGCAACAACCCCTGGTACTTCCTCGACGGGAACGAGCGCGGAGCGCGCGACGCCTTCGCTGCTCGGCTCACTGTGCTCAAGGCCGAGGGATGGGACGGCATCTTCTTCGACCGTGGGTACGCCGCGATGACGGGAATCGATGAGCAGCCAAATCCCGCATGGAACACATCCTCGACCTGCACCGAAGACCCAGTGCTCGCCGGCGCGACCCAAAGCGACACATACCTCGGGCTCGCCTCGGAAGTTCGCAAGGCGGGGCTCGAGATCATGATCAACTACGGGGTCTCACCCTTCGATGCAACGACGCCGATGCGGCCCGATCCCCGCAGTCCGGCGTGCGCGCCCCATCCCGGTCCCGGCTGTCCCACCCTAGACGACGTGTGGTCCGTCACCAACCAGATACTCGACGAGGCGGTCGCACACCCACAGGATGATTCGTGGGAGAACGACTTCCGTTCAAACCTGATCAACGAGGCGCAGGGCCGGGGCGGTCGTCAGGTCGTCGGACTCATTACGAACAGCAATCTCGGCGGCCGCCAGGACCGTGACGCCGCGGCGTTTGCGTTCGCCCGCGTCAAGCTCTTCGCGATACCGGTCGGCATCAATACTGGTGACGACCACTGCCCCGATGCGCCGCCCGGCGGCCTCTGCAACCGACACGGCGTGTACCCGGACCTCGTCGGACTCCGGCTCGGCGAGCCCATCGATACTGGACCAGGAAGCCAGAACTGTGAACCACAGTCGACCGTGCACTGTGTGTGGTCCCGGCGCTACGCCAACGGCGCATCGGTGGTCAACGTCAGCGGCCACGGCAAGTTCAGCGGTCCGATCGTTCTCGGAGTCGACGGCTGCCGGTACGTGAAGGACCTCGGCGTCGACCTCCCACTTGCGGAGAACCAGTGTGTTACCGAGGTCCAGGTCCTCGCGCCGCCGTGGACCGGCCACCCACTTGCGTACTCGACCAAGCCATGGTGAGCGCCACCGCGCCGATCGACCGCCGATCGCGCCAGGAACGATCCGCGGCATGGACGATGCTCGCGTTCACTGGCGCATACGCGCTCTTCGTTCAAACGCTGGCATTTCATCGCGCCAACGACATCCATGGCGACATCGCGTATCACCGCGGCGTCGCGGCATCGATGGTCGGCGGAGATCTCAACGGCCAGGGTCCGATTCACGGCCTACTTTCCTACTTTGGCGGACTGTTCCCGATGTCGCTCGGTTACGGAGCGCACGCGTTCGGCGTCTCGTTCGACTCCTTCATCTCGGCGGTGTCCTGGCCGGCGACACTGGCGCTTCCGCTCGCGCTCTGGTGGCTCGGCCGGCGGATCTGGGACGACGACCTAACGCCGGCGCTGCTCGCGTTCCTCGGAACCGTGAGCGGTCCGATCGGCAACGACCCCGCGGCGCGATGGGTTCGCAGTGTCTTGCCCTCCGGAGCCAACTTCTGGCCCGTATACCCGCGCGACATTGGGCTCGTTCTGGTGATCGTGACAGTGGCGATCGCTCTGCGGCCGCCACGTTTCGCCTCGACGATCCTCGCCGGCGCGACTGCTGCGCTCGCGCTCGGCTTCCAGGTCCAGTTCGGCTTCTACGCAATGGCGGCCGGAGGCGCAACCATTGCGTGGGTGTCGTACCGAAACCCAGACCGCCGCACCTGGGTGCTGCACGCGGGAATCCTCGGCGTCACGGGAACGGTGGCCTCGGTGTGGTGGTGGTGGCCGCGGCTGCAGACGTACCGCGAGAGCGGACACCTCTTGTTGAAGAGCTTCCCGGGAAATACCGACCCACCCTTGTCGGTCGCAGGGCTGGTGGGAGCCTTTGGACTGCTCGGCATTTTCGGCATTCTCGGGCTCGTGATGGTCGCTCGACGCGGTTCGAAGAACGAGCGGTTCTTCGCGGTCTGGTTCGCGCTGTTCATTCCGATCGCCATCGGGGGCATCGTGCTCGGCGATACCGGGGTTCTCACCGGCCGGCGTGTGCTGTTCCTTGCGAGCCTCCCGCTCACGGTGTGCGCGGCGAGCGCCGCCACACGGTTCGCGCGCCACGTCGACCTCAGGCTGGCGGTGCCCGTCGCACTCATTGTGGTGACTGTGCCCGGCATCGTGGAGGCGCGCTGGATCCGTGATCGGGTCGATGCCGCGTGGGTATCACCCGCGCCGCCGGATCCATACGCGGTCCCCACCTGGGCCAACACGTTCACCAGTCTCCGGAGCCGGGTCGCGAACCACGGGTCGTCGGTCGTGCTCGCGTCCGACAACGACGCCGAGTTCATCTGGGAGCACACGGGCGCGCAGCCGACGAGCTTGTGGTTACCCGGTTGGGTCAAGCTCGGCTTTCCGCTCCGGCCGACGACGGGTACGGGATACCTCACACGGGTCCGGACCACCCAGGCCGGCTTCGGGAGTGGTCGGCGCGGAGTCTGCGCCGAGGCCCACCGTTACCAGGTAGATCGGATCGTTCTCCGTAGTAACGCCGATGGTGTTGCGCTCTACGACGTCCGACCATCGGCGCGCTGGCGCGTCGACCCGAAGAACCGTACCGAACGATCTATCCATCGGTCGGTCGGTCCCGCGCTCACGTACCTCGACGTGAACGAGAACGAATTATTGGCATTTGGTCGAGGTGGCCACGTATCTCTTGATTGGCACGCACCCGAAGTCCGCGCGGTTGAGATCGAATTTCTCCCGCGCTCCGGAGACGTGTCGCCTCCCCCCGTGACGCTTCGGCTCGCGAACGGTACGGCGCTCGTGCCCGAGTTTTCCGGCCGCGGCACCGGACGCATGGCCGCGCACTTCCCGACTCCTGATGGCATACCCAACGGTGCGAGCATCGAAGCCGGGGGACGCATGACGATCAACCGGGTCTCGGGCTTTGTTCCGCTCCCCACGCTCCTTGGGGCCCGCACTCGCCCCCGCGTCTTGACGCCAGAGGCCCTGTGCCGGAAGTCAACCTGATTGGGGCGACACCACCGAGTACAGGCGAAATCCTGGTCCCACCTGCAGCACGTGCAGATCTGATCGACGATCAAGTGCCGCGACATCGGTCGGGAAGGCCACTCCGGCGCCGAGATCCCACGGGGTGATGGTGGAGACCAACACGTGAGTCACCCCAGGCACCGGAAGCGGTTCTGCCACGCCATGCGATGACGGCGCCGCGAACCATTCGATGCTCGCCTGCAGCCTTCGGTTGACCTGCTGCAAGACACCCGACTCGGTATAGGGAGCCCGACCGTCCAACAATCCGCGACCGCCCATGACATCGGGGACGAATCCTTCGCTGTAGGAGTTCGTAAGCACAAGAGCATCGGATGGGAGTCCGAGATCTCGGAGAGATCCCAACGATTCACGCGACGGCGTCTGGATGTCGAGCGATGCAGTCCAGCGCGCCGCCGGCACGAACACCGCAAGGGCAAACACGACACTGAGCCCCACACCAAGTGCGCGACGACTGCGCGAGATCGCCGACAACACCAGCGCGGCCGTCACCGGAAAGAAGACGTACACCAGCGGAAGCAGCCGCGCGTATCCCGTTCGTCGAGGAACATCGGTCGAGTAGTTGGCGGCGAGAAACGTGGAGAACACCACGATCGCGATCGTGGTCGCAAGCATGGTGACCGCGATACGCAACGCGGAGGACCGCAACTCGCCGCGCCGGGTGAACATCACGCCAAGCCCTGCCGCGGTGAGTCCCGCTGCCAATGCCCACCATGGCCATCCCAGGCCCGCCATCCCGGTGCGCAGCGATACCCGGGCTACCGAAGTCAATGGCGGCGGCGACGAGACGGCGAGATTCCCCACCGCAAGCGAACGAAACCGCCAGGTCGGATCCAGCCCCGCGACCGATCGCGGGAGATTGCCCAACTTCTCGGCACCCGACAGGCCACCACCGAGGAGAACATTCCCGGCCAGCCACGTCCCGCCGACCGCGGTCAGGAGCCATGCCGCAATGCGGCGCGTCTCGGCGCGGCGGATGCCGAACATCAGCGCGGTCAGCGTGAGACCAAGCACCCAGGCGACCGCGAACACAAAGTCGATGCCATGGATCTCGCTCAGAGCGAGCGCGGCAATCGCCAAGACAACCAGGTTCGTGGGCGTTCGACTCTGGAGCCAGCCCACGGCGAGCGCGGGGATCAGCAGCATGAGCGCGTACCCCGCGCTCTCGGGGCGGAACGACGCAAACTTCGTCGCGAACGTTGCACCACTCAACAGCAGCACGGAAGCCGCTCCGGACGGGATCCGATCTGCTCCCAGCGTGCGCGCGAGCGCGTAACACGCGAGCCCCGTCGTGACTGCTGCGATCACCCGAACCATTTGTGCCGCAACCAACTCCGATGGTCGCCCGGTGGCCACCGCCAACACCGCCGACGACGCGGTGAAGCCCGGGTAGTCATCGAGGAACGGCAGCCGCAGCCCCCATTCGAGCGAGCGCGTCGGGACCCGTCCGGCCAGCACTGTTTCGCGCGTCAGCCGCCAGTAGTACCAAGGAGTTGACCCGAGGAGTGCGTCTCGACGCTTGGCCATCAGTGCGATGACTGGTGCCGTTGCCACGGCGGTGCTGCCGAGGGCAACGGCAATGCCACCGCCGAGCCCTCGCGCGTTCACATCACGCAGCAGGCCCCGGCCACAGACGACAATCACCACCAGCGACGCGATCGCCAGCCCAAGCGCCGACATCGCGACCACGCGCTCGTCGATCTGACCGATCCGCACCAGGGTCTCCGCACCGAGGGTCCACACCGAGATCCCCGCGGCCAAACTCACTGTCAGAAACCGGATCGCGGAGGGCGACGGGGACCGCCACTCACCCACGACACCGACCGCGACACCAGGCAACACCATCCACGCAAGCAGCGAGACGGTTCCCAGGAGGTACGGGGTCACTGCAAATGGGAGCGGTGTCGCACCGCACCCGGGCGGCGCCCGGTCCGGGCAATCACGCCCAGAAAGCCGATGGGATACCCCAAGCGCCTCGGCTTCTTGCTCTCGCCGTGGGAACGGCTGCGGATGTGGACCGGGACCTCGACGATCCGGAGGCCAGCCCGTGATGCCTCGATGATGATCTCCGGGGCCGAGAAACGAGCCTCGGTGAGCTGCATCGAGCTGAGGTTCTTCGCGCGAATCGCGCGAAACCCGTTCGTGCAGTCGGTGATACCCGCGCCGCTCATACGGTTGATGAGCGCGGTGAAACCGCGGATGCCCAGATCACGCGCTCCGCCGGCGTCGTCGTACTCACCGAGGAACCGAGATCCCTGCACGTAATCAGCGTCATCACGCACGATCGGCATCAGGACGTCGATCATTTGGTCCGGGCGATGTTGTCCATCCGCGTCCATCGTCATCACGATGTCTGCATCGAGTTCGAGCGCATGTGCGAACCCCGTCCGCAACGCATCCCCCTGACCGCGATTCACCGGATGCACCAGCGTCGTGTACCCCGCGGCACGCGCCACCGCAGCGGTGTCATCGGTACCGCCGTCGACCACCACGATCGGTACCACCGTCATGCCCGCGAGTTGCGTCGGCAGCTCATCGAGCACCCGAACAATGCTGTCCGCCTCGTTGTACGCAGGTATCACTACCGCGACCGTTGGCTCGATCACTGGCACCACCGGACCAATGCTCGCTCGGGCGAACGAGACGACCAGATCGCCGAGCTGCTGATCCAACGCCCGAAGTTTACGGTTCATGTCCGATACTCCTGTCGAAACCAGTCGGCCGTGACTTCGAGTCCGCGACGCAACGGTGTACTCGGCTCGTACCCCAGATCCGCTCGAGCACGAGTGATGTCGGAAAATGCCCGCCGGATCTCACCGCGCCGTTCCGGTTCGTTCACCACCGTGACGCCCACATCGACCATGACCGCTTCGAGCAACGCCATCAGCTGGTTGACCGAGGTTTCGATTCCGGTGCCCAGCTGGTAGAGCCCTGCCGTCGGACGACGAACGATCGCCGCAATCACGGCGTCGCACAGGTCGTCGACGTAGAGGAAGTCGCGTGTTTGCTCGCCGTTGCCGTACACAATCAATGGCAGACCGTCCATGATCCGTTTGAGGCACCGCGCAACCACGCTGCCCTTGTGATAGCTGTACGGCCCGTACACGTTCGTGAACCGCAGCGCGGTTGCGGCGATACCGTACGAACCAGAAAACGCGGAACACAACCCCTCACCAGCGAGCTTCGACGCGCCATACGGCGAGAGCGGCTTCGGCGCCAACCCCTCGTGGCCCGGTGGGGGTGCCGAACCCAGCGGGGCACCAGAACTCGCGAACACAAACGACCCGGCCCCAGCGTCTCGCGCCGCGATCAGCCCGTTCAATGTGCCAAAGATATTGACCTCGGCATCGCCACGCGGATCCTCGACGGAATCGACCACACCGGTTCGCGCCGCCAGGTGCACGATCGCGTCCACCCCCCGAGCCGCGCCCGCGAGTGCATCAGCGTCGCGAACATCACCTTCGATTAGATCGTGATAACCCGCGGCCTCAGCATCGGCCGCGCGACCGGTGACCAGACTGTCGAACGCCACAATCCGCGCGCCGGAAGACAACAAGCGCCGACCAAGGTTCACGCCGATAAAGCCGGCACCCCCGGTGACCAGCACCGTCTGGCCGTCGAGCGGGCTGCTCCCCTGAATTTCACCGGACACGATCGGCTGAGTGTACCGATCAGCCACTCCACTCTGCGGTTTTCCAGAGGCGTACTCGACCCCGAACCGGGCTCCTGGGTCAACGGCCGTTGAAGAGCGACCATGGAAACGAGGACGTGAACGGTGGAAGCAACACGGCAAGCTTGCTGACCAGCACCGTTTGACGATGGAGCTCGGCGGCGGATCTGGGTGTACTCACCGAGACGAACCACGGCACGATCGAGCCCGGCGCATTGCGGTCTCCTGCGATGACCTGCAAATCGGGGATCGAGTTGAGCCCCCGCTTGCGAAACTGGCGTCCAGACGGCGGAGACCCGGTCACCCAAACCACGTGACCGTTGGGAACTTTGAGATGTGGAGGCCGGCCACCAGGGATCATGAAATGCAATGTTCGATGCACCCCGCGCCAATCGAGATAGTTCCTCACCGGGGTTCGCCACCGAGGATCAACCGGACCGATCACGACCAAGTCGTCGGACGCGGTCCGGGCCACGACCGTCGCCAGTTCGCGATAGTCCGTCTTCTCGGTGCGGTAGTAGACGCCGAGCGAAATCAATGACAGCAGCACGACCGCCGCCGCTATAGAGGCGATCACCCCACCGAAAGCGAACTTCTTTCCCGACCGTGGAGAGCGGAGCCGGTTGGCCACGGCCACGGTGCCCATCGCCGCGAGCAGCAGGACGACCGGCAGGAGGAATTCGATTCGGCGCATCGCGAAATAGGTCTTGAGCACCCAAGCCAGCGGTACCAACGCGACCATGAACCCCACGGCGTAGGCCGCGACTCCAATCGCGACCTTCTGATGTACACCGCGAAGCAGCGCGACCGAGGCCACCGCGAGACCCGCGAGTCCGAGCGCAAGCAGCGTCCACCGACCACCGTTACCCAACAGCCAATGCGCGGTTCGTTTGAACAGGTCGAGGTCCAAGCCGACGTCGTTCGTCACCTGCGGATTGAGGTTGTAGGAACGTCCACCCCACAGATCGGGTATCCAGCGAAGGGCACCCCAGAGGTACCAGGGCACCGCGACCACCGCGGCCGCCGCTAACCCCAATCGCGCATCACTTTTCAGTTGGGTCGAGCCAACGACGTCCTGCATGCCGCGCAGGCGATGGACCATCCACGCAATGACACTGACCTGGACGACCACGGTCAGTGGGGCGAACGGATGCGTCAACACCATGAGGCCAACCGCAACACCCCACCAGAGGAATGCGCGACGTTTCCGCTCCTGGAGCGCACGCACCACGAGCCACCAGGAGACGAGATGGAGCGCCGAGAACATGGTGTAGTAGCGGTTCTCTTGCGAATATCGGACTGCGAATGGTGCGACCGCCAAGAACAGTCCCGCTAGCAGCGCAACATCGCGACGGTCCGTGAGTCGACGCGTCAGTAACACCAGCGCCAAGACCTCGAGTGTCCCGAACACAACTGCCGGAATCCGAGCTGCAGACTCGAACCCAATGGGGAGCATCGTGGCCAACCACACCGCGATGTAGTGCAACGGTGGTTCGAACGGCCCGCCGCGAGCACGGAGGTCGCCCAGGAGATGTCCCGAACGAACGAACGAGAGCACGTTGATCTCGTCGACCCAGAAGCTGTTCGCGCCGAGTCGGAACAGCCGGAGCATGAGCGCGACGACGACGATCGCGACGACTGCTAACTCGTAACGCCGTGTGGAACGCAACTCACCCAGCGGCGCGCTCAACCGCGGAGGCTCAGCGCCAGCGGGTTGCAGGGTCGATCGCGCGGGGGTTGATCCGATCCTTGAACCGCTCAATGGTGTGCAACACCGTTTCAATGAGCTCGTCGGACAACATCCGCGGCTTGAGACCGAGCTCCAACAGACCGGTGTGCTTCGGGTTGTAGTAATGGTCCTCCAACTCGAATCGTGGATTGTCCACGTGCTCGAGCTGCGCGTTGTACCCCAGATGACGGGCCGCGGTGACCACTTCATCCGCGAGCTGATTGACCGAGAAGAGCTCCGTGAACTGGTTGAACACCCGCATCTCACCCTGTGCCGCCGGGTTGCGCGTGGCGAGCTCGATGCATTGCACGGTGTCGCGGATGTTCAGGTACCCGCGGGTCTGGTTGCCCTTGCCGTACACCGTGATCGGGTGGCCAAGCACCGCCTGCACACAAAAACGGTTGAGCGCCGTCCCGAAGATCTCGTCGTAGTCGAACCGCGTGAGCAGACGATCGTCGATCTCGGTGTCGTCGGTGTGGATTCCATACACAACGCCCTGGTTGAGGTCGGTGGCCCGGAGGCCCCACACCCGGCAGGCGAAGTGAATGTTGTGGGAGTCGTGCACCTTGGAGAGGTGATAGAAGCTGCCAGGGAGCTTCGGGAACGGGAGCCGATCCGTTCGACCGTTGTGCTCGAGCTCGAGGTAACCCTCTTCGATATCGATGTTCGGGGTTCCATACTCACCCATGGTGCCGAGTTTCACGAGGTGCGCATCCGGCACAACTTCGCGCATCGCCCAGATCACGTTCATGCAACCTTCGACGTTGTTGCGTTGCGTTTCCCACGCGTGGTCACGGTCGATCATCGAATAGGGCGCCGAGGGAATCTCGCCGTAATGCACGATCGTGTCGGGCCGGAAACTCGCGAACACCGCGAGGAGACCCTCGTAATCGCAGATGTCGAGGACGTGAGATTCGATTCGCTTGCCCGAGACCTGCTCCCATGCCGTGACGCGATCTTGCAGCGGTGCGATCGGCGTCAGGCTGTCGGTTCCCCGCTCGAGGTGTCCCCGCCGACGAGTGAAATCGTCGACGATGGCGACGTCGTCACCGAGGCGCGAGAAGTGCATCGCCGTCGGCCAACCGAGATAGCCGTCGCCGCCAAGAATCAGGATCCGCACACTGACCTCCGTATGTCCACCGCATGTCCGACGTCGACGCGCACTCTGAGGGCTTTCACCGTCAGCGCGCTGCCCGTCGCTTGATGACGTTGGAGGCTAATAGTCGCGTGGCGCGCGATCAGGGACCGGGTCGCCAGCTTTCGCTCGTCGAAGTGGACCGCGCACGAGGAGGCCCATCACCAGCGCGGACGTGGCCGCACCAGCCACGAAGCCAACTTCGACCCGTGTGAGCACATCATCTCCGAGTACCACGCAGAGCGCGAGCACCACCACACCACTCGCCCACCCGTAACTGACCCGATTCGGACATTCCAGGGCAACGAGCGCCGATCCGTACGTCACGGCAAGTAAATACACACAGGATCCCGCGGCCAGGAACGCGAAATCCCGAGCGCCCAATGCGAAGCCGCGGCCCCAACCCAGTTCGACCACCGTGGGACCAAGGGCGGCGGCGCCGATGGTCGCCACGACCACGAGGACGGCGAGGGCGCGCGCCAGTGCGCTGGTCTCATCGGCGAGCGACTCCGCCTGGCCACCGCCCGCGTGATGCGACAGCCTCGGCACCAACGCGGCCTGCGCGGCCTGGAAGAGGAACACCGGCACCCGTGCCACGAGCAGACTCGCCACAAACGCGCTCGTGAGCGCGGCGTTGCTCGGAGCAAGCAGGCGCACGAACACGGGCCCGAGATTCACCAGCGCCTGCGCGCACACCGACGCTCCCAGCAGCCACCCAAGTGAGCGCGTCAGCTCACGCCACGATGACGGTGGTCCCGGCGCCACCAAGACAACCCGATCACCACGCGACAGGCCTACCGCTATCCCGATGAAGGGCGCGAGCGCGAGGACCAGTCCGTACGGCCCTGCATGTTCGACTCCCACGACCGCGAGCACGATGACGCCAAACAGTCGGCTCGCCGATTCGGCCCCGATGAGCCGACCGTAGGCACCGAAGCGTGATTCGCCGGCGAGCAGACCCCGAACCAGAAACTCGGCCACGGTGCCCACGAACAGGACCACGAACGCGCCGAACAGCACTCCGTCATCGCCGAAGAGTTTCCGGGTCAACACCGAACCAAAGGCGACGATGAGCACGACCAACACCGCGGTGAAACCCGCCGACGCAATCGCCGCCCGGCGTACGACCGGGCCGACCCCCAGGCCCTGAGCACGGCGGCTCGCGATGGCGCGCGCCACCTCCTGCTCCACCGGAAGCCCCACCGCGTTTCCCAGGAGAAATCCCACCACCCAGAGCGTGGACAGCCCCGAGGACTCGTTCGCTCCGAGTGCCCGGCCAGTAGTGGCAAGGAAGAGATAGGTGAGCACGCCACTGATCGCGACCCATACCCCGATGGTCCCGGTTCCCTCAGGAAGCACGCCCGCCACTCGCCGGGCTCGTCCCGTCATCCCTCGCCTACCCAACCGGTTCGACCCGGCCTGCGACCGCACACCGGGACCGGTTCTCCTCCATCGGCCGACGGTACCCGACACTCGTCGCCCACCTACGCGAAGGGTCAGAAGAGGTCGACCCAGTACCCTCTTGGCCAACATGTCGGACTTTCTCACTGCCCTCGACGAACGCGTCCTCATCCTCGACGGGGCCTTCGGCACCTGGGTGCAGGGCCAAGACCTCGGTCCTGATGATTTTGGCGGTGAAGAACTCGAAGGTTGCAACGAACACCTCGTCATCACGCGACCCGACCTCATCCGCCAGATGCACTCCGAATACTTTGCGGTCGGGGTCGATGCGGTCGAAACCGCCACGTTTGGGTCCTTCGCATTGGTGCTGAACGAATACGGGATCGCGGACAAGTCCTACGAGATGAACGTGCTCGCGGCCCGCCTCGCCAAGGAAGCGGCCGAGGAATACAGCACGCCGGCGCGACCGCGTTGGGTTGTGGGTTCCATGGGTCCCGGGACTCGGCTGCCGTCGCTCGGCGCGATCACCTTCGACGCGCTGCGTGATGACTACCAACAACAGGCCGCGGGGCTGCTCGAGGGGGGCGCCGATGTGCTCCTCATCGAAACCGTCTACGACCTGCTCCAAGCCAAGGCCGCGCTGATCGCGTGTCGCCGGGCCATGGCCGACGCGGGCCGGGAACTCCCCCTCATCGTCCAGGTCACGATGGAGACCACGGGCCGCATGCTCGTCGGTTCCGAAATCGGCGCCGCGCTCACCACCCTCGAAGCCATGCGTCCCGACGTGATCGGACTCAACTGCGCGACCGGCCCGAACGAGATGACCGAGCACCTGCGATACCTCGCGCAGCACTCGCGCACACGGTTGTCGTGTTTGCCCAACGCGGGGCTCCCTTCGGTCGTCAACGGTCACACCCACTACGACCTCACCCCCGACCTGCTCGCCGACGCGCACGAACGCTTCGTGACCGAGTTCGGCATCAACCTGGTCGGCGGTTGCTGTGGCACCACGCCCGAGCACCTGGCCGCGGTCGTGGCCCGGTTGGGTAACGACCGCGTCCCCGTCGCCCGCACTCCGGAATTCGAACCCGGCTGTTCCAGCATCTACAGCCACGTTCCGTATCACCAGGAACTCGCATACCTCGCCGTGGGCGAGCGCACCAACGCGGTGGGATCGAGGAAGTTCCGCGACGCGATGCTCGCCGAAGATTGGGATATGTGCGTGCAGATGGCGCGCGACCAAGTGAAGGAAGGCGCGCACGTCCTCGACGTGTGCGTGGACTACGTGGGCCACGACGGCACCGTCGACATGGAACAGATCGCCAGCCGGTTCGCGACCCAAGCCGCGCTGCCCCTCGTCTTCGACTCCACCGAGCCCCCGGTCATGGAGACCGGGCTCAAGCACTCCGGTGGGAAATCGATTCTCAACTCGGCCAACCTCGAGGATGGCGAGCAGGACGGATCTCGCCTCGACCGCGTGTTCAGCTTGGCGCGCGAATACGGCTCGGCCGTCATCTGTCTCGCCATCGATGAGGAAGGTCAGGCGCGTGACGCCAACTGGAAGCTGCGCGTCTGTAAGCGTATCTACGACCTCGCCACCATCAAATACGGCATCGACCCCACCGACTTGATCTTCGACATGCTCACCTTCCCCCTGGGATCGGGCCAAGACGAGCTGCGCCACGATGGCATCGAGACCATCGAGGCGATTCGCCGGGTCAAGGCAGAGCTTCCCGGGTCATCCACCATCCTCGGGCTCTCCAACGTCAGCTTCGGGCTCAAGCCCGTGATTCGCCACGTACTCAACAGCGTGTTCCTGCACGAGTGTCGGGAGGCCGGTCTCGACGCCGCGATCGCCCATGCGGCGCGCATCATTCCGATGCACAAGATCGACGACCGTGCGCGTGAAGTCGCGCTCGACCTCATCTACGACCGGCGAACCGACGACTACGACCCACTCCACGTGCTCCTTGGTCTCTTCGAGGGCGTGGAGGCCGGTGCCGTCGAGCGCGAAGACCGATCGGGGTGGCCAGTCGAAGAACGGTTGAAGTACCGGATCATCGACGGCGAACGCGACGGCATCGAAGGCGAGCTCGAAGAAGCCCGCCTCGGTGGACGCGAACCGTTGTCGATCATCAATGATGTGCTGCTCGAAGGCATGAAGGTGGTCGGCGACCTCTTCGGGCGCGGCGAGATGCAGTTACCGTTCGTATTGCAGAGCGCGGAAACGATGAAGACCGCAGTCGCGCACCTCGAGCCGTACCTGGAGAAGACCGATAGCGGTGGCAAAGGTGTGGTGGTCATCGGCACCGTCAAAGGCGACGTGCACGACATCGGCAAGAACCTCGTCGACATCATCCTCACCAACAACGGCTACCAAGTGCACAACATCGGGATCAAGGCCCCGCTGCAAACCTTCGTCGACAAGGCCAAGGAAGTGGGCGCCGACGCGATCGGGATGAGCGGGCTGCTCGTGAAGTCCACCATCATCATGCGCGAGAATTTGCTCGAAATGAACGCGCTCGGACTCGCCGAGGTGCCGGTCATGCTCGGCGGCGCCGCGCTCACCCGCAACTACGTCGAGGTCGATCTACGCGAGGTCTACGACGGCAAGCTCTTCTACGGCAAGGACGCGTTCGAGGGTCTGCACACGATGGACACGCTCATGGAGGCGAAGCGCACCGGTGTGATCGATCCCGCATTCGGTCGGGCGCCGGGCGGCCGCAAGCTCCCGCCGCGCAAATCAGAACTGGTGGTCGAGCCGGTCGACGTTCCGGCCCGGTCCGATGTGGTCGCCGATGCGCCCATTTTCAAGCCGCCGTTTCTCGGTCCGCGCGTCGCGAAGGGCGTGTCCCTCGACGAGATCGCCGGGTTCATCAACGAGACCGCGCTGTTCCGCAACCAGTGGCAGTTCCGCCCCGAAGGCGGAGAGTCCGATGCCGAGTTCAAGACGCGGATTCGCCCCACGTTGCGCGCCGAGCTCGACGGCGCGAAATCGACGGGCTGGCTGGTGCCGGCGGTCGCGTGGGGCTACTTCCCGGTGAATGCCGAGGGTGACGACCTCGTGGTCTGGAACGACGACGATCGGCGCACCGAACGGTGCCGTTTCAGTTTCCCCCGCCAGCAGAAGGACCGTTTCCTGTGCATCTCCGACTTCTTCCGGAGTGTCGAGTCGGGCGACGCCGATTACGCCGCGTTTCATGTGGTCACCGTTGGATCAGCGGCAAGTGAACGCGAGCGTGAACTCTTCGCGGACAACCGATACCAGGAGTACCTCCTCACCCACGGTCTCTCGGTGGAGATGACCGAGGCGTTGGCCGAACTCTGGCATCGCCGGATCCGTGAGGACTGGGGCTTCGCCGAAGAAGACGGACCCAACCTCGCGGGACTCTTCCGCCAGAAGTACCGCGGCGGTCGCTATTCGTGGGGCTACCCGGCGTGCCCCGATCTCGACGACCAAGCGAAGCTGGTGGAGATCCTCGAGGTCAACAAGATCGGTGTTGTCCTCACCGACGAGTTCCAGCTCGAACCCGAGCAGACCACCAGCGCCATCATCGTCCCGCACCCCGAGGCGAAGTACTTCGTGGTCTAGCGAAAGTTCAGCCCCGAACTTGCGTCACTTTCCCACCCACCAGGTGGGTTTGTGACGCAAGTTCGGTGTCTAGGCCGGCGCGGTTGCGATGAGCAGGACCGACTGCCCCACCGAAACAGTTCGTCCCGTTTCGAACTTGCGCACCACGGGGACGGCGAGGCGGTCATACAGCTTGACCGGAATCTCCGATGTGGGGATCTGGCGCAAACGGCGTGCGAACACCCACCAGACGAACGCACCGAGACTGTTCACGTACCGAGCGTCAACGACGTCGAACCCCGCCCGATCGACCAGCGTCACGAGGTGCGAACGTCGATAGCGGCGACGGTGGCCGACCAAGCGGTCGAAGTCGCTGTACAGGCCATCGAACGCCGGGACGAACAGGATCACGCGGCCGCCCGGCTTGAGGCGGCGCCGAATCTCCACGAGCGCGCCGAGGTCGTCATCGATGTGTTCGAGCACGTTGACGAGGAGCACAGAATCGAACCGGGGTTCCTCGGGCAGGCTTTCGAGATCCGAATGCGCAACCTCGACTCCCGGCACCGATCCGTACTCTTCTTCCAGCCGCTCGACACACCGCTTCGAGAGGTCGATCGCAAGGACTTGACGGCCCGACTTCGCCAATCTGCCAGTGAAATCACCGTGGCCGGCGCCGACCTCGAGGACCTGATCGCCGAAGTGCGGCGCACACAGATCGAAGATCCAGTCCTGATAGTTCTGCGCTGAGCGTAACGAATCCAACGTTGTCGCGAGTTCGTTGTCGGACTCTTCGAAGTCCACCGGGAGTTCATCGCGCACGACCTGATGGCCGTTAGCGCGCTCCAGCAGCGGCGAGTAGCGAACGATCGAGTAGATCGCGCGCATGCCATCCTTCCAACCGATCTTCTTGCCTTCGGCGTAGGTACGACCCGCATACGAGATCCCGGTCTCGTACACCCGCCACCCGGCGCGGGCGACCTTCGCGGTGATCTCCGGTTCGATCCCGAAGCGGTCTTCCTGGAGATCCAAACTCTGCACGAGCTCCCGACGGAAGGCCTTGTAACAAGTCTCCATATCGGTGAGGTTCAGACCAGAAAGCATGTTGGATGCAGTCGTGAGGAAGCGGTTCCCGACCGAGTGCCAGTAATAGAGGACTCGGTGAGGGCCCGAACTCAAGAACCTCGATCCGTACACCACATCCGCAGAACCATCGAGGAGCGGCTTCAGCAGGATCGCGTACTCCGCGGGGTCGTACTCGAGATCCGCGTCCTGCACGATGACGAACTCCGCCGTCGCCTCCGCGAACCCGCGCCGCAACGCTGCACCTTTGCCCATGTTCTCAGGCTGGCGGATCAGGCGGATCCGAGGGTCCGTCAACGCCCCGACCAGTTCCGGCGTGCCATCGGTGCTTCCGTCGTCGACGACGACAAGCTCCGCAACATACGGAGAAGCGAGTACCCGTTCGATAATGGTCTGAACGGTTGCCATTTCGTTGAAGCACGGCATGACCACACTCAGGCACGGCGTCGGCGATTCCACCCAACAATCCCCCATCGACGAAACGGCCACGAGTGTAGAGCGCGGCCCCGCGAAGACCCTCGATCTTGCTCTAGGAACAATCCGGGATCAGCGCTTCGATCGCCGCGCTGAGACTGTCCACCTCGGCCTTCGTCGGTTCCCGTTGCTCAGCGGCGCCGGCGGCCGCGACGCCGAACTCCGGACCGGTGATCATTCGATCCCCGATGCACTCCGCCGTCCGGCCCGGAGCGCCCCCGCCCACTAACTCGCTCACGACGCTGCTGCGCACCGCAGCAAAGCCGAGCGCAGTTTCCGCGACATTTGGCGGTCCGAGCGCCGAGCGCCCGGGGTCACAACCACGGATCGAAAGCCCGTCGTCCGCCAGCGTGATTGCTCCCGCCGGCATCGCAGCCGCCCACAGGCGCACCGCGCCACTGATCGTGGCGGCACCGGCCCGATCTCGGGCCACCAATTTCACATCAACACACGTCTTCTTCTTGGTACCCGAGATCAGTTCCTTGCCGTTCCCCCACGCATCGGCGGCCTGGAGCGACACCGCGGCCGGGAGACGGCTGGACAACAGGAAGTACAGATCGACCGCACCGAAATCGTCCGGTTGATCGCCGCCGAGCCGACGGTCGCCCGCGCGCAACTTCGGACGCCGGAGCGGTGGAAGGGCCGCGACCGTGGTGGATCGCGTCGGCAGCAGCAGCTGGAGCTGCGTGTTGGGCGGGCGGTGAAAGGCCGCCGCGAGTCCGCGCCGATGCTTGGCGGCAAGAATCACATCGACCATCGGGGGACCGAACGCGTAGGGCGACTCGAACGAGGCCGCCACCACTCCATTGGCTGCCTCGCCCGCGGCCGTCGGCGCGTCCGGACTCTTCGGGCCCGAGTTCTGACGTGGCGCACCCTCGGCCTTGTCCACGAAGCGTTGCTCCCGTGGGCTCAGCGCGAAGTAGTACTTCGCTTCGATACGAGTTGCATCACCCTCCACCAGCGCCACGACGGCGTCGTCGGCCCCTGACGTCTTCGCTCGATCACGCAACCGATTCAAGTTGTAATGCTGATCTTGGAGCGCATGGGTCAGCTCGTGCGCCAAGGTCACCCTCGTCTCGGCATCAATCTTCTTGCCGCGTACCACGATGTCTTTGTGGTCGGGGTCGTAATACGCCAGCACACTCGACCGGCTCACCTCGTCCGTGGTCTTCAACAGATCGAACGAACCGTCCACCAGACCCAGTGCGCGCAACTCGGCCTCACCCGCTTGGAGCTCGCGGCGATCCTTGCGGGACACCTTGGAATCAGAGGAGGTGACCCGCTTGCGAAATTTCGCTACTGACAGGAACGTGGCCGGGACGGCGTGTTTGAACCGAAGATGCCGGAACTTTTCGACCTGCTTCGCGATCGGCAACAGCCGCGGGTCCCACCCCTGGTACCGAGTAGTTGCCGCCGCGGAACCACTCGAACAACTGCCCAGTCCCAGAGCAACCACCACGATCGTGGCGATCACACGTGCCTGAGGACAACGCGGGGAGCGGGACATCGGACCAGGCTATGGCCTCAGGGTGCGAGGATCGCTCGCGCCACGAGATCGGTTCCGGCGGCGGTGAGGATTGCCAGGTAGAGCAGACCAGTTGCCGCCATGACTGCCGAGTAGAACCGTTCGCGCACTGCAAACCATGTCGCCGCCAGAAGCAGCGCCGTGGTGATCGCCGATACGACCCACATCCATCCGAGCAGACCGCCGTATCCATCACCATGATCGCCGCGCAACACGCCGATCATCCCGGGCGGAAGCAGCATGACCACGACTTCCGCGGGCCAGATGTACGCCCCCCAACGCACGAGTTCCTTGATGGGCTCGCGCGGAAGCCCGGGCTGGGTGAGATACCAATGTCCGAGCAACATCGCGTCGGTCACCACCCCCAGGAACGCCGCGCCGATCATGAGCCGCGCCACTGCGATCCCCATCGGCCCACCCGCGATTGCCGCGGCGCCGACCAGCCCGACCGCTCCGAAGATTGGCGCCGCGAGGTCGAGCAACGGAGGAAACTCCGGACCGGGCCACTCCGCGGGTTCCGCTCGCTCCACTCCATCGGGAGCCACGCGCTCGCCCAGGTCGGCCATGGCCGCGACGCGCGCCGCGGAGCGCGTCTGCGCGGTCCGAGCCGCGCTCACCCCTGCACGGCGCCGGATCACACTGACCACGAGCGCGACCGTGGCGCTGACCACGAGCCCGGCCGCGCCGACGAGCAGAAGAACGTGACCGGTTCCGCCGTGACCCGCTTGGAGTTCAGCCGCGAATGCGCCGATCGCGAGCAGGCCGAAGACGCTGCGCAATAACCAGCCGTACCCGAGGCTCACCAGGCGACCACGGGTCGTGACCCACAGAAACAACAATCCACCCGCGGCCCACTGGAGCAGGATCGCGGGGAGGTCGAGATGCACCTCAGCCCACCACGCTGAGCTCGCGGCCGGCGAGGTTGAGACGATCCGGGCCGTCGTTGGTCGCCACGACGATGTCTTCGAGCCGCATCCCGAAGCGGCCGGGGAAGTAGACCCCGGGCTCGACACTGAACGCGTGGCCGGCGGCCAGCACCGCCGCGTTTCCCGCCACCAGATACGGGTCCTCGTGCGCTTCAAGCCCTATCCCGTGACCGATGCGATGGATGAATGCATCGGCAAGCCCGTGCTCTGCCAGTGAACGCCGTGCCACCGCGTCGACCGCCTCGCATGGCGTGCCCACCGTTGCGGCTTGCACCGCGAGTTCCTGGGCCACGGTCAGCGCGGCATAGGTATCCGCCACCTCACTGGTCGGCTCGCCCACCACGAACATACGCGTGATGTCCGAGCAGTAGCCGTGCATTGTCCCGCCGAAATCGCAGACGACCACATCGCCATCAGCGATCACCCGCGAGCCCGCGTCGTGGTGCGGCGAAGCCCCATTGGGACCGCTGCCGACGATCGCGAAGTTGGCGCGCTGGTGCCCGGCCGCCATGATTCGTTCGACCAGCTCTCGACTGACGTCGATCTCCGACCGCCCCGCGAACGGTCGGGCTCGCATCTCCACCGCGATGGCATCGACGCCATGAGACGCAGCGCGTAGCGCCTCGATTTCGGCCGCGTCCTTCACCACCCGCAGCGGACTCGTGATCGCATTCGCCGGCGAGAACCGCGCCTGGGGCAACCCAGATTGCAACGCAAGAGTAAACCGCGTCCAGGTGAGATCGCCGATGGCAACGTGACGCGCGCCGCCAACCAGCGCGGTCACGATCGCAATCGGATCCTCGGTCTCCGACCAGGGCCGGACGATGCACGATCCGTTGTTCGGCACTCTCGGGGCTTCCAGCGCGGGTACGACCAATGCCGCCTCACCGTCGCGCCGGATCACCAACATGGTGAGGCGTTCGAGGGGCATGGCTTCGTAACCGGTGAAGTACGGCAGGTCAGCACCCACCGACAGCAACAGCGCGTCGACTCCGGCGGCGGCGAGCGCGGTCCGAACCCTCGCTTGGCGCGCGCGAAATGGATCGCCGAGCGTCGCGTCGCTCACGCGGGCACCGTCACCGTCGCGTCGGCCGCGTCGCGAGCGTGATAGCTGGAACGCACCAGCGGGCCGGACTCCACGTGGGCGAACCCAAGGCTGCGCGCAAACTCGCCGAGCTCGTCGAACTCCTGGGGCGTGACCCACCGGGCCACCGGCAGGTGGTCCGCCGAGGGTTGGAGGTATTGACCGAGCGTCAGGATGTCGACCCCCACGGCCCGCAGGTCTGCGATGGCGGCTCGCGCTTCAGCGGTCGTCTCACCCATCCCGAGGATGACGCCGGATTTTGCGACCAGACCCGCATCCTTCGCTCGGGCCAGAACGCCGAGCGATCGGGCGTATCCCGCCGAAGGTCGCGCCAGTCGTTGGAGCCGCGCCACCGTCTCGAGGTTGTGGTTCAAGATGTCGGGTCGGGCATCGAAGATCACCCCGAGGGCATCGGCATCGCCTTTGCAATCGGGGATCAGCACCTCGATCGTGGTGTGGGGATTGCGATCGCGCACGGCGCGGATGGTGGCGGCGAATCCGGCCGCGCCGCCGTCGGGAACATCGTCACGCGCCACGCTGGTAATGACCGCGTGCACGAGGCCGAGCGTGGCGACGGCACTGGCAACGCGCCCCGGCTCGTCGACATCGATGGGAAACGGCTTTCGGGTATCCACCAGGCAGAACCCGCATGCTCTGGTGCAGCGATCGCCGAGGATCATGAACGTCGCCGTGCGTTGCGACCAACACTCGAAAATGTTGGGACAGCCCGCTTCCTCACACACCGTGTGCAGTGCCTGCTCGTGCACAAGCGTCTTGAGTTTGCGGTACTCGGGGCCGAGATCCGCGGTGACCTTCATCCACACGGGACGACGGCCCGGGCCGACACCGTCGGGAACGGCGACGCGCTCGTTGGCAACGGCCGCGTGCTCAACGGTCAGCGTGCGGCTCACATCGGCCCACGCGCGCGTCACCGCGTCAACCACTTTCGACATCTCCGGAGCAGTTCCCAGACACTTCGCCATCGACGTCACACCGGCGTCGGTGATCCCGCACGGGATGATGTGGTCGAACATCGCGAGATCGCAATCGACGTTGAGTGCGAAGCCATGCATGGTGCGGCCCCGGGCGACCCGCACCCCGATCGCTGCGATCTTCTCGTTCCCAATCCAGACGCCGCTGCGACCATCGACGCGCGTACCCACAATGTCGAACTCGGCCAGCGCAACGATCAACCCAGATTCGATACGGCGAACGTGGGCGACCACATCGCGCATCCCTGCGGGCGACACCGCGAGTTCACCGATCGGGTAGCCAACAAGCTGGCCGGGACCGTGATACGTGACGTCACCACCACGGTCAGTCACTATCAACTCGGCGCCCACCGACGCCGCCGACCCGAGAACATGCGCGGGCTCCGCGCGCTTGCCGAGGGTGTAGGTGTGCGGATGTTCCAGGAGCAACAGGTAGTCGTCCTCGCTGCGGCCATGAATCGCGCGCTGCACCGCCAGTGCCTCGCGATACGAGACCCGCCCAAGCCAGCGCGAGCGAAGCGGCTTCATGCGCTCGATCCCGGTCATGCCAGTTCGGCTTCCCAATCCCTCGTCTCGATGATCTGGGCGATCGAGTGAAGGAACGACGCGGCGTACGCGCCGTCGAACGCGCGGTGATCCCAAGTGAGCGTGAGAACGCCAACTGCGTGGATCGCGATCGCGTCTTCACCGTCGGGTCCTTCTACGACCACCGGGCGTTTGCGGACGGCGTCGGTGGCGAGGATGCCCACTTGCGGTTGGTTGATGATCGGAATCGTCATCAACGTTCCGAACGGGCCCATGTTCGTAATCGTGAACGTTCCGCCCATGATTTCGTCGGGACTGAGCTGCTTGGAACGGGCGCGCGACGCGAGATCATGAATCTCGCGCGCCACCGTGCGGAGGCGCTTGGTGTCGGCGGCGCGAATCACCGGCGCCACGATGCCCGAGAACTCGAGGTCGACGGCGATGCCAAGGTTCACGTCGTGATGGATGACCAGCGCGTCGCCATCGACACTCGCGTTGACCGCGGGGTAGGCATGCACGGAATCCGAGAACGCGCGGACGATGAAGGGCAAGTAGGTGAGGGCAAAGCCCTCCTCGGCGCGGAACTGGGCACCGTGGACCCGCCGCAACCGTTCCACTCCTTCGAAGTCCACCTCCACCGCAGTGGCCACGTGCGCGCTGGTGGACTTCGACCGCACCATGTGCTCCGCGGTACGTCGCCGAATGTTGTCGAACGGAATCCGTTCGTCGCCACTGACTGGCCGCGATACCGCTGCGACCGGCGGCGCAAGATGAGCTGCCGGGCCGACCGGAGCCACCGAGCGAGGAACACCAGCGCCGGCCGACTCAACGTCTCGACGGGTGATACGTCCACCCTCGCCGCTCCCGGCGATGGCAGCGGCATCGAGTCCGCGCTCCGCGAGCATCTTGCGCACCAACGGCGATGTGACGATCCCCGCCGCGCTCGGCGCCGGAGCCGCCATGGGCCGAGCCTCCGGCGACGCTGCCGGCGCAACCGGCGGCGGACTTTCCGCGACGGGAGGCGGAGTCGGTGCCGCTACCGCTGGTGGCACCGCAACCGCAACCGCAACCGGAGGCGGGGCGGCCGCAACCGGTGGGGGCGTCGCACCGGCGTCACCGATGACCGCCAGGCGAACCCCGACCTCAACGGTGTCTCCCTCGGGCACCACAATTTCGGTGAGGACTCCTGCAACTGGTGATGGCACTTCGGAATCGACCTTGTCGGTCGATACCTCGAACAGCGGCTCATCGATCGCAACGGTCTCGCCCACGGCCTTGAACCACTTAGTAATCGTGCCTTCGGTCACCGTCTCGCCCAGCTGGGGCATCGTCACATCCACGCGGTTCCCTTCAAGTTGTCGCACCATCGACCGCGCTCATCCTCGCACTCCGGTTGCGCGCGCGCCTTACCCGTGAAGCGATCGACCCGTCAGCGCCATCGCCGACTCGCCGAAGAGCTCTCCCAACGTGGGGTGCGGATGGATCAGCGCCCCGAGATCGGCCGCAGTCGCTTCCCAGTTCACGGCGAGGTAGCCCTCACCGATCAGTTCCGTCGCCCACGGACCGGCAATGTGCACTCCCAGGATCGGGCCGTCGCGCTCGGACACAATCTTCACCATTCCGTCGGTCTCGCCCATGATGATCGCCCGGCTATTCCCCATAAACCGGTGCACGGAGGTCACCACGTCGTAGCCGCGATCGATCGCAGCCTGTTCGGTGAGCCCGGCAAATGCCACCTCGGGGTGACAGTAGATACCCCACGGCACGCGGTCGTAATCGATCGGGGGAACCTCCTCGCCGAGGATGGTTCGGATCGCCAGGATCGCTTCCGCGAACCCCACGTGCGCGAGTGCGGGCGTAGCCACGAGATCACCAACCGCATAGACACCAGGGACCCCGGTGCGCATGTGATCATCCACCACCACATGGCCGCGATCACTCACAACCACCCCGGAGCCCTCGAGGCCGATGTTCTCCGAACGCGGCCGCCGGCCAACGCTTACCACGATCACGTCGACTTCCAGATCGCCGTTCTCCCCGTCACGCGATGCGTGCAGCGTCAACGCGTCGCCGCGGTCAACTCCGGTGACATTGATGCCGGTCTCCACGGTGATGTGACGCTTCTTGAACGAACGAGCGACCACCTTGGCCACCTCGGGATCCACGCCCGGAAGGATCCCGGGCAACGCTTCGAGCACGGTGACGTCGCTCCCCACATCGGCGAGGTACGAAGCGAACTCGCAACCGATGGCGCCACCGCCGATGATGGCGGTGCGCGCCGGTACGTGGTCGAGGTCGAGAACGTGGTCAGAGGAGAGGACTCGCTCGCCGTCGAAATCGAGACCAGGCAGCGCGCGGGGTGCGGAACCAGTGGCGAGAATCAACGCCTCGCCGGTGAGCTCGGTACCGTCCGAAACCCGGATGCGGTGCGTGGCCGCGTCCACCACCGTGCCCGTGCCCGGGACCACCGTGACCTGGCGTCCCTTGAGCAGCGACTCGAGCCCTTTGGTCAATCGGTCGACCACCTGCCGCTTGCGGGCGAGCGTGGTTGCAAGGTCCACCGTGGGATCTCCGGTATTCACGCCGAACTCCGCCGCGGTGCGCACGGTGCGCAAGACCTCGGCGGTTTGCAGGAGTTCCTTGGCCGGCACACAACCGCGATGGAGGCAGGTCCCTCCCACCCGGAACTCCTCCACCAACGCAATGTTCAGCCCCGCTGCCGCGCCGTAGAGCGCAGCTGCGTATCCGCCCGGACCGCCACCGAGAATCACAACGTCGAAATGATCAGACACTGTCCACCTCCGAGCCCGGGAATCGAGCCGATCGATCAGTCTCGCCGATGCTCACCGGGCGAGGAAGATTTGGGCCACGCCTGCGGCCACAATCAAGAGTCCAGTTACCAGCGCCAAGATCAAGAGCGTGCGCGTCTTCATCGCCATATCTTGGCGGGCCTGGTTCCGTGGATTCTCAAGCAGGGGGTCGGAAAGCGCCGGATCGGCACCCGGCACCGATCTCATTGAGCCCACAGGTACACTCCGATCTCCGTCAGGTGGTACGTCGCACCACCTTCCCTCCAGCATCCAAGGTCGGGGTTTCACGCGTGAAAGAACGCGCCGAACAGTTCATCGGGAAGGCCCGCGAGGCGGTGCCCGAGGGAACGTTCGCGGTCGGCGGCGGTCTCATGATCACTGCGATCACCACCTACGTCTTCCTGATTGTCGCGAACCTTGCGCTGCCGAACACGCACCGCTATGCCTCGTTCAACGCGTTCTGGGGATTCATGTTCGTTGCCGGGCCCGGACTGTTTCTCCCCCTCGAGCAAGAGGTCGGGCGCGCCCTCGCGCACCGGCGGGCTCAGGACCTCGGTGGTGGGCCACTCGTGATTCGGGCCGCCCGCCTCGGCGCGCTGATGACCGGAGTCATGGTGGTCATCGCGCTCGCCTTCGCGCCCCTGTACGTCAATGGCCTGTTTCACGGCGATTGGTGGCTCGTGGCCAGCCTGTGCGTCGGCCTCGTGGGGTTCGCGTTCATGCTGCTCACCCGCGGCACGCTGTCGGGCAACGGTCGGTTCCGCCCGTACGGAATGATTCTCGCCATCGACGGCGTCGCCAAGCTCGGCGCCGCGCTCGTGCTCTATGGACTCGGCGTGACGACCGCCGGCGCCTACGGCATGTGCATCGCACTTTCACCGTTT
The DNA here is from genome assembly GCA_046598395.1 of Acidimicrobiia bacterium. Lineage (GTDB taxonomy): Bacteria > Actinomycetota > Acidimicrobiia > IMCC26256 > JAENVU01 > JAENVU01. The sequence goes on from JBKJIQ010000013.1 coordinate 48,024, forward strand.
GTCGCGACCGCCGTCGCGCTACGCGGCCAGAAGGGTCTGCTACAACCCGGCCCGCCCGCTCCCTACTCCGAACTCTCGACGTCGCTTGGTTGGCTCCTCGCCGGATCGCTCCTGATGCAGGCCCTCGGCTACTCCGTGCTCCTCGGTGTCGGCGTGCTCAGGGGACCAGGAGTCGGCGACCAGAGGACCGCGCGTGCACTCAACCAGGCCTTCTTCGTCGCTCGGGTTCCGCCACTGTTGTTCCAAGCCGTTCAAGGCACTTTGCTCCCGAAGCTCGCAGGACTTGCCGGTGCCGGTCGCCACGACGATTTCCGCGCCGGGTTTCGCCAGCTGATGTACATCGTGTGTGGCATCGCCGTGGTGGGCACCGCCGCCGCATTTGCGATCGGCGTTCCACTCGGCAAGGTGCTGTTCCCCCCATTCAATGTCAGCGCGGTCGACCTCGGGCTCCTCGTCGCCGGCAATGGCCTCTTCATCATCGCGTTGACGATTGCGCAGGCGTTGATCGCGCTCCACGGTCACCGCGCCGCCGCAGTTGCGTGGGGTGCCGGCTTCATCGCCTTCGTCATCGTCGCGGCGTCGATCCAAGATCTCGCCTTGCGGGTCGAGCTCGGGTTCCTGGTGGGAACTGCGGTCACCACCATCGTCATGGCGTGGGCGCTGCAGGTGCGGATGCGAGAAGGTGTCTCCGAGGGCATCGATGCGCTGATCGAACAGATCGGGCACGAACCCCTCGATCTCTGATACTCGGTCAGGTTCCCGCGGCAACGCCGGTGATCACCCACGGCGACGTGATCGGCGCCGATCGCCGCCAGGTGTTCCGTCCCTGGGAGAGCCATGGGGCGCCGCCGAACCGAGCGAGAAAGCCATCGTCGCGCACGGTGTAGCCACCGCCACCAGAGAGCAGCACCAATCCCCGAGCCACATCGCGTCCGAAGTACGGAACCCCCGAAATCGCCGGGGCACCACCCACGGGCCAGATACCCCCAAAACCGTCGAGGATGTAGCCGCCCCGCCCAAACGGATTCGGCCGAACATCCTTCGCAATCGCCCAGCCCGGCCAGTACGGCCCATCCAGATGCTTCGCCCCACCCATTGGGTGCAACGCGCCAAAGGCATCCAACACGTACCAGCCTTGGGTGAAATGCACCAGCTTTCGGGCAATATCAAAGCCCGGAAAGTACGGACCGCTGCCGAGTGATGGCGCGCCACCAACCGGATGGACGGCACCCAAACCGTCGAGCACCCAGGCTCCGCCCCCTGGCCGAAGCACCAAGTCGCGAGCGATATCGAAACCTGGCCAGTACGGGCCGTCCGTGGCGGGCGGCGAGTAGCCAACCGGATGCAGCCCGCCGAAACCATCCAACGTGTAGCCGCCGAGCCCATTCGCGAAGAGTTCGAGATCGCGTGCGATCGACCATCCCGGCCACACGGCGGTGGCGCGCAGTTCGGGTGCGCCGCCCGCGGGATACACCACACCAAAGCTGCTCATCGCGGCGACTTTGGGACTCGTGCTCACGACCGCGTGTGGCGCAACCACGTCGGCACCGCCGTTCAGGATCCGCGCCGCGACATTGCTGCGAATCGCGGGCAACAAAGCATAGAGATTGTCCCCTGGGCAGTCGGTCTGACCCGGGTCTCGATGCCCGACGATGAACGGCAAGGTGTGGGTCGAACCCGCGGGCCAGCGATCAGTCCCACTGATCGTCGTGTAATTCACCGACCGAGTGGGATCAACACCATGCCAGTTCAACTTCCACGCCAACAATGACTCCAGCGCCTGCACCGCAACCGGCGGCACCCCAACGTCTTGGAAGTTGCCGATCAGCGCCACTCCGACCGAGCCGGTATTGAAACCGGTGGTGTGCGCGGCGCGCACCGGGCCCCACACGCTTCCGAACCGGCCTTCGAAAATCTGGCCGTAGCGGTCGACGAAGAAGTTGTAGTGCGTGTCGCAGTAGTGCAAGGTCTGGGTCGCGTAGGCGTAGAGGCCCCGAACGATCGACGGGGTATCGCCCGGTCCGTAGTTGTTGTTCCCACCGGTGTGATGCACCGCTGCGATCTTGACGTTGGTTGAAGTGTCGGGCGCTTCCGGGCAGTTGCTCAAGCGCAAGTTCTCATCCGCGCCCCACTCGGGCCTCGAGATAATCCCCGGCATGGCCACGGTCGCAGCCCCCGCCGCGTTGGCGGCCACGGGTGCGCGGGGACTCATCACGCGCTCGACAGTGACATCACTCGCCGTCCCCCGCTGGAGCCGCACGCGCACTGCGCGCGCGTCGCCCACCCATACCGGCTCCGATGCCGGATCGGTCAGCGCACGGCTCGCCTCGAGCGTTTCCGGGTCGGGGTGATGGTCCTGCTCGTATCCCACTTCCGAAATCGCCTGCCATCGTCCATGGCCATCTCGTGACTCAATCGAAAACCGGGCCGACGGGTCGCCCTGCCAGCGCACGCCGACGAGATTGGCCCGCTCCGCGACGACCGAACTCCAACCCGCGGAGACCGTTGCCCGTCCGCTCACCTGGGTCGCGCGCACCTCAGCAGAAGGCATGGCGATCGGCCCGGCGGGACCGATCACGGGAACCACGGCCAGGCCGAAGCCGAATACCGTGCCCGTCACGCACGCGATCAGGCTCATCTTCCACGGCCGGACTCGCACACGCTGTCTCATATCCACCTCCGAGAGCATCGACCATCGCGCCGATCGATCTGGAATCGGATTCCCATCCGGTCAGCCACCGCCCCCAGAGATGGAACCGGTCCTCGAGACATCGACCGGTAGGATCCCCTCTATCGGCGCCCTTCGAATTGCGATCGACGGCACTCCGTTGCTCGGCCACCGCACCGGTGTCGGCGAGGTCACCGCAGGCCTGCTCGAGGCCTTGGCCCGGCGGTCAGATGTGTCCGTCACCACCTATGCGCTCACGTGGCGCGGCCGTGGCGCGCTCGCCCACGCGGTGCCGGCCAACGTGACGGCAGCCACCCGCCCGATTCCTGCGTCGGTGGTACGCGAGCTCTGGGATCGCGGCGCATCGAGGCCACGCGCGGAAGATTGGACGGGCCCCGTCGATGTAGTGCACGCGACCAATTTCGTCGCTCCGCCGGCGAAGGCGCCGGTCGTGGTCACCGTCCACGACCTGACCTTCATCCGATTCCCGGAACTGTGCACATCCGACACGCTGCGGTACCCCGAACTGTTACGCCGGGCAATCGAGCGCGGCGCCACGATCCATACCCCGAGCGAGTTCGTTGCCTCGGAGGTTCGCGAACATCTCGGCGCGCCCGCGAATCGGGTGGTCGCAATCCATTCCGGAATCCCGACCGTCGCCAACGGCGATCCGGCAGCCGGGGCTCGGCTCGCCGGGAACGCGCGCTACGTGCTCGCGCTCGGCACCATTGAGCCGCGCAAGAATCTCACAACCCTCGTGACTGCGTTCACCGAATCCGCGCGTCTCGATCTGTCGCTTCGCCTCGTTCTCGCCGGGCCCGCGGGTTGGGATTCGGCGCGCGTGCAGGCCACGATCGACACCAGTACCGCACGCGACCGCATCGTCATGCTCGGCTACGTCGGCGAGCGCGACCGCGCGGATCTTCTCGCGGGCGCGGCGGTGTTCGCGTACCCGTCGATCTACGAGGGCTTCGGGTTCCCTCCCCTCGAAGCGATGCAGTCGGACGTCCCCGTGGTCGCGGGCAACGCCGGCGCGCTCCCCGAGGTTCTGGGCGACGCCGCGCTGCTCGTCGACCCGATGAACGTCGACGCGCTGGCCGCCGCACTCACGCTCCTCGCCGATCAGGATCCGGGCAATGACACCCGCGACCGTTTGATCCAGCGCGGTCGGGAACGCGTGGCGCGCTACGACTGGGCAAGCACCGCGGAGCGCATGGTGGAGTTGTATCGGCGGCTCCAATGAAGGTTGGGCTCCATATCGGGCAGCTCCTGCAACCGGTGCCGGGCGGGATCGGGCGTTACGTCGTGCACATCGCGCAGAATCTTCCGGGCGCAGGCGTGGAAGTGCTCGGCTTCGGTGCGGGCGTGCCGAGCGCCCGCGTGCAATCGCTCATCGGACCGTGTGTGAGCCTGGGTTGGCCGCGCGGTCCGCTGCGCTACGAGATGTGGCACCGGTTGAGATGGCCGAAGCTCACACTCCCCGTCGATGTCATCCACGCGCCGAGTCTCGCGATTCCACCGACGGGTTCGATTCCGTTGGTCGTCACCGTGCACGACATCGCGTTTCTCCGCGAGCCCGAGTCGTTCACAACACGCGGGTTGCGATTCCATCGGCGCGGACTCACGCTCGCGCACCGACACGCACGCGCGATCATCACGGCGTCGCGCTCCGCCCGTGATGAGCTCGTGAGCGTTGGCTTCGACCGCGACCGAATCTTCTTGGCGCCGCACGGTGTCGAAGTCCGTGAGCCGGAGTCCGACGAACAGATCGACCTCAGGGTGAAGCGAATCGGCATGAAGCCTCCGTTTGTGCTCGCGGTCGGGACCATCGAACCGCGCAAGGGGCTCGACACGCTCGCGGCGGCCGTCACCGCAGCGCGACGACGGATCCCCAGCCTGTCCCTGGCCATCGTGGGCCCGAGTGGATGGCTCGAGGTCACCGGCCTCGACGCGCCCGGCGTGCGGCGCCTCGGTACCGTCGACGAACCGACGCTCGATGCCCTCTATCGACGAGCACTTCTCTGCGCGGTCCCGTCGCGCTACGAAGGGTTCGGACTTCCCGCGCTGGAAGCCATGGCTCGCGGCTGTCCGGTCATCGCCAGTAACGCGACGAGCCTGCCCGAGGTCGTGGGCACCGCCGGGGTCCTCGCGCCGGTTGGCAATGTGGAAGCGTGGACCGAAGCCCTGATCTCGCTCGCCACCGACCCCGATCGCCGCGCCGCGCTCGGAGCACGGGGCCGGGAACGAGCTGAGGGCTTCACCTGGTTGGGATCGGCCCACGCGCACGCCGCCGCGTACTCCGCCGCCATCCACGGCCCGTAACACCGCCGGTGCGCTGCCACCGGACAAGCACGTTCGGCACCGGCTCGCCCTTTACAATCCGACCGTGCGGCTCCTGCTTGATGTCTCGGCCGTACCCGCGCGACCGGTTGGCGCCGGCGTCTACACCCTCGAGATCGCCCGCGAGCTCTCGCGCCGAGACGCCGTGGAGCTGCATCTGGTGTCCCGCCGCGAGGACAGCGTTCGGTGGTCCACCCTCGCGCCCGATGCCACCGTGCACGCGGAAGTGCCCGAGTCTCGGCCTGCCCGTTTGCTCTGGGAACAGATCGGCGCGCCGAAACTCGCCCGTTCCATCGGCGCCGACCTGTGGCACGGACCGCACTACACCTTGCCGCTGCGCCTTCAGATTCCCAGCGTGGTCACGGTGCACGACCTCACGTTTTTCGAACACCCGGAATGGCATGAACGCAGCAAGGTCACGTTCTTTCGTAGGATGATGAAGGCCAGCACCCATCGCGCCGCGGCGATCGTCGCAGTGAGTCATCACACCGCCGACCGCCTACAAGCAGTCCTTTCCCCGCGCGCTCCGGTCTTCACCGCTCCCCATGGCGTTGACCACGAACGCTTCGTTCCTATGGACCCTCACCACGCGAGTGCCGACCGGGCGCGCCTCGCGGCCACCGGCATTCGAGCGCCCTACGTCGCGTTTGCCGCGACGCTCGAGCCGCGCAAGGACGTGCCCACCCTCATCGCGGCGTTCGCACGCATCGCCGCCGATCGCCCTGACCTCAAGCTCGTGATCGCGGGCCGCGACGGTTGGGGCGCGACCGAAGTGCGCGACGCCGCGGCGCGCAGTGGCGTCACCACGCGCATCATGCGCGTCGGTTGGATGGACGACGCAGTCCTTCCGGCATTCTTTCGCCAGGCCGAGGCGGTCGCCTATCCGTCGTTGGAAGAGGGGTTCGGACTGCCGGCCCTGGAGGCGTTGGCCTGCGGCGCCGCGCTCGTGACCACCACCGGCTCCGCAATGGAGGAAGTCGTCGGTGATGCCGCCGTGTTGGTCCCGCCCCGGGATCCCGTCGCGCTCGCCGCCGCACTGGCCCGAGTGTGCGACGACAGCGTCGAGAACCGGCGGCTCCGGCTCGCCGGACCCGAGCGCGCCCGACCCTTCACGTGGGCAGCGTCGGTGGATCGCCACCGTGCGGCCTACGCTGCGGCGCTGGGGGGTCAACCATGAGAGCAACAGTCACGGGCGCGGGCGGATTCGTTGGACCGCACCTCGTCGCCCATCTGCGGGCCTGCGGCGACGACGTCACCGAGATGGACCTCCTGGGTCCAGTCGAGGTCGATGTCACCGACGCCGACTCCGTCCTCGCGCGGATCGACGAAGCCGCGCCGGAGGTGGTGTACCACCTCGCCGCGCTCAGCCACGTTGGTCAGAGTTGGTCCAGCCCGGGCCGCTCATTTCGCGTTAACGCCGAAGGCACCCTGCACGTTCTCCGGGCATGTGTGGAGCGCACGGTCGGCCGCGTCGTGGTGATCCTGAGTTCCGAAGAGTACGGAAACGCCGATCCCGAACACCTCCCACTCAACGAAGATGCGCCGTTGCGGCCGGTGACCCCGTACGGCGCGAGCAAAGTGGCCGCCGATTTCCTTGCGCTCCAAGCCCACCTCGCCGATGGACTCGACGTCGTGCGCGTTCGACCGTTCGGGCACACCGGACCCGGACAGATCGACCAGTTCGTGGTGCCCGCGCTCGCCGCGCGCATTGCGCGTGCGGAGCGCGACGAAGTCGACGAGATCCCCGTCGGATCGCTCACCGCGGTCAGAGATCTCTCAGACGTTCGGGACGTGGTACGTGCATACCGACTCCTGGCCGAGCGGGGCGCAGCCGGCGAGGTCTACAACGTCTGTTCCGGACGCGGTGTGAGCATCCAGGAGATCGCGGATCTCTTGCTCACGCACTCGACCCGCTCGATCAAGCTCGTAACCGATCCCGCGCTGGTGCGCAGCGTGGATGCCCCGCGGATGGTTGGCGACAACACGCGACTCCGAACCACGACCAGCTGGTCACCCGAGTACACCCTCGAACAGACCCTGGCCGATGTTCTCGCCGCCGCCCGCGCCACCGTGGCCGCGGAGTAGCCCGAACGGTCAGATGATCTGACGATCGAGCCAGCCGAGCACCGACGCAACGGCGCGCGGATCGTGGCGCAACCGCCGCCCGGCATTGCCGATGATGCGGAGTTCAGCCGTTCCGTGCGCCTCGGCGAGGAGTTGCGCATCCGATACCGAGACCACGTCGTCGTCGGTTCCATGCAGCAAGAGCAGCGGGCGCGGCGCGAAGGCCCGTGCGCTCGCCACCGAGTCAACCGTCGAGATCTCGCGGGCAAATGCGTTGAGATCGCCGGGCGCGGCCTCCGAACGAAAGACGCCCATGCGGCGACAGTGCCGAGCGAACCGACTCGCGTCCCGAGACCAATCCGCGAGATTGGCGGGCGCGCCCAGCGCCGCGATCCCACGCACCCGCGGTTCGGTCGCACCGACTCCGAGCGCGAGCGCGCCGCCCACTCCCGCGCCGAGGATCCAGGCACCTCGGGTCTCCGGGACCTCCAATACCTTCTCCACCGCAAGGCGGACATCCGCGTTCCACCCTCCGATGGAGAAGTCACCTGTCGATCCGCCCGTGCCTCGGAAGTTGAACGTGAGGACCCGCCAACCAGCTTGAGTCGCGATCCGATCCGCGAACTCAGGGAAGGTCAACCCCGAGGCGAGCGACCCCCGGGGCGGGGTGGGAAAGTCATGACACAGCACCAGTGCCGGCACGGACCCCGTCGACGTTGGGTGCGCCCAGTGCGCGGCCAACGTGGTCCCGTCTGGGTGTTCGATGTGTTGATCCACTCGTCGCTCCTCGGCCGGCTCCCATTATCCTGGGTTGCCGTGACTCCACTGGTGACCAAAGCTCGTGCACTCAAAGAATGGGCCGCGGTGGTCCAGGCGCTGCTCGTCGGCGAGCAGGTCCTCGATATCCGCAAAGGTGGGCTCCGCGAGGACGGCCGCCACTTCTCGATTCACTCGTCGCGAGTCTGGCTCTATCCCACCGTCGAGCATCAGAAGCCCGAACTCCTCAAACCCGCATATCAGCGCTGGGTGGCCAGCACCACCGCCGCGGCGCCCCCCGACCGAGCGATTCGGGTGGAGGGCTGGGCCGACATTGTGGGCGTGGCAACGGTGACCGAGCCGGAGATCCTCGACGCGCTCGACGGCAAGGTGATCTGGTCCCGCGACTACGTGGAATCGCGGTTTCGTTGGAAAGCTCGCGATCCGCTGGTGGTCCTTGCGCTGCGGGTGCATCGGCTCACCGAGCCCATCACCATCGCGTTTCGAGACGAGTACGGCGGGTGCACGTCGTGGGTTGACCTCGATGGCCTCCCCGATCCCGATTCCGTTGCCAGTGCGCCCGCGCTCTCGGACACCGCGTTCGACGCGCGGCTCAAGAGCGCGGCTGCTGCTCTCCCTGGCGGTTTCGCACTGCCTTGAGATCGGCGGTGAGATGCTCGAGCCGATATTCCTGAGACCGACCCGGGTAGTGGTTGATCTTCGGATGCGGAGCGAGATCGATCGCGATGCTGTTCCAGGATCGGTCGATGTACCGAGTGCGAGCCCGCATCCGAGTCCGGCGTACGAGCTCGACGGTTGGTTCCAGCCGGTAACCCAGCTCCTCGATCACGGCCGCGTTCTCCCACCACTGGTGATCGAGGTATCGGACGCGATTCCAGATGCTGTCGAGCCACCGCCGCACGAGCCGATGGCGGCGAAGTACCCAGACGCCACAGTTCGGAACAACCTGGCCGTCGTACTCGTGGGCGACCATGCCCATGAGGTCGCGCCGCCGGAGTTCGTCGGCGATGTCGAGCGTTGGGTCCACAATGGCCGCGTCGGCATCGATCCACAGCACGAGGTCGTAGCGCTCGAACAGTTCGAGGAACAAACGAATCTTGCTCCACGCCGGAGCCCGCTCCGGTACGAGGATTTCAGCCCGGAGATCGAGGTCGTATCCATGGCGCTCGGCGTAGCCTGCGAACGTGGCGCCGGAAATATCGAGGAGCGCGGCGTGCGGGCCCGCTCCTATCGAGCAGAGAACCTTGCGCACGCTCAGGCGGCTCGGTAACCGCGGTTACGGGCCTCGGCCGGCGTATCGGGGGCGAAGCACGTGAACGTCTCTGCGGCCATCAACTCCTCGATCACCGCCGCGTCGGTCTCGGCATCGTCGAGGTCGTAATAGCACTGGGTCCGCTTGTCGCCCACGTAGCGAAACTCCTCGAACTTCGTCGGTCGACTCATGTCCCCGAGGTTACGGGACGCGATGGAGGGAGGACCGGTCCGGCCCTCCCTCCATCGGTTCAGCTTGGATCGCGTGTGGGATTGCTCGGGGGGGACCAACTCCCGACCCGGAACGCGATGGTGCGACGGGTTGGATTCCGCCAAAGTCCGAAGTGGACGGCTAGCGGCCGCGCACCTCCAGGGTCCCATGTTGATCATGCATGTATGGACCACCCCCTTTCTCTGGTACGAGATTCGTACCACGCGGAGGGCACGCGCGACCAGGGTTTCACGACTCAGTCGCGGAAGTTCCCGGGTCGGGCTCCACCGGTCGCCCGATGGCACCGATGAAGTTCAGGTACTCGAGCTGGCACGCCATCACTGCTTGGACCTGCTCCGCGAGATAAGCCTCGCCGGTTTCCGCACACCGATCCACGATGTACGCGATGGTTTCCTCCGGGGTGAAGACCAGCGGGACAACACCCGTGGCCTCGGCCTTCGCGCGATTGCCGTTCTGGGCCACTCCGCGTTGACGGAAGAACTCCATCTGGAACCCGAGGATTCGCTTGACGTCGGCCTCGTTCAGGGTCGCAGCCGCAAGATCATCGAGGTTCGCGACCACCCACGCGTGCGCGTCGTCGGGGTCGAACACCGCGGGGGGTGGGTTCTCACTGAGGCGCGCCGCCTCCCGGAACACGAACCCGGCTGCGATGGCCAACACCACGCCAACCACAACAAACCCAACGACCCACGTCATGCACTCAGTCCGTTCTCACGCACGCATTGGAACGCCCCATGGTGCGATCCCCGCTCGCGCATGGGAAACAGTGATCTAGATCCCGATGCGTTGCGCGAGCAACTCGCGGTGGTAGGTGGCGTCACCGAAGAGGATCTCCGAAGACTTCGCGCGCTTGAAGTAGAGATGCGCGTCGTGCTCCCACGTGAACCCGATACCACCGTGGATCTGAATGTTCTCCGCGCTCGCGTGGAAGTACGCGTCGGAGCAGTAGGCCTTCGCGAGCGACGCAACGACCGGCAGTTCGTCGTTGTCTTCCGCCGCGGCCCACGATGCGTAGTAGGCGGCCGACTTCGCCGACTCGATCTCGAGCAGCATGTCGGCGCATTTGTGCTTGATCGCCTGGAACGATCCGATCGGACGGCCGAACTGCACGCGGTCCTTCGCGTACTGCACGGACTCGTCAAGCACATACTGGCCGCCGCCAACCATTTCGTTGCACAGGCCAACAGCCGCTTGGTCGAGCGTCTTGGACAACGCAGCCCATCCGGCACCCGCCGTGCCGAGCAACGCGGCTTGCACGCCGTCGAACTCGAGCTTGGCTTGCTTCCGGGTCTGGTCCATCGTGGCCAGCGCGGTACGCGTGAGTCCCTCGGCGTCGCCATCCACGGTGTAGAAGGAAATGCCGTCCTCACCGGTGGTCCCGGCCGCCCGGGCCGCCACCACGATCAGGTTCGCAATATGGCCGTCGAGCACGAACATCTTCGTGCCCGTGAGGGTGGCGCCGTCGCCTGACGGCGTGGCCTCGAGCGTGATGCCGGCCGCGTCCCATTTCCCGTTCGGCTCCGTGAATGCCAACGTGGCGATGGTCTCGCCGCTCGCGATCCCCGGCAGCAGCGCCGCCTTCTGGTCTTCGGTCCCCGCGTTGAGAATCGCGTTGGCCGCGAGTACCACGGTGGAAAAGTAGGGCGCACACAGCAGCGCCCGACCCTGCTCCTCCAACACGATGCCGAGCTCGACCCAGCTGAAGCCCTGGCCGCCGTAGGCCTCCGGGATGTGCAGACTCTGCAACCCCAGCTCGTTCGCCATCTGGGACCACACCGCCGGGTCGTAGCCCTCGGTGGTCTCCATGAGGCGCCGAACCTCGGTCTCGGGGCTCTTGGCCTCCAAGAACTTCCGGACTGCATCACGCAGCTGGTCCTGCTCCTCGGAAAAAGCAAAGTTCACGGGGGGTTCCTTCCCTCAGCGGGGCTCACGCGGGGGCCCAGGCACCCGCACACCAATGGTGTCGTTGGATTCACGCACGAACGAGTCCTGGACCGTACTTGACCGCCCGGTCTGGTTGCCAACGAGGCGTCCCGTGATGTGTCGACCCAGCGTGATCGACGGTTTCTCGATCAACCGGTACGTGATGCCCGACAACACGACTGCGATCACGATCCAGAGGAGAGCATCAAGGGGCCGGTTGTCGAAGACCCGGCCGACGGCGTAGATCGGGATCGCGTGCGTGAGATAGAGCGAATAGCTGATCGTGCCCAGATACAGGATTGGCCGGGGGAACGTGGCCGATCGGAACCGCAGGGCAACGAGGAAGACGACGTACGCCGACCCGAAGGTGAGGATCTCCGCGCTCTTGTACCCAACCGTGCTGACACCGTCGGGCAGTGGCGCCCAATAGATATCGGCCGTGCTCCAAAAGACCACGATCGTCACCATGGCGAGGGTGGTGAGCGCGGCCAAGCGTCGCCCGCTCATCTCACCGGCGCTCCAGCGGTAGAGGCAGGTCCCGAAAAAGAGCGTGCCGATGAAAAACATCGCCGTTGACATCGTCTCCGGGCGGTTCAAGACGAGCAGCACGGCAGCGGCCGAAATGCCAAGACTCAGCCATCGCTGCGGACCGCGACCCCGCGTCACCCAGAACACGTAGCCGAGCACCACGGCCAGGGCAACGGCGGTGATCACCGCACTGCGGTTCCCCCACTGGCTGAGCGCTTGGGTCGGAACATGACGAGTGTTGATCACCATCGCCGCGAGGAACGCCGCACTACTCCAGAGCGCCGCACGGCGATGGAGCGCCGCCACGAACATCGCAGAGACCAGTCCGTAGAACACCAACTCGTACGCCAGGCTCCACGACTGGCCCAAGGCCAACGGTGCGCTCAGGAAGTTCTGCAGCATTGTGGCATTGGCGAGTGTGGCCCGGATCGGATGCTCGATGTAATCCGGTGGGAGCGGGTACTTGTCGAACCCGAAATGGAGTACCAGTACCGCCGCCACCGTGGCCCAATAGATCGGGAACAGTCGAAACAATCGTCCGATCCAGAACTTGGCTTGCGAACCTTGCCGCTCGAGCGATGCCGGAATAATGAATCCCGAACACAGGAAGAACACGACGACCCCGAACTCGCCGAGCCGGAACCGTTCCAGTGAAAACTTCGCCCATCCGGGGTAGAGCAGCTCGAGGGAGTGCTGAACGACCACGCAGCTGATCGCGAGCCCTCGCAACGCGTCGAGAAACTGCATCCGATTCCCGAGCGACGTGTGCTCGACCGCTGAGCCCGCGATGACGGGGTTGAAGTCGGGAATCGGGTCCGAGCCCTGCGTTTCCGTGGCGATAGCGCCGAGGATACCGCCGCGACCTGGCGGGTGCGCGGCTACCGGGACCGCGCCGTCCTGATGGAACTAGCGTCACGCCCGATGCAGCCCGCGCACTACGAAACCGGTGATGTCCGTATCGACAAGTATGTGGTCGGACCCTTCGAAAACAACGTCTTCGTCATCCGCGACAAAGGCTCGGGCGACGCACTACTCATCGACGCGGCCAACGAACATGAACTGCTGCTCGAAGTGTGTCGAGCGACCGGAGTCCGTCGCGTCCTCACCACGCACGGCCACTGGGACCATATTCAGGCCGTGGTCGCCGTTCGCAACGCCGGCATCGAGGTAGGGATCGCCGAGGCCGACGCCGCGATGCTGCCGAGCTACGACTTCACGATCCCCGACGACGACGTCCTCACCGTGGGCGATCTGCGCTTCCGTTCGATTCATACCCCCGGCCATACCGCGGGATCGACGTGCTTCGTCTTGGAAGGTCACCCCATCGTCTTCAGCGGCGACACCTTGTTCCCAGGCGGCGCCGGCAACACCGCGACCGAAGGTGCGAGCTTCGATGAGATCATCGGCTCGATCGATCGTCGACTGTTCACACTCCCCGCCCAGACCCTGGTCTTGCCGGGTCATGGCTTGGATACCACGATCGGAACGGAGCGGCCGAACCTCGACGCATGGATCGAACGAGGTTGGTGAAGTGATCCAGCCCACGATCTGTAACGAATCTGCTGCACCACGAACGAACAATCTGATGTTCTCCACGGTCTGGAATGCCCCAGTGCGGAATCTGGTTTGGATCGCGGCCCGTTGCGGGTATCGGTAAGACAACACGATGTCCACTCCTCGACCCACCCTGACCATCGCCGACGCGTGCGCCGTCATTAGCGAGGCTGGCCACGGGCCGCGCCCGTACGGAGTGGGACTCGAACTCGAGTGGTTCGTCACTCGAGGGGGCCGCCCAGTCTCGGATATCGCGTCGATCCGCGCCGCGGTCGAATGCCACGGACCCCTCCCTCACGCCAGCCGCATCACGTTCGAACCCGGCGGGCAGCTGGAGATCAGCGCACCGCCGTCCACGAACGGCCCCGACGCGGTGCGCGGCGCGGCGTTGGACGCGGCCGCAGTCATGACCCGACTCGCCGAAGCCGGCATGCGCTGCGTCGCCGTCGGGCTCGACGCCACCGGTTGCCGGGACCGCGTGCTCGATGAGCCGCGCTACCGCGCGATGGCCCAATACTTCGCAGCTCAGGGATCCGCCGGCGCGGTGATGATGTGCAACACCGCGTCGCTCCAGATCAACGTCGGGTTCCACGAAGACCCCGAACCGCAGTGGGGACTGGCCCACGACCTGGCGCCCGTGCTCGGCGCCATGTTCGCGCACTCGCCGCTCGTGGCCGGGCGCCCGAGCGGTTGGCAATCGAGTCGGCTCGCGGTGTGGTCTGCGCTCGACCCCCGCCGGACATTGCCGGTGGCATCCAAGACGGACGCGCGCAACGCCTGGACCCGATATGCACTCGACGCGCCGGTGATGCTCATCCACACCGGCGACACCTGCGCCGTCCCGGACGGCGGCCTCACGTTGCGATCATGGGTCGAGGGCGGACACCCACTCGGACATCCCGACGCGGACGACGTGGCGTACCACCTGACCACACTGTTCCCCCCGATCCGTCCCCGGGGCTGGCTCGAACTCCGCATGATCGATGCCCTCCCGCATCCATGGAGCCAGGTGGCGGCCGCGATCGGAATCACCGCGCTTTCGGATCCCGAACTCGGCGCGGCACTGGCACCGATCGTCAGCGGTTGCCGCGATCTCATGCTCACCGCCGCGTGGCATGGCGTCCACGATTCGACCATGGGCGCAACCGCGTGCGCCGTCTTGGACGCAACCTTGCCCGCCCTGGAGTACGCCGGATACGACGACCCGGTGGTCGCAGCAACGCACGAGTTTGCGAACCGATACACCCGGCGGAGCCGCAGCCCGGCCGACGATCGGCTCGACGCATGGGCCGCGACCGGCGCGCTCGCGCCGGACGCGGAACCCGTCCCTGCGTCCTCCAGCCGATGAGACCCCGTTCCGCGTCGGCCCTGACCGACGCGCGCGCCCGCACCCTGATGGTGCTGGAGGATCTCACCGACGCCGAACTCATTGGTCAACATTCCCCGCTCATGTCGCCGTTGGCGTGGGACCTCGCGCACATCGCGCACTTCGAGGAGCTCTGGCTGATCCGCGAACTCGGAATCGGCGACGCCACCAACCCTCACTTCGATGACATCTACGACGCGTTTGCCCACCCACGTGCTGAGCGACCCACACTCGACCTCCTTGATCCCGAGGCCGCGCGAGCGTTCGGTGCCGCCGTACGCGAGCGCGTGTGGTGGTCCGAGGTCGCCCCCGATGCCGGCGAACGAGTCGGAGCGCTGGTCCGTGACGACTTCATCTACGGCATGGTGATCCGCCACGAACACCAGCACGTGGAGACGATGCTCGCGACTCTCCAACTCATGACCCACGGTGCACCGGCAGCGGCGGGCGATGGCCCCGGCCGTGAGGGCCCGCATGATCTGGCCGGTCACGAGGTACTCATCCCCGCAGGTCCATTCGTGATGGGGACCGATACCGATCAGTGGGCCTACGACAACGAGCGTCCTGCGCACGCCGTGGACCTCCCGGCGTTCTTCATCGACCTCACGCCGGCCACGAACGCCGAGTACGCGCGTTTCGTGGATGCCGGTGGCTACGACGAGCCGCGTTGGTGGAGCGACGAGGGTTGGAAGTGGCGCCAAGCCGCCGATCTCACCAGTCCCGCTTTCTGGCTTCACGGCGACAACGGGTGGACGCGGCGACGGTTCGGACGTGTCGAGCCTCTCTCGGAATATGAACCGGTGCAGCACATCGGTTGGTACGAGGCCGACGCCTACGCGCGATGGGCCGGGAAGCGCCTCCCTACGGAAGCGGAATGGGAGAAGGCCGCGAGTTGGGATCCGACGACCGGCGACGCCACCAAGCAATCGACATGTGAAGCCGCCGCGCTCTGGGGCGCGACCCAACGGTGGGCACCCGACGACGTGGGCGCCCACCCGGGCGGCGCGTCGCCCTGGGGTGTCCTCGACATGGTCGGCGGCGTGTGGGAATGGACTGCCACTGATTTCGCGGGATACCCGGGATTCGAAAGTTTCCCCTACCCCGAATATTCCGAGGTGTTCTTCGGATCCGATTTCAAAGTGTTGCGCGGCGGATCATGGGCCACCCATCCGGTCACTGTGAGCACCACGTTCCGCAACTGGGACTACCCGATCCGGCGCCAGATCTTCAGCGGCGTGCGCTGCGCCCGGGACGCGTGATCGCCTGATGTGTCGCCACCTCGCGTACGTCGGACCGCCGCTGGCAATCGATGATCTGCTATTCAACGCGCCGCACGCGCTCTGCCATCAAGGGTGCGCGCCACGCGAGATGGTGGTGGCCAAGGACAACCCCGACGGGTGGGGAGTGGCGTGGTGGGATCCCGACGCCGCGGAACCCCACCACTACCGCGCCACCGCGCCCATGTGGGACGACGACGGTTTCGTGAGCGGCGCGCAGCGTGCGACCACGGTGTTGGGAGCGGTCCGCAAGGCGTCGCCCAACACCACGTTGGAATGCGTAAACAACGCGCCATTCGTGGCGGCATCGCGGCTCGGCGCGCTGGCGTTCTCGCTCAACGGCCATGTGTTCCATCCCTCGTGTGCGGCGCGAGTACGGGATGCAGTACCGCCGGAGGTCTCGATCGTCGGCAATACCGATTCGGAGGCGGTGTTCGCAATCATCCGAGCCGCTATCGCGGCCGGGTCGGGGGCGGCCGCGGCCGTCGCCGCCGCCCATCACGCGATCGCGCCGAGTCACGATGTCTATGTGAACTTGCTCCTCGTGACTCGTGATGAGATCGTGGCGACCACCTGGCAGCACACGCTCTACGTCCGCCCTGTCGACGGCGCCACCACGGTCTCATCCGAGGCGCTCGACTCGGCGCCGGGCTGGGTGCGCGTCCCGGACGCGAGTCTCCTCGTCGCATGCCGCGACCGCATCACGACCACCCCGTTGGAAGGATTGCGATGACCGCCGAAACGCTGCGCGTCGACACCTACCTCACTCCCGGAGATCTCGGAGCCGCGCTGCGCACCGACGCGCGCCGCGGTCTGACGGCCACCCCCAAAGATCTGCCCCCGAAGTATTTCTACGACGATGCCGGATCCGACCTCTTCGATCAGATCACGCGGCTGGCCGAGTACTACCCGACCCGTACCGAGCGTTCGATCCTCGTTGAACACGCGGCCGAGATCGTGACCACGAGCGGTGCCGACACGCTGGTGGAACTCGGATCAGGCACGTCAGAGAAGACGCGGATCTTGCTCGACGCGTTCCACGGCGCGAACTCGTTGCAGACGTTCGTGCCCTTCGACGTCTCGGAGGCGACCCTGCGGGACGCGGCGCGTGCCATAGCCGCGGAGTATCCCGGGGTTGCGGTGCACGCGGTCGTGGGCGATTTCGAGCGCCACCTCCTGCAGATCCCGGCCAATGGACACCGGATGGTCGCGTTTCTCGGCGGAACGATCGGCAACTTCGCACCGGCAGCGCGAGGCACGTTCCTCGCCGCCTTGGCCGCCACGTTGCGGACGGGCGAAACCCTGCTCCTGGGTACCGACCTTGTCAAGGATCCGGATCGGCTCGTGCGAGCGTACGACGATGTCGCGGGCGTCACGGCGGCGTTCAACAAGAACGTGCTGCGCGTCTTGAACCGAGAACTCGCTGCGGCGTTCGACCCCGAAGACTTCGACCACGTCGCGGTATGGAGCGCAACTGACGAATGGATCGAGATGCGCCTGCGGGCACGCCGTGCGCTCTCGGTACCCGTCCCCGAACTCGAGCTCGACGTGACGTTCGCGGCGGGCGAAGAGATGCGCACCGAGATCAGTTCCAAGTTTCGACGGGACCGGGTGGAGGACGAACTCACCACCGCCGGCTTCGACCTCGTCGAATGGTGGACCGACCCGGCCGGCGATTTCGCCCTTTCGCTCGCCCGGCGTAGCTGATCCCGTTCAGACTCGCACGCCTCGCCCCCGCGACAGCACGACGTCGGTCTTTGCGATGCGGTCGTGAATCCCTTGCCGGGACGATCCCAGAATCGGCGCATACACGAGCACGGTCCAACCGAAGCTGAGCAGAGCCCCGACGTCACCGAACTGCATCAACACCGGATCAAGAATCACCAGCAGTCCCCAACGAACCACCGCCACCCGCCATCCCGGCGGAGCGACCCCATCGATGCGCTGAACTCGAGTTCCGACAACCAGTTTTCCCACTGAGCGACCCCACCGCGCGGTCGGAACCACCCAATACCCAACCGAAAGCGCGTAGAAGATCACCTTCTGCGGCCACATCCCCGGGCCCAGTTTCCAGAGCAACATAAACATGGGAGCGGAAACGAGATAGTCGACAACGAAGCCGAAGAACCGCCGACCGGGGCTGGCGAGCACCATCTCGCCACCTCGGCCACCCCGCTGCGGTGAACCCGATGCGATCCGACCCTCACCCCTGGCGGGCTCCTCGAGTTCGACCTCTACGAAGTCAACCAGTTGATCTACCTGGTCCTGCAAGGCCCTTCCAACCACAAGCACGGCACCGGCCTCCCAAGCTGCCGGTATCTCCGCGAGTCGTAGCTGGAGATCCAGACCGTGGCGCCGGTCATCCGACCAGTCGGGAAGGTAGTACTCGAGCAGCACGTGATCGGCGGGTTCCACCCCGAAGCGTTCAGGCGGCGAGGCCGCGGGCGATCCAGTCGGGACGATGGCCTGCGTCGATCACCCCGAGTCGGGCCCGGTTGGACATCACGGTTCGCATGCTCGACGCGGGCGTGAGCATCGACATCAGCGGTCGCGCCGGTGAACTCATCCGGCGCCGCATGGCAAAGGCCGCCGATGACCTCGTCGCGCTGTTCGAATCGGAAACCGGCCGATCATTCGCCGGCGATGGTCGCCCCGATGAAGTGGCGGCCGCACTCGAGGTGCTGCGACCCATTGCCCAGGACGCGGCGCAGCTCATCCTGGCCCAAGAACTCGAACGCTCTCTCAGATCCCTCGCCACCCGCGGCCAACGCTCCAAACGCCACTGACCCCCAGCACGACTTTGGCGCAGAACCAATGCCCCAGCCATGAAAAGTGCAGCAAAGTCTGGTGGTTCCACGAACCGTGCAATGCGACTCGCCCCAAAATCCCTGGCTGCGGCTACCTTCACGGCGTGCGTCGGTCTTCGACTTTCACCTTGGCGCGCGCCACCGGTCTGACCCTCGCACTCTTCCTCGGAGTCGCGTGCGGATCTCACGCCGCCCCGCCTCGAGCGGCAAAATCCACGTCCACCGGTGACCTTGCGGCCAATCGAACAGCGGACGCGAATCGCACCGAAGTTGCCGGCAAACGCCTTGCTCGCACCGACACGATCGCCGTCACCCCGTTCGAACGCCAGGCTTTTCTGGAGATCACCCTCCGTTCTGCCGGGGCGGAACCGGACCGAAATCCAGTGCTCGCACGGTGGACCCGCAGCCCTCAGGTCGGGTTCACCGGCGACCCGACCGCCCAGGACCTTCGCCGCATTGTGGAGGCCGCGCAGCGGTGGAGCCTGATGACCGGGCTCACCATCACCGTCAGCCCCGGGCCTGGCGATATAGAGCTCAACTTCGTTCCCCGGGCGAAGTTCGCCAGTGTCATGCAGACCGAACCGGTCGACCCGACGGCGGTCGGTCTCACCCGCGTCACGTTCGCACCCAACCGTCGCGGCATCATCGACGGTGCGATCGTCGTCATCGCCGATGACGACATCCAGGTTGGACGCAACCGCACGATCACCCACGAGATCGGCCATGCCCTCGGTCTCCAGCACTCGACATGTGGGTCAAGCGTGATGGACGGCTCCTCCGACGGCGAACGGTCGGTGCGCTGGTCGCCGAGCGCACTCGACGCGCGGATGGCGTCGCTGCTCTACGACGCGCGGCTCGTTGCCGGCGCCGACGCCGCAACGGTCCGCCAAACCGTGCTCGCTACTGCCACCGATGGCATCACGTGCGCCCCCGTTGATCTGGAACTCGTGAAGGCAGCCGGAACCGGTCGGCACTACCTCTGTGCCCGTGGCCCCGAGGCCCTTCGCCCCTGCACGGCCAACCTCGACCGTGAGCCGAAGCTCCCGATCGGAGACCCCGATGTCTGGACCGATGGTGCCTCGCTCACCAGCCATCCACCCCGCTAATTGCTCTAGATTCCAGGCCCCCCGAGTTTCCACTACGGACGTAGTGCTATTACAATGAGTGCCGTGACGACTCCGAACGAACCTGCCCTCGAGATCGAGGATCTTCACGTGGAGGCCGACGGCCACCCCATTTTGCGAGGCCTGACCCTGAGCGTTGATCCCGGCCAGATCCACGCGCTGATGGGCCCGAATGGATCCGGTAAATCAACCCTCGCCAACACCCTGCTCGCGAACCCGGCCTACACCGTCACTCGAGGTCGCATTCGCTTCCTCGGCGAGGACATCACCGACCTCCCGACCGACGCCCGAGCGGCGCGCGGCCTCTTCCTCGGATTTCAACACCCCGAGACGGTGTCGGGAGTGAGCGTGCTCAACTTCTTGCGCCAAGCACTCGCGGTGCGCAAAGGGATCGCCGATCTCTCGATTCTCGAAGTCCGCATGTCGATGATGGACTGGACCAAGCGCCTCGGCATGGACGACCGTTTCACTCAGCGCTACCTGAACGAAGGCTTCTCCGGCGGCGAGCGCAAACGCAACGAGATCCTCCAGATGGCCCTGATGGAGCCTGAGTTCGCAGTGCTCGATGAGACCGACTCCGGCCTCGACATCGATGCCCTCAAAGCCGTGGCCGACGGCGTGAACATCGTGCGCTCGGCTCGCCCCGAGATGGGCATCCTGCTCATCACCCACTACCGGCGAATCCTCGATCACCTCACCCCGGACGTCGTACATATCCTGCTCGACGGTCGCATTGTCTCCTCCGGTGGTCTCGAGCTCGCCGGTCGGCTCGAAGCCGAGGGTTTCGACAGCTTCCGAGACGCGGCCTAGGCGGAGCGGATGAGCGTCGACCCCACCACCCTCAACCCCACCACCCTGGACGTCCCCCGCATCCGCGAGGATTTCCCGCTCCTCCATCAAGCGCGCAACGGCCACCGTCTCGTCTATCTCGACAGCGCGTCCAGCGCTCAGAAGCCGCGCTCCGTCATGCAGGCGATGGACGATCTGATGGAGCACACCTACGCGAACGTCCACCGTGGTGTGTACGAGATCGCCGAGCGGACCACCGCGAGCTTCGAAGCCGCTCGCACCAGGGTCGCGCGGTTCATCGGCGCTCGGGAAGCCGCAGAGCTGATCTTTACCCGCAATGTCACCGAGGCCATCAACCTCGTGGCGTACTCATGGGGTCGCGCCAATCTCAAAGAGGGCGACGTCGTCGTACTCACCGAGATGGAGCACCACGCCAACATCGTTCCGTGGCAGATGCTGGCCACCGAACGCGGCATCGAGCTGCGCTGGATCCCCCTCACGCCCGAATATCGGCTCGACCTCACCCACCTCGACGAGTTGCTCCGCGGCGCCAAGCTGCTCGCCGTGACGGCGATGTCGAACGTGCTCGGGACGGTCAACGACATCCCGTTGCTCGTGGCGGCGGCGCACGAAGCCGGCGCGCTCATCCTCGTTGACGCAGCCCAGGCCGCACCCCATCTCCCCATCGATGTGCACGCCTGGGGCGCGGACTTCGTGGGGATCACGGCCCACAAGATGCTCGGACCGTCCGGGATCGGAGCGCTCTGGGCGCGGCGGGAGATCCTCGAAGCGATGCCGCCCTTCCTCGGCGGCGGCGAGATGATCCGCGATGTTCGCAAGGAGGGGTTCACCACCAACGAACTGCCATGGAAGTTCGAGGCCGGCACCCCCGCGATCACCGAAGCGATCGGTTGGGGTGCCGCCATCGAGTACCTCGAACGTATCGGTATGGACGCAATCCACCGCCACGAGGTCGCGATCACGCGGTACGCGCTCCACGCGCTCGAGCAGCGTTTCGAGGATCGCATCACGATCTACGGACCTGCCGATACCGGCCACCGCGGCGGCGTGATTTCGTTTCTCTTCCCCGAGATCCACGCCCACGATGTTTCCCAGGTCCTCGACGAAGACGCCATCTGCGTGCGGGCGGGACATCACTGCGCCAAACCACTCATGCGGGTACTCGGCATTCCCGCTACGAGCCGGGCATCGTTCTACCTGTACAACGACACCGACGACGTCGACGCACTGGTCGACGGTCTGGTAAAAGCCGAGAAGTTCTTCAGTCTCTGATGGACCCAACCTAGGATCGATAGCAATGGCCGGACTCGAAGACCTCTACCGCGAGATCATCCTCGACCACTACCGCGCGCCGCGTAATCGCGGGGAACTCCCCGTTCCTCCCGCGCATCGCGTCGAAGGGTTCAACCCGCTCTGCGGTGACGAGGTCGTGCTGTTCCTCGACGTCACCGATGGCGTCGTGGCCGACGTGAAGATCGCCGGCCAGGGCTGCTCGATCAGCCAGGCCTCCACCTCCATGATGAGCGCGGCGGTGAAGGGCAAGCCGGTTGCCGAGGCTCGCACGATCATCCGCGCGTTCAAAGCGCTGATGAGCATCCACGAGTCGAAGCTCGGCGGCGACGCCGATGACGTCGATGCTGCGGCCGACGAACTCGCAGGCGTGCGCCTCGGCGACCTCGAGGCACTCCAAGGTGTGGTGAAGTTTCCGGTCCGCATCAAGTGCGCAACGCTGTCCTGGAACACGCTCACTCAAGGACTGGACGAGATAGCCGATCAGTGAGTCGTACGAGTCATCCACGCAAAATCTATGGAGAAATGAAGAACCGACCATATTGGGGAGCGTCCGCCGAGTACGATTAGAAGTCCAACGAAGGGAGCGGCATGACTGAGCACACGATGGTGACGCCCGACCTGGTGATGACGATCGACCAAGCGCTCGAACGCTTCGGTGCCCGTGATCTCGTCTCCGGTTCCGAGGTTGTCGACTTCTTGCTCGACCTGCGGCTCGCCGTAGTGAACAGCTCCGACCGGGCCATCGCCCAGCTGCTCGAAGAAGAGCGCCAGCCCACCGCATAGTTCTGGAGGGCGATCGTTCGCCTTACCGGCTCAGCACCACCCCATTGCCAGTTGGCGCGGGCGGTGTGCTCCGCGAGCCGCCGAGGTCCAGGTCGCCTGGGTACAGCCCGGATCGCAACATCACCGAATGGTATGCGCCGGGTCGATCGGCGGGGCAGGTACGCTTTGCGGCTCCCGAG
Source organism: Acidimicrobiia bacterium (assembly GCA_046598395.1). Classification (GTDB taxonomy): domain Bacteria; phylum Actinomycetota; class Acidimicrobiia; order IMCC26256; family JAENVU01; genus JAENVU01. The sequence continues at coordinate 71,000 of JBKJIQ010000013.1, forward strand.
GAAGATCGATCGGCACCATCATGGCTGACGCAACCCGTCAAGAACGTCGCGCCGAGTCCCGCCGGGCCAAGCGATCGCGCCACAAGTGGCTCGCGATCGCGATCGCAACCGTGATCGCGGCGGGCGCCGCAGTTGGAATCGGCATCGCCGTCACCAACTCGGATCGTTCGGGTGCCAGCGCCGCACCAACGCGTCGGAGCACAACCAGTTCGTCATCGTCGTCGACCTCCACCCAACCAACGACCACAACCACCACGCTGCCACCGTTGGTCCAGCCCGCCGCCGCGCTGACCTTGCCGGGCTTCTCCGGGACCCTCGGATCGGGCGCGAACGCCGATCTCGTGCGCCCTTACCAGCAGCGCCTCGCCGACCTCCACTTCGATCCCGGCGCTATTGATGGCAACTACGGCGAGGCCACCGCGTACGCGGTCGAAGCCCTCCAGAAGATGGCAGGGTTCGAGCGGACGGGGCGGATCGGTACCGCCGAGGCGCTCATGCTGGCTGCGTTCCAATACGCGCCACCGCTCGAGCCCACCGGCGAACCGAATCGCACCGAGGTCGACGTCGCGAAGCAGGTCATCACGCTGTATGAGAACTACCAAGTTCGACTCATCACCACCACGTCCACGGGCTCCGGTGAGCACTACTGCTACAACACCCCCCGCGAAACTCCGACCCAACACATCTGCGAGGTTGCCACCACGCCGTCGGGTCGGTTCACCTACACGCGGTTCGTTTCCGGTTGGGACAAGTCGCCGCTCGGACAGCTCTACCAACCGTTCTATTTCAACGGTGGAATCGCAGTGCACGGCTACTCGAGCGTTCCCACGTCTCCCGCCTCGCATGGGTGCACTCGGATTCCCATGCACATCGCGGAGTACTTCCACACCCTGGTCAAAGTGAACGATCCGGTGTACGTCTTCGGTGGTACTCCCGCCCAAATCCTGTCGAGCACACGGATCGGCCCGGCACCCCCCGCCGCGACGCCGCCGGAGACCACGGCACCGGTCACACCAACCGCGAGCTGACCCCATGAGCGAACTGATGCGGGCCTGGCAGCTCCGAGAGTATGGGCGCCCCACCGAGGTCCTCCAGCTCGACACCGTGCCCGTCCCCACGCCCGGCGCGGGCGAAGTACTCGTCAAGATCCAGGCGATCCCGTTCAACTTCAACGATCTCGAACGCATCACCGGCGGCAACATGATGGTCCGTCCCGAGTTCCCGTACAGCCCCGGGATGGAAGTGATGGGAGTCGTCGTCGCGTGTGGCGACGGTGCGGAGGCATGGTCGGGTCGTCGGGTGGTGGCGATGCCCGGGGGCGCCCACGGCGGGTTCGCCGAATACGCCGTCTGTGCGGTGGCGTCGACCTTCGAGATGCCCGCATCGGTACCACTGCCCGGCGCGGCCGCGCTCTACTTCCCCTTTCACCTCGCGTGGCTCGGCCTCTTTGATCGCGCCGAACTCCAAGCAGACGAAACCGTGCTGATCCATGCTGGCGCGGGTGGATCAGGATCGGCGGCGATTCAACTCGCCAAGAGCGTTGGAGCTCGGGTCATCGCCACCGCCGGCACCAACGCCAAGGTGGCACTCTGTCGGGATCTCGGAGCCGACGTTGCCATCAATTACACGACCGACGACTTCGCCGCCGCGGTCCTTGCCGATACGGCCAATCGCGGGGCCGACGTGGTGTTCGACAACGTGGGCGAAGCCGTGATGGAAGCGTCGATGAACTGCACCGCGTACAACGGCCGCTACCTCATGATGGGCTTTGCTTCCAACAAGCTGGTGGCCGACGAGCCGTTCATCGTGCCGCGCCGGGTCGCGCTCGGGAACTTCAAGCTCTGCGGCGTCCTCCTCGCGTATCAGCCGCCGGAAGTCGCCGAGATGGTCAAGACTGCGATGGGTTGGAACTTCGCATCCAACGAACTGGGGGCAACGATCATGCGCGAGATTGTGGAGCTGGTGGTTGCCGGAACCGTGAAGCCGGTCGTGGGTCGCACGATCAGTTTTGCCGACATTCCGGCGGCGATCGAGGCGATGGAGCACCGCAAGACCGTGGGCCGGACGATCGCCCTGCTCGACTCCTGACCCAGCCGCAACTGGTCGTTCAGAACTTGGCCGGAGCCACCGCCGGCACCGCGATCGGGCCGGGAATCTCGATACCGAGCCGTTGCGCGAGTCCTTCGTAGCCGGAGATCTCGAGTTCATCCGCGAGTTCCGGGCCACCCGAGGTCACCACGCGACCGCCCATGAAGACGTGCACGCGGTCGGGTCGCAGTTCCGTGAGCAGCCGGACGTAGTGCGTAATCGCCAAGACCCCCACGCCGACATCGTTGGTCAGCGCTTCGATGCGACGGGCGACGTCGCGCAGCGCATCCACATCCAGACCGGAGTCGATCTCGTCGAGCACCGCGAAGCGGGGCTGCAGCACGGCCAACTGCAGGGTCTCGGTGCGCTTCTGTTCGCCGCCGGAGAACTCGACGTTCACCCCGCGTGTCAGAAACTCGTCGCGCACGCCCAGCCGCTCCGCCTCCGGCACGATCCGGGCCAGCGCACCTACATCGCCGTCGGTTGCGGCGGTCACGAGTTCCAGGACGCGAACGCCGGCCACCTCCACCGGGTACTGGTGGGTCAAGAACAGTCCCAAACGCGCCCGCTCCCACGTGGGGAGCCCGAGCAGTTCTTCGCCGTCGATCGTGACCGACCCGCTCGTGACCGTGTAGTCGGACCGACCCATCAGCACATGAGAAAGGGTGCTCTTTCCCGACCCGTTCGGTCCCATGAGCGCGTGAACTTCGCCGGAGTTCACCTCGAGATCTACGCCGCGCAGGATCTCGACGTCGCCCACCGACGCGTGCAGGTCTTGAATCCTCAACTGGCTCACTTCACCACCACCATGACGTCGTGATCCTTCACTTCGAGCGCGTAGACCGCAACGGGTTGGGTAGCGGGGAGCGTCTGAGCCTCGCCCGTGGTGAGTGAAAACGTGGACCCATGCTTCGGGCACTCGATCTCACACTCGTCCGCCCAGACATCGCCTTCGGCCAACGAAAAATCGGCGTGCGAACATTCATCGGCGATCGCGTACCAACCGCCGTGACCGTCATCGACGTCGGGAAGATGGACCACGCAGAGTCGGATACCTTCAATATCAAATCGGCGGGCCGCGCCGACCGCAACGTCGGCGGTGGAACACACCCGGACGCCGCTCACGCGCCGCGCCCGTGGAGGTGTCCGACCTTCTCATGCACGGCGCGCCGAAGTGGCTCAGCGAGTGCCGGCACCGGGAGGCGGGAGAACACATCTTCGAAGAAGCCCAGAACGATCAAACGTTCCGCGTCGTCGGGTCGCACCCCACGAGTCTCGAGGTAATAGAGCTGATCGTCGTCGATCGGACCAACCGTGGAGGCGTGTGAGCACCGAACGTCGTCGGCTTCAATCTCGAGGTTCGGAATCGATTCTGCACCGGCGCCCTCGGTGAGTACCAAGGTGCGGTTCGACTGCGTCGCTTCAACCTTCTGTGCGTCAGGCCGGATACGGATCAGTCCCGAGTACACCGACCGGGCCGTATCTTCGACTGCGCCTTTGAAGAGCAGGTCACTGCGGGTGCGCGGGGCGACGTGATCCTGGAAGGTTCGGAAGTCATGCATCTGATTGCCGTCGCCGAAGTAGACCGCAAGCAGATCGCTCTGCGCGCCCTGACCATCGAGGCGCGCCTCGGTGCGCAGGCGCGCGTAGTCGCCGCCCAGGGCCACCGCGGACGACGAGAGTCGCGCGTCTCGGCCCAGGTGCGCGCGTTGGAATCCAATCGACCAGGTCTGGTCGCCGTACTCCTGAACGCTCACGTGGCGAACGTGCGCGCCGTCGCCGATCGCAAGTTCCACGACACCGTTCACCAGATGGGTAACGCCGGAGGCCGACGCGTGCCGTTCGAGCACCGTGACTTCACTGCCCTCTTCGGCAACCACGAGGGTGTGCGGGAACGACGCCAGACCGTCGCCCTCGGCCCAGTGCAGCACCACGATCGGTTGGGTGACCACCACACCGCGGGGCACCTTCACGAAGGCGCCCCCGGCCAGGAACGCATCGTGGAGCAGACTGAACGCATCCGGCGATGCGTCCGCGACCTGACCCAACCACGGTTCCACGGCCGACGCGTCACAAGTGGCGAGCTCGCAGACCGTGACGCCTTGGGCAACCAGCTCTGGGCTGAGCTCATGATGCACGACGCGTCCGTCACGGACCACCACCAGCGCGGCCCGTTCGCCGAGCTCGGACGCGAGCGGGCCGCCGCCGGGAGCGTTCTCCACACCGGGCTCGCCCAGCTCCGCCGCGGTGAGCGGGCGGAAACGCTCGAGATCGAGCTGGTTGATGCGTGAGTAACGCCAGATCTCTTCGGCGTCGGTGGGCCACGCAATGGTTGCAAGCTGCTCGGCCGCGCGTTGACGCCGCGCGACCAACCAAGGTGGGCCGCCGAGCGCGCCCGCGGCGTCAGGAGTAAATCCGTGGGTCATCGAATGGGTGCTGCGGTCAGCCGACCGAGCCCTCCATCACTCTGGTCAGCTGCGGTCGGAGTGCGGACCCGAGCGCGTGCAGCGTCATCCGACCGAGCCTTCCATATTCATCTCGATCAGCCGGGAGAGCTCCACGGCGTATTCCATCGGGAGGGTTTTGACAATCGGCTCGATGAACCCGTTCACGATCATCGCGGTTGCTTGCTGCTCGGTCAGGCCCCGACTCATCAGGTAAAAGAGTTGGTCGTCACCGACCTTCGAGACGGTTGCCTCATGGCCGATACGCGCGTCCTGGGCGTCGATCTCCATATAAGGGTACGTGTCCGACCGGGATTCGTCGTCGAGGATCAGCGCATCGCAACGCACATGGCTCTTCACCGAGTGCGCGCCCTCTTCCACCTTGACCAGCCCGCGGTAGGTGGTGCGCCCGCCGTCTTTCGAGATCGACTTGCTGTCGATGATCGACGTGGTCTCCGGCGCGACGTGGGTCATCTTCGCGCCCGCGTCCTGGTGCTGGCCGGCGCCGGCGTACGCGACCGACAACACTTCTCCGTGGGCCTTCGGGCCGGTCATCACGACCGCCGGATACTTCATCGTGAGCTTGGAACCAAGGTTGCCGTCGATCCATTCGACGGTGGCCTCGGTCTCGGCCACCGCGCGCTTGGTGACGAGGTTGTACACGTTCGGCGACCAGTTCTGAATCGTGGTGTAGCGAATGCGTGCACCCGGCTTGGCGATGAGTTCAACCACCGCGGAGTGCAACGAGTCGGTGGAGTAGACCGGCGCGGAGCAACCCTCCACGTAGTGCACCGAGGAACCTTCGTCCGCAATGATCAGCGTCCGCTCGAACTGACCGGCATTCTCCGCGTTGATGCGGAAGTACGCCTGCAACGGCATGTCGACGTGCACGCCTGGCGGCACGTAAATGAAGGACCCCCCAGACCAGACGGCCGAGTTGAGCGCAGCGAACTTGTTGTCGCCCGGAGGAATGACGGTGCCGAAGTACTTCTGCACGATCTCGGGGTAGTCCTTGAGGGCTTGGTCCATGCTGGTGAACAGCACGCCGAGCTCCTCGAGATCCTCGCGGTTCTTGTGATACACGACCTCAGATTCGAACTGCGCCGTGACACCTGCGAGGAACTTGCGCTCGGCTTCGGGGATGCCGAGCTTCTCGTAGGTGTTCTTCATGCTCTCGGGCAGCATGTCCCAGTCGTTGACCGGACCTTCGGTGGGCTTCAGGTAGTAGTAGATGTCGTCGAAGTCGATATCGGGCATGTTCTTCGCGAACCAGTCGAGCATCGGCTTACGCTCGAACCTTTTCAGCGCATTAAGCCGGAACTTGGTCATCCAGTCCGGCTCGGACTTGCGATCGGAGATCTCCTGGACCGTCTTCTCGTTCAGGCCCTTGTGGGGCGTGTAGACGTAGTCGTCGGTCGAATCGTGCCATCCAAGCTGGTATTTCCCGAGGTCAATGCCCTTGACGGCCATGCGGTATCTCCGTAGCTAGGGGCCCGGCCGGGGGCGGCCGGGTATTTCCACTACGCAGATAGTAACAATCCCCCAGGCCGTTCGTCGATGCGTCGGGGGTCACACCCGAGGGGCCGTTTCAGCGCGAGGCGCCGACCGCCTGGGTACCGGAACCCGATTTCGCCCGGGTGGTCGACGAGGTCGAGCCGGGCCCGACTGATCCCGCGCCGGTGGTGCCCTTTTCCTTGCCGCGGGCAGTCGCCAGCTGGTCGAGGAGCCGACCGAGTTCCGCGACCTTCTTCTGGTAGGTCCCGAGGTCTTGCTCGCCGAGCGCCTTCTGCGACGCGTTGAAGGCGTCGCTCGCCTGGCGCAGAAGATCGTCCACCGTGCTCTTGCCCGCGTTCGGCGTCCCCGGGTTCGCGGGGTCCGTCGGCGGCGCGATCGCACCGAACTGGTCGAACTGGCGCAACGCCTCATCAACCGTTGTCGCGAACTTCGCTTGACCGGCGTAGTACACGATCACGAATCGAAAGGCCGGCTGATCGCCATTCTCCGAGAGCACGTAGATCGGCTGGATGTACAGCAGCGAGTCCTCGACCGGAATGATCTGCACTTCGCCCTGGCGTACCCGTGAGCCCTGTTGGTTGAGGAGTGAGAATTGCTTACTGATCTCATCGGTGTTGTTGATCGTGCGATCGACTTGAACCGGGCCGGCGACATTGAGGCCACTGGGCATCGCGAAACTCTCGAGCTGCTGCTTCGCGTTCGGGTTGGCGCGAGCCACCATGAACGCCGCAAGGCGGTTCTGGCTGTTCCCGCTCGACACCGGCACGAACGGCCGGATAATGAGGAATTCCTCTTCGGTTTGACCCGGCAATCGGCTCAAGACGTACAAGGGATCGATGCGCTTCCCGCTCGACGACGCGCTCTGGGGCACGTTCGTGACGGCGGACGTGCCACCGACCGTGGAATCCGCGGACGCAGGGTCGGCGGAGACTTCCCAGAACCCGGTTCCGGTGAAGAACGTGTCGGGGTTGGTCGTGTGGTACTTGCGGTACACATCGGTTTGATAGCGGAAGAGGTCCTGCGGGTACCGAAGATGCGCCCGCACCTCCTTGGGCATCTTGGAGAAGTCGGTGAAGAGGTCGGGGAACGCGGACCGGTAGGCCTTGATGATCGGATCCTGACGGTCCACCACGTAGAAGGTGATGGTGCCGTCGTAGGCATCGACCGTGGCTTTGACTGAGTCCCGGATGTAGTTGATGCCCCTCCCGGCGAGGATCCCTTCGGACGGGGCGAGGCTCTGCGAGTACGGGTAGTGATCACTCGTGGTGTAGCCGTCGAACACCCAGACGAGGTGCCCATCGGCGACCACCGGATACGGATCGGCGTCGAAATCCAGGAACGGAGCCGCGGTCTCGACGCGCTCGCGAATATCGCGTCGAAAGATGATGCGCGTCTTGTCTTGGATCTGACCCGAGATCAGCAGGTTCTGATCGCCGAAGCGCAGTGCAAACGCAGTACGGCGCAGCCAGGACGACAGCCCGACACCACCCGCACCGGTGTAACGGGTCGTGGCGTTGGAGTTCTTGCGCGCGTAGTTGAACTCCGGTTGCTTGGCACCGACGAGGGAGTAACCGCCGAGCCCCTCACCGAAGTACAGCTCGGGCCGGTTGAGGGCGATCGTGCCCGTCCCCGGGATGTCCTTGAGCTCGTACTTCGGCTGACCGGTCGTCGCGTCCGCTTTGTTCGCCGGCGACACCACGGCTCCGAACCCATGGGTGTAGACGACGTGCTGATTCACCCAGCTCTGCGACGGCAGATCCGCTGAGTTCAGCTCACGGGCCGAGATGAGGACCTGGCGCAGCTCGTTGCCGATGACGTATCGATCCGTATCCGCGTCCAGGAATTTGTAATACGTTTGGAAGCCCTGGAACTGCTGGTAGTTCGCCGCGATGACGCTCGGCTCCCAGAGCCGCGCGTTCAAGATCGTCTGCGAATTGTTCAACAAGTCTTGGCCCGTGAGATTTTCTTGGTAGCCGAACTCAGCGGACTTCACGTTCTTCAGGCCGAAGGCGGCGCGCGTCGCCTCGATGTTGCGTGCGATATACGGCCGCTCCTTCGCCTGCTCGTTGGGCTTCACGAAGGCCTCTTGATAGATCGCGGGAACGATCGTGCCCACCACGAGTGCGACGAACCCCCAGAGCCCAACGGCGATGACCGGCAGCACCCATCCGCGGCGGAAGATGTTCCACACGAACAACCCGGCGGCCACGACTGAGATCACCATCAGCAGATTGAACGCGGGAAGTTGCGCCGCAACATCAGTCTTCGTGGCGCCTTCGACAAACCCGCGGGTGGAGAAGTTGAGGTCGTAGCGGCCCAGGAAGTACTGAGCAGTCTTCACCAAGGCCATCAACGCAAGGATCACCGAGAGGTGCGCCTTCACCTGCGGGGTCACGCGTTGGAACGGTGTCTGGAGTCGAATGCCGCCGTTGAGATAGTGCGCGATCGCGGTGACGATCAAAATGATGATCAGGCCTGCGAACAACCAGTCGAACACGAACGTCAGGAATGGCAGGCGGAAGACGAAGAAACCCACATCCAGGTGGAACTGTGGGTCCTTCACGCCGAAGTCCTGAGCATTGGTGAACAAGATCCACCGTTGCCATTCGCCGGCAACGCTGCCACCGGCCAGGATCGCGAAAATGAACGACACCAAGATCCGGAGTCGTCCGGAATACGGCCCGACCGTTTGGGAATACCGGGCGAGCATCTCGTCTTCGGGACCCAGCACTCGCGTATGGGGGGCCAGCCGATCCGCGATCGTGAGACTCACGAGCATCAACACGAAGAACAACGCGGTGAACACCGCGGCCGGCACAAAGCGCGCCCACAACAGACCACGCCACGTGGTGCCGAACCCAATGGAATCAAACCAGAGGTAATCGGTATAAAAGCTGGCGAGGCCCCGCGCCGAGAGGAAGAGGCCAACCAGGACCACGACCAGGATCACCATCCACGCGCGAACGCGGAATCGGCTCTCTCGGGTGCGGCGGACAGGGGGGACGCGCATTCGGAGGAGCCTAGGAGGGCGAGAGGGTCAAGTGGGGAGCGGGACGATCAGGCACCGACAGCCCGGATGCGCCGGCGGATACGGCTGGCCCGTGGGGAAGTGCTTGGCGCGCACCGTCGGCTCCAGCGCGTTGTCGTCACAATCCGGGCAGTTGCCCTCCACGCTCGGGATCCAGCGAAGTGTCCGTCCGGCCGGAGTCGCGTCGTATACACCCAGCGCCCACGCGGCCGCGAGCGCGTCCGCCACCACCGCGTCGAGGTCCTGGCCCTTGAACTCGCGGTAGCGCGCACCGAGCCGCTGCGTCACCGCGACTTCGTCATCCCCGGCGTCGTCGATCGCCTCGACCAAACGGGCGTGCAACCGCTCGACCATCGTGGCCGCGAGCCCATCGACCATGGCGGCCGGAGCAGCGGTGCTCCCATCGGGATTCCCTCCGGCACGACGACCACCGGCGTACGCCGCGTCGACCGGTCCGCGCAGCGTCGCCACAAGCTGAACGATCTGGCTCGCTGCGCTCGGCAATACCTCCGACGCGTCCGGGCGGCCTTTGACGGTACGAATCCGATCAAGAACACTGTTCTGATCGTCTTGAAGTGCCCGCTTTACCTTGCGACCAAGCTCCCGCTGCAAAGGGTCGAGCACGAAGGCACGCGCTTCGACATGGCTCGCACGCTCATCCTGACTACTCGTACGCTCAGAATCCTCGACCATCGTGTTGGTCGGGACGCTCCCTCCTTCATTGGCCTCGCTCACTGGGCTGTTGGCCGCAGACCGCGTCTCCGCCCCCGATCGCTCGACGTGCTGCTCACCTCTGGCGGGTTCCAGGTCGGGTTCGGGCTCGGGCTCGGGTTCGGTGACCTCGGGCTCGGGCTCGGGCTCGGGCTCGGGCGGGTCGACCACTACCGGAGTGGGTTCGGGAATCGGCGCGGCGATCGGGTTCTGTTCGCGGAGACGGGCGAAGAGCGCCTCGACTTCAACTGACGGTGCGCCAGCTTCTCCGGTGAGTTCGCCGGCCAACGCCGCAAGTTCGCCGTCGACCGGCGGAACCTCGAGCGATGACGGCGGACCGGAAAGTTCATCAGCGGCACGCGTCTCCACTTGGACGAGCGCTTCGGTGGCATCGCCGAGTGTCCGCTTGACCACGCGGTAGGCATCGAGCAGGCGATCACGACCCGCTCGGAGTTCGTCGATCTGAGATTGCAACAGCAACCGACGCCGACCCAGGTCAGCCAGGATTCGCTCACGTACCGCACGCGCCTCGTTGACCAGGTCGCGGCCGGCTTCCTTGGCCGCCTCGATCTCTGACGCCGAGGCTTCTATCGACGCTTCGCGCGCCGCCGCGAGTTCGGCGTCGGTCGTGGCCCGCAGCTCGACCACCTCGGCTTCGACTTCGCAACGGAGGTCGAAGGCGAAGGTGGTGGCATCGGTCTCGCGGGCCGCCGCGGCGGTCTGTGCCACATCACGCAACGCACGCGCATCGCTGTCGGCCTCTTCGCGGGCCGTGGTGGCCGCCTGTTCGGCACCGGCGATCACGGATTCCGCCTTGGCTTCCGCGCCGCCACGGATTTCCGTCGCAGCCTCCTGCGCGGAGCGCAGCACCCGAGCAGTTTCCTCACCAAGCGCATCGAGGAGCCGCTCTTCGGTCACGATCGGGGGGTTCTTGACCTGCTCCTGGAGCTCGTTGATCTTTTCGTTGAGGTCGTTCTCGCGGACGCTCGCGGCGGCGATCTCGTCGGCGACCCGACGGAGGAAGGTACGGACCTCGGGCTCAGAGATACCCCGGAACGACGCTTGAAATCCGCGCGACGCGATCTCTTCAGCGCTCAGACGCGGCCCGTTCTTGGCCGGCCGACGTTTGCCCTCAGCCACGGTGGATGCTCCGTTTCGTCACGGCCTCATGGTATTGGCGAATCTGCCCACCGCCGAGGACCGGCTCACACGAGCCGCCCAGTTCAGCGAACCGCTGACGGGAGCGACCCTGGTTGGGGGAGGGCGGCGCCACCATTGCGTCGAAGCACCTTCAGCGCTTCGTCGAGGGTCTTCACTCCCACAACCTTCATACCGCCGGCCTTGGTCCGGGCGTCGCGGACCTCGGCCTGGGGAACAATCATCAGCGTGGCGCCCGCCTCGCGCGCCGCCACTGCCTTTTGCGGAACACCGCCGACCTCGCCCACGTTGCCGGCGCCGTCGATCTCACCGGTGACGGCCACCTTCGCTCCGCCCGTGAGATCGCCAGGCGTGAGGTCATCGATGATGGTGAGCGTGAACGCGAGTCCGCCCGAAGGTCCGCTGACATCACCCGCGTCGATTTTGATATCCACGGGGAACTTCACCCGCAGCTGTTCGGTCGCCGCGCCAATACCGAAGTACGGGCGACCCTCGAGGAGGCCCTTCGGTGCCGCGACGCTCGTGACTGCAACCGTCTGTGAATCGCCGCCGCGTCGAACGACAACCGCGAACGTGGTCCCTAACGGCTTCGCCTGCACGATCTGACCAACCTGATCGCGGATCTTCACCGGAGCACCGTCGATCCCGACGATCACGTCGTCGGTTCGGAGCCCGCCGCGCGCGGCAGGCGAGTCCTTCACGACCTGGAGAACGCGCGCGCCCTTGCCCGACACCGCGATCCGATACCCGAGACGCGTGAGCGCAGCCTGCTTCGCGGCGAGTTGCGACTCGTTCATCATCTGGACACTCGCGCGTTCGACTTTGCCGCGCGGCGCATTGCCGAGATACTTCTTTTCGCCGATCACCTGGCTGTCGTCGTCGAGGCTGGCTTCCACATACCGCCACAGGTTCGGTTGGCCGCTGCTCACGCGAACGGTGAGCAGCAACAGGTCCCCCTTGTGGTGGTACGACCGTGTCCCGCGGATACGCATGTAGTTGTCCACCGAGGTCGCGTCGCCCGGCGAGAAGATCACGTACGGCAACTTCACGTACATACCAGCGATACCAACGATGCCGATGACCACCGCGGCGAGGATCACGGCCTTGGCCATCCACGACATACCCGGCCGCGGTGCCAACGAAGACGGAGTCTCTGCTGCGGAGGAGGGCTCGGACCCGGACACGTCCGGTTGGTCAGGCGGCAGGCTCATGGGCGGGCATCAGCCTGCCACGTGGCCACCCCGCAATCTCGGCACTGAGCACCAGACCTCACCGCGCGCGCGGAACCGGTGGTCCCGGCGCCTCAGGACTCGCGTGCTCGGGTCTTCAGCTCGGCGCGCACCACGAGGCGTTCCGCAGAACTCCCGATGGGGTGACACGTAAAGATGGTCAGGCTGCGCCCCTCGTGTTGATCGACGATCCACATGGCGGTATTCGGGAGGACCTCCACGCTCGTCACCGCGTAGTGGTAGGTGCCCGTGGAGTCCGACACCAGAATCTCGTCACCCACGGCAAGTTCGGCGTTACGCAAGAACGGTTCCGAGTGAGTCGTGCGGTGACCGGCGAGCACCACATTCCCCCAGCCACCGAACTCAGCCGTTCCCGGCCAGTGCGCCGGCCCGGCATCGATGACCACCTGTTCAACACCTTCGCGCACCGCTTGATCGACCCCCGTCTTCGGAATCTGGATGCGCCCGATCTCTACCAGCGCACGCGGCGAAGACGGGTCGGGAAGTTCCGAGGGAATCGGCAGCGGCGGCGGCGGCGGCGGGTGGGCGACACCCCATGCCGCGGCAGCAACCGCCGCGTCGGTACTGGGAATCGCGGCCTTCGGCAGCGCCTCGGGCAACCTCGAAACGGAACGAACCAACTGGGCGGGCGAAGCCGAACTGGAATCAGGAGTTGTGGCCACGATCCCGACCGCACCGGTGATCCCCAGTCCAAGCGCGGCAAAGAGGCCCACCATCGCGCGGCGGCGCGAGCGTCCCGACGTTCCAGCCATTCCCATGACGAAGGCATCGGCGCGATACGTGTCGGGCTGTAGCGTCGATCTCATCGCCCCCGGATTCCAGGGTTTCTGACCCGCATGCCCGCATCAACCGACGCCGATCAGCCGCCACCGAACGGTGCAGATGATCCCATCGAGACCGCGGCGAGATTCGCCGCGCTCGCCCACGATCGCCGACTGCTCCCCGCGGACGCGACCGGCGAACTTGCACAAGCTCTCACCGCTGATTCCGAGCCACGCGTCTACGTAGCGGCGCTCGGTGCGCTGATCCGCGGTGGGGCTCTCCCCCTCGCGCACCGCGCGTGGATCGCGGCCACGCTCCATACCGTCCCCGGGATTCGGCGCCGCGCCGCGGAACTCAGCCCGCAGCTGGAATCGCCGTCGGCCGCTCCCCTCATTGCGCTCGTGAGCGACTCGGACGACTTGGTGGCCGAAGCCGCGTGCTGGGCCAGCGGCGAAATCCCATGGAACGATCCCGACCGAGCGGGCGTCGTCGCGGCAGTCGTGTTGGCGACCGGCCACGGAGATCCACTGGTACGCGAGGCCGCGGTCGCGGCGCTTGGTGCAATCGGCGACCCGACCGGGCTCGACGCGATCCTCACCGCCTGTGGTGATCGGCCCACCGTGCGCCGCCGCGCCCTGCTCGCACTCGCGCCGTTCGACGGACCGCGGGTCGAGCAAGCGTTGCGCGCCGCGCTCGACGACTCGGATTGGCAGACCCGTCAAGCTGCCGAGGATCTGCTGGGTCCGACCACCGAGTGAGACGACGAACCGTGAGGGACCGCTACCGGCGCGGGGTCTGCATCAACATGTCTTCGACCTGATCGAAGATCTCGACGCACCGACCGGCGCCGAGCACCACACACTCGAGCGGAGCGTCGACGAGATGCACCGGCAGCTTCGTCTCCTGTGCGATCCGCAGATCAAGACCACGCAGCATCCCGCCGCCGCCCACGAGATGAATGCCATGAATGATGAGGTCGTGGGCCAACTCAGGCGGCGTCTGGGACAACGCCGCGATCACCGCATCACAAATGGCACGGACCTGCTCCTCGATGGCTTCCCGAACCTCTTCGGGCGTGAGGACCACGGTCTTGGGCAGCCCGCTCATCAGGTCACGCCCACGCACCTCCGCCTTGTATTCATCGGGGGTCGGGAACGCGGAGCCGATCGCGAGCTTGATCTCCTCCGCAGTGCGCTCACCGATCGCGATGCCATAGACGCGACGAACATATGCCTGGATCGCTGCATCGATATCGAACGACCCAACGCGCACTGCCTCGAGCGCAACGACGCCCCGCAACGAGATCACGGCGACTTCGGTGGTACCCCCACCGATATCGATGACCATGTTGCCCAAGGGCTCGTGGATCGGCAGCCCGGCTCCGATGGCGGCGGCCATCGGTTGCTCGAGCAGATAGGTGGATGCCGCGCCTGCGAGCCGAGCCGCTTCGAGCACCGCTCGTTGTTCCACATGCGTGATCGCGGAAGGCACGCAGATCAGCACCCGCGCTCGCGACAATCGCGTCACGCCCGCGCGTTGAAACAGCAACCGAATCATCCGCTGGGTGATCTCATAGTCGGTGATCGCGCCGCCACGAAGCGGGCGTACCGCAACGATGTATCCCGGGGTTCGGCCGATCATCTGCCATGCCTCGTGTCCCATGGCGAGGACGTCGTTCGACCGACTGTTCAACGCGATCACGGTCGGTTCGTTGAGGATGATCCCCTGGCCACGCGAATACACCAGCGTGTTCGCGGTGCCGAGATCGATTGCCAGGTCCCTACTCAGAACGACCCCCTCTACTTCGGGGATCCTGCGGCGGAGCGAGGGCATCCCGGCGCGCCGCAAAGTCTTCGATCCCCGCGTTGAGCCCGCTCGGACGGCGATGTCGAAATAACACGACCGAGACCCCGAGCACCATCAATCCGCCGGCCAACGCGAGAAACTCCATCGCCTAATTCCGCTCGGACAGGGTCGGCGTACGCAACTCCTGCGCACCGAGGCCCCAATCGTCGCCGTCGGACCAGTGCTCCCGTTTCCAGATTGGCACCGTCTCCTTCAGCGTGTCGATGCAAAACCGCGCCGCTTCGAATGCAGCGCTGCGATGCGGACTCGACACCACGACGGCTACCGACGCCTCGGTGAGCGCCAGGTCGCCGGTGCGATGCAAGACCGCGACGCGGGCCAGGTCCGGCCATTGACTCCGGGCGGCCGCGACGATGCCGATCATCGCCCGCACCGCTTCGGACTCGTACGCCTCGTAGGTGAGCCCCGTCACACCGTCGCGACCTTCAGCATGATCGCGAACGATGCCGATGAACGTGACGACCGCGCCCGCGCCCGGAACCGATGCCCAACGAGTGGCGCCATCGACCAGCAGCGGCTCGCATCCCAGCGCGACCCAATCTGATCCGGTCGGACTGCACAACGCAGTGGGATCAGACGGAGGGGAACCCGATGGGCTGGGCAATGACACGCCGGACAGTGTAGGGAAGACGCCGGTCACCGCCTTCGGCCGCGGCCGATCACGCCATGAACGCCGGTAGAATCTCCGAAATGCCGGGGACCGATGCAGACGATCAAGACCCCGGGCCAGTGCCGCATCCGCTCGATCGCCCGTGGATCCACCCTTCGGAGCTGTTCGCATCGTCACGCCCGACCTCTGACCGGACCGATACTCACGCATCGTCGGCGCGCACCGCTCGGAGCTGGCGCCGCGATCTGGCGTTGACGGTCGCGGCGGGCACCATGGGTGCCGTCGCCACGGTCGCCGTCCTCGGTCTCGTGGGCACGTTCGATCGTGACCCGATCCGACGCGACCCCACGCCGGCGCGCTTCGTCTCCTCCGATGCGGCGAGCATCGCCTCGCGTATCGTGCCGGGTATCGCGGGAGTCATCACCACCGTCGCCGGCGCCGAGCGCCGCGGCTCCGGAATCGCCGTCGGGGCGCATCAGATCCTGACGACCACCGATGTCGTTGCCCCGAGTGCGACTGCAATCCCCGAGAACACCGCCGGCATGAACACCGGTACCGGGCCAATCGAGATTTTCCTCGAGAACGGCCACCGCCACCTCGCAACCGAGATCGGACGCGACCCGGTGATGGGACTCGTCCTCCTCGATGTACCGACCCTCCGGGTCGAACCTGCCGCGCTCGTCGATACCCCTGCGGTCCGCGCAGGCGATTGGATCGCCGCGGTCGGCCGTACCTCCACGAGTGGAGCGTGGGTGACGAGCGGCGTCATCACCGCGGTCGATGGTTGGATGAATGACGACGGTGGCACTGCGTACGCGGGGATGATCACGACCAGCACCGGACTCGCGGCGGAAGCACGCGGCGGCGCGCTCGTGGACCGCCACGGACACGTGGTGGGAATGCTGACCGTGACGGGTTCGTCCCCCACCCGGACGGCCGCCATTCCGACCGACATGCTGCGAGATGTTGCGACCCAACTCGCGACCACAGGGACGGCAAGCCATGGTGCCCTCGGGTTGCGGGCCATCGACACCGCCGACCGCGGCGCGACCGTCACCGAGATCGGAGCGGGTTCCAGTGCCGAGGCGGCCGGGGTACGCGTCGGGGATCGCGTGACCGCAGTTGATAGCGCCACCACGTCCGACACCGCATCGTTGGTCTACGCATTGCGCCGGAGTCGTGCCGGTGCCCAGGTCATGCTCACAATCGTGCGCGGCACCACACCCCGACGACTCGTCGCAACGCTCGACGACGCGACCACCACCATCGCGGGGCCGGCCCGTCCCCATGCGGGCCCGGAAACCGACCTCGTCGCCATCGCAACCGCGGGCCGAACCTGACCAAGCCACCACCCTCCCGCTCTTGTTCGCTGCGCTCTCGGGCCGCTCGGGCCACGTGTGCGCCACGCATCCTGAAACTTGGGTGGCGCCTGGTGCCTATTGGCGCGCCCTCTCGCCTGAGAACGCGGTGAGACGTCCGGACCGTCTGAGTGCGAAGATGCACCCATGGACCTCACGGATGCCGATGCCGAACTTCTCAACGCGGTGCAGTGGTCGTTCCCGCTCGACGCCCAGCCCTACGCGGTCTTGGCCGAGCGACTCGGAACCACCGAAGACCTCATCATCGAGCGGCTCCGCGCGGTCAAGGACGCCGAGGTTCTGCGCCAGCTCTCTGCGATCTTCGACACCCGGGCGCTTGGTTATTCCTCCGCGCTCGTCGCTGCGAAGGTTGACCCCGATCACATCGACGCCGCGGCCGAGGTCATCAACCAGCACCCGGGCGTCAGCCACAACTACAAGCGCAACCACGCCTACAACCTTTGGTACACGCTCGCAGTTCCGCCCGGCGAAGACCTCGACGCCCACCTCGACGCACTGCACCACGCCTCAGGAACGCTGGTCACCCGCAAGCTGCCGACGCTGAAGCTCTACAAGATCGGTGTGAAGCTCGACATGACGGGCAAGACCGCCGCGAACGCGAAGGCCGAGGTCCTGGCCCACGAGCAGCCGGAGCGCCGCCCCGACATGGAAGCGCCGGTGCTCACCGACCTCGAGATCAAGGCGATCCAGATCTGCCAGGAAGACCTCCCGCTCGTTCCCCGCCCGTTCGCGGTGCAGGCCGAACGGATCGGCACCACGGAGACCGAGCTCCTGGCAATCCTCGCGTCGTTCACCGAGCGCAAACTCATGCGCAGATTCGCCGCGGTGATGAACCATCGCAATGCCGGGTTCAAGGCCAACGCGATGGGAGTGTGGGCAGTCCCCGAAGCCGACCTCGACGCGATCGGCCCCCAAATGGCCGGGTTCGCGGCGGTCTCGCACTGTTACCGCCGCCCAACGTATGAGGACTGGCCGTACACCGTGTTCACCATGGTGCACGGTCGCAGCGCGCGCGACTGTGAAGCAACCATCGAGGCGATCGCGAGCGAGACCGGCGTCGACGAATACGCGTTGCTCTGGTCGATCAAGGAGTACAAGAAGGTTCGCCTGCGTTACTTCAACTCGGAATGGTCCGACTGGAGCGCCACCAACCTCGCGGAGGCCGCGCGTTCCTAGCCATTGCCCCCGCCGCCGAGCTGGTCTGCCGACTCCTGAGACAGACAGTTCCACGGCAGACCTCGCAACGACTCGGGCGACGAGATCGCGTCGACGTCGCCCAACGAGTTGATCGGTCCCGGGCCACAGACCAGGTTGGTTCCGCTCGGTGTGTGCACTGTCACCAGCGCCGCCGGCGGTTGCGCGGCACCGGCATAGACCGCAAGCCCGGACTGATCCACCGTCATCGGCGCTCGTTGTCCGTTGGAAAGTACGACTTCCACGGTGGACCCGGACGGAACCAGGATGCCGATCAGTTCGTACGACGTCGTCGTGTCGGCGTCGAAAGGGATCGCGAACCGTTCGTCGTCGGATGCGGTATCCAGAACCGGTGGGATACAGCTACCACCACCAGGTCGTTGGTCGCCTGTAAGGGCAGTGGGCG
Source organism: Acidimicrobiia bacterium (assembly GCA_046598395.1). Classification (GTDB taxonomy): domain Bacteria; phylum Actinomycetota; class Acidimicrobiia; order IMCC26256; family JAENVU01; genus JAENVU01. The sequence continues at coordinate 89,411 of JBKJIQ010000013.1, forward strand.
GATCCGATTCGACTTTCCAACACGTCCAGCCATCGCGCCCCGGCGCGCGCAGAATCTCAACGGGGGTTTCACCTGCTGAACCACGGAACACGGAAATGTAGCGGCCGATGGCATCCGGAAGAGATTGGTTCGGTCCTTCGACCTCGCTTGCAGGCGGAACCGACACCGCGAACGGGCCTCCCGCCTTTCGGATCTGGTAGCGGCCGACCATGCGCGACTCGGTGATGAACCCGAGCTGGACGGGTCGACCCTTCCCGTCGACCCAGACCGTGACGGATTCGACGCCAACGGAGTGGGCAAGCCCGACGGGGAGCCGCGCTCGGAACGTCGATCGACGAGCGCCCGCGACCGTGCTGGCCGGTCCGGATTCGAAGTGAACCACTTGCTTCGCGGCCCCGAGTCGATCAAGGAACCGGACCGGGTCGTAGACCTGGGCGACCATCGCAGGCACGCCATCGTCAGGATTCGGTATCGCAACAAAGGGTCGGCTCTGGCCCGCACGGAACGCGAGGAGGGGCACCCCGAACGTGATCACACCCGGCTCGGACACCGGGGCGCGACGAATCCACGCGACATCGCCGATGCGCCGAAACTGAATCACTCTCAGGTAGCTGCCCGAGTTCACCGGGATCTGCTCCTGGACACGGTGCGGCTGATACTGAATGCGGCCACGAATCGGCGCCGTCTCGCGCCCGACCCGTCCCGTACCAACGATCGCGATCGAACCACCGACGCGGATCTTCTCTGCCGCGGCGTGCGGATCGAATCGGGGTTCCCGAGCCGTTCGCGATGAACCCGACAAGTTCGAACACGCTCCCAACGCAGCCGCGGTCATGACGCCGACCATCGCAGCTCGCCCAAGCCTCGCGGGATGCATGGAACGCATCGTGACATGTCCCGGAGGTAACACGTACGTCTCGCGTATGAAGAGCAAGCGAACACCACGTGGAGAGTCGCCGGCCGACCTTGTCGCAACGACCCAGGCTCCCCATACTCCCTCAGGTCAGCGACATTTTCGATCGTCAAGGGAGCCTTCATGCGTCGCACACTGGCCGTCATGGCCATAACCGGAATGACCCTCTTCGGGGTAGCGCAGGCGGTGGCCCAACCTGCCGGCGCCGCCACCGCGGTGAGCATTACCCCGAGCACCAATCTCAGCGGAGGAAACACCGTTACCGTCAGCTGGTCGGGTTTCGCCGCGAATGGAACACCCTCGCTCGTGCAATGCAACAACTCGCCATCCACCGGTGCCGGTGGTGCCGACTGCGAGTTCCTCACCTTGCAAGTTGCAAGCGACGCCAGCAACGGCGCCGGGACGGGCTCGGACACCTTCACCGTGCGCGACAGCGCCGGCCTCGCCTCGCTCAACTCGCGGACCGACGTGCGCTGCGACCCGACCCACTCGGGTTCCATCCTCGTGCTCGACAACCCGAACGACCGGAACTCCGGAACGTTCCAGACCATCACGTGCATCGGTGGCACCACACTGCCTCCTGCACCCAAGGTCCTCGTGTCCTGCACTGGTGTGAACCAAATCGCAACCGTGAACCCAGCACTGGGTTCAAACTCGGCGAAGTTCGTCAAGGAAGTCACCAAGGACTCGATCGGCGACAAGACCGAGTTCGGCACCAACGCGAACGTGGCGGCGGACGCCACCACCTGTGCCGTTGACGCAGGAATCCGCATCGACAATGCGGCCACCGACCAAGGTACGACGACCACAAAACTCAACCCCTTTGACAACCAGAGCAACGGATCTGCGAGCCTGACAACGGTCGGGGCCCTCGCGAAGACCGTGATCTCCTTGGCGGGAAGTTCGACCTGCCAGACCGAGAGTCAAGCGACCATCGTCAAGGACTACCCACGGGCGTACCCCCTGCAAGGCAAGGTCATCATGAAGTTCGATCAGACCTTCGCGAACTTGGTCCCGATTCAGATTCAGCAGTACGTGAGGGCCGGTCGGGATATCTCAGACCCAAACCTCAGCCACGTGAAACTGACCGGCATCGTGACCAAGGGTCCCGGACTCGGCGGCGACGTTTCGGCGACCCTTCGGGTGTGGCCGACCTCCAACGTCAAGAACATCAACCCGTTGGAATGCTCGGATGCCGACGTCACCGACGACGTCAACGATGCAACCCTGACCGAGTTGGCATACACCCAAGCCGACGGCTCTGACGGCGACACGATCGTCGACCCGTGGACGGTCACCATCCCCGGTTAGTCCGTTCCAAGCCAAGCACTAGGCGGAGGCCCGCCCTTCGGGGCGGGCCTCCACGCGTCTCCCCGTTTCGAAAGAGGTGTGAAACCGTGATGCATCATCGTCCTCGGGCGGCGGTACGAATTCTTCTGGTCATCGTCACCGCCCACCTGGCATTGGTCGCCTGCGGCAGCAACGGCGCGGCGCCAGGCCCTTCCAACGTCCAGAAGTACCGCGCCTACAACTCGACTCGGTCGCAGTTCACCCCGACGGCAAACGCCCGAGCCCAAGAACTTGCCGTTCGGATCGTGCGATCGGGCCTCGATTGCGCGAACACTCACGCCTCGAGTTTCGATGCGCTCCGGCCCACCTACCTGAAGCAGGACCTTCCGCTTCCCATCGGCTCCGTCGAATGCGAGGGCGGACCGGCGAAGGAGAACGTGGTCATTGAGATATTTCGGTCCGCTCATCCCAACGCCTTCGACTTCGTCACCAGAAAGGCGGCGCTGATCTGTCGCCGAGGGATCTCGCTTGGCCGGCTTGCCGATGGCACCAATGGCTTCCCCGGACTGCCCTACGTGATGGCAGCCGATAAGTCGTGGCTGGTGGAACCAGACACCCAGACGTTCAACGCTGAGCTCGCTCGAGCGCTCGGGCGCCCACCACGGGATGCCTGCAGCCCGTACCTTCCCAGGGCCTGAGCGGCACCTGACCCGGGGCGCGCCGCGGCTCTCACCACGCGGTTGGCGGTCGGCCCAGCTGACGGACGAGCCGGAACTTGTTATGCATCGGACCGATGCAGAACCGCGGGATCGCGAACGGATTCGTGCCGGCCGTGACCCGTCCGAACGAGAACGTGAACGCGCCGCGGTATCCGGCCGCGGTCGCGGCGGCCTCGGTGTCGTGGTCGTGATGTCCCGACGGGTAGGCGAGCAGGTCGATCGGTCCGCCAGTCACCGTCTCCAGCGTCGCGCGTGATGTAGCGAGCTCGCGGGCGCGATCCTCGGGCGTGATGTCGGGCAGCGACGCGTGGCTCGCCGTGTGCGAACCGAGCGTGATCAACCCGGAATCGGCGAGCGCGGCCAACTCGTCGCTGCTCAACGTGCGCTGCGCGCCGGGCCAGAAGGGTGGGACAACACCGAGCACGTCGGTGACCGGGAACACCGTGGCCGGAACGCCGAGTGCGTGCAGGATCGGCACCGCGTGCTCCTGAACTCCGAGCAACGCGTCGTCGAATGTGACCGCGACGAGGCCATCGAGATCGCGGCCCGCCAGGAGACGATCGACGATTTCGGCGAGCGGAACGAACGTCTGACCCCACGCGCGGATCCATTCGAGGTGGGAGCGAAAGCGGTCGGGCGACACGTAGTAATCGGTGGTGTTGGTGCGATCGGTACCGATGTCGTGGTAACAGAGCACCGCCGCACCCCGGCCCGTACTCGGCAGCGGGCGCCCGGCCACCGTGACGGCCGCGCTCGGAATCCCACGGGCCTTGTCGACAACGTCAAACACTCCGGACATGGCCCGAAGAGTACGACAGGAGGATCGGGGGCTACCCGGCGCAGGCCAGGTCAGTGACCGGCGGCGAGCTGCATTGCAGTGAACCCCAGGCAAGGTACGGACCGAACTGGGGCGCACTCGCTCGGGCGGTCGCCGCCGCCGCTCGGGTCGCGGCGAGGCCTGGGGTCACCGGATGATCGAGACAGTTCACCGCGATCGACGCGTCGGGACTGATGGTGGGTCCGGGCGACGCCCCGAAATAGTCGCGGGTCAGCGCGAGGACGGTTGACCGGCCGCAGTGGCGCAGGCCTGGGCATACTCCCGCACCGCGCGCAACAACGTGGTCTCCGCATCCACGGTGGTGGGGATCGGGTCGACGGGACCGATCGACGGTGGGTGACACGTGAACCCCCCGTTGGCATTGACCCCGCGCGGATCCAACTCGACTACGTCGAAACGGAGCGATGATCGGTGGCGCCGACGTTGCGTTCGACTTGGCCTTCGCAACGGGCCGCACCGCCGCGCAGCTCGTGAAAACGATCGCGGCGGCAACGAGTGTCACCATGCCGCGGAGGCGGTTCGGCCCGCAAGGAGGTTGGGTCAACTCCCGGCCCGCGCTTACGCCGTTCGGCGAACGACCACGGTGAGCAAGGAAGCATCGCCAGGATCAGCAGTCGGGACGCCGAAGGCCAGGCACGGCACGACGGTCTTCGGTCGCCGGCGGCGCACATCCGTGTCGAGCTTCAACCGGATCAGGTGGCGCACGAAGCCCCAGCCCTCTCGGGCGGAAACGTTCGACGTACCGGCGTTTCGAGCGCCAAAACGGTAGGGGATCTCAGCAATGGTCGACCAGTTCGCGCGGGCCAGGACCTCGACCAGTGTCTTGTATCCGATCGGCTTGAGTTCGACACCGCGGATGACCGACAACTTCAATCCGAAGAGCCCGCTTCCTGGGTCGGTCGTCTGGCGCAGCTGCGGAAGTGTGCACCGGGCGAGGTCGCGAGATGCGACCGAAACGAACCGTCGCCAGGGACCGCCGAGGCCAACGTTGTCGCCCCCGGCGAGGTACCGCGTGCCCACGACGACATCAGCAGTGCCGTCGAGGAGTACGCGGGCCATGGGGGCAAGAAGCTCGGGCGGGTGCTGGAGGTCAGCGTCGATGCAGAGCGCATGACTCCCGCGCGCGTCGGAGAAGCCCGCGCACAATGCACCGGCGAGACCACCCGCCCGAGTCCCGGCGCGGCGGTGAATGAGCCGAACCGGGGATCCGTCTGCCACATGGGCCGCGATCGTCGCGGGAGTCCCGTCGTCCGAATCGTCGATGAAGAGGATCTCGTACGTGATCCCCGACGCAGCCATCGAGCGTCGAATCCGTTCGATCAGCTCGTCGACATTAGGAGACTCGTTGCGGGTCGGTACCACCACACTGAGCTGTACCAACGGCAAGAGCACGTTCGAAGGTGCGCTCTGCGCTTGCAACAGGTCGGTGGGGGCAGTGAAAGTCGTCGTCATCGTGCACCATCCGGGGTCATGTGGATTTCGCTCCCCTGTTGTACCGGAACCGAGTAACCGTCAGATGTCCGACGTGTGGCCGTGATCAGGACGGCAACCGAAGCTTCGGGCCGTTCCCAAGACCTGCCGGTCATCGCTGACGCACCGGCGCGCGTTCACCGGTGACGCTGGTCTTCACTTTGAACAGCCAGAGGGTCTGGGGGCCGGCTTCGAAGCCGCGCACGAAGGACCCGATTGATATGCGCTGATTGCGTCCGGCGCCCTGGATGGGGTAGTTCCGATGGAGAGCGTCGGATTGGCCGTTTGTCATCAGAAGGTATCGGACTCTGAACGACGCAGGATCCGCGACGCTGCGTTCGAAGTCGGAGTCCGACGGGATGATGAACTGGCGGGGACGCGTCGACTTGAGCATGAGCGGAAACGTGTATTCAGCATCGGTGAGCACGCTCCCCTCCGGGAGGTGGCGCCGGTCGAAGTACCGCGCGACGACGTCGTAGCCGTCGAGGTAATGAGGTCTGACATAGCTATCTCCGACGGGAGCCCACGAGTAGCCGGGGAGGAGGTGCACCGAAGCGGCCTCTTCCCGACCGAATCGAGCCTCGGTCATGCCGCCTACCGCGCTCGGGATCGCGACCATGCACGCGCCCGCCAGCGCAACAACGGGAACCACCGTTCGGAGCGCACCAAGCCGACCCCGCGTCGTCGCCGTCTGAGCCTTTGATTGGATTCGGGCGATCAGGTAGCCCGCGCTGATGATCGTGAGTGGTACGACGGTGATGGCAAACCGCAGCCAGCCGAATGTGGACCCCGCGCCGAACAAAGTGCCCTGGGCCGCTGCGACCGCACCGAAGGTGACGAGCGGAGCGAGCACCCGGCGGTCGTGAGCCCTCCACGCCACAATGACCGCCGTAAGGACGACCACACTCCACAGTGGTTCCAAGAGCACGAGCTGACCGAGGTAATAGGCAAGTCGATCGGTGATCCCAGTTCCCCCGACCACACTCGCGATTCCCGATTGTGCGGCGCTGACCTGTTCCGAGTTGACGTCGAGATACGACGTCGCCGTGCCCACGATGATGAATGCACTCCCGGCCCAGCAGGCGACGGCAAAGACGAACGGCATCCCGGCGAGCGTCGCTTCGGTCATCGCGGTCCAGCGGCGGTGGGCCCGCGTCCCGGCCGCTTCTCGGTAGGCACACCCGGCAATCACCAGGAGCGAAGCCGCGCCGGCGGCGAGAAACTCTTGCCGGCTCAAATACCCGAACGCGAGCGCGAATCCGATCATGACGAGGGAGCTGAGGTCGCGGCGCTCAAACCATCGCAGGAGACCGAGGCACGTGAGCGCGAGGAAGAACACGAGCGCGGCTTCACTATCTCCGTTCGCGCCGTACTGCATCACCAGCGGGTGCAGTGCGAACAACGCGGTCAATCCGATGCTCGGGACCAAACCAACACGCAACTCGCGCAGGATTCGCCATATCACCGCGGCCGCGCCGGCCATACATGCGGCCGACACAATGTTTCCTGCGAACGCCTGAGTTCGGAGCGCGGGGAACCATCGGCTCAATGTCAGGAAGGGCAGGGCGGCGAACGAGGGCAAAGGATTCCAGACGAAACCCACCGCAGCGAGGTGCGGATCGCGGCTGGAGATCACGTAGGAGCCGTTGGCGACTCTGGCCATTGCGTCGCCCACGACCGCGTGGTGGGTGATCGCCAGCTGCCACGCCGCGAACAGGTACAACGACAGGGCAGTGGCGAAGACCACGGTGGTGCTGGAGAACCGACGCGTCCGCCCGGTCTGCGGAAGCAGGTGGGCGTCGAGATGTCCGTCCGCGCGGAGCCGCGGCTCCGGTGCGGCGAGAAGCGAGGTCACCCGGCTTCGCCTGCGCGGCTAGGCCGGGGCGAGCGACAACCGCCGGAGGGCGATGCCGAGGATGAACAGCAACGCCCCGGCGAACAGCGTGTACGGCAGGTGCAGCGCGGTACCGGTGAAGGCGAGGACGAGTCCATCACCGCCACCACCCGAGTTACTGGCGTCCGACCCGAGCACCGAGGCACCGAGGGTGGTCGAGGTCGTGGTGGAATCACCTGGGGTTGTTGTGGAGCTGGTGCTCGACGGTGAACTGGTGCTCGACGTGGAACTGCTGCTGGTGCTCGACGTGGAACTCGTGCTCGACGTGGAACTCGTACTGCTGGTCGACGTGCTCGTGGACGTGGTCGCCGTCGTCGAGAAGCTGACCGCCGCGACCGCGCCAGTTGTGAGGTCATTCGGGTCGTCCGCCACGCGGATCGTGCAGGCGTGCTGATCGTCACACGCGAAGAGTTTGCTGGGACCGGCACCGGCGAACGTGGTGAACGTGTCGGAGCCCGCGCCGCTGGCGTTCGAATCCGAGATAACGACCGTGAGGAAGTCGCAGTCGGTGGTGGGATTGGTCGGCGCCGCGTTGCATTGCTCGATGACGGGGCTGAAGTTCGCCCGCAACCCGGTCCAGGAAACGGTCACATTCGCACCGTCCGTGAGTCCGGTATTCGGACTGACGGTGACGGAGCCGACCGCGCCTCCGACCTGCACAAAAAAGAAGCTCGGTACGAGCAACACGATGCCCAACAAACACAGCATCGCGGAGGCACGCCCGATTCGCCGGCGCTCGACGTAGCTCCGGTGGGCCCGGCGATCAGCTCGGCTCGTGGCCGTAGCCCTGGGCTTCGTGTTGGTTCTCACGCTGATTGCGCTCCCGGCGTCTTGGACTGACTCGACTTCGCTCCGCCGGTACCGTCGAGATTCGCCGCGTTCGACGGCGAGCTCAGCGCGTGGCGGAAGCAGTGCGATCAGAGTGACGGGCGCCGACGCCAACGGTCAAGGCGCGCCGCAGTTGTCTGGCAACTGTTTGCCTGGCAGTTGCCTGCGCGCTACCTGCGGGTCGCCGGGCGGTATTCGTCAACCAATGTTTCCCTGTTCTTCACCGTCCGGAGCCTGACACCGGTGGTCGGAGTCGCCAACCTCGTACACGAGGAGGAATCGATGGCACTGTCCGCCACGGGTACCGGATTTATCGACGACCGACCGCGCTCCTTCGGCGCGTCGCGCACGCGCGGTGACGCCATCTTCCGTGGACTCACGAGCGCGGCCGGAATTTTCGTCTTCGTACTCATCGGTTCCATCGCGCTCTTCCTCGTCGTCAATGGTTGGCCCGCGATCTCCAGCGTGGGAATCGGAGAGTTCCTCACCAGCACCAAATGGCAACCGGTGGGCCTCAAGCCGAGCTACGGCGTGGCCGGTCTCCTCTATTACACGGTACTGGTGTCGGGGCTTGCGTTGCTCTTGGCCCTACCGATCTCGATCTCGACTGCGGTGCTGATCAACGAGTACGCGCCCAAGCGTTTCCGCTCGTTCCTCACGGGGATGGTTGACCTATTGGCGGCATTCCCGAGCATCATTTTCGGGCTGTGGGGTCTGTTCTACGTGATGCCGAACGCGAATGGCACTGCGGGATGGTTGAGCCGACATTTGGGGTGGATACCGATCTTCCAAGCCGACGGTGGGCTCTATACCAACTCGATCTTCATGGCTGCGATCGTGCTGTCGATCATGATCGTGCCGATCACCGCGTCGGTGATCCGCGAAGTCATCGCACAGGTACCGCGGGACCAATGTGAAGCGGCGCTCGGCCTCGGTGGGACCCGCTGGGGTGTGGTGCGAAGCGTGATCCTGCCGTTCGGTCGCAGTGGGATCATCGGTGGCGCGATGTTGGGCCTGGGTCGCGCGTTAGGTGAGACCGTCGCCATTGCGCTGATTCTTTCGCCGCTGTTCAAAATCCAAGCGAGCATCATCAAGCCCGGCGGGTCCACCGTCGCAAGCACGATCTTCAACGAGTTCAACGAAGCCGACCTCGCCCACCGTCAGGCGCTGATGGCGATCGGGCTGGCCTTGTTCGTCCTCACCTTGATCGTGAACTCGCTCGCACGGCTCGTGGTATCACGCGGCAAGGGCGCGAAGGCGTCCTCACGATGATCGAGATGGAGGACCGAGTCGGTGTCGGACCGCCGATGCCCGAACCGCCAGAGGTGCCGACTCCTACGCGCCAGTTCCAGATGGTCGACGGCCTCGAGATCGCTGGATCGGCGGTCTCGGCGGCCGCGCTCACGTGGTTGCTCTTTAGCGCGGTGGCGTGGAACGGAGCGTTAGGTGCGGTCCTGATCTGGTACGTCACGTTCATCGTGATGTACCGATCGGTCGCGCGCTCGATCCACGGCCGTTTGGTCGCAACGGATCGGGTCATGACGGTGGTACTGACCACCGGCGCGTCACTGGCATTCATCCCGCTCGTGATGATTCTCATCTTCGTCATCACCAAAGGGTTGAAGTATCTGAACCTCGCGTTCTTCACCGAGACACTGGAGAGTGTCGGCCCGCAGGACAAGGGGGGCGGGGCGTTCCACTCCATCATCGGTACCCTGGAACAGGTGGGGCTGGCCGCCGCGGTGGCGATTCCGCTTGCGATCATGACCGCGATCTACCTCAACGAAGTCAAGGGCCGGATGACCCGCGGGGTTCGTTTCGTCATCGACTCCATGAGCGGATTGCCGTCGATCGTGGCGGGGCTCTTCGTCTACTCGTTCTGGGTCGTTGGGTTGAGCAAGGGGTTCTCGGGGTGGGCCGGATCGATGGCGCTCATCGTGCTGTTCATTCCCACGGTCACCCGCGCATCGGAAGAGATGCTGCGCATCGTTCCCGACAGTCTCCGCGAGGCCTCGCTCGCGCTGGGCGCGTCACAGTGGAAGACCGTGCTGCGCGTGGTCCTCCCCAACGCGAAGAGTGGGTTGATTTCCGCCGCCCTGCTCGGAATGGCCCGAGCCATCGGTGAGACCGCTCCGATGGTGCTCGCCGTGCTCGGTTCCTCCGCGCTGAACTGGAATCCGTTCGAAAGCAACCAGGACGATCTACCGCTCTTCATCTTGAAGTTGATCCGAAGCCCCAACGACGCTCAGGTCGCCCGTGCGTGGACAGGTGCACTCGTACTGGTGTTTCTCGTACTGCTGCTCTTCTCCCTGGCTCGGCTTCTGGGCCGCGACCGACGAAAGGTAACCCGATGAACGTGAACTTGGCCGACGACCTGCGCACGCCTGATGACATATTCGCGGCCGAGACGGCCGACGCGCGAGCGGCAACGGCTCCTCGCCGCGGTTCGGCATTGGTTGCCGACTCCGTGAGTGCTTGGTTCGGACAACGCAAAGTGCTCGAGCGTGTTTCGCTCGCCATGCGTCCCAACGAAGTCACCGCGCTCATCGGCCCTTCGGGCTGCGGCAAGTCGACGTTCCTGCGCATCTTGAACCGCATGCACGAGTTGGTACCGAGCGCCAGCCTCGCAGGAACGGTGTCGCTCGACGGCGTGGACATCTACGGCCCGCAGCTTCGCGTCACCGAGACCCGGCTCAAGATCGGAATGGTGTTCCAGAAGCCGAACCCCTTCCCCACGATGACCATCGAGGAGAACGTGCTGTCGGGACTCAAGCTCTCTGGGTCCAAGGCTTCGATGGGCAAGCGCCAACTCGTGGAGTCATGCCTGCGCCGAGCGGGACTGTGGGAAGAAGTCAAAACCCGACTCAGCGCCTTAGGGGGAGCCCTGTCGGGTGGGCAGCAACAGCGGCTCTGCATCGCACGCGCGTTGGCAGTTTCGCCCGATGTGCTGTTGATGGACGAGCCGTGCTCGGCCCTCGACCCAATGTCGACTCGCATCATCGAGGAGACGATGCGCGAGCTCGTGCAGCAGGTAACCATCGTGATTGTCACCCACAACATGCAACAAGCGGCCCGAGTGTCAGACCAGTGCGCGTTCTTTTTGGTGGAGAAGATGGAGGAGCCGGGTCACATCGTCGAAGCCGGACCGACCGCTCAGCTCTTCAGCGCGCCGGGCGATCCGCGGACCTCCGACTACATCCAAGGTCGCTTCGGCTGAGCCGGTGAGTCTTCGGGCAGTTCGACTCATTGTCCGGTCCCACCGTCGACTGTTCCCGCGTGGTTCAGACGGAGTTCAGACGGCTCCTCGTTGGCGTTCAACTCCTCTCGGTACCGTTAGCACCTCGTCGTTTCTGGGAGGAACTACATGCGTCGCGTTGCGTTTGTCGCTACGAGTTACGCGCTCGGTATCACACTGATCACGGCGGGGTTCCTGCCAAACGTGGCGGGAGCGGAGCCGTCACCGCCGACCGACGCTGCGATGACCTCCACCACGTCGGTGCCGCCGAGTGGCACCACGAACTTGGATGGCCAGGTCAGGAGTTTCGATCCCGCCCCGGTCACGACCACGACGACGACCCCCGTCCAGCAGCAGGTGAGCGCGTCAGCCGCTGCCGCCGTATCGGCCGCCTCCTTTGTGTGTCCACCCACCGGCGCGGCGCCAGTCGTGGGGTCCGGCGCATCGTTTCCCCAGATCGTGATCGACCAGTGGCGGGCCGACGTCAACAAGGCCTGCGGCCTGCGAGTCGACTATCAGCCCAACGGTTCGACTGCCGGGCGTACGAACTTCATCAACAACGCGGTCGACTTCGGAGTATCCGACATCCAGTTCAGCCCCAGTGAACAACAGGGACTGAAGCGTGCCTTTGTCTACGTGCCGATCACTGCGGGTGGTCTCGGCATGATGTACAACCTCAAGGACGCGGCGGGGCGCAAGATCACTGACCTCCGCCTATCGGCCAACACCGCCTGCAAGATCTTCACCGGTCAGATCGCGAACTGGAACGACCCACAGATCGCCGCGGACAACAACGGCCGCCAGCTCAAGGCCTCGCCTGTCCGCCCGGTGGTCCGGTCCGACGGTTCCGGGACGTCGTACTTCTTCAGCCAGTACTGCATCGATCTGGTTCCGGACGTGTGGAAGAAGTTCTCGGCCGAGCAGGGGATCGCCAACGCGCCGACGTCGTTCTGGCCCCAGAACTTCGGATCGGCGCGTGGCGCGAACGGGTCGGACGGTTGCGCAAACCTCGTTGCCAACCCGGTCACGGGCGAGAGTTCGATCACTACGGTCGAGGCGGGATTCGCTCTTCAACGAGGAATGCCCAACGCGTTCATGAAAAACAACAGCGGTGCATACGTGCAACCGACGTTCCAAGCGGTGACCGACGCACTCGGGTTCGCAACCACGAACGCTGACGGAACGCAGAAGCTCAACTTCCGGGCGCCCGGCGCCACCCTCTACAACCCGTCTTCGTACAGCTACCTCATCGCACAAACGACGGGGTTCCCGGAGCCCAAAGGCAAGACGGTCGCCTCGTACATCCAGTACTCGGTGCTCGACGGTCAGAAGAAGTCGAACTCGCTCGGGTACGCGGCACTACCGACGAACTTGGTGGCGCTGGCGCTGAACGCAGCTCAGAAGATCCCCGGCGCGCCACCGCGCCCGAAGGACGCGCCCCCGCCCGAGGCTGCCGCGACCCCAGGGACAACAGTGGGCAGCGGGTCGACCGGGTCGTCGACCGGCTCCCGTCGCAACACCCAGGTCGCCGGCGCGCAGGCAGCAAACCCCGTTGCTGCCGGACCGCCCACGCCCGGTCCGCTCGGAACTACCGGCTCCGACGCCATTCAGCTTGTTCCCTTGGGTCTGTCGCTGGTGGGAATCGGCGAATGGGTTCGGCGGCGCAAAGTGAAACAGAAGGCGTAGGAAACTCATGAGGAACGTCCGGAACGTATCTCGCATCCTGCTGGGGATCGGTGCGCTGCTGACAGTGTGGGCTTCGGCGACCACGGCCGTCGCAGCCACGGCCGTAACAGGAGCCGGCGCGGACTCTGCCGACCCGTTGATCGGCGTGTGGCAGAAAGCCGTGGCGGCCCCGCCATTCGCAACGACCATCGACTACTCGGCCGACGGCTCCGGGTTCGGACGCAATGAGTTCATCAACGGAGGTACCGACTTTGCAGTGACCGGCATCCCGTTCACGGTTGCGGAAGTCGCGAAGCTCACGACGAAAAAGAAGTCGTTCGTGTACGCGCCGCTGACCGGTGGGGCGCTCGCATTCCTCTATCACCTCAACGACCTACAAGGTCAGCCGATCAAGGGCCTTCAGCTGTCCGGTCCAACGCTGGCCAAGATCTTTACGGGCGGCATTACCAACTGGAACGACGCCGCGATTCTCGCGGAGAACCCGGGTGTCTCGTTGCCGCCGAAGAAGATCACGCCGACCGTTCGCGGCCAGGCCGACGGCGCGACCTACATGGCGACGTCGTTCTTCCGGTACTCGGCGCCGGACGTATGGAAAGCGTTTATGGAGGATCCCCAGCGCGGGTATCCGGATGAGCCGCGCGAGCTGTACCCCTTCTTCGCCGGTGCCGATTCGCGAACATCTTCCTTCGCGCTTGCCGACGTGGTGGGAGCGACCGAAGGCGGCGACACGCGCATCACCTACGTCGACAATTCGTGGGCGCAGAATGCCAAAGCGAACGGTGCCGACGTCGTGAAGGTGAAGAACGCATCGGGGGCCTACGTGCTGCCGACTCCGGCGAACGCGGCCAAGACACTCGCGACCTGGAAGTTGGGCGCCGAGAACCTGCTCACCGTCGATTTCGCAGCGAAGGACGCCACCGCATATCCCGTCGCGATGGTGAACTACCTCGTGATTCCCACGTCAGGCGTGACTCCCGAAGTGTCAGCAGGGATCAAGACTTTCGCAAAATACGGCCTCGAGACCGGCCAGGCGGCGGCCGCGGGCGTGGGTGATCCCGCATTGCCGGCGCCGATCGTGACCAAGAGCTTGATTGTCGTGGACCTCGCGATTCCTACGACCACGACAACCACCACCAGCACAACCACAACATCGACGATCCCCACCGATGTGTCGGGGTCGGATCTCTCGAATAGTGGCGACAACGGGCAGGGCCTTGCATACACCGGCGGACCGGATGTGGGACTGTTCCTTGGCGCGGGTGGCGCGCTCCTGGGCGCGGGTTCGTGGCTACGGCGGCGCGTGGCGCGGTGAGCGAGGAAGTGCCTCTCCAACCTCCGATGAGTCAGCCGATCGACCCGCCCGCGAGTGCGGTCGGCGCGGATGCACAGATCGCGGCCGAGGCCGCGCTGGGTCGTGCCCTCATGATGGTCCAGCGCATGGAGGAAGACGCGCGTCTGCGGGCTGAGCGCTCATCGGAGCAACGGCTCGCGGCTGCGGAGCAGGAGGCGAGCGCGCTTCTCGCGGAGGCGCATCAGCGCGCCACGGCCATCGCCGAGATCACGCGAGATTCCGTGGCCCGAGTGTTGGCGGAAGAGCACACGGCGTTGCTGGAAGGACTGACCGAGCTCGCGGATCTCGAGCATCGATTGCGCGAGACCGTTACGAACTCGCACGCCCGGATCAACGACGTGCTCCAGGATCCGTCCCGCGGCGGATCCATCGGCCGGGTCCCCCCCACGCTCACGGAGCTCGCGGCATCTCCGCAGCCCTGCGTTCCGCCGAACCCGACTCCGGTGATGACTGATGTGGGCGCCGCGACGGGCATCGACACTGCGGCTCCGCTGGGTGACCTCGACCTCGACGCGCCAGTGATAGGCGCGGATGAAGCATTCTTCGCCGACCTACGAAGCGCGGTCGACGGCTCCTCCTCAATCGCCGGTCGGCAGCCGAACCCGCTGGTGGTACCCCTACCGATCCCACCAGTCTTGGCCCCACCAGTCTTGGCCTCCACAGTCTCGGCCCCACCGGTCTTGGCGGCTTCACCAGTCTTGGCGGCTTCACCAGTCTTGGCGGCTTCACCGATGGCCTTTGCTTCAGCGCCCGAGGCGCGAAGCGCCGACGGGTCTCCCGCAGTGGCCCTCGCCGCGGCGGCAGCCGCCGCCACCCAGGCGGTCGCCGAGCCGATGGTCCTTTCCCAACCGGTCCCCGCGGTCGCGCCGCCGCGCCCTCTCACGAGTGCGCCGCCCACCGAACCTCCCCCGGGATTCATCGCGCCCGTTCCGGAAACCGCGTCCGACGATCGGGTGATCCCGAGCTCGCGCCGCACCCGAGCCAACCAACGGCGAAGCCGATGGGCGATGCTCGGGACTGGTCTGCGGAATCTCGGCGTACTGCTGCTGCTCTTCGTGGCGTTTCAGCTCTGGGGCACCGCCGCACTCGAGCACCGGGATCAGGCCCGCCTGCGTCAGTCGTTCCAAGTCGCGGTCGCATCGCAACCGTCGCTCAGCTCCGAACTCCCCAGCGGCGACACACCGGATCCATCGACCGTCACCACCCCCGCCACCATTGCCGCGCCGCCCGCCGCGCCCAGTGGCGAAGCGGTTGCCGTCATCAAGATCCCGAAGATCGGCGTAGAACAGGCGGTGGTCGAGGGCACGGGCGTGAGCGACCTGCGCAAGGGCCCGGGCCACTACCGCAATACACCGCTGCCGGGTCAGCCGGGAAATGCTGCGGTGGCCGGACACCGGACCACCTACGGCGCACCATTCAATCGCATCGACGAACTTGCTCCGGGTGACCCGATTCTGGTGACCACGCTGCAGGGCACCTTCAAGTACATCGTCAGCGAGGCACCGTTTCCGGTGAGCCCCCGCCAGAACGATGTGTTGTTCCCCAAGGACGACAACCGGCTCACGCTCACCACGTGTCATCCCAAGTACAGCGCGGAGAAACGCCTCATCGTGGTCGCAAAACTTGCGCCACGAGTCAAGCCGGCAGCCGCGCCGAAGATTACCAAGACCCAAAAGCCGGTTGCGGCGGTGGATGCCGGTACCGGTGGCGACAGCGGCGCCGTGTTGCCCGCATTGTTCTGGGCCGCGCTGATCGCAGCCGCCTACTTCGCCATGGTGTGGTTGAGCAAGCGGTGGGTGCGCCGTGCGGCGTACCTGCTCGGGGTACCGATCGTCCTGGCGTTGTTGTTCCCGTTCTTCGAGCAGCTCAGCCGCCTACTTCCGGCGAACTACTGATGGGTACCCGTTTCGGTTCGCCTCGCCGCTGGATCGCCTTGGTGATGATCGTCGGATTGTCGGTGAACGTTGCTGCGTCCGCCGCCAACGCCACCCCCACGGACGATCTGTTGGATCGGGCCGCCCAGTTACAGCGTGAGCTGCTCGCCAACGGCGCCAACATCGAGACGCTCTCGGAGCAGTACAACGGAGCCACGATGCGGCGCGACTTCGCGCTGGGGCAAATTCATGGGGGCGATGCCACGCTCGCGACGCTGCGAGGAAAGCGAACCGAGCTCGGCGCCGCGCTCCGTCGCCACATGGTGGCTTGGTACCAGGGGAGCGGCGCGAGTCCATTCTCGACGATCGCGGCAGGCGGTCATCAGGACGGCGGTCGGCGGTCGGCGTACGCAAGCGTCGTCGGACGACGAGATCAGGGGATGTTCGATCGGTACCAGCAGGTCGAGCTCCAACTCGCCAAACGAGCGCAACACCTCGACGAATACCGCAAGAAGGCGGAAGCGGAATCGGTGCTCCTCGGGATGGCGAAAGCGCGCGCCGAGGTGCTCGTCGCGAAGCAGCAGTCGTTGCTCGCTTCGGCTCGCGGGGAGCTGGGTATTGCCTTGCAGTTACGCCGCGCCGCCGAGGACCCGGATGCCTTCGCGCTGGAGGCGAGACTGCAGCTGCTCGGCGTCGGTGCACTTGCTACGGCACCCAGCCCGCAGGCAGCACTCGCAGTGAACTATGCGATCGCGCAACTCGGGAAGCCCTACGTCTTCGCCGCGGCGGGGCCGGACACCTTCGATTGCTCAGGCCTGACGATGATGGCGTGGCGACAAGTCGGTGTCGGGATGGCCCACTTCGCCGCGACCCAGTTCGAGCAGTTTCCCCGAGTATCGGTCGATGCCCTCGAGCCGGGCGACCTGGTGTTCTTCTACCCGACGATTCACCACGTGGGGATCTACATCGGTGGCGCCAAGATGATCCACGCGCCGCATACCGGCGATGTCGTCCGGGTTGCCTCGATCAACCGGGCCAATCTTGTCGGGGCGGTACGACCGGGATGAACGGCTAGCCGCCATGGTGTTCCCGACCTGGAAGTTCGCGTTGGAAGCGCTGGCCGCGACCGCGGCAGTGGGTTTCTCGGCCGTCACGATGTTCGGTGCCGATTCGGCCCCGAAGCCGCGGGCGGTTCCGGTGGTCCATCAGGCAATCCGACATCCATCGACGCCAACGTCAACGACGACGAGCACGACCACTCCCGAGGCATCCGTCGATGATGGCGGATCCTTCGGAGGGAGTTCTGGAGGCTTTGGCGACCAGACGAACTCGACAATCGACGGGCTGCCCGAGTCTCAATCGGCCCAGCCGGGTGCCACCGATCCTGGCCCGCCGCCGACGGTGCCCGAAACGGAGTTCCCGGCAGTGCTGCCGATCTCGGCAGTCGTCATCGTGGGCGGCGGAGTAGTTGCTCTGGCGTGGAACCGTCGCCGTCGGGCGGAGAGTGGATCAGGCTCATGACGACGGTTCCCGTTGCACTCACCCGTCGGGAGCGGCGAGGTGCGCCTCGCCCGATCCATCGACATTTCCGCATGCCGGTTTGGCGGGATGAGCATCTCACCGCGGTGCGGATCGCTGCGCTGCTCACCATCGTGGGAGTGGCGTATCACTATTCGCTGCAGACGTTGGTGCGCAGTGTGCAAGTCGACACACCGCTTGCCTACTTGGGCCTGGTTCCCATGATCGCGCTGGCGTTGGCGCTCGGTCGCGGACGGCCAGCCGGGCATGAACCGTCGATCCACGACCGCCAAGTCGACTACATCATCGGCCTACCGCTGCTCGTCTCGGCCTTGGCGATCAATCTGCTGCTCCCCATCCGCCTGTCGACCATGTTCTGGGTTTGGCGGGTCGACCTGGTGTCTTTACCCCTCTTCGTGGCCGGCGCAGTCGCGCTGGTCTTCGGCGTCCGCACGCTGTGGCGCCAGCGATTGCCGATCGGATTTCTCCTGTTCGCGTGGCCGTTCCCCTACACGATGGTATTGCTGCGCTGGATCGATACGTTCACGAACCTCACGCTCGTCGGTGTGAACGCCGGTCTACGGATCATCAACATCGCGCACGCGATCCCGGGTTCCGATGGGTCGCTGTTCACCGTCGGCTCCGGCCCGGAACGGTTTCAACTGAGCGTGGCATCGGCGTGTTCGGGAGTGAACGGCATGGTGGGGTTCTTGCTCGTCAGTGTTGCGTTCACGTCGCTGGTGGTGGGAAGTCGTTGGCGCAAGCTGGCTTGGCTGGTGACCGGGCTCTTCTGCATCTGGTTGATGAACGTCGTGCGGATCCTGCTGATCTTCTTTGCGGGAAGCATGTGGGGCGAGTCGGCGGCGATCGACGGTTTGCACCCCTATCTCGGGTTGATCACGTTCAATCTCGGGGTCGTTGTGATGGTGCTCGGCATGAGGCGGTTCGGACTCGCATTTCGTGGAGCGGCGGCGCGACAGACCGCCGCCGCCGAGCTGGCGCCTCGGCCGCGTGCCGTGCCACGAACCCGCGCGGCGCTCACCGCGGTTGCCGTCGTTGGCCTGGCGCTGGCGGTGGTGAACTCCGGGTTCCAGTCCTACGACCTCGTCGCGAGCGACTTGGGGAGTCCGAAGTTGGTCACGTTCCTTGGCCACCCTGCGCCCGTAAAAGGTTGGTTATCGAACAAGGTGGCGGAGTACACGTGGTCGCGTCGTTTCTTCGGCGACACATCGCAGTGGTTCCGCTACAACTACTCCTGGACCGGGGCCAAGAATGCATCGTTTCGAGCGAACGCACCGGTCATCGCGGACGTCGTCTCGACCGATGACCTCAGTTCGTTCTCCACCTACGGCATCGAGGCGTGTTACACGTTCCACGGCTTCAACCTCCAGGATTCGCGCACGGTCGACCTCGGCGGTGGCGTGGTGGGGAGCGTCCTGAGTTATTGGAACTCATCGACCCGTTCGGACTGGACCAACGTCTACTGGTACTGGCCGGTCAAAGGCCGAGACGGAACCCGCTACGAGCGGGTCAACCTGATGCTCACCGATGGCAGCGATTCCCAGGCTCGGGTGACCGCACCCGACCCGAGTTTCACTCGCCGGCTTGGTCTTGAGTTGGACCGAGTCGCAAGCGACCGGACCACCGCGGGCCGCGCTCGTCAACACATGAAGGACACCCAACAGTTCCTGGTGTCCTACGCCCACGAGTTGGTGCGGCGCCAGGGCGCGGACTCGCGCAAAGGGTTGCTTGCGAGCGGTCGATCATCGAAGGCGAGCTGACGTGAGGATCCGAATGGTCGATGCGCAGGACGCGCGGGCGCGACTCGATTGGGCCGCGTTCGGTCTCGCTCGCAGCCATCCCGAACTCTCCGCGTCACGCCCGGTCGACCGCGCGCAACGGCGAGTGTTGATCGGTGTTGGCATAGGGACCCTGGTTGCGCTGGTCCTGGCGCCGCTCGGAACCATGCTCGTCTTCGTTGTACTCGCTACGGCGGGTTACGTGGCCGGCGTGCTGTACCGCGTGCTCCTGTTCCGCCGGTCGATGCAGAGCACATCGGTCGTTGTGGTGTCCGACGCCGAGGCCCGCGCGGTTGCCGATGTCGATCTCCCGATCTACACCGTGCTGGTCCCCGCGTATCGCGAGCCGGCAGTGGTTGGCGGATTACTCGTCGCGCTCGGTCGGATGGAGTACCCGGTCGACCGACTCGACGTGAAGTTGCTGTTGGAAGCCGACGACCACGAGACGATCGATGCGGTCTCGCTCCTCGGAGATGTGCCGTTTCTCGAGGTGGTGTTGATTCCGCCGAGCGAGCCTCGTACGAAACCGAAGGCATTGAACTACGGACTCACACTGGCACTCGGGGAGCTCGTCACGATCTTCGACGCAGAAGACGATCCCGACCCGTTGCAGCTCCGTCGAGCGGTCGTGGCGTTAGCCCGGCTCGGGCCCGAGGTCGCGTGTCTCCAGGCCCAGCTTGCGTACGCCAATGCCAACTACAACCTCATCACCAAGTGGTTCTCCGCGGAGTACACAATGTGGTTCGCGCTCTTTCTGCCGGGCCTCTCGGACCTCGGCGCACCGATTCCGCTCGGCGGAACCTCGAACCACTTCCGCCGTGAGGTGCTCGACCGTCTCGGTGGTTGGGACCCGTACAACGTCACCGAGGATGCCGACCTCGGACTACGGATCGCTCGAGCCGGACTCACGGTGCGCGTGTTGGATTCGGTCACGCTCGAAGAAGCGAACAGCGACTTCGTCAACTGGGCCAAGCAACGGTCCCGCTGGTACAAGGGCTACTTGCAGACCTGGCTGGTCCATATGCGCCAACCTCGGCGAGCAATGAAGGACCTTGGGTTCTCGGGGTTCCTGCAAATGAACCTCTTCGTGGGGGGAACGCCGCTCCTCGCGCTGTTGAACCCGATCTTTTGGCTCATGACCGTGACGTGGTTCGTAGGCCAGCCCGCCGTCATCAAAGATCTGTTTCCCGCTCCGGTGTATTACGCAGGAATCTTGGCCTGGGCGCTCGGCAACTTCGTGGTGGTCTACATGATGGTGGTCAGCGCGCGGATCTCGCGCCGTCCGGAGTTGCTGGTCTCGGCGCTGCTCGCGCCGTTGTACTGGATCATGATGTCGATCGCCGCGACCAAGGCCGCAATACAACTTGTGATCGCTCCTTCGTTCTGGGAGAAGACCACGCACGGCTTGAGCTAGGCGCCGACCTTCACCAGACGTTGCGCTCCATGGGAGCGCGGTTTGTCGTGTTCGGGGCGCGTGTCGCGGCTACTCGCCACTTCGAAAGTGACGAATTGGGGTCGCACATGACGCGTGCGCAAACAGTGGGTGGAGCCTCACTCGCGGGCCTTGTCAGCGGATGCCCCGACCCGCATATTGCTCAAGACAGTTACGAGCAGCAATTTCTACGGGAGGTTTTATGCGTCGCATTCTGGCCACACTGGCCATGACCGGGTTGGTGGCTCTGACCACCGCTGCACCTGCAGGTGCAGTGGGCTCGGTCACCGTCACGCCCGGTACCAATCTGACCGACGGGACCACGGTCACCGTGTCCTGGACCGGCCTCACGCCCGGCGCGACTCCCTCGATCGTCCAATGCAAGGATGCCCCGACCACGGGCGCGAGCGGTGCCGATTGCGAGTTCCTCTCGCTGCAAGTCGCGCTGGACGCGAGCAACGGTGCCGGTGCCGGTACCGACACTTTCGTGGTGCACGACACCAACGGCTTGGCTGCGCTGAACAGTCGCACGGGTGTGCTGTGCGACGCAGCACACCCTGGTTCGATTCTGGTGCTCGACAACCCGAACGACAACACCACCGGTGCGTACAAGCAGATCACGTGCACCGGCAGCAACCCTCAGGTCCCCGAGACCTCGTTCGTCTGGGGCCTTCCCCTCGGCGCGGCGGCGATCGGCGGATTCTTCCTCTACCGGCGGAGCCGGCGTCCGGCTCTCGCCGCGTAGCCCTCGCTACGGCGGAAACACCAACCAAAAGGAGCATCAGTGAAACGAAGCAAGCTTCGGCTCATCGCAGTGGCCGCGACCGCTGCATCAGCCCTCGTCCTCGGAAGTGTCGGCACCGCCGGCGCAGCCGGACCCAGCGGCACCAATGGCCAGATCGAAACGCTCTACAACGCCGGCTCTGACACCACGTACGACGCCATGGTCAAGATCGGTGACCTCTACAACGGCAGCCCCGGCTGCAAGATCGATGCCTCGAACCCCGCGGTTGACGCGTACACCCAATGCACGGCGGTCGACCCATCGGGCACGATCACGACCGAGAACTACGACCACGACATCATCACGCCCTTCTACCCGCAGGGTTCGGGAGCGGGCATCCGCCAGCTCTCCAAGCAGGGCCAGGGCAGCATCCCGCAAGTCGACTTTTCTCGCTCGTCACGTGACAAGCAGCCGAGCGACGCCAAGGGCCTTCGGTTCGTCGGGTTCGCGAAGGATGGCCTCACGCCGATCAACTTCCGCACCGTCGCCGCCAACGCCGGCCAGGGAAGCCCGGCGGCCGGGTGCAAGCTCGGTGAAGCGGCCGGGAGCTGCACGGGAACGAGCGTGAACAACCTCACCACCGCCCAACTCGTCGACATCTTCGTCAACTGCAACATCCGGGACTGGCGCCAGCTCAATACAGCTGGGTTCACCATGGCCAACACCGTGGGCGCTCCGGCCACCCCGTTGGACTACAAGTACAACGACCCGGGCAACCTGCCGATCTACACCTGGTTCATCCAGTCGAGTTCCGGTACCGCACTCAGCTGGCAGAACTACCTCACCGGCGTCGGTGGATCGGCTCCCGGTGCGTGCCCGTCCAACAACGCGGCCGACGTTGCATTGCAGACGGCCTACGACACCAGCTCGGAGCGTACGCTGTTCGAGAACAACGCCCAGCAGATCCCGACCACCAACGACGTGAACGGCCGCACCATCCGGTCGCAGTCGATCTGGGCGGTGTCCTTCGGCCGTTGGCTGAGTGCATTGAACGAACGAGCGGGTAGTTCGCTCGTCAAGGTCAACAATGTTCAAGCCAACCCGGGCACGATCGGGAACAGCACGTTCCCGATCACGCGCATCGTCTGGAATGTGATCCCGACCACGACCGCCGAGCAGGCCACGCCCCCTCCGGGTGACGCGGTCCCGCCCGGCGCGCCGCCGCTGGGTGCGAACCTGAAGGGCAGCACGAAGGCCTTCATCAACTGGATGTGCGCGGGTTCCGGATCGCACGGGGTCAACCCGTTCAACAACCGGAACTACTTCGACGAGATCACGTCGGCGGTCTCGGCCTCCGGATTCGTGCGCGGTACCGGTACGCAGGCCACCCCTCCGGGTGACGGCATTTGTTACAACCAGTACACGCTCAACGTTTAGAACGCTGACGAAAGTTGTCACTGATCGCCCGGACTTCGGTCCGGGCGATCAGTGCGTTCATCCTCCTGCCCGATGGGGTTCGGCGACCGAGAGAGAAGAGCGAGCGGATGAAGACAATGATGAGACCTCTCCTGACGGTCGCAGCACTGACCGCCGCCTCGTTCGTCGTGGTCGTGACGACGCCGGCCGGCGCACTGCAGGCCGATCCGGCCGGCACGGCCAAAGTACGTCAGCACGATTGCAATGAACTGCACGTCCAGAGCAGTCATCACCGTCGCCCCAAAGGCCACCACCACCACGACCACGACGACCACGACGACGAATGCGGTCCTCCACCAACCGTTCCAGAAGTTCCGTACGCGACGTTGCTGCCTCTCACCGGTGCAGGAATCACGG
The DNA here is from genome assembly GCA_046598395.1 of Acidimicrobiia bacterium. Classification (GTDB taxonomy): domain Bacteria; phylum Actinomycetota; class Acidimicrobiia; order IMCC26256; family JAENVU01; genus JAENVU01. The sequence goes on from JBKJIQ010000013.1 coordinate 112,815, forward strand.
CGGTTGCATTCGTGGTTGGTCGTCGGCGTCACCGATTGGTATCGACACCCGGTCACGGGGCCTCGTGAAGGCACCTCGGCGCAGAGCACTAGTAGCGCTAGTAGCGCTGGTCACGATGGGTGCTGCGCTGGGAGCGCTGGGCGGCACCACCGCGCCCGCGGGTGCCGCTCAAGCCGCAGTCATTGGGTCCACGGGTGACCGCCTCGGCGTCGATGCCGGTTCGGCCATTCTGTGGGAAGCCGACGACGCGCGTCAGGCCGAACTCGATGCCATCGCAGCCACTGGCGCGCGCTGGTTCAGTCTCGATGTTGACTGGAACTCGATCCAGGGTCAGGGTCCATTCGCATTCGACTGGCAGGTCACCGACCGCGTCGTGCGCGAAGCGGATGCACGCGGTCTGCAGATCATCGGCATGCTCGGCTATTCGCCGGCATGGGCTCGTCCCGCGAACTGCCCCGCCGACACCACCCATTGTCTTCCTCACCAGGTCGAGGACTACGCACGATTCGCGAAGGCGGCGGCGTTGCGGTACGGCGCGCACGCGTTCGACCCCACCTTGCGGTCGACGATTACCACCTGGCAGATCTGGAACGAACCAAACCACTTTCCGTTTGTACAACCCACGGTCGATATCGCGCACTACACCAACCTGCTGCGACTCTCCTACGACGAGATAAAGAAGGTGGACTCCTCCTCCACCGTGCTCGCGGCCGGCACATCGCCGGCACCCGACGATCCCTCCGGCCGCGATGTAGCGCCGATCACCTTTCTCGAAGGCATCTACGCGAACGGTGGCGGGGACGCGTTCGACGCGTTCGCGCATCATCCGTATTCGTTCCCGTGCAATCCACTGCTGAATCGGTCTTGGAACGCCTTTTTCCAGACGTACTGGCTGCATCAGGTGATGGTGCGTCACGGTGACGGGGACCGAAAGGTCTGGGGGACGGAGGTCGGGGCACCGACCGGATCCGATGTGGGAACGTGCGCGGGTGGCAACGGAGCTTCGGTCACCGAAGCCGATCAAGCGCGGTTCGCGGTCGACGCGTTGCGTGGGTGGACCCAAACGTTCGGCAGCTTCACGGGACCGTTGTTGTGGTACCAGATCCGCGACAACGGCACCGACCGAACCGTGTATGACGACAACTTCGGTTTGCTGCGTCGCGACTTCTCCGCGAAACCGGGTTACGCGGCCTTCTCCCAGTTCGTAGCGGCCGGGGTTGGGGCGCCGTCGCCGGTTCCCACCCCCGGTCCGGTACCTGCGCCAGTACCAGGTCCGACGCCGGTTCCGACGCCGGTTCCGACAGTTCCGCCCGCGCCCACGCCGGATCCGGTTCCGGGACCCCCGCCGCTGACCGCGAGCGAGTGCCTGACGCACGGACCGATACGCGTGGTGAACGGTGAGCAGACGGACCGCTTCACCGACGATGTCGATGCCGCGATGACGGTCGACGCGCGGACCGCGCGCTGGACCCAGGTCGATCCGTGGCCGATCTCGCTCACGGGATCTGGCCCAGTCTGTTGGACCGGCGGCACCGTCGCCGGTACCTACGACGTGAGCACGCCGTGGGACGTCTTTCATTCGACGGGTGCGTTCAACGTCGCGAACCCGGACTCGGTCGTCGAAGGCCTCCGCATTCACAACTACGGCGACGGAATCCGCATCCGCGTCGGCGGGTCCAACTGGCAGGTGCGCGGCGCGCATCTCAGCTTCATGCACGACGACTGCCTCGAAGACGACAAGCTGCACTCCGGGGTCGTCACCGATTCACTCTTCGACGGTTGCTACGTCGGCTTCTCGACCCGGCCGACCGCGGCCGACACCACATCCGACGGCCACACCAATATCTTCGTCGTCGACGGGTCGTTGATCCGCCTGCGCCCGATGCCCACGGTCTACAAGGGGAACGCGCCCGGCCACGGTGGCTTCTTCAAGTGGGACACGGATCAGAGTCGTTCGCCGCGTCTGGTGCTGCGTAACAACGTGTTTCGCGTCGATCAACTCCCCAATCACGGCTCCCTGGCGCTCCCCGATGGCTATCGAGTGCAGTGCTCCGGGAACACAATCGTGTGGCTCGGTAACGGCGACTTCCCCGAGACCAACTCATGGCGGACCAAGTGTCCCGATACGCGGATCGTGACCGCGAAATCGTTCTGGGATCACGCAGTTGACGCGTGGACTACCCAGCACGCGTCCGACGCGCCGTGACCATCGGGTGTCGCACCGCGCGGTGAGTTAACCGCGCTCGCCGCGGAGTAGCCGCCGGAGCACGATCCCGCCCACCACGCCGGCCGCCGCGGTACCGGCCGCGGCCCCGATCACCTTCGCCGACGGCAAACCCGATGACCCCAGCGCGTCGTGCGCCTCGAGCAACGTCTCCTCGTTGGTATGCGCGGCGCGCCAACCCAAGGCTTCGAGCCGGTCAGTCGCCACCACCCACGGGTGCAACAAATACGGAAGCGCCGTGGGAGGCACGTCGCCCACACCTGCTTGCCAGCTGCGCTGAAAGACGCGGCGCATCACATCGAGCGGCAACGGTGGAAGTGCACCCCGGGCGAGAAGCGAACGCACCTCATCCGCGCCCAACCAGCCCGGCGCGGCCACATCAAAGACGCCTGGATGATCCTCGGCGACCACCAGCGCGAGTGCGGAAACCAGGTCGTCCACATGCACGACTTGGACCGGTGCGCCCTCGCCGCGAATACGCGGCCGTCGCCATCCGGCGAGCAATCGGGCCCAAAGGTGATGCGCGCCCGCGCCGAGCACCGGCGCGCAACGCAGCACCGTGACCGCAACGTCGGGATGGTCGATCCCCCACTCGTGCAGCAGCCGTTCCACCTCTGCGGCTTGCACCGCAGGACCGAAACCGGGATTGGGGCGGAGGGGCGCGTCCTCGGTGAGCGGGACCGGGTTCGTCGCCCACGCGCCGTAGGCCTCGGCCGTGGAGACTCGCACGATCTTGCGTACGCCGACCGCGGCTGCCGCGTCGAGCACGCGCTTCGTGCCTTCCACATTCACGCGTGCCATCAACGCATCGTCGGTGATCGGATCGAGCACCGCGGCGAGGTGCACCACGGTGTCGACTCCCCGCAACAGGGTGTGGAGGTCATGGCCTGCGACATCAACGAGGTGGTGTTCAAAGCCCGGCGCATTGCGTGACGGATCCCGCACGTCTAATCCCACGATCCGATCAACGCCGACTGCGGTCAGCGCGGTCACGAGACGAGACCCCACGAACCCGGCGGATCCGGTGATAGCAACGCAGCGGGCGACAGCAGAGGAGGTCATGAGGCTCTCTAGACTGACCGCGTGGCCGACGATCCTCAAACCGGGGACGATGCTGTTCCCCCCAATCCGTTCAGCGCCCTGGGCCTGCCCTTCGACCTGTCGCAGTTCGACATGGCCGAAGCGATGCGGATCATGGCCTCGCCAGGCCCCCTGAACTGGGAGATCGCGCGCCAAACCGCCGAACAAGTTGCGCTCGAGGACGATCCCTCGGAGGCCATTTCCGATGCCACCCGCACCGAGCTCGCCGAACTCGCTCGGGCCGCGACCGGTCCCGTGGTCACCGAAACCGGTCTGGTGGAGGTAGCCAATCTGCCGATCGAGGTCATCGATCGCCGCACCTGGGCAATGCGCCACCTCGACGGTCTTCGCCCCGTGCTCGAGACCTTGGCCATCACGATGCAGGAGGCGATGGCCGCCGATCTCGACTCCGCCGACGATGAAGCCGTGGAGGAAGCCACTGCCACAATGTTCGGGATGCCGGGGCTCGGAGCGGAAGGTATCCGCGGGCTCATGGGGATGCTCGGGCCGCTCCTGCTCGGGGCCCAGACCGGATCCATGATCGGCTACCTCGCCCAGTACGCGCTCGGCGCGTTCGACCTCCCCCTTCCGTCGGTCGACGCACCAAAGATCACCTTTGTTGCGCCCAACATCGACCGCTTCGCCGAGGCCTGGTCCATCGAAGCGCGTGACGTGCGGTTTGCGGTGGCCATCGCAGAGACGGTGCGCTGCGCGCAGCGCACTCAGCCGTGGGTTCGCGAGCGGCTCGTGACGATCGCGAACGACTACGTGGGAGCATTCGAACTCGACCCTCGGGCCTTCGACGACGCGTTCGGCAACGTGGACCCCACGGATTCCGAGGCAATCGCCGAGCTCGCGCAACGCCCCGACGTTCTTCTCGGCGCGTTGCGCAACGACGCCCAGAAGGCAATCCTCGAACGCAACCAACAGTTCACGATGGTGCTCGAAGGCCATGCCGATCTCGTGAGCGAACACATTGGCACCCATCTCCTCTCGGACTATCCGAGGATCCACGAGGCGTTGCGCCGCCATCACGTGGAGCGCGGCGAGGCCGGACGTTTTGTGGAAGGCATGTTGGGCGTGGAACTCGACCGCAGCCATTACGAACGCGGTCAGGCATTTTGCGCGGGAGTGGTGGAGCGCGCCGGACTCGAAGGTCTCAACCGCTTGTGGGCCGCACCATCTCTGTTGCCAACACCCAATGAACTCAAGGCTCCCGGCCTCTGGCTCGCCCGCATCGACCTCCCCCAAGATTGAGATCACACCACCGATGAGCAAGACAGAAACAACCGAAACAACGGATAACGATGTTGCGACGATCGGCGTGTTGGGCGCCGGTGTGATGGGTGGGGGGATCGCGCAGGTGTGTGCGATCGCGGGATATCGCGTTGTCGTCCACGACATCGATGCGGCCGCGCTGGCCGCAGGCCATGAGCACGCGACCACAGGTCGCTACGGACTTGAATCAGCCGTTGAACGCGGCAAGCTCACCCGAGCCGAGGCCGACGCCGCTGCGGCCCGGCTCACGTTCTCCGAAGACTTCGCGGCCGCGGCCGCCACCGATCTCGTGATCGAGGCGGTGCCCGAGCGGCTCGACCTCAAGATTCGTGTCTTTCGCGATCTCGACGCCGCGGCACCCGAACACACCATCCTGTGTTCGAACACCTCGGGGTTCCCGATTCAGGCCATCGGTGCGGCAACCAACCGTCCCGACCGCGTGGTGGGCTGGCACTGGGCATCCCCCGCGCCGGTGATGAAGCTCGCCGAGATCATCCGCACTCGTGCCACCAGCGACGCGACGATCGAGACCGTGCGCGATGCGGCGCGGCGGTGCGGAAAGAATCCCGTCGTCGTCAACGACACCGCCATGGCATGGGGGTTCGTTGCCAATCGCGTGTACTTCGCGATGGTGGCCGAAGCCCAGAAGGTCGTGAACGAGGGCATAGCCACCGCAGACGAGGTCGACCAACTAATGACAGATTGCTTCCGCTGGCCCGCCGGCCCCTTCGGCATGGTGAAGGGCGCCACCTCCGGCTGGAGCTGACCCGTTCGAAGGTTGGAACAAGCCGGCTTGCTGATCCGTCGTCAGAACCAGGTTGACGCGTACGGCTCCCGGGCAGTGCGAAACATTGCATCGGCCCGGTCCAACACAACGGGGTCGGCCGCAACAACGCGCCCTGCCCGCGCGAGTTGACTCGCACGGTACGCACCCAACGAAATGGCACCGAGCTCCGCCGCATCGAGCACCAGATCGGGAACCGCCGAGCCGGGTGCGCGGACACACTCCGCACCATCTCCGCCCCCGGTCAGGGTGAACATGCCCGCGGTCATCCGATCATCGAGGAAGTGGTCGGTCACCGCAATCGTCAGCGTTCCCTCGGCGCCATAGGTGCGCGCCGCGAGAAATGCGGCGGTGTCCAGGGGTCGAACCCACAGGGAATCACGCACTTGCGCCGTCCGGATCTGGCGCGGATCGGTGATGAGCCACGGGAGGGCGTCGTCAAGCGGCCGATTCCAAGCGCGGACACCCACCGTGAGATCGACGTTGAACAGGTACTGCCACAGCGCGGCTTCGGCCGCCGGAGTTGCGGCGATCAGATCCCGAACCGCCACCACCTTCTCGGTGAATCCGTCCTTCCATTCCCCATCGACCGCGTACATCGCGTAACCCTCGACTACACCATCGAACTCAACCACCACATCGAAACGTCGGCGTGGGTCAATCCAATCTTCCGGCGCCCATTCCCCCGGCCACCAGAAATCCGGGCGCGATACTGCACCCGCCTGCAACCGACGCACCCGGTCGAAGAGCGGCGGTACCAACTCGACCGCAACCTCGGGCTCGACCATGCGGAGAACCGCGTCGGGCACCGTCTCCACAAACTTCACCCCGGCGCGGCTGGCACTGAACGTGGCGATGCGCGCCGCAACCCCGTACCCGAACCGTTGATACAGGCCACCCTCCGATGCGGTGAGGATCGACACCACCTCGCCACGCTCCGAACTCTCCGCGATCAGGCACATCATGATCTTGGTGAGCAGGCCACGCCGGCGATGCGTTGGCCGGGTGGTGATCCAGCTCACTCCTCCCGCCGGGATGCGCGCCCCGCCAGGAACCGTCAGCTCGAGCGTGTAGTTGCGGCCGGTGGCAACAATCTCGTCCCCCACGAACGCGGCGATGGTGCGGTCGATCTCAGCGCTCGCCCACTCCCCATGCTGCGCGCGTTCACCAAACCCGTAGCCGTCGGCCTGCACGAACAACTCGAGTTCATCGGCAACGATCGGTCGAAGCAGCGCATCCATGGTTACGGAGTCTGACTCGTCCCGTCCTCCAGTTCGGGCGGATTGCGATCGGCAGTGTCGCCACTGTTCGGCAGATGCGATGCATCCCGACGCGGTGGACCCCACTCGCCTCGGGCCCGCAACCCGGCGACGTACGAAAGGCCGGCGAAAAACAACACCAGCGCGAGCGCGAAGAAGCCCCAACGTCGGCTCAGGACATCGAGCAATGCCACCGGAATCAGCGCGCCCGCGACCCAGGCCAGTTGAAAGCGGGTCTCGAATCGCGCGAACGCGCGACCACGCAGATGTTCAGGTCCGTCGCGATGTACAAGGCTGTCGAACGCGATCCGGCCGGTCGCAGCACCCGCGGCCACCGTAAACCCGATGGCGACGGCACCCAGCGTTCCACCGTCGCGCGCGGCGACGAGCGCGACGAGCGCGGGAACCAGGAGCGAGCCCGCGAGCATCGACTCCTCACGCAATAACCGTCGCAACCGCGGCGTGAGGATCACGCCGACAAACCCACCCAGCGCGCTCGATGCGAGCACCACGCCAAACACCCAGGCGGCCTCGCCCTGCCGTTTGAGCAAGAACGCGAGGAGGAACGTGAGGAAACCCACGCACCCGCGCATGACGGCCATCGCGCTCCCGGCGAACACGATGCTCGGAATCGCCATCTCGGCTCGCTCTTCAATCGTCTCAGGGGCGGCCGGACGCGGTGCACTCGGTATCCGAGTTGCGAGTACCCCCGCGACCGCAAACATGAGCGACGCGAGGAGCAGCGAGAATCGCGCGTCGAAGAGCGCAACCAAGCCCGCAGCTGGAAGTCCGCCCGCCACGCTCGCGACCACCGCGATGAGCGAGAGGCGCGAATTCGCTTCCACCAGTTCGCCATCGTTGTGCACGACCGCGGGCACGAGGGATGATTTCGCGACCGAGTGGCCCTTCGACAGCACCAGCGCGACGAACGCGAGTGGGAACAGCAGGACCGAATCGAGCTGTCCCACCATGAGGAAACACACCAACGCGCGCCCGAAACAACCCACGGCCATCAGCGTCTTGCGGCCCGCCCGGCTGCGGTCGAGTGCAGGTCCGATCACCGGCGCGACCAGTGAGAACGGCGCGAGCGTCAACAACAGATAGAGCAGCACCTGGGTGCGGGACTCACCGACGCTCTGGGTAAAGAAGATCGACCCCGCGAGCGAGACGGTCAAACATGCATCACCCACCGACGATGCCGCGTGGGTGACCGCGAGCCGGCCAAACGGATTGAGCTCGTACGTTCTCGGATCGCGTGTGACCATTTCGAGCGCGAGGCTATCGGTCCTTTCCTGGCGATTTCGCGAGTTCACCGTTTCGCCAGCTCGGCGTTCCCCGCATGTGAGCAGAGCGTCATTCGGCCTTCGTACTCTTCACGGTGTTGGCCCCGCCTCGGCAGGGTCAGGCCGGGACTTCGGTTCCCCGCTCCGGTCCCGGCCACCGATCCACTCCCTCCCCCGGGGTGGATCGCGTCCCCATGCGACCGAGGAGCGATCGGTACGATGGCAGCCATGGACCGCAGCCAGGAGCTACTGAATCGGGAGCTGTCGTGGCTGCAGTTCAACGCCCGGGTCCTGGAGCTGGCCGAGGACGAGACCCAGCCACTGCTCGAGCGAGCCAAATTTCTCGCCATCTTCACGACCAATCTCGACGAGTTCGTTCAGGTCCGGGTCTCCGGCCTGCAAGAGCAGGTCATGGCGGGAGTCCGCACCACCTCACCGGACGGCCTGCGGCCGAACGAACAACTCGACGCCGTGCGCATTCAGATCCGAGAGCTCGTGACGCGTCAGGCGACGCTGTTCACCAAGGAGATCTCGCCGGCACTCGTTGCCGCGGGCGTTGTACTCGCCGACTGGAACGACCTCTCCGACGACGACCGCAGTTACCTCGTCGACGTATTCCAAGCGCGAGTGTTTCCGGTACTCACACCGCTCGCAGTCGACCCCGCTCATCCATTCCCGTACATCTCGAACCTGTCGCTCAACCTCGCTGTTCAAGTGCTTGATCCCACCACCGGCGAGCAACGGTTTGCACGCGTCAAAGTTCCGCCACTTCTCCCGCGTTTTGTGGTGATGCCAGATGGCGAACGCTTCGTTCCACTCGAGCAAGTCATCGCCGCACATCTCGATCAGCTGTTCCCCGGAATGGAGATCACCGCGCATCATCCGTTCCGAGTCACCCGCGATGCCGACTTCGAACTCGATGCCGAGAACGACGATCTCCTCGAGGCCATCGAGAGTGTGCTCACCCTCCGCAAGCGGTCCGGTCATGTCGTGCGCCTCGAGGTCGACACCACAATGGCCGACGACATGCGCGACCTGCTCGTGCGCGAACTCGAGCTCTCACCGGTCGACGTGAGTGTGGTGGAAGGACCGCTCGATCTCTCCGGGCTCTGGACGGTCTACGGTGTTGATCGTCCTGACCTCAAGGACGAACCGTGGGTTCCCCAGACTCAACCCGTGCTGGCGCGCACCGACCCTCCACCCGACCTGTTCCAGGTGCTGGCGGCCAACGATGTCTTGGTCCAACACCCCTACGACTCCTTCGCGACGAGTGTGGCCGCCTTCATCGATCAGGCCGCGCGTGACCCCAAGGTCCTCGCGATCAAACAGACCTTGTACCGCACGGGCGGCCAAGAAAGCACGATCATCGATTCACTCGTGCGCGCCGCAGCCGCAGGCAAGCAAGTAGTCGCACTCGTTGAGCTCAAGGCGCGGTTCGACGAAGAGATCAACCTCGAGCGGGCCCGCGAACTGGAAGAGGCCGGGGTCCACGTTGTCTACGGGCTCATCGGACTCAAGACCCATACAAAAATCCTCCTCATCGTGCGCGACGAACGATCCGGAATCCGCCGCTACTGCCACGTGGGAACGGGCAACTACAACGCAGTCACCGCAGGTCTCTACGAGGACATCGGTCTGCTCACCGCGGACCCAGAAATCGGCGCCGATCTCACCGAGCTGTTCAACTCACTCACCGGGTACTCCCGACCCCAGCAGTACCGACAACTGCTGATCGCGCCCCACGGACTCCGCACTGCCATCATCGCCCGCATTCAGGAACAGGGGGCACTCGGTTCCGCCGGGCGAATCGTGTTGAAAATGAACGCTCTCGTCGACCCCAAAACCATCGATGCGCTGTATGCAGCGTCGGAACAGGGCACTCCGATCGACCTGCTTGTTCGCGGAATCTGTTGTTTGCGGCCCGGCGTTCCCGGTCGGTCCGAGACCATCCGTGTCCGTTCACTGCTCGGCCGGTTCCTCGAGCATTCGCGCATCTACCGGTTCGGTGCCGACGACGAGACCGCGGAGTACCTCATCGGCTCGGCCGACATCATGCCCCGCAACCTCGACCGTCGGATCGAGGCGCTCGTGCCGGTTCGCGCTCCGGCGCTGCGCCGCCGACTCGCCGATATCCTCAACGTCGAGCTGGCCGCCGACATTCAAGTCTGGGAGCTCGACACCCACGGGCAATGGCATCGCGTCCCCACGCGAGACCACGTCGACGCGCATCAGGTCTTGATGGATCGCGCCATGGCGCGCAGCCGCGAACCCCGCATCGAAGGTCGCTCATGACGGAGTGTTTCCTCATTCGTCACGCTCACGCCGGTACCCGCGGCGCGGCATCAGATGACACGCGCGAGCTCACCGACCGTGGGCGCACTCAATCGAACGCACTGACCGATCTCTTGGCGGATCAGGGCATCCGGACCATTCTGAGCAGCCCCTTCACTCGGTGTGTCCAAACTGTGGAACCGTTGGCCACCCGATTGGGTCTCAGCGTCGCCATCGATGCCGAGCTCGCGGAGGGCGCGGGGCCCAGCCACGCGCTCAGAGTGATGGAGCAATCCGAGTATCCAATCGCGCTGTGTAGTCACGGCGACGTCATCGGAGACACCATGAACGCATTGAGTCGCCGCGGCGTCGTCCTCGATGACGATCGCGTTGCCAAAGGCAGCGCGTGGGCCCTCACCGTTCTCGACGGTGTCATCACCACCGCCCGCTACCTTCCACCACCGCAGTGAACACGCCACTTCGGGTGCTCGTCACCAACGACGACGGCGTGGCCTCGCCCGGCATCGTCGCCCTCGCAGTTGCGCTTCACGAAGCGGGCCACCACGTCCAGGTCGTGGCTCCACTCTCGGATCTGAGTGGTGCCGGCGCTTCCATTGGACCGCTGCATCGTTCGGAACGCATCCCCGTCGCCACCCGCCACTGGCCGGAACTGCCCGACGTGGAAGTCCTCGCGATCGAGCGGCCGCCGGCAACCGCGGTCTACATGGCCTGTCTCGGCGCGTTCGGCGAGCGGCCTGACGTGGTGGCGTCAGGTATTAACCCCGGTGCCAATACCGGCCACCTCGTGCTGCATTCCGGCACCGTCGGCGCGGCCTTGACTGCCGCCGGCCTCGGCATTTCCGCGCTCGCCGTGAGTATGCGTTGGGACGAACACGCGAACTACCACTGGACCACCGCGGCGGCGCTCGCCGTGCCTGCCCTCGATTGGGTGCTCGCCGAATCGGGGCCACGAGTGTTGAACCTCAATGTCCCGAATCGGCCAATTGGTGAACTCAAAGGTGTGCGTGACGCAGCGCTCGCGACGTACGGAGAGTTCTGGGTCGCGTCCGCCGATCTGCGCGACGGCGACCTGCGCATCGAGTTCAAGGGGAAGACGGAGACACCTGATCCCGGGACCGACGAGGCGCTCTTGATCGACGGCTACGCGACCGTCACGCCACTGCTCGGGATTGTGGCCGCTTCGCTCAAGGGTGCCGGTGCTGCGGTCGACAACGGGTGGCGACAACTTCCCCACGCGTAACCGACTCTGGTTTCGTGCCAACCCTTACACTGCGATCGACCTTTCAACGATCGAGGAGCGAGCTTTGACCGTCGAGATCGGGCAACGTGGCCCCGAGTTCACCCTGAAGGATCAAGCGGGCAACGACGTCAGCTTGACCGACTACCAGGGCAAGCAACCCGTGGTGCTGGTGTTCTACCCCTTCACGTTTTCGGGCGTCTGTCAGGGCGAGTTGTGCGAGATCCGTGACGACCCTTCGGTCTTCGAAGGTTCGAGCGCGGCGGTCCTCGCAATCAGTTGCGACACCCGACACGCGCAGGCGCAGTGGGCCGAGCAGCAGGGATTCACGTTCCCGATCCTCTCGGATTTCTGGCCCCACGGCGAGGTCGCGACTGCCTACGGCGTGTTCAACACGGCACTGGGCTGTGCGAACCGGGGAACGTTCGTCATCGATCGCGACGGTGTTGTCGTAGCGAAGTTCGAATCCGCTGGACTCGCGTCGCCTCGTGTGCGCAAGGACTACGAGCAAGCATTGGCGAGGGTGACATGAAGTTCTCCGACATGATGGGCAAGGGTTCCAAAGGAACCGAGGTCGAGGCCGAGACGCCTGAGACCACGATCCCTCCGATGCAGCGCAGCGCGCCGCCAGTCCCCGATGCACCCATTCGATTTGGCGCGCCGAGAACCGACGTCGCGTCCGCGCCGTCCCCAGAGCTCGCGCCGCCCGCACCGCCGGAAGTACCGGCTCCCACACCGACGCCAGGGGGACCCTCCTTCTCCGACGTGGTGGCAGAACTCGTCCCGAGGCGACCCCTACCAGGAGCGCCAGTCACGGGCACCGCGTCGGCAAGCACCCAGCAAGTTGATACCAGCGCATGGCTGGAGGGGATCACGACGGTGGTCGACGACCTCTTGCCTTCCAACTCGTAAGAGGGGGTTAACTCCGCTCGTATCGGTAACCGACGCCGCGTACGGTCACGATGCGCGCCGGCACAGACGGGTCGTCCTCGACCTTGGCCCGCAGCCGCTTGATGTGCACGTCGAGCGTCTTGGTGTCTCCGAAATAGTTCGGTCCCCAGATCCGATCGATCAACACATCACGCGTCAATACCCGGCCCGCGTTCAGTAACAAGAGTTCGAGCAGCTCGAACTCCTTGAGCGGCAACGGAACGAGATCTCCCCGAACGAGCACTTCATGTCGGCTCACGTCGACCACAACATCACCAACGGTCACGGTGTCCTCGCGCTCGACTTCGACCGACTCCGTGAGCGGGCCGCGCCGGAGCGCTGCTCGCACGCGCGCTACCAGCTCGCGGAGCCGGAACGGCTTCGCCACGTAATCATCGGCTCCCACCTCGAGCCCAACGACCGCATCAATCTCGCCGCCGCGCGCCGTGACCATGATGATCGGCACGCGCGATTTCGTACGGATTTGGCGACACACATCGATCCCCGAGATGCGCGGGAGCATGACGTCGAGCAGGATCAGTGCCGGTCGCGACGACTCGAACTTCTCCAACGCCTCCACACCGTCGGCCGCAGTCTCCACGAGAAAACCTTCGGCCGAAAGTGCGACCGAGAGCGCGTCGCGATACGACGCTTCGTCGTCTACGACGAGCACCAGGGGTGGATCGGCCATCAGCGTTCCCAAGCATTCAGCGGGCTGACGTTCGAAGTCATCGGCAGTCGGAGCCGGAACGTCGAACCCTCACCCTCGTTGGATTCCACCGTGACATCGCCATGGTGGGCATGGGCGACGTTGCGCACGATCGCCAACCCCAGACCAGTACCACCGGTCGTCCGACTCCGCGCCCGGTCCACGCGATAGAACCGTTCGAAGATGCGATCGAGGTCACGCGAAGGGATACCCACGCCATAGTCCCGTACCTCGAACGTGACCCAGCCGTCAGTGGCTCGCGCGTTCAATGTGATGGACTGCCCGGGCTCCGAGTACTTCATCGCGTTGTCGAGCAGATTCGCGACCGCACCCACCATCTGACGGCGATCGCAGATCAGCAACGCGTCGCAATCGGTCACGAGCAACTCGTGACCCGCGGCATGTGCAGCCGCCTCGACCCGCTCAACGGCCGCCGCAACAATCTCGCCCACGACCACCGCCTCTCGGGCAGCATCGTGAGATTCGATCTGACCGAGATCCAGGAGGTCATCCACGATCGCGCCCACCCGCGTCGCTTCGGTCGCGATCCGCTCGGCAAACTGCTTGGCCACCCGCGGATCATCCACCGCGGCGAGGGTTTCGGCGAGTACCGCCAATGCCCCCACCGGAGTCTTGAGCTCGTGGCTCACGTTAGCCACAAAGTCTCGGCGGACGTTCTCGATGCGCCGCGCCTCGGTGACGTCGCGCACGATCCCCACCGCACCAATGCGCCGGCCATCGGTGGCCAACGGCCGAGCCGTCATCCAGAACACCTCGGCCGGCGGACCGAACAGTTGCAACTCGCGCGAACACTCCTCGCCCGAACGAGCGCGGTCGAGCAGTTCACGGAGTGCCCCACCGGCCAGCGCGTCAGCGTGGCGGGCGTCGTTGAAGCGACCGGCCGACGTATTGCGCAGCACCACTTCACCGCCGGCGTCCACGACCACAATGGCATCACTCACCGCATCGAGGGCTGCCGCCAAACGGCGACGATCGAGGTCCTCCTCGTGGGTCACCGCAGCGCTGCGGTCGTCGGACGCGCTGACGCGACGACGCCCACTCATCGCTTGTCCTCTTGGTCCTGCGGACCGGGCCGGACGGGCCACACTCCGCTGGCCAATCGGCAGCACCGCGTCCCTCTCCCCGCTTCGTTCCGCTTGTCCTCTTGGTCCTGCGGACCGGGCCGGACGGGCCACACTCCGCTGGCCAATCGGCAGCACCGCGTCCCTCTCCCCGCTTCGT